>SIRU01000049.1 GCA_004366385.1 Actinomycetota bacterium
ATGCGCGAAGCGCCGAGGGACGCAGCCGGATTCACTCCGGCGGAGGCCACACCCGGCTCGTCCCCTGCCCTGCGACGAAGGAGGGGGCCCGCGGGGGAACCATGGGCTCCCCCGCGCGACACCCAGTCGCCGAGTGTCTTTCGCCGTTCCTCCTGGATCCAGTTCCGCCTCGGCCGCGCCACGAGTCGAGCCTAGATGGTCGGCCCGGACTCGCGTAGGTACGCGAGCACCGCCAGCACGCGGCGGTGGCCCGGACCGGACCCTGGGAGCCCGAGCTTGTCGAAGATGCGGCCGATGTGCTTCTCGACCGCGCTCTCCGAGACGACGAGCGCCGCCGCGATCCCCGCATTGGAGCGACCCTCGGCCATGAGGGCGAGCACCTCCCGCTCGCGGGGGGTCAGCTCCGCGAGCGGCCCGCGCCTCGCGACGAGCTGTCGGACGACCTCCGGGTCGAGCGCGGTGCCGCCCTCAGCGACCCGGCGCACCGCCTCGACGAAGTCCCGCGGGTCGGCGACCCGCTCCTTGAGCAGGTAGCCCACGGCGCCTCGCCCGTCGGCGAGGAGCTCCGCGGCGTACGTCTGCTCGACGTACTGCGAGAGGACGAGCACCGCGAGCTCGGGGAGGCGCCGTCGCGCCTCGAGCGCCGCGCGGAGGCCCTCGTCGCGGAACGTCGGAGGCAGCCGGACGTCCACGACGGCCACGTCGGGCTTCTCCGTGACGACGGCGCGGACGAGCGACGATCCGTCCTCCACCGCGGCGACGACGTCGAAGCCGCCGTCGGCGAGGAGCCGCGAGAGCCCGTCCCGGAGGAGCGCGAGATCCTCGGCGATCACGACCCGCACGGGATCTCCGCACGCACGATCGAGCCGGCGCCCGCCGTGCTCTCCACTGTGAGCGAGCCGTCGAGCGCCTCGACGCGGCGCGCGAGGCCGGCCAGGCCGCCCCCGGACGCAACGCTCGCGCCGCCACGCCCGTCGTCCCGCACCTCGATCTCGAGCTGATCCCCGCGCCGCGCCACGCGCACCCAGGCGTGCTCGGCGTTCGCGTGCTTGCCCACGTTCGCGAGCGACTCGGCCACGACGAAGTACGCGGCGACCTCGAGCTCGCGCGTGAGCCGGCCGCCGGGGTGGACGTCGAGCGACACCGGAACGGGAGCACGCGCCGCGAGCGCGGAGAGCGCGGCGTCGAGGCCCCGGTCGGTGAGCACGACCGGGTGCACGCCGCGAACGAGCTCGCGCAGCTCGACGAGCGCGGTCTTCGCCTCCTCGTGCGCGGACTCCACGAGCTCGGCTGCGGCTTCGGGGTCTCCGTCGAGCTTCTCGCGCGCGAGGCCGAGGTCCATGGCGAGCGCGACCAGTCGCGCCTGCGCGCCGTCGTGGAGGTCGCGCTCGATGCGCTCGAGCTCGTCCTGCTGCGCGACGATCGCCCCACTGCGCGTGCGCTCGAGCTGCTCGACCCGGCTCTGCAGCCCGGGCGCGAGCAGGAGACGGGCGAGGAGCGCCTGGCCGTGCGCGAGCGCGGCGCAGATCCACGCCGTCAGAACGGTCGCGACGAGCCCCGCCGCTCCGAAGAGCAGCGCCGACGGCCAGCCGTCGACCGACCACGTGCGACTCCCGACCGTCACGTCGGGCAAGGCCGACTCGGGCGGGATCCACCACCAGAGCGGGACGGAGAGGAGCCCGAGCGAGTTCGCCCACAGGACGACGGCGGCGAGGCCGAACGCGAACCCGATCAGCGTGAGGAGCAGGAGCCACGCGAAGTCCTTCCAGGTCTGCGGGTCGGTCGCGACGACCCGCAGGCGATGCCAGAAGCCGCGCCCGGATGCGTCGCGATAGCTCCCGCCGATCCGCTCACGGAGCAGGAAGCCGGCTCGCTGCCGCTCCAGGTCGGCGAGCCAGCGGTTCACGTGGGCCGTCGCAAGGAGGATCGGGAGCCCGACGAAGACGACGAGCAGCGAGACGCCGAGCGACAGCAGGGTCACGAGAGCCGCGAAGGTCACGATGCTCGCGACGAAGCCGAGGAGCAGGTAGGCGAGCTCGCGCCACGTCGCTGCGCGAACGGGCCGAAGCAGGAGGACACCGACGTTCATGCCCACACGCTACGAGCAGCGGGCAGCCGCCGCCATGACGCCAGCACGAGTATCGAGCTGTGGCTGGCCCCACCTCGAACCGGCGGACGCAGTCGATAGAGTGAGCCGCGACCCGGCGAGGACTTGGAGAGAACCCGAATGGCAGTGCGTGAAGCCGAGCCCGTTGGCTCGCTCCAGGAGGTGAAGGAGGCCGGCCTCGACCGCGAGGACCTCCTCGGGATGTACCGCGCGATGCTGATCACGCGGGGGATCGAGGAGCGCGGCCACATCCTCTACAAGCAGGGCAAGATCCCGGGCTCGTTCTACACGGGCCGCGGGAACGAGGCCGCCGCCGTGGGCGTGGGCTCGGCGATGGGGCCGAACGACGTCGGCACGCCGCTCCATCGCGACATGGGCGTCCACATCACGCGCGGTGTCGATCCGTGGCGGATCTTCGCGCAGTACATGGGCCGCGAGGGCGGCCCCACGCGCGGCCGCGACGGGAACGTGCACATGGCGATGCCGGAGCTCGGGCTGCACCCGATGGTGAGTCACCTGCCCGCGATGCTCCCGGTCGCGACCGGAATGGCGCTCGCGTTCAAGATCCGCAACGAGAAGCGCGTGGCGCTCGGCTGGTTCGGCGAGGGCGCCGCCGCGCGCGGCGACGCGCACGAGGCGATGAACATGGCCGGCGTGCGGCAGCTTCCGATCGTGTTCGTCTGCGACAACAACCAGTGGGCGTACTCGACGCCGACGTACCTCTCGTTCCCGGTCGAGCACATCGCCGACCGCGCCGCCGCGTACGGCTTCGACGGCGTCGTCGTCGACGGGACGGACGTGCTCGCGGTCTACCGCGAGGCGAAGCGCGCAATCGAGAAGGCGCGTGAGGGCGGCGGACCGACGCTGCTCGAGTGCTTGACCCTCCGCATGGAGGGCCACGCGGTGCACGACGACGCGTTCTACGTCCCGAAGGAGATGTTCGAGCAGTGGGCGGCGCAGGACCCGATCGAGCGCTTCCGCTCGTGGCTCCGCGACCACGCCGAGCTGACCGACGAGGAGGACGACGAGATCGCCTCCTCCGTGAAGCGCACTCTCAACTCGGCGCTGGAGCAGGCGGACGAGTCGCCGCTCCCCGACCCGGCGGGCCTCGAGGCGGGCGTGTACGCGGCACCGGAGGACCTCGACACGCCGCACCACAAGTGATGCCCGAGCTGACCTACATCCAGGCGATCTCGGACGGGCTCCGCCAGGAGATGCGGCGCGACCAGCGCGTCTTCCTCATGGGCGAGGACGTGGGTGTGTACGGCGGCGCGTTCAAGGTGTCGCTCGGGTTCCAGGAGGAGTTCGGTCCGTGGCGCGTGATCGACACGCCGCTCTCGGAGACGGCGATCGTCGGGGGGGCGACGGGCGCGGCACTGATGGGGATGCGGCCGGTCGCGGAGATGCAGTTCGCGGACTTCATCTCCTGCGCGTGGGATCACCTCGTCACCGTTGCCGCCAAGCAGTTCTTCCGCGGGCGGACGCCCGTGCCGATCGTCGTGCGGCTTCCGTCCGGCGGCGGCTTCTCGGGCGGGCCGTTCCACTCGCAGAACCCGGAGAGCTCGTTCGCGCACATCCCCGGGCTCAAGATCGTGTGCCCGGCGACGCCGCACGACGCGAAGGGGCTACTCGCGAGCGCGATCGAGGACCCGAACCCGGTCCTCTACTTCGAGCACAAGCACCTCTACCGCCGCATCAAGGGCGAGGTGCCGGAGGAGCGCTACACCGTCCCCTTCGGCCAGGCGAACGTGCACCGCGAGGGCGAAGACGCGGTCGTCGTGACCTGGGGCGCAATGGTGCACACGGCCACCGATGCGGCGGACGAGCTCGCGAAGGAGGGCACCGAGGTCGAGGTGCTCGACCTGCGGACGCTCATCCCGTGGGACCGGGAGAAGGTGCTCGAGAGCGTGCGCCGCACGTCGAAGGTGCTGGTCCTGCACGAGGACACGCGCACCGGCGGTTTCGGGGGCGAGATCGCGGCGACGATCGCGGAGGAGGCGTTCGAGGATCTGGACGCGCCGGTCATGCGGGTGGCTGCGCCGGACACGCCTGTCCCGTTCTCGCCGCCGCTCGAGAAGGCGTTCATCCCGCAGGCCGAGGACGTGCTGCAGGCCCTCGAGGAGTTGGTGGCGTACTAGGGCGAGGCAAGCCTCGCCCCGAGAGAGCCGGAGGAGACGTGAGCACAGGAACCCAGACCGAGGTCGTGATGCCGCAGATGGGCGTGTCCGTCTCCGAGGGCACGATCACGAAGTGGCTCAAGCAGCCGGGCGAGCAGGTCGCCCGCGACGAGCCGCTGCTCGAGATCTCGACCGACAAGGTCGACACCGAGGTCCCGAGCCCGGCCGAGGGCACCCTCCAGCAGATCGTCGTCCAGGAGGGCGAGACGGTGGAGGTCGGGACGGTGCTCGCGTACATCGGGGAGGGTGCCACGGCTCCGACCGAGACGCCGGCCGAGGCGCCAGCGCCTGCCGCCGCCGAGCCCGCGCCAGTCCCTCCCGCGGAGCCCGCGCCCACTCCTGCCGCTCCCGCAGCGCCCGCCCCGGAGCCGGCAGCGGCGAGCGGGAACGGCAAGACCTTCGTGTCCCCGGTCGTCGCGCGGATCGCGGCCGAGCACGGCGTCGACCCCTCGTCGGTGCCCGGCACAGGCGCGGGCGGGCGCGTGACGAAGAAGGACATCCTCGCGTTCATCGAGTCCGGCGCGCAGCCCGCAGCCGAGCCTGCTCCGGCGCCCGCGGAAGCGCCGCCTGCCGAGGCGCCGGCCGCCCCGGCGGCGCCCGCTCCCGCCCCGGCGGCAGCCGCGCCTCCTTCGCCCGCGGCTCCTGCGCCGGCGTCGGAGCCCGAGCTCGCACCCGGCGAGCAGCTGGAGCCGATGACCGCGATGCGGCGCGGCGTCATGGAGCACATGCGCCGCTCGCTCGACACCGGTGCGCACGTCACGAGCGCGATCGAGGTCGACTTCGCCCGCGTCGTCGCGCTCCGCCAGAAGCTGAAGCCGGAGTACGCGAAGCAGGGGGTCAACCTCACGTACCTCGCGTTCATCGCCCGCGCCGCGGTCGACACGCTCGCCGAGTACCCGTGGATCAACGGCGAGATCCGCGGCCAGAGCGTCGTCACGCGGCCGAACGTGAACCTCGGCATCGCTGTCGCGCTCGAGGAGGGCAAGGGACTCATCGTCCCCGTGATCCGGAACGCGCAGGACCTCAACCTCCAGGGCACCGCCCGGGCGATCGCCGACCTCGCCGAGCGCGCGCGGACGAAGAAGCTGTTGCCCGACGACGTCCAGGGCGGCACGTTCACGATCACGAACCCCGGCAGCTTCGGCACCTTCCACGGGACGCCGATCATCAACCAGCCGCAGTCGGCGATCCTCGGCACGTACGCGCTCGTCAAGCGGCCGTGGGTCGTGCAGGACGAGCTCGGAAACGACGTGATCGCGATCCGGCCGCTGATGAACCTGACACTGACGTACGACCACCGCCTCGTCGACGGCGCGTACGCGGGAATGTACCTCCGCGACCTCAGGGCCCGGCTCGAGAGCTGGGACGAAGCCGCGTACTGAGCACGCGGCGCATTGACGCACACTTGTCACGGTTCCGCGTCCCACGCGTTCGGACTTCCTCGTTATGCTCGCAGTGGGTGGTGGGCCGGGGTGCCCCTCTCGACTTCCGCAAATTGCGTACGAGGGAAGCCCATGGGGTGCTTGCGTCGACCCCGCCCTGCCGACGGACCGGTCGCTCTAAGCTAGGCGCATGGCCAAGCTGACTGGCACCTGCTGGTGCGGAGCCGTCCGGTTCGCAGTCGAGGTTCCCTTCCTGCGCGTGACCAACTGCCACTGCACGAGCTGCAAGAGGATCTCCGGCGGCGGCGGCACCGTCAGCGGCAGGGCGCGAACGGAGGACATCCGGATCCTCGAGGGCAGCGAGCTGATCACGACGTACGAGCCGGCCGAGGGCACGAAGAAGAGCTTCTGCGCGCGCTGCGGGACGAACCTCTTCGGCGGCGGCTGGCCGGAGAGCGAGTTCACGAGCGTGCGCCTGCCGACGCTCGACCAGCCGTTCGAGGGGCCGATAGAGGCGCACACGTACGTCCGCTCGCTGGCGCCGTGGGAGATGCTCCCGGACGACGGCGCAGAGCGGTACGAGGTGCGCTGGCCGTGACGCAGCGCGGCGTGCCGTTCCCCGGGTACGAGGACGCGGAGGGGGCGATCGGTGCCTGGACCTCCACGGCGGCGTGCCCGGAAGGCGACCGCAGCACCGGACGGCCGCGGTGAGGGACGAGCTCGTGCGGCTGACGATCGCCGGGAGCGAGCCGGAGGCGGAAGCCATTCGCGGCCTGCTCGAGACCGAGGGGATCCCGTCGATGCAGCGTCCGACCGACTTCGCGGCCGGCTCGCTGGACGGCTGGGCGCCCGGGGGCTCGCGGGAGATCCTCGTCCGTGCGGCAGACCTCGATGCGGCGAAAGAGCTGCTCGAGGGCGGCGGCCTCGCGCCCGAGAAGCGCGAGTACCCTTGAGCCCATGAGCCGCGGCGCGTACCTCCTGAGCCTCGGGCTCGTCCCCTACGGCGAGGCGTTCGACCTTCAGCGCACGCTCGCCGGCGCGGTCTCGCAGGGCGCGATCCCCGAGACGGTCGTCTTCCTCGAGCACCCGCCGGTGATCACGATCGGCCGGCGGACGGAGACGAACCGCGAGCTCCACGTCCCCGAGGGCGCGGAGGTCGAGATCGCCGAGACCGACCGCGGGGGCAAGTCGACCTTCCACGGCCCGGGCCAGCTCGTCTGCTACCCGATCCTCGACCTCGAGAACCACGGGAAGGACGTCAAGCGCTACGTGCGCGACCTCGAGGAGGCGCTCATCCGCACGCTCGCCGACTTCGAGCTCGAGAGCACGCGCTACGAGGGCCTGACCGGTGTGTGGATGCCGCCGGGCGCGGGTGAGGGCCCCAGGAAGATCGCGTCCATCGGCGTCCACGTCTCGCGCTGGGTGACGACGCACGGGTACGCACTGAACGTCGATCTCGACCCCGCGCCGTTCACGGAGTGGATCACCGCCTGCGGGCTCGACGACGCAGCGTTCACGACCATGGCACACGAGCTCGAGCGGCCGCTCTCGGTCGACGACGTGCGGCCCGCGGCGATCGAGGCGCTCGCGGAGGTCTTCGAGCTCGAGTTCGAGGAGCTGCCCGCGGACGACGGCGCGGGCCTCTGGCCCCAGTCGATTCACGCCTCGCTGGCGTTGCGATGAGCGGCTGGGGCGTCATCCCCTCGATCCGCGTCGCGGACCTGGGCGCAGCGCTCGACTTCTACGTGGGCCGGCTCGGGTTCGCCGCGGAAGGCGACGCGCAGCAGGCGAACGTCAGCATCGTCCGCGACGACGCGCGGCTGATGCTCGAGACCGCGGCGGACTTCTACGGGGACGCCTACAACGCCGCGATCCGCGAGCGCCTCGGATCCGTCGCCCCGCACGCGCTGTACATGGAGGCAGATGACCTGGAGGAGCTGTATCGCTCGCTCCGAGAGGCCGATGCCTCGATCGTCGACCCGCTCGCGGATCGCCCGTGGGGGCAGACCGAGTTCACGGTCGAGGACCCGTTCGGCAACTGGCTCACGTTCTGGAAGAAGCGCGCGCCCGCGTCGAGCTCGTCGTGACGCTCGACATCCGTCCGTTTCCGCGGCTCGGCTGGGACCCGCTGCCCGGCGAGGGCGTCGTCGGTGTGACCGGCCGCGTCCTCGTGCGCGAGGAGACGTTCTTCGTCGCGCAGCTCCGCTTCGCCGAGCACGCGACCATCGACCCGCACGCGGGCGAGCGCGACGCGATCGTCGTCTGCATCGATGGCGAGGGGTTCACCTCCGTCGGCGACGAGACGTCGCGGCTGCGCGAGGGCGAGCAGGTGCGCTGGCCGAAGGGCGTCGTCCACGGCCTGTGGACCGAGGGCTCGACGATGAGCACGCTCATGATCGAGCGCTTCGACTGAGCGTCAGCCGCTCGCGAGAGCCTGGTTCAGCGCCGCGGCGGTCTCGGGACCGACCCTGCCGTCCACGGAGAGCCCGTTCGCCTGCTGGAACGCGACGACCGCGGCCTCCGTCTGCTCGCCGAACGTCCCGTCGGCCGGGCCGGCGTCGAACCCGGCCTCGACCAGGGCCTCCTGGAGCTGGCTGACCAGCGCGGGATCGTTCTCGCCCTCGCGCTGGAGCTTGACGCCCTCGGGGAGCGTGAACGCGGCGGGCGGCGGCGTCGTGTCCGTCGGCTGCGTCGGGGTGGTCGGGGTCGTGGCCGGCGTCGTCTCGGGGCTGGTGTCCGTCGTCGCGGTCGTCGTGGTCGTCTGTTGTGTGACGGTCGCCTGCTCGCCGCCGCTCAGGAGCACGATCGGCGTCGCGATCCCCACCCCGAGCAGCACCGCCAGCGCGATCCCCGCAACGAGACGCCGCCGTTCGACGACGGCACGGCGCGCCTCGACGGCTGCGACCGGTCGGGCCCGCGGGGGTCGAGCAGATCCGGAGTCTGGCCGGAGCTCGCCGGCAGGTCCCGGCAGCTCCTCGTCGGCAGGCGTGGCGCGTCCCCGTGCGGCCCGCTCCGTCCCCTGCTCGCTCCAGTCGTCGTCCGAGACCTCGCCGAGCCAGTCGTCGAGCGGGCTCTCGGTCGGCGCGGCTCGGGTCGCACGCGCCGAGGACGTCCGGCGGGTCTCGTGCACGTGAGCAATGCTAGGCCGCTCCTCGGCGGGTGCCGAGACGCGTCGCCTCCAGCGCCTCGCTCAGGGCAGCACGTCGCCCGGAAGCGGCCTCGGCTTCGGCTCGGAGAAGCGCGCGTACGCCTCGGCGGGCACGCTCGTCTCCTCCTCCACACTCGCGCCGTGCCTCGACGCCGTCTCGTTCACGGGGTAGACGAGGCCTCGACCCTTCTTCCGGGCACCGACGGCGAGCAGCACGCACGGCGCGTCGTCCGCTCCGATCACGACGTGGTCCGTCCACGGTGGGCAGTGGACGAAGTCCCACCGCCGAAGCTTCCGTTCCTCGCCCTCGATCACGAGCAGGGCCTCGCCGGAGAGGAGCAGGAACCCCTCCTGCGCCTCCTCGCGGTGGTACATGCACGCCGGCTCGCCCGGCCGCAGGATCGACAGGTTCAACCCGAGCTGCTCGAAGCTCGCGTGCTCGCCCTCGAACGGCGCGTACAGCCCGAGCTCGACGCTGTCGAACCACTGCGCGTCGCGCGCGTTGACGACGAACCAGCCCTCGCCGGCCGGATACAGCCCGCCGGCCTCGTTCCGTTCGAGAGGGGCCTCCGGAACCACCGTCTCTAGACTAGTCGCGATGCAGAGGTCGCTCCCCGTGGCCGAGCGCCCCCGTCGCCCGGAGTGGATGAAGGTACGGGCGCCGAGCGCCAACTCGCGCTACTCCGAGGTGAAGGGCCTCATGCGCGAGGGACACCTGGTGACGATCTGCGAGGAGGCCCGCTGCCCGAACATCGGCGAGTGCTGGGGGCGCGGGACGGCGACGTTCCAGATCCTCGGCGACACCTGCACCCGCGCGTGCCGCTACTGCTACGTCCACTCCGGCAGGCCGGAGTCGCCGCCGGACCCGCTCGAGCCGCTCCGCCTCGCGCAGGCGGCGGCGCAGATGGGGCTCTCGCACGTCGTCGTCACCTCGGTCGACCGCGACGACGTCCCCGACCGCGGCGCCGGGCACTACGCGGCGACCATCCGCGCGCTCCAGCGGAAACTCCCGGGCGCGACGGTCGAGATCCTCACGCCCGACTTCCTCGGCGTCGAGGAGGAGTCGCTCGCGACCGTGCTCGACGCGCGGCCCGACGTCTTCGGGCACAACATCGAGACCGTGCGCAGGCTGCACGCGCGCATGCGCGGCGCGAAGGCGAGTTACGACAAGGCGCTGTGGCTCCTGCGGCGGGTCAAGGAGCTCGCGGGCTACCGCGTCCTGACGAAGTCCGGGATCATCGTCGGGCTCGGGGAGACGAACGACGAGGTCGTGGACACGATGCGCGACCTCCGCGCCCACGGCGTCGACGTCGTCACGATCGGGCAGTACCTCCAACCGTCGCCGAAGCACGCGCCGATCGACCGCTGGGTGCACCCGGACGAGTTCCGCTGGTTCCGCGAGCAGGGCGAGGCGCTCGGGTTCGGCTCGGTGTTCTCCGGCCCGCTCGTGCGCTCGTCCTACCGCGCGGACGAGCAGCGCCACGCCGCCGAGACGGGCCGCGGCGCGGTCGCGTACTGACTGACAGGCGAGGCTAGCCGCGCCCTGCTTCTCACGCGCCGCGGAGCGTGAGCTGGCGGGTGACCCGAGTGCCGTCGAGGTCGTCCAGGTCGAAGCGCGCGGCGTAGGACTTGCCCTTCGCGACCGTCACGCCCGGCAGGCGGAGCTTGAGCGTGCAGTCGGGCCGGAGGCCGGCCGTGACCTCGCCCGTCCCGACGACCCTCCCGGCCAGCGACACCTGCCACTTCACCGCGATCGTCGTGGGCGCCGTCTCGAGACCGCAGTAGCGCCTCGCGTGCACCGTCACCCGCGGGCTCGTCGCGCCGCGCGGGAAGCGGGCGACTGCGTTGCGAGCGTCCACCGGACGTGCGGCCCCCGCGAACCTCACCGGCGACGCCCCCTTCGCGGCGCCGGCCTGCGTGTAGAGGCCGGAGTCCCACTCCTGGCCCGGGTCGTCGCGGTAGACGAACCACACGAACATCGTCACGAACGGCTGCTTCTTCGCAATCGCGATCGCCTGCCGGACGTACTCCGCCTGCTTCGCGTACGTGACGCCGAACCGCTCCTGCGGCTTCGTCTGGTGCGCGTACTCGGTCACCCAGATCGAGACGTTGCTCCGCTTGAACCACTTCTTCAGGTTCTTGTGAAAGAGCGGCAGCGAGGCCAGGGACACGTTCGGCCAGCGCACCTTCTGCGATGGCCGCAGGCTCGGCACGGACGGGTACGGATGGTGCGCCCACGCGTCGAACTTCAGGCGCGGGTTCGCCTTCGCGACGAGCTCGGCGAACTTGCCCGGCGAGTGGATCGCGCGGCTGCCCTTGGGATTGTCGGACCCGCGAGGCGACGTCTCGCCGATCGCGACGAGCGCGTCCGGGCTCCCGGTCTTGATCCCCGCGTGCGCGGCTGCGTAGAGCACCGCGTAGTTCTTCGGCGCGAGCGGCTTGCCGCGGCGGTCGAACTGCGGCGAGAGGAAGCGCTGGAGGTTCGGCTCGTTCCAGACCGACCAGAAGCGGACGTGCGGATAGCCCTCGTGGCGGCCGGAGTACCGGGACGCGATCGCCTGCGAGAACCAGCGGAAGTCCGCCACGCGCCTCGGCATCACGTTCGGCCCGCGCCCGCCGTTCGCCCAGCGCGGCGTCCCGTACAGCGTGAGCAGCACCTCGAGGTCAGCCCGCTGTGCGGCCCGGATCGCCGCGTCGAGATCGTCGAGCCTGTAGGCGGCGTCGAACGGGTCGGCAGGCTTCGCCGGCCGCTGTGGAGCCGTCTGATCCCAGTGGACGAGCAGTCGCATGACATTCGCGCCGGTGGTCGCCGACGACTCGATGCGGCTCGTGCTGTCGCGCGCCCAGCGGAAGCTCGGGTCGTCGTGGAACCCGATCCACATGCGCTCCGCCCCGAGCGCGGACGGCACGCCGAGCGCCGCGAAGGCGCACAAGGCAATGGCAACGGCAACGGCAACGATGCGTCTCATGAATCCCCCCTCTGTCGAGCCGGCCCGCCTCATGCGGATCTCGGCGGCACGAGGTTCGGGTCACCGTAGCGCCGAGCCTGTGAGCGTCGTGTTAGGAGAACGCGCGTTTCTCGCTCGTTGGGGCATGTTCGCCAGGACCTGCGGCGCCGGGCTTCGAACCAGGCTCCTAGGCGACCGCGTGAGACGTCGCGCGTAACACTTGAAATCCACTTCGCGGCGTGGAAGAGTTACGGCGAGCTACGAGGGGACGAGGGAGGGCAGCAGTGCGGCACGTGGTCTTCGTGATGCTCCTCGGCTCCAGCGAGCCCGGGCCGGCCGTGCGCGAGACCGCACCTCCGTCGCACCTCTCCTAAGATTCGCCGTCGATTCGCTGAACAGGAGCGGGGGAGCCCGGCGGGAGGGACCGCTGCGGCGGCCCCTCCCGCCGGAAGCCGGTCTCCGAGTCGTTGCGAGCGCGGCCGACCAGCTCTATGTCTCGCTCTGCCCGCGCCCTATCCGTGCGGCTTCGCCATCGCGCGGTAGTCGAGCGCCTCGTCGAGGATCGCTTCGTCGACACCGGCGTCGCGCGCGACGTCGCGCAGCGACCTGCCGGAGGCGGCGGCCTCCGCGACGATCTCCGCCGCCTTGTCGTACCCGATATGCGGGTTGAGCGCCGTCGCAGCCGAGAGCGTCAGCTCTGCATAGCGCTCGAGCTGCTCCCGGTTCGCCTCGATCCCGTCGACGCACTTCTCGGCGAGGAGGCGGCTCGCGGCGGCGAGGAGGCGGATCGAGTCGAGCAGGTTCCGGGCCATCAGCGGGATGAAGACGTTCAGCTCGAAGTGGCCCTGAAGGCCGCCCACAGTGATCGCAGCGTCGTTCCCGATCACCTGCGCCGACACCTGCGTCACGACCTCGGGGATCACCGGGTTCACCTTCCCCGGCATGATCGAGCTGCCCTTCTGGAGCTCGGGGAGGTAGATCTCCGCGAGGCCGGCACGGGGCCCCGAGCCCATGAGCCGGAGGTCGTTCGCGATCTTCGTCAGCGAGACGGCGACGACCTTGAGCGCGCCGGAGGCCTCGACGAGGCCGTCGCGCGCCGCCTGCGCCTCGAAGTGGTCGACGGGGGCCGAGATCGTGAGGCCCGTGTCGCGCGAGAGGTGGTCGCGGACGCGGGCTGCGAACTCGGGGTGCGTGTTCAGGCCGGTCCCGGTCGCCGTCCCGCCGAGCGGGATCTGGCCGAGGCGCGGCATCGTGTCCTCGACACGCGCGATCCCCTGGCGCACCTGCGCCGCGTAGCCGGCGAACTCCTGGCCGAGCGTGACCGGGACTGCGTCCATCAGATGCGTCCGACCGGACTTCACGGCGTCGTCGAACTCGAAAGCCTTTCGCTCGAGCGAGGCGGCGAGACGCTCGAGGGACGGGAGCAGGTCGTGTGCGATCTCCCCGAGCCCGGCGAGGTGAACCGCGGAAGGGAAGACGTCGTTCGAGGACTGGCCCATGTTCACGTGATCGTTCGCGTGGACGTCCTCGCCAGCGAGCGCGGCGATCACCTCGTTCGCGTTCATGTTCGAGCTCGTCCCCGAGCCCGTCTGGAAGACGTCGATCGGGAACTGGTCGTCGAGCTCGCCCGCGGCGACGCGGTCGGCGGCGGCGGCGATGCGGTCGGCGAGCTCCTGGTCGAGGAGGCCGAGCTCGGCGTTCACGCGCGCGGCGGCGGCCTTGATCCGGCCGAGCCAGCGCGCGACCGGAGTCGGGATCGGCTCACCGGAGACGGGGAAGTTCTCGACGGCCTTGCGGGTCTCCCCGCCCCAGAGCTCCCTGCCTTCCGCGGTCTCGCTCACGGCGCGAGTCTAGCCGCGCACCAAAAGATAAAGACCGGTGTCAGACACCGCATCTGTCAAGAGGTGATCGCGCCGAGAGTGTGCCGATCTCTCCACAGGGCGAGTCGCGCGCAACCCGCGTCGCCTCGAGAGACTCGAGCGCCGGCGAGCAAAGAGACACGGCCGAACGCGACATGCCGTCTCTCGACTAGCCGAATCCGGTGTCTGACACCGGGGCTCCCCCGCCACGGGCGGCGGCCGCGAGGAGCTCGTCCCAGGTGCAGAGCTTCACGCGGGGGCGGCCCAGCGGCTCGCCTGCGGCGCGTTCGACTGCGTCGATCGCCTCCCAGCCCGCATACGACACGACCTCCACGCCGCGCTCAGCCAGCAGGTCGTCGAGCGACGCGTCGAGCGAACGACCCGGGAGCCGCCCGCCTCGCGCGTCGTCGAGCAGGAGCTCGACGGTCTCGGTGGCGTCCTTCTTGTTGGTGCCGATGACGCCGGTCGGGCCGCGCTTGATCCAGCCCGCGACGTAGACACCTACCACCGCCGCGCCGGACGCGCCGAGCACGCGCCCGCCGTCGTTCGGGATCGTCCCCGACCGCTCGTCGAACGGCACCCCCGGCAGCGGGACGCCGTGGTACCCGACGCTGCGGAACACGATCCCGCACGGGACGACCTCCCGCTCCTCGGTCGCGACCGCCCGCACGCTCCCGCGGCCGTCCGGCTCCAGCCGGTTGCGCACGATCTCGACGCCCTCGACCCGCTCCTCGCCCAGGATCGCGACCGGAGAGACGCGGAACCGGAACCGCACCGCGCGCAGCTTCCCCTCGGGCTCGCGCGACGCGAGCTCGCGCAGGATCTCCACGTTCCGCTTGACGACGTTCGAGCTCGCCTCCAGCTCGGCCGCACTCACCGGGTCGAGCTCGAGCTCGCCCGGGTCGAGGAGAACGTCCGCCCCCTCGAGCTCGCCCATCTCGCCGAGCTCGGTCGACGTCCAGGCAGCCTGCACGGGCCCGCGGCGGCCGAGGACGACGATCTCGCGCAGCCCCGAGCCCAGGATCGCCTCGATCGCCTGATCGGTCGTGTCCGTCGGCGCGATCTCCTCCTGCGTCAGGGCGAGCATCCGCGCGACGTCGAGCGCGACGTTCCCGTTCCCGATGACGACCGCGCGCTCGACCGAGAGGTCGAAGTCCAGATCCTGGAAGTCGGGATGGCCGTTGTACCAGGCGACCAGCTCGGTCGCGGCCCACGAGCCCGCCAGATCCTCGCCGGGGATCCCGAGGCGCCGATCGGTCTGCGAGCCCACCGCGTAGACCACGGCGTCGTACCGCTCGGCGAGCTCGTCGTGCGTGACGTGGCGGCCGACCTCGACGTTTCCGAGGAACCTGAAGCCGGGCCGCTGCGCAATCTTCTCGAACGCGCGCGAGACGGTCTTCAGCTGCGGGTGGTCGGGCGCGACGCCGAGCCGGACGAGCCCCCACGGCGTCGGCAGGCGCTCGATCATGTCCACCTCGACCGCCGGATCCTCGCTCGCGAGCAGCGCGGCCGCGGCGTAGAAGGCGGCCGGTCCCGAGCCGACGATCGCGACACGCAGCGTCACGGTGCCGATCGTATTCGGCGGGCGAGGCGAGCCTCGCCCCTATGGTCACCTGGTCAGTGCGAGCAGCCGGAGCCGCAAGGCGGCCCGGCGTCCGCCTCGGGCTCCTCGCCCTCGGCGACCGTGAACGAGTGACCGCAGCCGCAGGACGCGACCGCGTTCGGGTTCTCGATCTTGAACCCGGACTCCTGGATCGTGTTCAGGAAGTCGATCACCGTCCCGCGTAGATACGGGGCGCTGAAGGGGTCGACGACCACCGGCACGCCCTCGAGCTCGAGCTGGACGTCGCCCTCGGCGACGGTGTCGAAGCCGAGCCCGTACTGGAACCCGGAGCAGCCGCCGCCCTGGATCGCGACGCGCAGGACGAGCGTCTCGTCGCCCTCCTCGGCGAGGAGCTCCTTCACCTTCGCCGCCGCCACGGGCGTGAGCGAGATCAGGGTCTCGCCGGGAGTCTCGATGGGCTGCTCGATCGTGGCCACGGGCTCATGGTAGCGGAGTGGGTGGGCGACCCCGACTCCCACTTTGTGACACTCGTATCGGTCATTCCAGCTGGAAACCCATACCCCTTCGTGCGCCGGAAACAGGGGTGCTAGGTTTCGTCACCGGACCCGACGACGAGGCTCAGCGGGGGGGACACCCGTGCTGGACAACTGGCTGCCGTTCCTGATCTACGCGCTCTTCGCGGCAGCGATCCCGGCTTCCATGATCGCGCTCTCGTTCGTTCTTCCGCGGCGTCCCGTCTCCCGCACCCGGCAGCGCATGCTGCCGTTCGAGTCCGGGGTCTCCGAGGGCGCTCCGGGGACCCAGCGCTTCCCCGTGCAGTTCTACCTCGTCGCGATCCTGTTCATCGTCTTCGACATCGAGATCGTCTTCCTGTACCCGGTCGCGGTCGTGCTGGGGGACGTCGGCTGGTTCGCGCTCGGAGCGGCGGCGTTCTTCCTCGCCGCGCTCGTGCTCCCGCTCGTGTACGACTGGAAGAAGGGAGCGCTCGACTGGAACTGAAGCGTGACCTCCCGCAGGTCAGCGACCGGCCACTCGCGCAGGCGGGGCTCCAGTCCGAGCGCGTGCTCTGGCCGGACCGCGGCCCCGGCGTCTTCGAACGTGAGGTCGCGGAGCTCGAGGACGCGCTGCTCCTCACCACGGTCGAGAAGGCCGTCGCGTGGGCGCAGTCGAGCTCCGTCTGGCCGGACACGTTCGGGCTCGCCTGCTGCGCGATCGAGATGATGTCGATCGTCTCCTCCCGCTACGACATCGCCCGCTTCGGGATGGAGCGCTTCTCGTCGTCTCCGCGCCAGGCCGACCTGCTCATCGTCTCCGGGCGCGTGACGCACAAGATGTCCGCCCCGCTGCGCCAGGTGTACGACCAGATGCTCGAGCCGAAGTGGGTGATCGCGATGGGCGCCTGCGCCAGCTCCGGCGGGATGTTCAACAACTACACGATCCTCCAGGGCGTGGACAAGATCGTGCCCGTGGACGTCCACGTCCCCGGCTGCCCGCCACGTCCGGAGGCGCTCGTCGAGGGCGTCGTCCGCCTGCACGAGAAGATCAAGGCCGGCGTGCCGCCCGCGTACGAGATCCGCGGGGTCGCGGAGTGACGGCAACGTACGCGGCCGTGCCCGGCGTCGTCGAGACGCGCGAGGCGCTCGCGGAGACGACGCTCGTGGTCGACCCGGCCCGGATCGTCGAGGCGTGCACCGCTCTCCGCGACGCGCACGGCTTCAACTTCCTCTCCGACATCGCGGCGGCTGACTACCTCGGCTGGGGCGAGGACGGCGTCGCCGGGTACGTCGGCACCGCGGACGGCCGCGACCTCAACCTGCCGAGCACGACGGGCCTCGCGCGGCTCCCCGAGCCGAAGCCGAAGCGCTTCTCGGTCTCGTACCACCTGCTCCGCGTTTCCGACGACCCGGCGCGCGTGCGTGCCCAGGTCTGGCTCGACGACGGCGAGAGCGTGCCGAGCGTGATCGGCGTCTGGCCCGCCGCCGACTGGTTCGAGCGGGAGGCCTGGGACCTGATGGGCATCCGCTTCGACGGCCATCCGAACCTGGCGCGGATCCTCATGGACGACGACTGGGAGGGCCACCCGCTCCGCAAGGACTACCCGCTCGGCGGCGAGCCGGTGCGCTTCTCGGACGAGGACTGACGTGGCCGTCATGCCCTCCAGCCGGATCTACGCCGGCAGCCGGATCCCCACCCGCGTCCCGACGATCCTCGACGTCGACCCCGAGAAGCACAACCTGGAGGACATCCTCACGGTCAACTTCGGGCCGAACCACCCGTCCACGCACGGAGTGCTGCGGCTGATCGTCGACCTGGACGGGGAGCTCGTGGCCGGGATCCGCGCCGTCCTCGGCTACCTCCACACCGGCTTCGAGAAGAACATGGAGGCGAAGTCGTGGTGGAAGTCGATCACGTATGCGCCGCGGATCGACTACCTCTCCTTCCAAGCGAACGAGCTCGAGTACGTGCTCGCGATCGAGAAGCTGCTCGGGATCGAGGTGCCGCGGCGTGCGACCTGGGCGCGCATGGCACTCGCCGAGCTCAACCGCATCCACTCGCACCTCGTCTGGCTCGGGACCTCCGCGCTCGAGGTCGGCGCGATCTCGATGTTCTGGTACGCGTTCGACGACCGCGACCAGGTCCTCGACCTCTTCGAGCTCGCCGGCGGGACGAGACTGCACACGCGCTACACGCAGGTCGGCGGCCTCGCCGAGGACGTGCCGCCCGGCTTCACCGCCGAGGCACGGAAGCTCTGCGAGTCGATGCCGAGGTCGGTCGACGAGTACGAGGCGATCCTCGACCGGCAGGCGATCTGGCTCGAGCGGACGAAGGGCATCGGCCTCTTGTCCGCCGAGGACGCGCTCGCGCTCGGCCAGTCCGGCCCGGTGCTGCGCGGCTCGGGGGTCGACTGGGACCTGCGCAAGAACATGCCGTACCTGTTCTACGACCAGGTCGACTTCGACGTGCCCGTCTACTTCAACGGAGACGTCTACGACCGGTACAAGGTGCACATGGACGAGATGCGGGAGTCCGTCCGCATCGTCCGCCAGTGCCTCGACCGGATCGACGAGACGGAGGGGGAGCCGTGGATCGCCGACGACCGCAAGGTCGTCCTCCCGCCGCGGCACGAGCTCCACACGTCGATGGAGTCGCTGATCCACCACTTCAAGATCGTCACCGAGGGCTACCGGGTGCCCGAGGGCGAGGTGTACGTCGTCATCGAGTCGCCGCGCGGCGAGGCCGGGTGCTACCTCGTCTCCGACGGCGGCGCGCGGCCGTGGCGCGTGAAGTTCCGCGCTCCCAGCTTCGCCGCGCTCCAGGCGACGGCGACGGCCGTCCAGGGCTCGCTCGTCGCAGACATGGTCGCCGTCGCAGCCTCGCTCGACTTCGTCATGGGAGACGCCGACCGGTGACCACGTTCCACGACGAGGTGCAGAAGGCACGCGCGAAGTACCCGACGCGGCGCTCGGCTGTCATGGACGCGCTCCGGCTCGCGCAGGGGCGGCACGGCTGGCTCTCGCCGGACGCGATCCGCGAGGTCGCGGACGCGCTCGAGGAGACGCCCGCGTACTGCCATTCGATCGCGTCCTTCTACGACATGTACCACCTCGAGCCGATCGGGACGCACATGGTCGAGGTGTGCACGAACCTCTCGTGCGCGCTGGCCGGCGCGCAGCGGGTGCTCGACGCGTTCGCGGACGCGCTCGGCGTGCGGCCCGGCGGGACGACCGACGACGGCGAGGTCACGCTGCGCGCGATCGAGTGCGCCGGCGGCTGCGGCCGCGCGCCGGTCGTCGTCGTCGACCACGTCTACCACGAGCCGGTGCGCGCCGAGGACGTGCCCGAGATCGTGGCGAGGCTGCGCGGTGCGTGATCCCGTCCTCCTCACAGCCGGCACCGAGGAGCACGACCTCACGCGGCTGGACGAGTACCGCGCGGTCGGCGGCTACGCGGCGCTCGAGCAGGCCCGCGGGATGGAGCCGCAGGCGGTCGTGGACGAGATCACGAACGCGACCCTGCGCGGCCGCGGCGGCGCCGGGTTCCCGATGGGCCGCAAGGCGTCGCTCCTCGCGAGGGGCACTGGGAAGCCGACGTACCTCGTCGTGAACGCGGACGAGTCCGAGCCGGGCGCGTTCAAGGACCGCGACGTCATGCGCTTCACGCCGCACCGGCTCATCGAGGGCTGCCTGATCACGGCGCACGGGATCGAGTCGGAGAGCGTCTTCATCTATGTCCGCGGCGAGTACGCGCACGAGTTCGAGGTCCTGCGCGCGGCGCTCGACGACGCGCGCAAGGCGGGGCTGCTGGGCGGGGTCACGATCGTGCTCCACCGCGGCGCCGGCGCATACATCTGCGGCGAGGAGACCGCGCTCCTGGAGTCGCTCGAGGGGCAACGGGGACAGCCGCGGCCGCGACCGCCGTTCCCGCCCGTGAACGGCCTCTACGGGGCGCCGACCCAGATCAACAACGTGAGCACGATCGCGCTCGTCCCGAAGGTGATCGAGCTCGGCGCGGCCGAGTTCTCGAAGATCGGCGCCGAGTCCGCTCCCGGCACGGCGGTCTTCTCGCTCTCCGGGAACGTGGCGAATCCCGGCAACTACGAGCGCCCGCTCGGGACGACGATCCGCGAGCTGATCTACGACGTCGCCGGCGGCGTCGCGGGCGGGCGCGAGCTGAAGGGCGTCATCCCCGGCGGCTCGTCCGTCCCGATCCTCACGCCCGACCAGATCGACACGCCGATGGACTACGACTCGATCGGCGCTGCCGGCTCGTTCTTCGGCTCCGCGGCGCTGATCGTGGTCGACGACCGCTGCTGCATGGTGCAGCTCGCGCTCCGAGCGGCGCAGTTCTACATGCACGAGTCGTGCGGGAAGTGCACGCCGTGCCGCGTGGGGACGCGCTGGCTCGTCCAGCTCCTCACGAAGATCGAGACGGGCGAGGGCGAGGCGACCGACCTCGACCTCCTCGACGACGTCTGCGACCGCATGCTCGGCAAGTCGCTGTGCGCGCTCGGCGACTTCGCCGTCTACCCGGTCTCCAGCTACCTGCGGAAGTACCGCAGCGAGTTCGAGGCGCACGTGGCCGAAGGCGCGTGCCCGTTCCACGGCGAGAGCTCGATCGAGGGGATCCTCGCCCCGGTCGACCAGCACGCGGCCCACGGGCTCGAGCAGGCGGCGGTGACGACGTGACCGTCGTCGAGGGGGCTCCGGCGGTGGAGACCGTGACGCTGACCGTCGACGACCGGGCCGTCACCGTCCCCAAGGGCACGGGGCTCGTCGAAGCTGCGCTCGCGGCGGGGATCGAGATCCCGGTCTTCTGCTACGAGCCGCGGCTCGGGCCTCCGGTCGGCGCCTGCCGGATGTGCCTCGTCGAGATCGAGGGGATGCCGAAGCTCCAGGCCGGCTGCACGCTGACCGCTGCCGAGGGCATGGTCGTGCGCACCGCGGCGACCTCGGCGAAGGCGGCCGACGGCCAGGAGTCGACGCTCGAGTTCATCCTCGTGAACCACCCGCTCGACTGCCCGGTCTGCGACAAGGGCGGCGAGTGCCCGCTCCAGGACCTCACCTTCCGCTACGGCCCCGGCGCGACACGCATGACCTTCCCGAAGCTGACGTTCGACAAGCCGATCCCCATCTCGCCGCTGATCGCGCTCGACCGCGAGCGCTGCATCCTCTGCTACCGCTGCACCCGCTTCTCGGACGAGGTCGCGGAGGACGGGCTGCTGATCGCGCGGAACCGCGGCGCGCGCAGCGAGATCGCGACCTTCGAGGACGAGCCGTACGCGTCCGTCTACTCGGGGAACGTCATCGAGCTCTGCCCCGTGGGTGCGCTCACGTCGAGCCTGTACCGCTTCGAGGCGCGGCCGTGGGAGATCGTGAACGTGCCGACCGTCTGCACCGCCTGCCCCGTGGGCTGCAGCACGTCCGCGACCGTGCGCGAGGGGAAGGTGAAGCGTGTGCTCTCCCGGAACCACCCCGAGGTCGACCGCGGCTGGCTCTGCGACAAGGGGCGCTTCGCGTATCCCCATCTGCGCGCGCACGACCGGGTCACCGTGCCGCTCCGGCGCGGGCGCAAGGGGCTCGAGGAGATCACGTGGACGGACGCGCTCGACGCAGCCGAGAAGCTGCTCCGCGAGTCCGAGGGCTCGATCGTGACCGCGCTCTCCGGCTCCGAGACGAACGAGCTCGCGTACGCGCTCGGGCGGCTGCTGCGCGGCGGGCTGGGAGCGCACTCGGCGGTGCTCCCGGAGGCGACCTCGGACGCGCTCGACGCGTTCCGGCTCCCGCTCTCCGCGATCGCGGACGCGGAGCTGGTGATGGTCGTCGGCGACGACCCGGTCGTGGAGCGGGCGCCGATCGTCGACCTCTGGATCAAGGAGGCGCGCCGGCGCGGCGCGGAGATCGAGACGTGCTCGCCCACCGGCTCGACGCAGGTCGCCCCCGGCGGCGGCGCAGCCTTCTGCCGCGAGCTGGCGCGGTCGCGGGGAGCGCTCGCACGGAGACTGCGCGATG
>SIRU01000050.1 GCA_004366385.1 Actinomycetota bacterium
GCCGCGCGCCGCTGACCCACATGGGCAAGTACCACGGGCGCATCGCGGGCGACGCAATCCTCGGGCGCGAGATCACCGCGCGCGCGGACGGCCTCGCGCTTCCCCGCGTCACGTTCACCGACCCGCAGGTCGCCGCCGTCGGGCTCACCGAGGAGCAGGCGCGCGAGCAGGGCGTCGACGTGCGCACCGTGGCCTACGGCACGGGCGACGTCGCGGGCGCCTACACACGTGGGAACGGGATCGCGGGCACGAGCAAGCTCGTCGTCGACGACTCGCGCAACGTGATCGTGGGCGCGACCTTCACCGGCCCGGACGTGCAGGAGCTCCTCCACTCCGCGACGATCGCGATCGTCGGCGAGGTGCCCCTCGAGACCCTCTGGCACGCGGTGCCCTCCTTCCCGACGGTGAGCGAGGTCTGGCTCAGGCTGCTCGAGGCGTACGGGCTGTGAGGCGGGACGGCGACGCACGCCTCGGCCCTACACTCACCGAGTGGTCGAGGAGCTCCGAGTCGAGCCCGGCAGCCAGGCGCGCCTCGCCGACCGGGACCCGCGCGACACGCTCGGCCTGGACAAGGCGCGCGCGAGAGAGCTCCGCAGCGGGCTGATCGAGCGCCTCGACACCCTCCAGCGCCGGCTCTTCGCCGAGGGCACCCGCAGCCTCCTGCTCGTGCTCCAGGGCCAGGACGCGTCCGGGAAGGACGGCGTCATCCGCTCCGTCTTCACCGGCGTCACCCCCCAGGGCTGCCGCGTGATCTCGTTCCGAGCGCCGCACGAGGGCGAGCTGGCGCACGACTACCTGTGGCGCGTGCACGCCCAGCTCCCGGCGCGCGGCGAGCTCGCGATCTTCAACCGCTCGCACTACGAGGACGTCGTCACGGTGCGCGTGCGCCGGCTCGCGCCCGAGGAGGTGTGGCGGCGGCGGACGGGCCACATCCGCGAGTGGGAGCGCATGCTCACCGACGAGGGCACCACGCTCGTGAAGGCATTCCTCCACGTCTCCGAGGAGGAGCAGCGGCAGCGGCTGCAGGAGCGGATCGACGACCCCGAGAAGCGGTGGAAGTTCCAGCGCGAGGACCTCCAGGCGCGGGAGCGCTTCGACGAGTACCTCGCCGCCTACGAGGACGCCATCACGGAGACGTCGACCGAGTGGGCCCCGTGGCACGTCGTCCCCGCCGACCGCAACTGGCTGAAGGCGCTCGTCGTCGCGCAGCTCCTCGTGGACGCGCTCGAGCGCATGGATCCTCGGCTCCCCGAGCCCGAGCCGGGAATCGACGGCCTGTCCATTCCCTGAGGCCGGGTCAGGCGGCGGAGAACTCGTCGACGCCCTCGGCGGCGCGCTCGCGGCGCAGCCGGCCGGGTGCGAGGTGGGCGAGAACGCGCGACCACGACGAGAGGACGACGAGGTGCCCGGCGCCCGGGTATGTCTCGAGCCGGGATCGCGGAAGCCGTCGCTGCCACCAGCGCCCGTGCCGCGGCGGCGCGACCACGTCGCACGAGCCGTGGAGCAGGAGCGTCTTCGCGCGCACCTCCTCCGGCCGGAACCCCCAAGGCCTGAGCGCCTGTCCCGCGACATCGGCTGCGAGCCCCGCTGCGCCCTGCGCGAACGCGGCCTCCAGCGTGCCGCGCAGCCGCTCCCGCACGCCGGGCACCTCGAGCGCCGCGCTCTCCTCGGCGCTCGCGCCGAGCCACGCCCAGGAGCCGTCGGACTGCATGTCGACCGCGACGGCGTCGCGGAACCGGACCTCGAGCTCCGCCTGCGCCTCCTCGGGCTCGCGCCCGCGCAGCCCGTCGAGCGCCTCGCGCACGTCGCGCGGCACCCAGCCGATCTCGGAGTCGGGCGCCGGGGTCGCGACCAGCGCGACGCGGTCGACGAGGTCCGGTCTGCGCGCTGCGAGCGCGAGCGCGACGCGTCCTCCCGCCGACCAGCCGACGACGCCCGCACAGCCCACGCCGAACGCGTCCAGCGCCGCTTCGAGATCCTCCGCCGCGCCCGCCACGGTCGCCCACCGCCCCGGCGGCAGTGGGTCGGAGCCGCCGTACCCGGGCCGGTCGACGGAGAGGAGCGCGACGCCGCGGGCACGGGTGGCCGCCGGGTCCGGGTCGAGGAGGCCGCCGCCCGGGGCCGGATGGCACACCACGACGACACGCGAGCCCTCGAGCGGCGCCGACCGATGCACGGCGACCCGCCGCCCGAGGCCCACGGAGACGTGCTCGTCGACGAGCCGGAGCTTCATTTCCGGGGAGGCTATTGCACATTCCCGCCATCTTCTGTCGTGTTCAGCGCATAGATTCAGAGACGTGCGCGCGAGCCGTCTCGTCACGTTCCTCCTCCTGCTCCAGACGCGCGGCCAGTTGACCGCCGCGGAGCTCGCCGAGCGGCTCGAGGTCTCGGAGCGGACGGTGCAGCGCGACGCGCAGGCGCTCGCCGCCGCCGGCGTGCCGATCGCGTCGATGCGCGGCCCGGCGGGCGGCTACCGGCTGGAGCGCGGGTACCGGACGAAGCTGACGGGCCTCGACTCGACGGAGGCCGAGGCGCTCTTCGTGGGGCCGGCTGCAGAGCTGGGGCTCGGACGGGAGCTCGCGGCCGCGCGGCTGAAGCTCCTCGCCTCCCTCCCCGCGGAGGTCCAGGAGCGGGCGAGCCGGGCGTCCGAGCTCTTCCACGTCGACACGCGCGGCTGGTTCCGCGAGGAGGATCGCGCGCCCTGGCTTCCCATCATCGCGGGCGCGCTCTGGCGGGGGCAGCGCGTCGACATCCGCTACCGTGAGGGGCCGGACGTCGTCTCGCGCCGCCTCGACCCGCTCGGCCTCGTCCTCAAGGCCGGCGTCTGGTATCTGCTCGCGACGCGACGCGGCGAGGAGCGTGTGTACCGCGTGTCGCGGATCGTCTCCGCCCGCGAGCGCGCCGAGCCGAGCACTCGCCCCGAGGGCTTCGACCTCGCGGCCGTGTGGGCCGAGCGGTCGGAGGCGTTCGAGCGGAGCGCGCGGGCCGGCGGCGTCGAGGTGAAGGTCCGCGTCCCGCAGGAGGAGGTGCGCCGGCTGCGGAACGCGCGCGTCCTCGAGGAGGGCGAGCCGCCGGTCGTCGCGGCCCGGTACGACAGCCTCGACCACGCGTTCCACAGCCTGCTCTCCTGGGGCGCGGCGGCGGAGGTGCTCGAGCCGGCCGAGCTCAGGGAGCGCCTCGCGGCCGCCGCCGCCGAGCTCGCAGCGCTGTACGCGTAGCGGCGCAACGCCGCCCTCGCGCGTGCTAGACAGCGGGCATGCGAGGACGCCTGCGCTCGGCCGCGGCGGGAGCCGCCGCTGCGACCGTCTGGGGGCTCCAGGAGCCGCTCGACCGGCGCGCGTTCCGGTACGGCTACTCGGACGTCGCGATCCTCGGGAAGGGCATCACCCGCGGGCGGCTCTGGTGGCCGGCCGGGCTGGCCGTGCACGCGGCCAACGGCGCGCTCTTCGGGCTCGCCTTCCACGAGGCGCGCCGCCGGCTCCCGTACCCCGAGCGCCGGCTCGCGCTCGGGCTCGCGCTGGCGGAGCACGTCGCGCTCTACCCGCTCTCCGGCCTCGTCGACCGCTTCCATCCGGCGCGCGGGGACGCGGGCCTGCCGCCGCTGCTCACGAGCCCGCGCGCCTTCGCGCAGGCGACGTGGCGGCATACGCTCTTCGGGATCCTCCTCGGGCGGTTCGCGGCGTCCGACGAGCATGAGAACGTTCTCATCTCCAGCTGACACCATCTTCACCTTGACCGCGTACACCGAGAGCATCCAGGCGAGACGCTTCCTCTTCTACTCGCACGACGGGCTCGGTCTCGGGGACGTCCGGCGCAGCCTGTCGATCGCGCGCGAGCTGGTCGAGCTCAGCCCCGGCGCGTCGGTGCTGCTCGTGACCGGCGCGGAGGAGGCGGAGAGCCTCGGCGTCCCGGCGCGCGTCGGCATCCTCAAGCTGCCGGGGTTCCAAAGGCGCGACGACCGGTCGGCGGCCGGGCGTCTCCCGCTCCCCCGCGGCGAGGTGAGGACGTTGCGCGAGCGCCTGCTCGCGGCGACCGCCGAGACGTTCCAGCCCGAGGTCGTCCTCGTCGACGGGCATCCGCTCGGCGTCGGCGGCGAGCTCGGGCCTGCGCTCGAGATCGCGCGCGCGTTCGGCGCGCAGGCGGTCCTCGGGCTCTGCGACGTCGTCGACGACCCGGCCACGGTCGAGGTCGAGTGGCACGGCCGCGGCGTCTTCGAGCGGGTCGCGACCAACTACTCGCGCGTCCTCGTCTACGGGCAGCCCGACCTCCTCGATCCCGTGCGCGAGCACGCCTTCCCGGCAGACGTGGCCGCGCTGACCTCGTTCTGCGGCTACGTCGTCTCGACCGCGGCGCGCGAGATCAAGGGCCTGGCGATCGCCGAACCGCCCGGCTCCGCGAAGGGGGAGCGGCCGCACGTCCTCGCGACCGCGGGCGACGGCGCAGACGCGCTCCCGCTGCTCGAGACCTTCCTCGAGACCGCCGCCGAAGCGAGCTGGCGCGCGACGATCGTCGCCGGGCCGGAGTGCTCCCAGGGTCGCGCGCGGCGGCTCGAGCGCCTGGCCGCCGACGCCGGCGTGACCTTCCGCGGCTTCGTCCCCAGCCTCCCCTCGGAGTTCTCGTCCCTCGACGCACTCGTCTGCACGGGCGGGTACAACACGCTCGCCGAGGCCGTCGCGAGCGGCGTCCCGACCGTCTGCGTGCCACGGAGCGATCCGCGCAGCGGGCAGCAGCTCGTCCGCGCGCGGGCGTTCGCGCGCCGAGGGCTCCTGCGCCTGCTCGAGCCGGATCTGCTCACGGCCGACGCGCTCTCGCTCGAGATCGACGCCGCGCTGATGACTCGCGCGTTCCGCCCCCGGGCGCGCCTCGACCTCGGCGGCGGGCGGCGCACGGCGCACCACCTCATGGAGCTCGCCTCCCAGCGCGCGTCGCGCGCCCGCTCGAAGCCCGCGCTCGTCGTCGCGTAGCGGCCCGGCGCGACGCACGCGCGGGAGACGTTGTACGGTTTGCCGGGATCGAGGTGACGGGGCGCTGAGCCCACACCGGTCCCGGGATGGCCCGCACGCAGGCCGCGTTGCGGTCGGGATCGCCGCGGTCGGGGTCGCGCTGGCGGTCGCAGGCGCAGCCTTCGTCGCCCCGGCGGGCCGGTCTGCGCCGCTCCAGCTCGCTCCCGGCTTCCCCGGCGGGCCGTACTTCGCCCTCGGCTGCGGCCTGAGCCACCGGAACAACGACGACCCGATCGTGTTCCCCGGCAGCCCGGGCCGCTCGCACAACCACACGTTCGTCGGCAACCGCTCGACGGACGCGTCGACGACCGCTGCGTCGCTCCTCGGTGGGGAGACGACGTGCCAGCCGGAGACGGACGCGTCGGCGTACTGGGTGCCGACGCTGTTCGAGCGCGGCCGCCACGTCAACCCGCTGACCGCGATCGTGTACTACGTCCGGCGGACGCACGACCGCGTCGTCCCCATCCCGCCCGGGCTCAAGATGGTCGCGGGCGACCAGTACGCGACGAGACGGCAGCCGAAGAACAACGTCTCGTGGAGCTGCGGCGCCCTCGGCGGCAAGCCTCGCTTCTACGCCCTGCCGCAGTGCCGCCCGAGCCAGCCGCTCCAGCTCCAGGTCACGTTCCCGAGCTGCTGGAACGGGCGCGACCTCGACAGCGCGAACCACCGCAGCCACATGCGCTACGCGGTCGCGAAGCGCTGCCCGGCGTCACATCCGGTGGCCGTCCCCACGATCGCGCTGCTCGTCCTCTACCCGCCCGTCTCGAAGCACGCGCGCCTGTCGTCGGGGAAGTTCGGCGGGCACGCCGACTTCATCAACGGCTGGGACCAGGACGTGCTCGCCAAGCTCGTCACGGGGATGAACCCGCGGGGCTGACGAGCGCCGGTCGTGGCTACTGGTCGAGCGCGAGGAGGACGGTCCCGCCGAACTTGCTCTTGCCGACCATCCGGAAGTTCTCGCCGTTCACCTTCACCTTGTTCGCAAGGATCGTGCCGGTGAGCTGCCCGTCGCCCGCCGTCGTCCCGCCGACATTGACGGTCACCTGAATGCAGGGGGCGAAGATGATGCCCGTCCACTGGTGGTCGTTGCCGTTGAGCTTCATCTCCTTGCCGGCGAACGAGGGGTCGCAGTAGGGGTTGCCGGTCGGGTAGGCGCCGTCGAACTGGGCAACTCCGCCTGCGTCGATGTTCGGGACCGCGAAGAAGAGGACATTCCCGAACTTCTCCGTGCCCTTGTACGCGGTCAGGCGCTGACCGTTCTCGTTGACCGTGATCTCGGGCGCCAGCACCGTCATGGTCGCCACGAGGTTCTGCCGGCCGATCTCGAACTTCTCCCACGCGCAGTAGACGTACGGGACCGTGATGACGTTCGTCGGGAAGGTCAGGACCGAAGGCTGCGTTCCGATCGGGGTGTCGATCACGATCCGCGTCCCGGCGCCATTCGCCTCGATCTTGATCCCCTTCCCCCGCACGTCGCAGCCGGTGTCGCCGGCCGAGAGCTGACCGACCCAGCCGAAGTCCGCCGGCGTCCACCAGGCGGGCCAGGTCTGCGGCGTCACGACAGTCGGCTGCGTGCTGACGTGGTGCGCGTAGTCCTCTCCCCCGAAGTGGGCGGTGCCGGGCGGGCTCGCCGAGAAGCACCCGACCATGGTGCCCTCCTGGGCCCAGAAGTACTCGTAGCCCGGCGGATCGGCGCCGTTGTTGATCAGGTACTGGCCGTTCGAGTGCACGCGGCCGTCGATCAGGTGCTCCTTCCCGTTGAAGATGAGGGACTCGCCGGTGCCGCTCGCCGGGCACCCGGAGCTGTGGGAGTAGATCGCGTAGTTCCCCTCCCCGACGGACTGCTCCGCGACGGCGCGGCGCACGAGGTCGACGGAGCCGAGGCCGACGTAGCGGCCGAAGAACGTCTGCACCCGCATCGTGACCGTCGCCTCGACGAGGGTCGGATCGCCCTCGTACGGCGAGAGCACCTTCGTGCTCAGATGCACCGGCTCCGAGCCGGCGCTCTGCGCCGGGATGTTCGTGAGCACGTAGTCGCGGCCGTCGTGGACACACTCGGTGCGCGCCGGGTCCCAGTCCTGCGGGAGGTCGCGGGCAGCGGCGAGCGCGCACGCGTCGGCGGCGATCTGGGCCTTGCGCCCGTTCGCCCACCAGTAGCCGACGTCGATCACGATCGCGCCGGAGAGCATGAAGATCGGCAGGAGGATCGCAAACAAGACCAGGATGTTCCCGGACTGGTCGCGGCGCAGGGCTCTCGCCCGCCTGCCCCGATCCCGATCCCGATGAGCGCTCACGCGAGTAGCGACCTCACCGTGCCCACGGTTCGAAGCATAGGTGTCGAGTCGGGATCTCACAAGACGTCGGGCATCCCGCATTTGGGGTATTAGCGGCAATTTTCACCCGCGAGTCACCCATGGCCAGGGGGACGCCACGCATGGGTACACGGTACGTCCCGGGCAGGATGTCGCGCGCGCAGCCAGGTCGCGCAGCTCAGGTCTCGCCGTGCGAGGGCGCGCTCCGCCACACGCGGGCGCCCGCTGCGACCCGCTGCGTCGTGGATGTGCGCTGCGCGAGGGCGATGCCGCCGACGACGAGGGCGCCGCCCGCGACGAGCCACGGCGTCACGGTCTCGCCGAGCGCGACTGCGCCGATCAGGACGGCCAGCGGTGAGATCGCATAGGTGTACGTCACCGCCCGCGTCGGCCCGAGCCCGCGCAGGCCCGCGTTCCAGAGGATGTAGCCGAGGAACGTGGCGAGCACGCCCAGGTAGAGGATCAGCGCCGCGTCCGCGGCCGTGGCGCCCGTCACGGCGTCGACCGTCGACCCGCGCACGAACGGGACGAGCCCGGCCATCCCGATCAGGCTCGATGCGGCGGTGAGCGCGACGAGGTCGTACCGCGCCAGGAGCGGCTTGAGGACGACGTTGTAGAGCGCGAACGAGAGCGGCGCGCCGAGGACGAGGAGCGGCCCCCGCGCGCTCTGGAGCGAGATCTCGCGGCCGGTGCCGAGCGCGATCACGATCGCGACCCCCGCGAACGCGATCCCGAGGCCGAGCACGTGCCGCACGAGCAGCCGGTCGAGCCCGAGCGAGAGCGCCAGGGCGAGCGTCATCGCCGGCGCGAGCGCGACGACGAGCGCGGCGATTCCGGAGGTCGTGTGGCCGGTTCCGAGGTTGAGGAAGACGTGGTAGCCGACGACCACGAGCAGGCCGACCGCGGCCAGCCGTGCGGCGTCGCGCCGGGTCAGCCCGGGCAGGCCGCCCGCGCGCCAGAGCACGAGCGCGAATCCCGGTGCCGCGACCGCGTAGCGCAGCAGCGCGACGTCGACGGCGGCGACGCCGTGGTCGAGCAATGTCTTGATCACGGAGAACGACCCCGCCCAGAGGACGACGACGACGAGGATCGCAAGGTGCGCGCGGGCGGCCATCGGCAGGGTGAACGCGCGAGCCTCTCTCATCGTGAGGTCGCCAACGAGCGGCCACCCGCGCTGCTTCCCCCGCCGGGTGCAGCCATCCGTCCGCGACCTGATGCAGCTCCACGTGCCCCGGGGGCACTCCCGTGTCCCTACACGAACGCCAGCGAGGAAACGCTCACGGCTGGGTCACGATAGTGGGGCGATTCCGCACGGCCGCGGCACCGCTGTCGCGCGCGCCGCTCCCCCCGCGCGCGCCGCCCGCCCTTTGCGCACACCGCCCGCACGCGCCCGCGCACGCCGCGGCCCGCCGCCCGCCCTCACACGCCGCGGCTCGCTGCCCCACCGCAGGCCCGTCGACCGGACGCCCACAGCCCGCCGTTCGCCCGCGCCGCCGCTGCACGTCCTCGCACTGCGCAGGTCAGCGGGCGCGGGAGAAGCGGTGCACGGCCTCGAGGAGCTCCTTGCTCTTCTCCTCCGCCGCCGCGGGGTTGCCCGATGCGAGCGCGCCGGCGACGCAGTGGGTCACGTGGTCGTCGAGGACGACGAAGGCGAGACTCTCGAGCGCGGTCGTCACCGCGGAGATCTGCGTGAGGACGTCGATGCAGTATCGATCCTCCTCGATCATCCGCTCGATCCCGCGCACCTGCCCCTCGATCCGGTGCAGGCGCCGGATCAGCGCGTCCTTGTCGGCGACGTACCTGTGCGTGGCGTGCTCCGTCTCGGCGCTCACGCGCGCGCCTCCCGGCTCGAGCGGAAGCGCCGCAGCCGCAGGCTGTTCGAGACGACGAACAGGCTCGAGGCGGCCATCGCCGCCGCCGCGATCATCGGGTTCAAGAGCCCCGCGACGGCCAGCGGGATCGCGGAGGTGTTGTAGGCGAAGGCCCAGAACAGGTTTCCCTTGATCGTGCGCAGGGTCCGCCGCGAGAGCCTGATCGCGTCGGCGGCCGCGCGCAGGTCGCCCGACACGAGCGTGAGGTCGGACGCCTCGATCGCGACGTCGGTGCCGGTGCCGATCGCGAGCCCGAGGTCGGCCTGCGCGAGCGCAGGCGCGTCGTTGATCCCGTCCCCGACCATCGCGACGACGTCGCCCGCGTGCTGGAGACGCCGCACTTCGGCGACCTTGTCCTCCGGGTACACCTCGGCGAGCACGCGCTCGATCCCGACCTCGCCGGCCACACGCCGCGCGGTCTCGGCATCGTCGCCCGTGAGGAGGACGGGCGTCAGACCGAGCCGGGAGAGCTCGGCGACCGCGGCACGGCTCGTCGGCTTCACCGTGTCGCGAACGACGAGCGTCGCGCGGGGGAGTCCGTCCCAGGAGACCGTTATCGCGCCGTCGCGGCGCCCGACCTCGACCGCGTGCCCGTCGACGACACCGGAGACGCCGACACCCGGCTCGTTCCGGAACTCGTCCACGGGAGGCAGCTCCCCGACCTCGCCGCGCGCCGCCTCGGCGACGGCGCGGGCGATCGGATGCTCGGAGGCGGCCTCCACCGCGCCCGCAAGGCGCAGCACGTCGGCCCGTGCGGCCCCGTTCAGCGGCGTCACGTCTACGAGCGCCATCCGCCCCTCGGTGACGGTGCCGGTCTTGTCGAGCACGATCGTCCCCACCTTCCGCGTCTGCTCGAGGATCTCCGGGCCCTTGACGAGGATGCCGAGCTGCGCTCCACGCCCGGTCCCGACCATGAGCGCGGTCGGCGTCGCGAGCCCGAGCGCGCACGGGCAGGCGATGATGAGGACGGCGACGGCCGCAGTGAACGCGTCCCCCGCGGAGCCGCCGGCGAGCAGCCAGCCGGCGAGCGTGGCGCCGGAGATCGCGATCACCACCGGCACGAAGACGCTCGAGACGCGGTCGGCGAGCCGCTGCACCGGGGCCTTCCCGGACTGCGCCTGCTCGACGAGCCGCGCGATCTGCGCGAGCGCGGTGTCGGCGCCGACCTTCGTCGCGCACACGACGAGGCGGCCGTACGTGTTGATCGTCGCGCCTGCTACGTCCGAGCCGGGCTCGACCTCGACCGGCACCGACTCGCCGGTGAGGAGCGACTGGTCGACCGCGGAGCGCCCGTCGACGACCACGCCGTCGGTCGCGATCTTGTCCCCCGGCCGGACGACGATCAGGTCGCCGACCGCCACCGACTCGATCGGCACCGAGACCTCTTCGCCGTCCCGGAGCACCCGCGCCTCCTTCGCGCCCAGCTCGAGCAGCTTCCGGATCGCGTCGCCCGAGCGGCGCTTCGCGCGCGCCTCCAGCCAGCGCCCGAGGAGGATGAGCGTCGTGATGACCGCCGCCACCTCGAAGTACATCTCCTCCTCGAGCCCCGCGACGAGCACGACCGTCGACCACGTCCACGCGGCGAGCGTGCCCATCGAGATCAGCGTGTCCATCGTCGCCGCGAGGTGGCGCGCGCTCTGGAGCGCCGCGCGGTGGAACCCGAGGCCGCTCCAGAAGACCACCGGCGTCGTGAGGGCGAAGGCGACCCACTCCCAGCCCGGGAAGCGCAGCGCCGGGATCATCGAGACGGCGGCGACGGGCACCGTGAGGACGGCCGCCACGACGAGCCGGCGCGCGAGCGCCCCGCCCTCGTCGCCGTGGTCGTGGTCGTGCGCGGCCGCGGGACGCGCCCCGTAGCCCGCCGCCTCGACCGTGCGAACGAGCTCGTCGACCGTGACCGACGGGTCGTGGACGACGGTCGCCTGCTCGGTCGCGAAGTTGACCGAGGCCTCGACGCCGTCGAGCTTGTTCAGCTTTCGCTCGATGCGCGCCACACAGGACGCGCACGTCATCCCCTCGAGATCGAGGCGGACCTCCTCGCGCTCGGCCGGCGTCGTGGTCATGCGACCTCGTAGCCCGCGTCGGCGATCGCCGACCGGAGCGCGGCGTCGTCCAGGTCGCGCCCGGTCACCGCGACCAGCTTGGACTCGAGGTCGACGTCGACGCGGTCGACGCCCGCGACCTCGGAGACCTCCTCGCGGATGGACAGCGCGCAGTGCGCGCAGTGGACGGCGGGAACGGTGTAGGTGACGGTCTCGCTCATGGCCGGAGTATACCCCTGCAGGGTATCCGGCCTACAACCCCTCGATGCGCGAGGCGCCCACGATCGCCTCGTCCCCGCTCGCGAGCCGCACGAGCGCCTTCCCCTTCCCGTCGTAGTCCGGGGACCAGACGACGAGCGTCGCGTCCTCGCCGTGCACCGTGCACGCGCGGCCGTCCTCGCCCTCGAGCCCGCGCCAGAACCTGATGAACGGGTTGTGCTCCCACTCGCGGCCGAGCGTCGTCTCGTCGGTGTGCCCGGGGAGCACGCGGAGTTCGTGCGGGAGCTCCATCAGCACGTCCATGACGGAGCTGCGCACCTCGTCCGCGGGCCCGCCGCCGACCGCGTCCTTGAACAGCGTGTCGCCCGTGAAGCAGAGCTCGTCGACGACGAAGGTGACCCCGTCGTCCGAGTGGCCCGGCGTGGCGTGCACGTCGATCCGCAGGTCGCCGGTCTCGACCGCCCCGGTCGTGACCTCGAGCCCGAACCGCTCGACGAGCTCGTCGTTCCCGGCCACGTGATCCGCGTGCCCGTGCGTGACCAGCAGGTGCGTCGGCGTGACGCCGAGCCGCTCCACCGCCTCGAGCAGCGGCTCGAGCGGCGCGCCGCTGTCCACGAAGACAGCGGTGCCGCCCTCGCGGTCGGCGAGCAGATACGCGTTCGAGAGCCAGGACGGGTGCAGGCTCCGCTCGACGATCATCGTGCGCCCCCCTTCACGTGCTCGACCCTGACGGCCATGGCTGCCTCCCTCGTCGCTTGCGGCACAGATCGTACGGAAGCCGTCCCGCCGGGATGGAAGAATCGGCGAGCGAACGAGCGCATCCCCCACGGAAGGAGGAGTCGATGGCCACCATGGACACGATGTTCGAGCCCCGCGAGGTGCTGGCCGAGGCCGCGGGCAGGTGGTGGATCTTTCTCCTCTCCGGGATCGCCTGGCTCATCTTCTCGGTCATCATCTTCCGCTTCGACATCGGAAGCGTGGCGACGATCGGGATCCTCTTCGGCGTGGTCGCGATCATGGCCGGGATCAACGAGTTCCTGGCCGTGTCCGTGTCGACGACCGGCTGGAAGATCGCGCACGGGATCCTCGGCGTGATCTTCGTCGTGGTCGGGATCTTCGCGCTGATCGAGCCGGGCGAGGCGTTCGCCGCGCTCGCCGCGGTGATCGGCTTCTACTTCCTGTTCAAGGGGATCTTCGACATCACGCTCGCGATCACGACGAGGAGCGAGTTCGAGCTCTGGTGGATCCAGCTCGTGATCGGGCTGCTCGAGATCGGCCTCGCGTTCTGGGTCGCCGGCAACTTCCGGAACAAGGTCGTCCTGCTCGTGGTCTACACCGGCCTGCTCGCGCTGTCGCGCGGGATCACCGAGCTCGTCCTCGCGTTCAAGCTCAAGGGGCTGAAGCGGGAGCTCGCCGCCTGAGGCTGGTTCCCGGGCGGCACGGCCCACCCCCCGGTGTAGGATCGCGCGCGATGCGCCGTACCGCTCTCGCGCTCGCGCTGCTCGCCCTCGCGGTCGCCTTCGCGGCCGGCTGCGGCGGCGAGGAGGAGGTGTCGCCGACGCCCGACGCGGTGGTCGGGACGCTGCCCACGGAGACCGAGCCCACGGAGACGGAGCCGACCGAGACGACCGCCACCGAGACCGAGCCGACGGAGACCGAGCCGACCGAGACCGAGCCTCCGGACGAAGGCGACCCCGTCGCCGGGAGGCAGGTGTTCCTCGGCCCCTCCGGCTGCGGGAACTGCCACGTGCTCGCCGATGCGGGCACCACCGGCACGGTCGGCCCGAACCTCGACGAGACGCAGCCGAGCTACGAGCTCGCGCTCGACCGCGTCACGAACGGCCGCGGTGGGATGCCGTCGTTCTCGGCTTCGCTCTCCGAGCAGCAGATCGCCGACGTCTCCGCGTACGTCGCGGAAGCCGCGGGCGGCTGAGTCCACTTCGCCGACTCCCGGCCGGCGGCACGCCAGAACGATTACCGCGCGCTGCGACGATTTCGGCACGAAGTCGTCACCCACCCGTGAGCGTGTCCTCGATATCGTTCGTGTAGGGACACGGGAGTGCCCCTGGGGGTGCTTGGGGTTCGATGGGAGCGACTGCCTAGACTCTCCGGCGTGATCGACCTCAGGGCCGCCCGCGCCGAGCCTGACGCCGTCCGCTCCGCCCTCGCCCGCAAGGGCGACGAAGCCGCGCGCCTCTTCGACGAGCTGCTCGCGGCCGACGAGCGCTGGCGCGGGCTGATACCGCAAGTCGACGAGCTGCGCGGCCGCACGAAGCTCAAGGGCAAGCCGACGCCGGCCGAGCTCGAGGAGCTGAAGGGGGTGAAGGTCGACCTCAAGCGGCTCGAGGACGAGCTCGCCGAAGCGGAGGCGGCGCGGAAGTCGCTGCTCGACCGCGTGCCGAACCCGCCCGACGACACGGCGCCGGACGGCTTCGCGGAGGAGGACGCGGTCGAGATCCGCCGGGTCGGCGAGCCGCCCTCGTTCTCCTTCCCCGTGCGCGACCACGTCGACCTCGCCGCCGAGCACGGCTGGATCGACCTCGAGCGCGGCGCGCGTGTGTCCGGCTCGCGGTTCGTGTACCGGATCGGCGACGTCGCCCTGCTCGAGCTCGCGCTCTACCGCTTCGCGCTCGACCGCCTCGCCGGCAAGGGATTCACACCGGTGCTTCCCCCCGTGCTCGTGCGCGAGGAGGCGATGTACGGCACCGGCTTCTTCCCCACCGACGAGGTGAACATCTACGGCGTCGAGCGCGACGGGCTGTACCTCGTCGGCACCTCCGAGGTCTCGCTCGCGGCTCTGCACACGGGCGAGATCCTCGGCGGGCTCCCGCTCCGCTACGCCGGCTACTCGGTCTGCTTCCGCCGCGAGGCGGGCGCCGCGGGCAAGGACACACGAGGGATGTTCCGCGTGCACCAGTTCGACAAGGTGGAGATGTTCGTGTTCACGACCCCGCCGGAGTCGCGCGACGAGCACGACCGGCTGCTCGCGATCGAGGAGGAGCTCGTGCAGGAGCTCGGGATCCCCTACCGCGTCGTGAACGTCGCCGCCGGCGACCTCGGCGCCTCGGCCGTGAAGAAGTACGACATCGAGGCGTGGTTCCCCGGGCAGGAGCGCTGGCGCGAGATCACGTCGACGTCGAACACGACCGACTTCCAGGCGCGCCGGCTCGAGATCCGCCACCGCCTCGAGGACGGCTCGCTCCAGCCGGTCCACACGCTGAACGGGACGGCGGTCACGGCCCGCGCGCTGATCGCACTGATGGAGAACTTCCAGGACGAGGGCGGCGCGATCGCCGTCCCGGCGCCGCTCGTCGAGCTGGGCGCCCCCAAGCGCCTCGGCGGCGAGTAGCTGGCGCGTGCACGCGAGCGGCAGGGATGTGTCGCGCGCGGCGACACGTGGACGACAGGCGTCACGGCTACCCTCTTCACGTGCGCGCCACCCAGCGCAAGGGGGACATCGCCACGTCCCGAGCGATCGCCACCTTCACGGCGGTGGGATACGACGTCTCGATCCCGCTGACCGAGTCGGCCGCATACGACCTCGTTGTCGAGGACGAGAAACGGCTGTTCCGCGTCCAGTGCAAGTTCGCCACCGACAAGCGACGCCAGGTCGACCTTCGAAGGACCCACTCGAACTCGACTGGCTACGTCGTCAAGCGCAGCACCGAGGACTCCTACGATTGGTTGTACGTGCTCGACGGGTCGAGCTCGGAGTTCTCGACAGAGGCGTGCTTGGTGGGCCGACGGTCGGTGACGCTACGAGACGACTACAAGCTTGGAGCGGTGGCAGAGTCTGGCTGAATGCAGCTGCCTTGAAAGCAGCCGGCCCGCCCGTCGGGCCCGGGGGTTCGAATCCCTCCCGCTCCGTCCGCCCGATGTATCCGACCGAAGCGCGCGGAAGCGACAGCCGCTGCCGCGATGCCCGAGTCCTTCGGACGGCGCAGTGCTGTCCTCTGTCTGGAGCCCGGGCGGATCCTCTGTCTACCCACCCCGGTAGGGTGGCCGTGCCTCTCGCGATGGTCGATCCCGAGCACGTCCGCGCTCTCCTCAGCCGCCACCCGTCGGGCGTCTGCGTGGTCACGGTCGCCGCGGGCGAACAGAAGCTCGGCCTGACGATCGGGTCGCTCGTCTCCCTCTCCCTCGACCCGCCGCTCGTGGGGTTCGCCGTCTCGCGCGAGGCCGCGATGCACGAGCTCCTGCGCGAGGCGGGCGGGTGCGCGATCTCGCTCCTCGCGGCGGGGCAGGAGTGGCTCGCGCAGCACTTCGCGCGGGGTGTCCCGCCGATTGCGATGTGGCACAAGGTCGGGATGGAGCCCGGATCCAACGGCGCCCCGCTGCTCGTGGGTGCGCTCGGGTGGCTCGAGGCGACCCTGCAGCACGAGGTCGCGACGGGGACGCACACGTTCTTCGTCTGCGAGGTGCGGCGGGTCGAGCTCGGCGAGAACGCGCCGGCGCTCGTCCGGGTGCGCGGCGAGTACACGAGCGTGTGAGCAACATCGAGGCGGTCGTCTTCGACCTCGACGGCGTGCTCGTGGACTCGGAGCACGTGTGGGACGAGGTGCGCGAGACACTGGCCCGCGAGCGCGGCGGCCGCTGGCACGAGCGCGCGCAGGCGGACATGATGGGGATGAGCTCGACCGAGTGGTCGCGGTACATGCACGACGTCATCGGGCTCGCAGAGCCACCGGAGGCGATCGACGCCGAGGTCGTGCGGCGGATGGAGATGCGGTACGCGGAGTCGCTGCCGCTCGTGGAGGGAGCAGTCGAGGCCGTGCGGCGGATTGCCGGCTCGTTCCGGCTCGCGCTCGCCTCGTCGTCGAACCGGCCGCTCATCGACCTCGTGCTGGAGCTCTCGGGGTTGGCGCAGCTCTTCGAGGCGACGGTGTCCTCGGAGGAGGTGGCGCACGGGAAGCCTGCGCCGGACGTCTTCCTCGAAGCGGCCCGTCGGCTCGGCGTCGAGCCCGCTGCGTCCGCGGCGGTCGAGGACTCGGGGAACGGGATCCGGTCGGCGCACGCAGCGGGCATGCGCGTCGTCGCGATCCCCAACCGGCGCTACCCGCCCACGCCGGACGCCCTCGCTCTCGCCGACGTCGTCCTCGCGTCGATCGTCCTCCTCACGCCCGCGGCCGTCACGCCGCCGCACGAGTAGCGCCGCCGGCACGGCCGCAAGCGACGCCGAGACGCTCCTTGTGGCTCTGAGCCACGAGCTCTCCGGACGGCGGCAGCGCCGCACGCTCCCAGCGCGGTCGTGGGACGGAAGGGCGGACTCAGACCTCGTGGCTCTGAGCCACAAGGTCGTCGCAGCGCTGCCTGAGTCACGCACAGGGGTGCTTGCCGGCTCGTACATGGCCTGTACTCCGAACGATGAGCCGGGGGCTCACGACCGGCGGCGTCGCTCAGCGGCGAGCGTGGAGTCTCGCAGCTGCAGTGCGACCCGCTCGGGGCGGGGCGCGCGGCCCCTCGCCAGGTCCGAGGCGAGGTCGCCCGCGATCTCCCTCAACTCGCGGCGTCGGGCGCGCTCGGCGCGGATCAAGCGCCGGAGATGCACGTAGCTCGGCCGTGGGAGGCCGAGCCGGTCTGCGACCTCACCGACCTTGCGACACGTCTCGGCCATCGGGAGCCGTTCATCGTCGAGGCGTCGTGCTGCAGCGACGAGCCGCGGGTCGTAGCGCGGGGCCGAGCGGGGCATCACTCCAGTGTCGCGGCCCGAGCGTCGAGAGCCGTGTCGTCATGTCGACAAGAGCTCACACGAAGCGCAACAAGCCTTCGGTCGAGCGTGCGTGTCGTGGGGAGTCATGCGAAAGTGGCTCAGAGCCACAAACACCGCCTGTCCGCAGCCGCATGCGCCTCGGCGGGCGCGAAGCCAAGGCGTCGGCCGCGTGGTGCTACCCGACGCGTCCCAGCAGCACGCACGCGTTGTGCCCGCCGAGGCCCATCGCGTTCGACAGCGCCACCTCCACCTGCTGCGTGCGCGCGTCGTTCGGCACGTAGTCGAGGTCGAGCTCGGGGTCGGGCGTGCGGTAGTTGATCGTCGGCGGCAGCACGCCCTCGTGCAGCGCGAGCACGCACATCATCGCCTCGACCGCGCCGGCGGCCCCGAACAGGTGCCCCGTCACCGACTTCGTCGACGAGACGGCCAGCGTGCCCGCATGCTCCCCGAACACCTCCTCGATCGCCTTCGTCTCCGCGAGGTCGCCCTGCGGCGTCGAGGTCCCGTGGGCGTTCACGTATCCGACCCGCTCCGGCTCGAGACCGGCCCGCGTCAACGCCGCCCGCATCATCTCCGCCACGCCGACCGACTCGGGATCCGGCTGCGCCATGTGGTGCGCGTCGTTCGAGGTCCCGTACGCGAGCACCTCGGCGTACACCCGCGCGCCGCGCGCGGTCGCCCGCTCCAGATCCTCGAGGACGAGCACGCAGGCGCCCTCCCCCATGACGAACCCGGCCCGCGTCGCGTCGAACGGCCGCGACGCCCGCGTCGGATCCTCCTCCTCGGCGACGAGCCCGCGCATCGCACAGAACCCCGCGAGGATCACCGGGTGCATGCAGGCCTCGGTCCCGCCGGCGAGCACGACGTCCGCGTCGCCGCGCCTGATCGTCTCCGCGGCCTCGCCGACGGCGTGCGACCCGGTCGCGCATGCGGACACGGGCGCGTAGTTCGGGCCGCGCAGCCCGAGGTCGATCGCGATCTGCCCGCTCGCCGAGTCGACGAGCACGTTGGGGAGGAACCATGGCGAGACCCGGCTCGGGCCGCGCTCGGCAAGCACCTCGTTCTGTGCGAGCACGCCCGTGACGCCGCCGATCGCGGAGCCGACGAGGATGCCTGCGCGCGCGGGGTCGACGCCCTCGACGCCCGCATCCGCCCACGCCTCGCGCGCGGCCGCGACTGCGAGCACGACGTTCCGCTCCAGCCGCCGCGCGTCCTTCGCGCCGACGACCGCCTCCGGCTCGAAGCCCTTCACCTCGGCCGCGATGCGCACCGGGAACGCCGACGCGTCGAACGACTCGATGAACCCGACGCCGCTCCGCCCCTCGACCGCCGCCTCCCACGTCGAGCGTGCGTCGAGCCCGAGCGGCGTGACGGCTCCAAGCCCGGTGACGGCGACGCGACGCATGGCGCGGAGCCTAGCGCCGCGACCTCGTGGCTCAGAGCCACAAAGTGACTCTCGCGCGCGCTCGCTCGCGGCCGGGCATGAACCTTGTGGCTCAGAGCCACGAGGTAGGTTCCGGTCGTGCCTCGTTCGCGCAGCCGTTCCTCGTCCGAGCCCGTCGAGCGGCCGGCCGGCCTCGACCCCGCCGTCCCTTTCCCGCTGATGGAGGCGGAGCTCGTGCGCGAGCTCCCGGAGGGTGGCGAGTGGCAGTACGAGCCGAAGTGGGACGGCTTCCGCGGGCTCCTCGAGAACACCACCGGCGAGCTCCGGCTGTGGTCGCGGAACGCGCGCCCCCTCCTTCGCTACTTCCCGGAGCTCGAGCCTCTCGGCAAGCTCCTCCCGCCGAGCTCCGCCCTCGACGGGGAGATCGTCATCGAGCGCGACGGCGTCCTCGACTTCGACGCCATGCAGACGCGCCTCCATCCCGCGGAGAGCCGCGTGCGCAAGCTCTCGGCGGAGATCCCGGCGCGCTTCGTCGCGTTCGACATGCTCACGTGGAAGGGCGACGAGACGTGGCGCGAGCCGCTGGCGAAGCGCCGCACGAAGCTCCAGCGAAGCGCGCGCCGCTTCGGCCTCTCCCCCGCGACGCGCGACCGCGACGAGGCGCTCGAGTGGCTCGACCGCTTCGAGGCGCTCGGGCTCGACGGCGTCGTCGCGAAACGCCGAGACCTCCCCTACCTCCCCGGGTCGCGCGAGGCCGTCGTGAAGGTGAAGCCGGAGAAGACCGCGGACTGCGTGGTCGTCGGCCTGCGCTGGAAGTCGAAGCCTGACCGCATCGCCACCGTGCTCCTCGGCCTCCACGGCGACGACGGCGGGATCGACTACGTCGGCACGGCCGCGGTCGCGCCCGCACGGCACGACGAGGTCGCGCGCCGCGTGCTCCCGCTGCTCGAGGACGCGCCCGAGCGCCGCTTCTCGGAGCCGAGCCGCTGGGGCGGCGGCGAGCTCGAGGAGTCGCCGGTGCGGCCGGAGCTCGTGGTCGAGGTGCGCTACGACAAGGTGCAGGCGAGCCGCTTCCGCCACGGGACGAAGCTGATCCGCTTCCGCGACGACAAGGATCCCGCCCGATGCACCTGGCGGGAGCTGCGCCCGCCGAAGACCGGGGAGACGGTCTCCTCGCTGCTCGGCTGACGCGCCGCGTACTACACCTTGTTGTTCTTCTCGTCCTTCGCGCGCGACGGCTGCACCCGCGGTGGCTCGCCCGGCATCTTCGGGAAGTTCGGCGGGTAGGGCGCCTCGCCGAGACCCTCCGCCTCCTCGCGCTCGACCCACTCGAGCAGGACGCGCAGGTCACACACCGCCTCGTCGATGCCGGCGTGCACGTCGCCGAGGTCGGCGAACCGGGCCGGCATCGTCGACATCGTGAAGTCCTCGGTCTCGACTTCCGGGAGCTCGTCCCACGTCACCGGCGCGGACACGGTCGCATCGGGGCGTGCGCGCACCGAGTACGCCGATGCGATCGTGCGGTCGCGGGCGTTCTGGTTGAAGTCGATGAAGACGCGCTTCCCGCGCTCCTCCTTCCACCACGCGGTCGTCACCTTCGTCGGCAGCCGCCGCTCGACCTCGCGCGCGAACGCGAGCGCAGCGCGCCGCACGACGGGGAACTCCCACTCGGGCTCGATCCGGCACGCGACGTGGAGCCCGCGGTTCCCCGAGGTCTTCGGCCAGCCGACGTACCCGATCTCGGAGAGCACCTCCCGCACGAGCGAAGCCACGCGCTTCCCGTCTCGGAAGGTCGTCCCCGGCTGCGGGTCGATGTCGATCCGCAGCTCGTCCGGATGCTCGGTGTCGCGGCGGCGCGACGGCCACGGGTGGAAGTCGATCGTCGCGAGGTTCGCCGCCCACACGACCTGCGCGATCTCGGTCACGCACAGCTCGTCCGCGTGCCGCCCCGAGGGGAAGGTGACGCGCGCGACGTCGATCCAGTCGGGCCGCTTCTCCGGGACGCGCTTCTGGTAGATCGCGTCGCCCGTGACGCCGTCCGGGAAGCGCCGGAGCTGCGTGGGCCGCTCGTACAGCGCCCGCACGATCCCCTCCTCCACGGCGAGGTAGTACTCGGCGAGGTCGCGCTTCGTCTTCTTCGCCTTCGGGAAGAGCACCTTGTCCGGGTTCGTCAGCTTGACGACGCGCTCCCCCACCTCGAGCTCGACGAACGGGCTCGCCATTCGCTCCACGCTAGACGAAGGCGTCCGGACGGGGGATTACGGTCGGCCCGGTGCACCGCCGATCTCTCTCCTCGTGACCATTCGCACGCACGCGGCCGCGCTGGGCCTCGCCCTCGGAGCCCTCGCACTCGCCCTCGCGGCAACCGCGACCGGCTCGACCGGCTCGACGGAGCAGGTGCAGGGCTGCGCGAAGTCGACGCTCGCCCTGAAGACGCCCGGCAGGCTCACGCTCGCGACGGGCAACCCGGCCGCACGGCCGTGGTGGAACGGGACGCCCGTCGAGCCGTGGAAGAAGTCGAACCCGAGCACGGGGAAGGGCTTCGAGTCCGCGCTCGCCTACGCCGTCGCGAAGCGGTTCGGGTTCTCGAAGCGGGCGGTGACCTGGATCCCGCTGTCGGTCGAGGAGGCGACGCAGCCCGGCGAGAAGCCGTTCGACTTCTACCTCGGCCAGGTGCGGTACTCCCCCGCACACGACCGGAACGTCGACTTCTCGAGCGGGTACTACCTCGTGCCGCAGGCGCTCCTCTCGCGCTCCGCTCTCCCGCTCTCGCGGGCGAAGAAGCTGTCGGAGGTACGGCCCGCCTACCTGGGCGTCGTCGCCGGCACCGTGAGCCACCGGTACACGGTCCGGCACATCAGGCCGAACGTCGGCCCGATCGCGTACGACGCGATGGAGACCGTGCTGGCGTCTCTCGAGCGCGGCTTCATGACGCACGGCCTCGTGGTCGACCTGCCGACGGCGTACCAGATCCGCGGGCGCGTCACGGGCGGCGTCATCGTCGGGCAGTTCCCGAACAAGGGCAGCCGCGACCGCTTCGCGCTCGTCTTCGAGCAGGGCTCGTCGCTGCGCAAGTGCGTGAACAAGGCGCTCGGCCAGCTCCAGGCGAACGGCACGGTCAAGAAGCTCCAGTCCACCTGGCTGACCCCTGCCGGCGGCCAGCGCCTGCTCCGCTGACGCCGCGCGCGAAACGCGGAGCCCGCACGGTGGTACGCTCGCGCGATCCTGGTCACCCACCGTTCGAGGAGTGGATGAAGCGATGCGCACCCTTCCGTTCGTGTTCCTGCTCGCACTCGCGCTCGTGCTCGCGGCGACGGCGACCGGCTCGCCCGACTCGCAGGCGCTCACCGGCAGCTGCGCGAAGGCGAACCTGAGCCTCAAGACCGCCGGCCGCCTGACGCTGGCGACCGACAACCCGGCCTTCCCACCCTGGTGGGGCGGCGGCGAGACCCGCAAGCCCTGGAAGGTCTCGAACCCGTACAGCGGCAAGGGCTACGAGTCCGCGGTCGCGTACGCCGTCGCGAAGCAGCTCGGCTTCTCGAAGCGTCAGGTCGACTGGACAGCCGTGCCCTTCTCGCAGTCCTACCGGCCGGGGCCGAAGAAGTTCGACTTCTACATGGCGCAGGTCTCGTACACGAAGGAACGCGACCGCGCGGTCGACTTCTCGAGCTCGTACTACTACGTGAAGCAGTCGCTGGTCGCCCGCAAGGGGACGCCGATCGCCCGCGCGAAGTCGATCGCCGCCATGCGCCCGTACCGCCTCGGCGCCCAGCTCGGCACCACGAGCTACCAGTACATCGTCAAGAACATCCGGCCGACCCAGAAGCCGCGTGCGTTCGACACGAACGACCTCGCGGTGCAGGCGCTGAAGAACGGGCAGATCGACGGCATCGTCGTCGACCTCCCGACCGCGTTCTACGTGACCGCGGTTCAGGTCGACGACGGCGTGATCGTCGGCCAGTTCCCGAACCGGGCCGGCCGCGAGCAGTTCGGCATGGTCTTCGAGAGCGGGTCGAAGCTCCGCCGGTGCGTGAACCGCGCGCTGAACAACCTGTGGCAGAACGGGACCATGAAGCGCCTCCAGCGGCAGTGGCTCGCCCGCGTGGGCGGGGCGCCCGAGCTGCGCTGACGGGCGGCGCTCGCTGGACGGCGACCGCCGCTCCCGGATCCTGAGCACCGCAGCCCCCCGCCCCGGCCCGGGGCGGGGGGTGCTGATCGCGTTCGCGAGCACGGTCGTCTTCTTCGGGACGCTCGCGTTCCTGATCACACGCGCGCCCGGCTGGGACAACTTCAAGGCGTACTTCTTCGACTGGGAGCTCTACCGCGAGTCGCTGCCCGAGATCGCGAGCGCGTTCCTCCTCAACGTCAAGATCTTCCTGATCGCGGAGTCGATCATCCTCGTGACGGCGCTGGCGCTCGCGATCCTGCGCAGCCTCCCGGGGCCGGTCTTCTTCCCGATCCGCGCGCTCGCGATCGTGTACGCCGACCTCTTCCGCGGCCTCCCCACGATCCTCGTGATCCTGATGCTCGGCTTCGGCATGCCCGCGCTCGGCGTCGAGGGCATCCCACTCGACCCCGTCTTCTGGGCCGTCGTCGCACTCGTGCTCGTCTATACCGCGTACGTGTCCGAGGTCTACCGCGCGGGGATCGAGTCGGTGCACCCGAGCCAGGACGCTGCCGCGCGGTCGCTCGGGCTGACCCGGTTCCAGTCGCTCCGCCACGTCGTCGTCCCCCAGGCGATCCGGCGCGTGATTCCGCCGCTCCTGAACGACTTCATCGGGCTCCAGAAGGACACGGCGCTCGTGAGCACGCTCGGGGTGGTCGAGGTGCTCCGGCAGTCCCAGATCATCGAGGCGGCGAGGTTCAACGGGACCCCGTACCTCGTCGCGGCGACGCTGTTCGTCGCGCTCACGATCCCGCTCGCCCGCTTCACGGACTGGCTCGTCGCCCGTGATCGCAAGCGGCGCCTCGCGGCCGGAGTCGCACAGTGACGGAGACCGCGCTCCGCATCGAGGGCCTGCACAAGTCCTTCGGCAAGCTCGAGGTGCTGCGCGGGATCGACCTCGAGCTCGCCGAGCACGAAGTCGTCTGCCTCATCGGCGCGTCCGGCTCGGGGAAGTCCACGCTCCTGCGCTGCGTCAACCTCCTCGAGCCGATCGACGCGGGACGCATCGTGCTCCACGGAGAGGAGATCACCGCGCCCGGCACCGACGTCAACCGCGTGCGGCGCGGGATCGGGATCGTCTTCCAGGCCTTCAACCTCTTCCCGCACATGAGCGTCGTCGAGAACGTGACGCTCGGGCCGCGCAAGGCGCTCGGGCTCCCGAAGGCCGAGGCGCGCGCCCGCGGCGACGAGCTGCTCGCGCGCTTCGGTCTCGCCGCGAAGCGCGACGACTACCCCGACCGGCTCTCGGGCGGACAGCAGCAGCGGGTCGCGATCGTACGCGCGCTCGCGATGCAGCCGCGGCTGCTCCTCCTCGACGAGGTCACGAGCGCCCTCGACCCCGAGCTCGTCGCCGAGGTGCTCGAGGTGATGCGCGAGCTCGCGGCCGAGGGGATGACGATGCTCGTCGCGACACACGAGATGGGGTTCGCGCGCGACGTCGCGCACCGCGTCTGCTTCCTCGACGGCGGCGCCATCCTGGAGGAGGGCACGCCCGCGGAGATCTTCGCCGCGCCGCGCGAGCCGCGCACGCGGCAGTTCCTCGAGCGGATCGTCGAGGCCGGCCGCCTCTGACACGGCACCGCGCGCGAGGCGTATCGTTCGAGCGTGATCGAGGAGTCGCGCAGCGTCGACGTCACGCTCGAGCCGCTCGACGAGCACGTCGTCGTCCAGCCGCTCTCGGACGAGACGGAGACCCGGGCCGGGCTGATCCTCCCGGCCTCCGCCGCCGAGGCGGCGCCGTGCCGCAGCGGGATCGTCACCGCGGTCGGCCCCGACGTGACCGGCGTCGACGCCGGCGACAAGGTGCTCTACCCGCGCGACGTCGGCTACGACGTGCGCCTCGGCGGGATCGACGTGCGCGTGATCCACCGCGACGACCTGATCGCCCGCATCCACGACTGACCCGGGAAGCGGCGGCGCGATAGGCTGGCACGCCGTGGCACTCCTCGCCTACACGTTCGGGACCGGCCTGCTGATCGCCGCGATCGTCACCTGGGCCGTCGCCTGGCTCGTAGGCGCCGTCGCCGTCTTCCGGCGAGGCGACCTCGGGATCGGCGGCAAGGTGCTCTGGCTCGTCATCCTGCTCGTCCTGCCTATCGTCGGCCTATTCGTCTTCTACCTCTGGCAGGCCGCGAATCCCGACCGCAGCCGCGCGTAGGCCGCCGGAGCGCCGCTCCAGCGCGAAGGTTGTCTGCCTTCAGACCGCGTGCTCTTCCAAGTAGTCAGCGACGGCTCTTCGGTCGCTGCGACCGCGGCCGCGCGTGGCTCCTGTGAGACCCCTCACAGGAGCCACCGGCCGCCTTCAGGTCCGTTGCCTCTCGCGCACAACGAGGCGGAGAAGGAGGGATTCGAACCCTCGAGGCAGGGATTACCCCACCTAACGCCTTAGCAGGGCGCCGCCTTCAGCCACTCGGCCACTTCTCCGCGCGCCTCCGAGGATATCGGACGCCCCTGCTCGCCTCGCGAGCGTCGCCCCCGTGACCCGGCTACCCTTACCCGCTCGGAGGGGTGCCGGAGCGGTCGAACGGGGCGGTCTCGAAAACCGTTAGACGTGCAAGCGTCTCGAGGGTTCAAATCCCTCCCCCTCCGCTCGAACGTGGCACTCGATTGCTCCGCTGGGCACGGGCGGCTCGCGAGTGTGGAGCGACGGCGCACCCGCAGGAACGCGCGAACACTCGGTCGGCGGCACGCGCCGGCCGCGGCAGCGCTCGGGACGAGCGGTGCCGCGGCCAGAGCACTCGTGCTACCTGACCTTGACGTTGACCGCTCGCTTGGCGGCGAGCGAGCCGCCGCAGGTGAGCGTGAAGGTGAACTTCGAGCCCCGGTCGAGGACAGCGGTCGAGACCTGTCCACCGACGGGCGTGCCGGGCTCGATGAGACCGCTGAAGAGCGTCACGTCCAACTCCCGGATCGAGACGTCGCAGGACGCCGCCGTCTCCGCATTCGTCCACGCGAGCCAGTTGAAGGTCGCGCTCCCACCGGGCGCGACGACCTGGCTCTGCGGTGACGCGGCGAGAGCGTAGTCATCGCCGCCCGCGAGGCCGAGCCTCCGCCGACGAGCAGGGCGACCACCGTGAGCGCGGTCGCCGCGAGGCGTCGCGGCTTCCGTGCGGGCATGAGCACCAGCGCCTTCATGTCCGTTCTCCTCTCGTGTGTATGGCGAGCGTGGAGAGCGTCCCGGATCGCGCTTGCGATCCACTTATTCCCTGAGACAGCCGGTGCGCGGGCACGAACACGCCGCTGGAGCTTCACGTTCTTCTGGACGCGCACGCGTGTCGAGGCGGCCCGCCCCAGGTGTGCCGTCTCGGGCCGCCGTTACCATCGCCGGGCGCGATGAGGACGGAGGGGACCCGAGAACATCTCGTCTTCGTCTGGGCGCCTGCCGGGTACTCGCTCGAGGCGCGCCCGGGCGAGCCTCCTCCGCTCGGCGCCGCCGTGGACGAGGGCAACCGCTCGCACCGTGTCACGAAGGTCGCGCCCTCCCCGCTCCCGGGCGACGCGCGAGCGTGCGTCTATCTCCTCCCCCTCGACGGGAACGGCGAGCCGCACGCGAACGGCGCGGGCGAGGGGACCGCCGAGGCGGCGGCGCTCCGACGTCCGGTCGCGCTCGCAGCTCCGCCCGAACCTGAGCCGACGACTGTGGCCTCTGGGGGTGTCGCCGACGACCTGCTCACGCTCCTCGGCGTGCTTCCCGAGGGGACGAGCGTCGTGACCGTGGAGGCGAGCGGGCGCCGCCTCGGGCTCACGATCGGCTCGCTCGTCGCGCTCGCTCCCGACCCGCCGCTCGTCGGATTCACGGTCCCGAACGAGGAGGCCGTGGCCGGCCTGATCCCCGCCGCGGGGGGCTGCGCCATCTCCATCCTCGCGGGCGGCCAGGAGTGGCTGGCCGAGCACTTCGAGACGAGCGAGCGGCCGATCGCGATGTGGCACGGGCTCGCCGCGGAGCCGGGGGCGGCCGGGGCGCCGCTCTTCGTCGGCGCGCTCGGGTGGCTCGAGTGCGTGCTCGTCGACGCGGTCGACTTGGGTGCCCGCACGTTCTTCGTGTGCGAGGTGCGCGACGCCGAGGCGAGCACCGAGGCGCCCGCGCTCGCGCGCGTCCACGGCCGCTACCGGGTGGCCTGACCGGCCTCTACGCGTCGTTCGCGGCCGCGCTCGGCTGGCCGCCCTCGAGGCGGTAGCCCATGCCGCGAACGCTCGTGATCCGGTGCTTCCCGAGCTTGCGGCGGAGGTAGCCCACATAGACGTCGACGATGTTGGAGCCGGGGTCGAAGTCGTAGCCCCAGACGTGGCTCAGGAGCTGCTCGCGCGAGAGCACCTGGCCAGGATGGCGGAAGAAGGCGTCGGCCAGGGCGAACTCCCGCGCTGAGAGGTTCACGATCTCCTCCCCGACGACCGCCTGTCGCGTCCGGAGGTCGAGCGCGGCGTCGCCCACCGTCAGCACCGTGGGCTCGGGCACCCGGTCGCCGCGGAGCCGGACGCGTACGCGCGCGAGGAGCTCCTCGAAGCTGAACGGCTTCGTGATGTAGTCGTCGGCGCCGCCCTCGAGCCCCTTCACGGTGTCGTTGATACTGGTTCTCGCGGTCAGGATCACCACCGGCAGCGCCCGGCCCTCGTCCCGGAGCTCCCGGAGCACGGCGATGCCGTCCTTGCCCGGAAGGCCGAGGTCGAGGATGAGGAGGTCGAACCTGCCCGAACGGCCGAGACGCAAGGTCTCGTCGCCGTCGGCGGCGATCTCGGTCGAGAACCCGTTCGCGCGAAGGCCCTTCTCGAGGAAGGACGCGATCCGCGCCTCGTCCTCTGCGATGAGGATGCGGCTGCTCACGTCTCCGTCTCCTGTGCGTCGGTCGGTTGGTCCACCGGGACGACGATCGTGAACACGGACCCCTCGGGCCCCGTGTCGAGCTCGATCCGTCCATGGTGCGCCTCGGCGATCGTCTTCACGATCGCGAGGCCGAGACCCGCCCCGTCCGATCTCCCGGTCCCGCCTCCCCGCCGGAACCGCTCGAAGATCGCCTCCTGCTCGTGCGCCGGGATGCCCGGCCCGTGGTCGCGCACCCAGAGCCTCGCCTCGCCGCCCGTCACGAGCGACCCGATCGCGATCGGCCGAGCCGGGTCGCCGTAGCGGGCGGCGTTCTCCGCGAGCTGGATCATCGCCTGCGTGAGCCGCTGGCCGTCGGCGACGATCACGCCCTGTCCGCGCACGTCGAGCACCCAGTCTCGGTGAGCGAGCGCGGCCGCCTTGGCGAGCAGGGCGTCCGTCAGGTCACCGACGTCGACCGTCCCGAGCGCGAGGAAGTCGGGCTCCTCGCGGCGGGCGAGCAGCAGCAGGTCCTCGACGATGCGGCTCATCCGGTCGAGCTCGTCGGTCACGAGCGCGAGCGTCTCCGCGCGCGCCTCGGGATCGTCGTCGATCAGCTCGAGGTGGCCGCGCACGATCGTCAGCGGCGTCTTCAGCTCGTGCGACGCGTCGTCGGCGAAACGCCGCTGCGACGCGAAGGAGCGCTCGAGCCGGTCGAGCATGTCGTTGAACGTGCTCGCCAGCTGAGCCACCTCGTCCTTCCCCTCCACCGGGATCCTCCCGGTGAGGTCGGTCTCGGAGATCGAGCGCGCGGTCGCCTTCAGGGCCGTGACCGGACGGACCACGCGGTCGGCCAGCCTCCACGCGAGGAGCGAGCCGAGTAGGAGGATGCCGAGCCCCACCGCACCGGCGGCGTAGATCGCGGCGTCCGCGATCGAGTTCGCGCGGTCGCGGAAGATCGCCGCCACGAACACGCCGCCCGTCTCGCTCTCGACCTTGATCGGCACCGCGAGGTACTCGACCCGTCCCCCGGGGGTGCCGACCGAGCCGCGGTCAGTCTCCGTGAGGGCGCCCCAGCGGGCGACGAGCTCGGGATCGCCGTCGAGGCGGTACGGGACGACCTGCGCGGTTCGAAGGTACGGCTCCCCGGCGAGGAAGGTGATGAGCGCCTCGTTCTTCGACGCGACGTTCCGAGCGAGGAACACGTCGAAGATCCGTTTGACGTTCGTGAAGCGCTCGCCGGTTGCCGGGTCGAGCGCGTCGGCGAGCTTCCGCAGCTCGGCCACCTCCTGCCTGAGCTCCGCGTCGATGGTCTGGTCGAGCCGGATCTGGAGCACCTCGTACGTGACGAACACGAGGCCGAACGTCGAGAGCGCGAGCACGCCGATGAACCACGCGACGATCCGCGCGCGCAGGCTCGACGGGACCCAGCGAAGGCGCTCGGCTCTCGAGCGCTCGACCGTGGTCGGCGAGGGGGTCTCCGCGCGGCTCGGCTCGCGGCGCGGCGCCGGCCTAGCCGTCGTCTCCGTCGTCGTCGTCATCGTCGTCGTCATCGTCGTCGTCGCCTCCCGCCGGGACCGGAGCCGGGACCGGCGCAGGCGCCGCCCCGACGATCGTCGGCCGCTTCGGCTTCGCGGAGGGCGTCTGCGTCGTGCCAGGCCGCTTCGTCGAGCGCGTCGCCTTCGACGCCGCTCTCGGCTGCGAGCGGGGCACTGCTTTCGGACGCTCCGCGACGCCGGCGGCCGGGACGACACTCGGAGCTGAGGGCGTCTTCGCCTGCGCGCCCGACGAGCCGCCGGGCTGCGCCTGCCGCTTCGAGCCACTCGAGGCCTTCGAGCTGCTCGTGGTCGGCTTCGCGGGGTCGGCCTCGGCGGGCGCTATCGGGACGACGGGTGCCGTGACCTCGGGAAGCGGCGCGGGCCGAAGCTGGATCTCGGGGACGTGCGTGCGGCTCGGGGCGCTCAGGTCCACGGCGGCGCTCGTGGCCAGCACGCCGAGCACCAGGAAGGCGACGATCGCGAATCTCACCGCGTTCGTATCATGCCCGCAACGGGAGCAGAACCCGGTGAAAGCAAGATGAGAAAACTCTCATCCTCGCGTCACGTGAGAAGCGTGAGAGCCTTCTCATGGCGCTCTCACCGTCGCCTCATCGTCCCTCCGTAGCGTAGGTCGTGCGGGATCGGTGTCCATGCGCGAGCACGGAGGAGGGCGGGTGCAGGAGAAGTCGACGTGGAAGTTTCGCGAGGGTGACGAGATCGTCCCCGGGCGGCACGCCACGCGCCTCCTGGGCGGTGGCCGCCGCTACGAGGCGTACCTCGCGTGGGACGACGAGCTGCACACGCTCGTCGTCGTGAAGATCGTCCGCCCCGCCTTGGTCGAGTCCGAGGGGGCACGGCGCGGGATCGAGGGCGAGGCGCGCGCGCTCGAGGCGCTCAGCCACCCGACGATCGTCCGCATGTTCGACGCCGTTCTCGACGGCAACCGCCCGCACGTGCTCCTCGAGCACCTCGAGGGGCCGCGCCTGTCGACGCTCCTCCGCCGCTACCGCGTGATCCTCGAGCAGCTCCTCCCGCTCGGGATCGAGCTCTGCTCGGCCCTCCACTACATGCACGGGCGCGGCTACCTCCACCTGGACGTCAAGCCGCGCAACGTCGTGATGTCCGCTCGCCCCCGTCTCATCGACCTCAGCGTCGCGATGCCGCTCGAGGACGTACGCGGGATCACGCGACCCATCGGGACCGACGCCTACATGGCGCCGGAGCAGTGTGACCCCGAGCGGTTCTCGGAGATCGGGCCGCCGAGCGACGTCTGGGGCCTCGGGGTCACGCTCTACGAGGCGCTGACGCGCGTCCGCCCCTTCCCCGCCGCTGACGCCTCTACGGGATCGAGCGGCGCGGCGCGCTACCCGCAGCTCGACGCCGACCCCTTCCCGCTGCCGAGCGACTTCCCCCGTCCTCTCACCGAGGCGATCTTCTCATGCCTCGAGCGCCGGCCGGCCGACCGGCCGACCGCGGTCGAGCTCGCGAACGCTTTCGAGCCCTGGGTCGCGTCGCTCCCCGGGCCGCGGCTCGGTCTCTTCCGGCCGGGCGGTAAGGCCCAGCGAAGCGACTTCGCCTCGCGCGATGAGAGCATTCTCAGTCCGGCCTCACACCGCTCTCATCGCCGCCGATTACTTCTGTCGGGCATGAGGGACAGTCGTACTCAACAAGGAGGAAAGCGATGAGCATCGGCAAGATCGCGGTGCTCGCAGTCGCACTCGTTCTCGTGTCCGGCGGGATCGGCGCCGCACTGGCCGATTGGAACAACCCGGAGCCCGGGCCCGCCATCGATCTCGTCGACGTCGACGCCCGCAAGGACGACGCCGCCGACGTGACGCTCGCGAGCGAGGAGGAGGGCGACGGCGACGACACCGGAGACGGAGACAGCGCCCCGAAGAAGCAGCAGCAGCCCGCGCAGCAGCAGGCCGCCGGCGACGGAGACGACACCGCCGGCGACGACGGGACGAGCGGAGGCGACAACACGCACGCCGCCCCCGCCCCGGCCCAGCCCGCCCGCGCAGGCGCTTCCGACACCACGGACGGTGCCGCCCCGGCTGCGCCCGCTCCCGCCCCGGCCCAGCCCGGCGCCGGCGGAGGCGACGACAGCAACACCGGAGGCGACGACACGTAGCAGAGGTTCCACAGAGCCGGCCCCGCGGCTGCCCGATCCCCGCCCCCAGCCCGGGGCTTGCACGGCCCCCGTCGAGCTTGCTCGACGGGGGCCGGTCCTTTTCATGAGAGAGACGCCGCCGGCCTTTACGAGAGGCGAGGCGGCGTTTATCGAGGCGGCTGCGCTTCTTTATCGCGGTCCTTACGAACCAGACCCGAGACGCACCGTTCCCCCCGGTTCGGCCAGTTGCACTTTTCGCCGGAACCTTCCAGACTGAGCCGGAGTCAGGGGAAGGGGAGATGGTTGCCAGGCACGCTGCGGTAGCACGGTTCGTCGTCGCCGACACGGCCCTCCCGTCGAGCGAGACGGAGAGTGCCTGCCGGACATGACGTCGTACACCGACACGCCGCACGTCGAGGGAGACGCGGCTGCTGCCGCGCCGCCGCCTGGTCCCGCAGCCGCGCCGCCGGGCGGCGGCCCCGAGCGCCCGCCCGAGCAGCGCGAGGAGCGGCAGGACTGGTACCGCGCGATCCGCAGCGTGCGCACGCGGATCCTCGCGTCGTACGTCGTGCTGCTCGCAGTCTCCGCGGTGGTCGCCATGTTCGGCATCCGCCAACTCCTCTTCAGCCAGCTCGAGGACCGCGTGCAGGAGTCGCTCGAGCAGGAGGTGCGGGAGTTCGACCAGCTCGCCGCGGTCGGCAACAACCCGGAGACGGGACAGCCGTTCACCTCGGTGCGCGAGCTGCTCGACCTGTACCTCGCGCGCAACGTGCCGAGCCAAGAGGAGGCGCTCATCGGCTTCGTCGACGGCCAGTTCCACCGCTCCGCCCTCTCGCAGTTCCCCTTCGACCGGCTGCCGCTCGAGGAGCTCTCGGACTGGGAGGCGCGCTCGAGCCGCGAGCCGGGCGATCCGCAGAGCGCCGTCGGGCACTTCGACACGTCGCTCGGGAAGGCGTACTTCCGCGCACGGCGCATCCGGATCGGCGAGAGCGCCGGCGTGCTCGTCGTCACCATCCTCCCGGCCGCCGAGATCGAGGACATCAACGACCTCCAGACCTACGGCGCCGCCGCGACCCTCGGCATCCTGATCCTCGCCTCCGTGCTCGCGTGGCTCATCGCCGGTCGCGTCCTCGCTCCGGTCCGCCTCCTCACCGAGACCGCGCACTCGATCTCGGAGTCGGACCTCACGCAGCGGATCGAGGTCCGCGGCGCCGGCGAGGCGGCGGACATGGCCAAGAGCTTCAACGCCATGCTCGACCGGCTCGAGTCGGTCTTCCAGAGCCAGCGCGAGTTCGTCCAGGACGCGAGCCACGAGCTGCGCGACCCGCTCACGATCTGCCGCGGGCATCTCGAGTTGCTCGGCGACGACCCGGAGGAGCGACGCGCGACGACCGCGCTCGTCCTCGACGAGCTCGACCGGATCGGCCGGATCGTCGACGACCTCCAGCTCCTGGCCGAGGCCGAGCACCCGGACTTCCTCCGCCGCGAGTGGATCGACCTCGAGCTCCTGACCCACGAGCTGCTCGCGAAGGCGACGGCAATGGCCGCGCGCCGCTGGGGCCTGGACGGCATCGGGAGCCGGATGATCCTCGCCGACCGGCAGCGGCTCACCGAGGCCGTGATGAACCTCGCGCACAACGCCGTGCAGCACACCGTCTCGCACGACTCGATCGCGATCGGGTCGTCGGCGAACGGCGGCGCGGTCCGCATCTGGGTCCGCGACACCGGCTCGGGCATCTCGGCCGAGGACCAGGAGGTCATCTTCGAGCGCTTCAAGCGCGGGTCGGACGCGCACCGCCGGTACCGCGGCGGCGGCCTCGGCCTCGCCATCGTGAAGACCGTCGCCGAGGCGCACGGCGGGCACGTCGAGCTCGACAGCCGCCTGGGCGAGGGCTCGACGTTCACGATGGTGATCCCGGTGGCAACGGAGCGAAGGAGCTCGTGGTGGCCCGGATCCTGATCGCCGAGGACGACCCCCTGATCGGCTCCTTCCTCGAGAAGGGGCTCCGGGCGAGCGGCTTCTCGACCTTCCTCACCGACGACGGCGAGCAGGCGCAGCGGCTCGGGCTGACCGAGGAGTTCGACCTGATCATCCTCGACATGGGCCTCCCCAAGCTCGAGGGCTTCCACGTCCTCCAGGAGCTCCGCTCGCGCGGGAACATGATCCCAGTGCTCGTCCTCACGGGCCGGCGCGACCGCGACGTCGTGATGCTCCTCGAGAGCGGCGCCGACGACTACATGCCGAAGCCGTTCCGGTTCGACGAGCTCCTCGCCCGCGTGCGGACCCGACTCCGGACCGCGGGCACGGAGCAGCCGAACGTCCTCACCGTCGGCGACCTCGAGCTCGACCTGCGCGCCCGCCGGGCGACCATCGGAGAGAGCACCGTCGACCTCACCGCGCGCGAGTTCTCGCTTCTGGAAACGCTCATGCGCCACCCCGGGCAGGTGCTCACCCGCGAGCAGCTCCTCTCGCACGTGTGGGGGTACTTCTTCGACCCGCAGACGAACCTCGTGAACGTGTACGTCGGCGCGCTCCGGAAGAAGCTCGGCGACGACGTGATCGAGACCGTCCGCGGCGCCGGCTACCGCCTCCGCGCGCAGTAGCCCGGGCATGTCGAGCGCTGCGAACCTCGCGGCCTAACCCTCAACTCGAGACTGAGACTCGCCGAGCGCGCGACGGCGCCGAGAACCGCCCTCCGTAAGCCCGTCTTTATCGAGCCGGGTGAGAGGGCTGCCATCCCTCGGATAAGGGGCCTTTCACCGAATGCTTATCGCCGCTTGACGCGGGAGGGGGAGGGTGCACGTCGGGTAGCAGGTCTCTGGGGAGGAGTAACAGCGTGGGGCGATTCACCACCTGGTTCGGCAAGAGGAAGGCGGCGGCAACTGTGGCGGCGGGCGATGGGGGCGCGGCGCCTCGCGGTGCGGCGCGAGCTCTGGTCGTCGCACTCCTTTCTCTCTTCTCACGCGTACTCCTCGTACTCCCTCGCAGCGCCGGTCGGCACCTTCCCTCTCGGTTCGGCCGGCGCCTGCCCCCCTCCACGACGGCGCGCGCCACGGGCGGACGCAGCCGGCGGAGGCGCCTGGCGCTCGGCACCGCGCTCGTCGCGGTCGTGCTCGCGGCCGGGATCGGCATCACCGGCGCGATGGCGCTCTCGAGCGATCCGAACTACGTCGTCAACAACCCCGCCGACAGCGTCGACACGAACCCGGGCGACAACCAGTGCGTCGGCGTCGGGCTCGAGGGAAGCGCCGAGAAGTGCACCCTGCGCGCGGCGATCATGGAGGCCAACGCGCGGCCGGGCGTCAACACCATCCACATCGTCCCGGGCGAGTACTCGCTCGGCATTCCCCCGTTCAACGAGAACGCGGCGAACGTCGGCGATCTCGAGATCCTCGACCCGGTCACGATCGAGAAGGCGCCCGGTAACTGGCAGCCCGGGCACGACGAGGTCATCATCGACGGCGGCAACCCGCCGGACACGATGAGCTACCCGCTGACCGCGCGGGGCATCGACCGCCTCTTCGAGATCCATCCGCTCGCGGGCGACGTGACCTTCCGGAACGTCACCCTGCAGAACGGCTGGACCCCGGAGGCGGGCGGCGCGATCATGAACTGGTCGTTCGGGAAGCTGACGCTCGACGGCGTCACGGTGCGCGACAGCTACGCGACCGACGGCGGCGGCGGCCTCAACCACGGCGACGTCCACGACTACCCGTGGACGATCGAGCCGCCGAACCTTGACCTCCTCCCCCACGGCCGCGTCGACATCATCGGCTCGACGTTCACGGGGAACGGCTCCGGCGGCGGCGGCGCCGCAATAAACAACGTGTCCGGCGGGACGATCACGATCTCCGGCGGCAGCGTGATCACGGAGAACCCCGGGCGCGTCCAGCAGGACCCGCTCGAGCCCGAGAGCTTCGTCCTGATCGACCCGTCCGACTACGAGATCGGGCCGAGCGCGATCGTCAACGAGGCCAAGTGGGAGAGCGTCGGGACGCTGAAGGTCACGGACTCGACGATCTCGCTGAACGCGTCCGAGGACTCGGGCGCCGGCATCCACAGCGAAGGCGACAGCGTCGTCGTGATCGAGCGCTCGGTCATCTCGGAGAACCGGACCGAGGCGAGCGGCGGCGGCTTGTACACGGAGGGCGGGAAGGTCACGATCTCGGAGTCCGAGATCACGAAGAACCAGGCGGCGAACGGCGGCGGCCTGTTCAACGGGGGCGCCGAGTCGTACTACGGCCTGCGCTCGCGGTTCGAGATCCGCGACTCCGAGATCTCGGACAACATCGCGGAGAGCGGCGGCGGCTTCATGACCGACGGCGAGGGTCACGCCTTCGTCACCGACACCGTCTTCACGGGGAACCTCTCGCAGGACCACGGCGCGGCGATCGCGAGCGAGGGCGACAACAACCTCACGCTGACGCGGGTCACGGCCGAGGGCAACAAGTCGTGGGGCGAGGGCGGCGGCGTGTGGGTGCACTCGACCCGCCTGCAGAAGATCGTCGATTCGAAGTTGCTCGACAACCACGCGGGTGTGCCGCACGTCGAGGACGGTGAGCTCACGATCAACGACGCCGGCGGCGGCGGCCTGTACACCGACGGCGGCCCGGTCGTGGTCGAGGGGACCTTGATCGAGGGGAACACGGCGACCGAGGAGGGCGGCGGCATGTCGCTGCACAACCTCGGCGACATCGTCGTGCGCCGCCCCACGCTCCAGAGCAGC
>SIRU01000051.1 GCA_004366385.1 Actinomycetota bacterium
GCCGTCGCGCTGCTGCGCGCTCCTCACGGCCGCCAGCGCGGTCGCAACGGCGACGCGCGCGCCCACGTCCTCCTCGCCCGCCGCTGCCTCCGCCTGGAGCGCGAGCCGCTCCGCCTCGTCGACCTTGCCGACGCTGGCGAGATGCTCGCCGAGCGCGGCCTGGAGATCCGGGAGCACGCCGACGTCGCCGCGCGAGGCTGTGATCCGGAGCGCCTCGCGCAGGAGCTTCTCGGCCCGCTTCGCATCGCCACGGCGCTTGGCGATCCAGGAGAGCTTGGCGAGCGCCGAGACCACGGCCGGCTCGACGCCGAGCTCGCTCGACGTCGTGCGAACCTCCTCGAGCAGCGTCTCCGCCGCCTCGAGCTCGCCCTTGACCATGAGGAACCACGCGTACGCAAGCGTCGCCCCGACCCGGGCGCGCAGGCTGCCGCTCTCGCCGGCGAGCTCGAGCGCGCGGGTCAGCAGGAGCTCCGCCTCGTCGACCTCCAGCCGGACGATGTGCGTCTGCGCGAGCGCCTGGGCCGCCACCGTCTGCAGGTCCTTGCGCTCGGCCTCCAGCGCGATGGCGTACGCGCGCTCCATGTAGCGGATGAAGTCGGGCATCTCGGTTCGCCAGGCGGCGATGGAGGCCCGGACGACGAGCGCGTCGAAGTACGCCACCGGGTCGTCCCGGCCGTCGAGCAGCTCGAGCGCCTCGTCGACGAGGCCGCTGGCGGAGACGGGGTCTCCGCTGCGCTTGAGGATCGCCTCCCCGAGCGCGGTCAGCGCGAGTGCCTCGATCACGCGCTCGCCCTGCTCTCGCGCCTGGTCACGGATCTTCACCATCTCCAGCTGCACGGCAGCCCAGTCCTGGAGCCGCCAGGCGCTGCGCGCAGCGACGTACCGCGCGCCGAGCGTGGGTCGCAGCTCCACCGCTCGAAGCCCGAGCGTGCGGGCGGTCATGTACGACTCACGGGCGATCGCGCGCTTCGCAGCCTTGACGAGTGCGACACCCGCCTCCTGCGCGAGCGCTTCGGGAGGCGAGCCCTCCAGCTCGACGAGGAGCTCGACCGCCTGGTCGAGGTGGTACGCGCGGATCTCGACGAGCTCCTCGCCCGTCCGCTCCGCGAGCCACTCGGCGAAGCGGGCGTGGTGCTGCGCGCGCGCGTGCTTCGCGAGGCCCCCGTATGCGACCTCGCGGATGAGAAGGTGCTTGAAGCGGTACGCGGCCTCTCCGGAGATGGACGAGCGTGGCTCGCGGAGCAGGAACTCGCGCTGGAGGAGGTCGTCGACCAGCGCGTCGACGTCCTCGAGGTCGGGAGCGAGGTGCTCGATCGCTCCGCGCCAGAAGACCCGCCCGATCACGGACGCACGCTGGAGCAGGGCCTTCGCCGGCGGGGAGAGATGGTCGATACGCGCGGCGATGAGCGCCTGGAGCGTGTCGGGGACGCGCCCGGGGTCGCCGTTCCCGGAGCCGCCCTCGACCAGCATGCGGATGGTCTCCTCGACGAACAGCGGGTTGCCCTCGGTGCGCTCGAGGAGCTCCTTCGGGAGCGCCGGCGGGATCTCACCGGACGACCCGGCGAGCTGCGCGACGAGCTTCTCGACGAGCAGCTCGCTCTCCGCCTCGCTGAGCGGCTCCAGCTCGATCGCGGTCGAGCGGACGCGCCCGCCGCCCCAGCCGGGGCGCGTATCCAGGAGCTCGGGGCGCGCGAGGCAGAGAACGAGGAGCGGCGCGCGAACGTGATCTGCGAGGTGCTCGACGAGGTCGAGCAGCGGCTCCTCGGCCCAGTGGATGTCCTCGAAGAAGAGGACGAGCGGCTGCACCTCGGCCAGGTTCTGCATGACCTCGCGGGCGGCCCAGGCGATCTCCTGCTGGCTGCGCTCGCCCTCGAGCGCCTCGAGGACGCCAGCCGCGAGCCCGATCACGTCCGCGATCGCCTCCTCCTCGCAGCAGGCACGCAGCTTCTCGAACGCCTCCTCGAGCGGGTCGTCGTCGGAGATGCCGGCCGCAGCCTTGATCATCTCCGCGAGCGGCCAGTACGTGACGCTCTCGCCGTACGGCAGGCAGCGGCCGGAGAGGACGCTCGCGCGCTCGAGGCCGTCGACGAACTCGCGCGCGAGCCTGCTCTTCCCGACGCCCGGCTCGCCGAAGATCGTGAACAGGTGCGCGCGGCCGTCGCGCACCGTGCGGTTGAACGTGTTCGCGAGCAGCTCGAGCTCCGCTTCGCGACCGACGAGCGGCGCGCGCGGGCCGAGGGGGCGCGGCGGCCCCTCGAGCGCGCCCATGACCCGCCACGCGCGGAGCGGGCCGTCGAGCCCCTTCAGCTCGAGCGGCCCGGCGTCCTCGACGACGAGGCTGGACGCGGCCAGGCGGTGGACCGTGGGCCCGACGAGGATCTCGCCGGGGCGCGCGGCCTGCTGGAGGCGCGCGGCGAGGTTGACGGCCTCGCCCGTGAGGAAGGTCGACTCGGCGTCCTCGACGACGAGCTCTCCGGCCTCGATCCCGATCCTCGCCTCGAGCTCGAGCTCCGCCACGGCCTCGCGCATCGCGAGGGCGGCGCGCGTGGCGCGCTCGGCGTCGTCCTCGTGCACCTGCGGTACGCCGAAGGCGGCGAGCACGGCGTCGCCGGCGAACTTCTCGACGATTCCGCCGTGCAGCGTGACGCAGTGCGAGACGGTCTCGAAGAACCGGTTCACGCGGCGGCGCACGACCTCCGGATCCGCACCGGTGACGAGGCTCGTCGAGTTCACGAGGTCGACGAAGAGGACGGTGGCGAGCTTGCGCTCCATGCGCTGAAGTGTATGAACGAGCTCGGGGGCCGCGGGAGTCCCGCGGCTCTCGCACACGCGCCCCTGTCCCCAGGTCACGACCCGCGCCCCTCGTTACAAGTTGTAACGAGGTGTCTTCCCCCGGCCGATGCCCATGGTTGAGGGGGTTCGAGCCCGCTAGTTACACCTTGTAACGAAGTCCAGGCTTCGCGCCTAGAATCCGTCGTCGTGCTCGACCCCGCCGCCTTCAAGGCCTACGACGTCCGCGGGCGCTACGGCTCCGAGCTCGACGAGGACGGGGCCTACCGGATCGGCCGCGGGTACGTGGAGCACTTCGAGCCGCGCACTGTCGCCGTCGGGCGGGACATGCGGCTGTCCTCCCCGACGATGGCCGCTGCGGTGATCGAGGGCGCGGCCGACGGCGGCGCCGACGTCCTCGACGTCGGGCTCGTGGGGACGGAGATGCTGTACCACGCGGTCGGCTCGCTCGGGCTCGAGGGCGGGATCTGCGTCACCGCGTCGCACAACCCGGCGGAGTACACGGGGATGAAGGTCGTCCGCCGAGGCGCGCTCCCAGTCGGCGGCGACACCGGGCTGCTCGACATCCAGGCCCGCGCCGAGGCCGGCTTCGGCCCGGTGGGGCGCCGCGGCGCGGTGCGCAAGGAGGACGTCTGGCCGAGCTTCGTGGAGAAGGTGCTCTCGTTCGTGGACGTCGACGCGATCGCGCCGCTGCGCATCGTCGTGGACGCGGCGAACGGGATGGCCGGGGTGATGCTGCCGCCGGTCCTCGAGCGCATCCCGCAGCTCGACGTCGTCCGCTGCTTCTTCGAGCCGGACGGCAGCTTCCCCAACCACGAGCCGAACCCTCTGCTCCCCGAGAACCGCGAGTTCATCGTGGGCAGGACGACCGAGGAGGGCGCCGACCTCGGGGTCGCGTTCGACGGGGATGCCGACCGCTGCTTCTTCGTCGACGACACGGGCGAGTTCGTCCCGGGCGACTTCGCGACCGCGCTCCTCGCGGAGGCGATGCTGGAGAAGGAGACGGGCGCGAAGGTGATCTACGACGTGCGCGCGAGCCGCGCCGTCCCGGAGACGATCGAGCGCGCGGGCGGGATCCCGCTCGTGAACCGCGTCGGCCACGCGTTCATCAAGCAGCGCATGCGGAAGGAGGACGCCGCATTCGCGGGCGAGGTCTCGGCGCACTACTACTTCCGCGACTTCTCGCAGGCGGACTCCGGCGTCGTGCCGTTCCTGCTCGTGCTGGAGCTGCTCTCGCGCCGCGGGAGGACGCTCTCCGAGCTGCTCGAGCCGTTCCGCAGCCGCTTCTTCCTCACCGGCGAGATCAACACCCCGGTCGACGACGTGCCCCTGAAGCTCCAGGAGCTGAAGGAGCGGTACGCGGCCGAGGGCGGCGCGATCTCTCACCTCGATGGCCTCTCGGTGGACTTCGACGACTGGCACTTCAACGTGCGACCCTCGAACACCGAGCCGCTCCTGCGCCTCAACCTGGAGGCGCTCTCGCCCGAGCTGATGGCGGAGAAGCGCGACGAGGTCCTCGAGCTGATTCGCGCCTAGACAACAGCGGACGCCGTTCGTACACTCTGGCACGTGCGGTACCTGCGGCCCGCCCTCGTAGCGGCGGCCGCACTGGGGATGGGGGGGCTGCTCGTGACGGCAGCCTCGGCGCGGCCCGACGAACGCCCGGTCGGCGACGTCTCGGCGTACGTCGCCGACCTCCGCGAGGCGGCGCAGCTCGCGACGCAGGCGGCGAACGCCACGGAGTGGCTGGCCGCGAACGACGCGAAGCGCTGCGCGCAGGTGAGCCCGGCCGCGTCCAGGCTCGCCGCGGCGGCAGCGGCCGCCCGCGACGTCTTCCGCCGCTACCAGCGCGCCCAAACCCGGTTCGGCACGCAGGAGGAGATCAACCTCATCGGTGTCGTCGCGCTCGGCCTGCGCGAGTCGCGCGCGAGCCTGAAGAAGGTCGCCGGCGAAGCCTCCGGCCCGCTCTCGGCGGCCGAGCAGGCGGCGGCGAAGCGCGAGGTCGGCCTCTTCCGGCGCTACCTCGCCATTCGGATCGAGGACCGGCTGCGGGTGGAGGGGCTCGCGGAGGTCCTCACCGCCACGAGCTTCAGGGACTTCACGAATCGGGCCACCGCGGAGCTCTTCCGGCGGCTCCAGAACCGCGCCGAGGCCGAGCTCCGCCGGATCACCGGACTGAGGATCAGGCTCGACGTCCCGATCGGGCGCCAGATCCGCGACTTCCTCGAGGCCGAGCTCGCCCGGGCGCTCTCGAAGGTCGTTCTCACCGCAGGCCCGGCCGGGATCCTCCTCAACCTCGTCGCCGGGAAGTTCCTCGATCCGGGCCGGCTGGTCGCGCTCGTCGGCCGCGAGCTGCGCGAAGCGCTCCGGCACAAGGGCGACGTCGAGCGCCGCACGCGCGACTCCATCGCGGCCCTCGACCGGCTGCGCCGGCCGCTGAACGCCCCCAAGAGCACCCCCGTGAGCAAGGTGCGGGTCGCGGTTCGCAACGCGAAGCGTGCGCTCGGGCAGACGTCGTTCCTCGAAGGCGACCTCGCCCGCGAGCTCGCCCGCACGGGGAGCGCGGCCCGCAAGGCGGAGCTCCAGCAGCTCCAGGCCGACCTGGAGGCGAAGAAGAAGGATCTCCAGCGCGCGATCAACCTGGCGACGCTCCGCTTCCTCCTCGACTCGCAGCTCGTGGGCGAGGACTGGGGCGTCGGGGTCACCTATGCGACGAAGACGATCGCCGAGGCGGAGCGGCTCGCGAAGAAGCTCGGCTGCGCGATCACGCTGCCGAAGCCGCCCGCGAGCGACCCGCCGACGGGGAACAACGCCCCGACCTCCGCCGTCTGCAAGCCGTCGACGATCCGCATGGAGTTCTTCTCGAGCCTGGGCGGCAAGCTCGGCGAGTACAACGCGGTCTTCGGCCGGATCGAGAAGACCGGCACCTTCTCGCACAAGTGCCTCTGGTTCGTGGAGGGCTCGATGACCACCGAGGCGTTCGTCGTGTTCGTCGAGCGCATCCCGATCGGGACGCCCGGCGCGCTTCCCTCCGGCAACTGCTCGGGGACGAGGCCGGACTCGCACCCGTTCTACCACTCGAAGAAGCGCCAGCTCTCCGTGAGCGGAGGCGAGCGGATGATGTTCCAGCGAGCGGTCGCCGGCAACGCGACCGTGCTCAAGGGCGTGCTCGCGGCCGCAGAGGCGGCCGGCGTCGGGAAGCCCTGCCCGAAGTAGCGACCCGCCGGCCTGCGTAGGATCGCAGCCGTGGAGGAGACGCTCGAGCTCGGCCGCGTCACCGGGCGGCGGCCGCCGTTCAAGTACTCGGCCCTCGCGCGCGTGTGGTTCTCGGACACGGACGCGCAGGGGATCGTCTACTACGGCCGCTACCTCCCCTACTTCGACAACGCGCGGACCGAGTACCACCGCCACCTGGGCGCGGCGCCCTTCACGCAGGCGGGCGGGGACCTGGTCATGCGCGCGCTCTCGGTCGAGTACCACGCACCCGCGCGCTTCGACGACCTGATCGAGGCCTTCGTCCGCGTGAAGCGGATCGGGCGGACGAGCATGACCTACGAGTGCGCCGCCTACCGTCTGCCCGACGACGTGCTCATGGTCACCGCCGAGCTGACCGTCGTCCTCGTCGACCTCGCCGCGCGGCAGCCGATGCCGATCCCTGACGACATCCGCGAGACCGTGGGCGGGTTCGAAGGCGCGGACCTCGGGGAGTGAGCGGGCCGGTCGAGGCGGTCGAGCGCGTGCTCGCCGAGGGCGGCGAGGCGGACGGTGTCCTGCGCGCGGCCGTTCGTGCGCTCGCGGCCGAGCCCGGGATCGCGTCGGCCGCGATCTCGTTCCTCGAGGAGGGCGAGCTCGTCCTCGGCCCGCAGGCCGGTGAACCGGACGAGGCGCGGCGCACACGCGTGCCGGTGCTCTACGACGGGGTGCCCGTGGGCGAGCTTCGGGTCGACGGCGAGGCCGACCGCGATGCGCTCGAGCGCGTCGCGGCGCTCCTCGCCGACGTCGTGCTCGTCGGCTGGGACACGGGCGGCGAAGCCTGGGAGCCATAGAGAGAGACCTGACCTGGGCAAGACCGGCAAGCTCCGGAGTCGACAACCAGACGGCTTCACACCCCGGCACGACCGACAGCCCGGGCTCCCCACGAAGGGCTGAGCTCTCGCGCGACTGGAATCCCCGCCCGGGGACTCCAGTCGCGCACAAGGATGGGGAGTGGTGAAGCAACTGCCGCGCGCCCGCCCCGTGAGAGGCGGGACGCGCGGCCCCCTTCCCCTCTCCCCACTCTCATATGTGGTCACGCGAACGGGGGATGCAATCCCTCGTCCGAGGTACCCCACCCGAACGGGGGACGATCCCTCGATCGAGTGCGGGTCGTGAGCCGGATGGAGAGAGGCCGAGCGGAGAGCTAGAGGCTTGATGTGAAAGGGCCCCGGTCGCCGAAGAAGCCGCCGTGCTTCCCGAACGGTTTGCCGCGGAACGAGAGCTCGCCGTTCACGAGGTCGGTCATCCGATCCTCGAGGCCCGCCTTGAGCTCGGCCGCGCGCTCCTCGGTGAGGCGGCCCTTCTCGACGGCCTCGTCGAGCTTCTTCTCGGCCTCGGTCACGAGCGCGTCGACGAGCCCGTCGACCGACTTGCCCTCGGCCTTCGCGACGTCGGCGAGCGTCTTGCCCTCACGCAGCTGCTCGCGGAGCTCGGCTTGTGTCAGCCCGAGGTACCCGGCGGCAGTTTCGAGCTTCCCGAAACGGGCGTGAGGCCCGAAGCCGTGCCCGAAGCCGGGTCCGAAGCCGCCGTGACGGCCGACGCCCGGGAAGATCAGCGGTGTCTCGCCGGAGTCGATCCGCTCCTTGAGTCGCGCGCCCTGCTCCTCGGTCAGGCGACCGCTCTCGACGGCGCGATCGACCTGGTTCTTCAGCGCCTGCTTCAGCGCGTCCGACAGGTCGCTCGACTCGACGCCGAGCTGGTCGGCGGCGTCGTCGATGACCGCCTGGCTCTCGCTGCGGGCGTCGAGCGCACGCGCCGCGGCGATCGCCCCCGCGGCACCGACCGCCATGGCCAGGGCGAGAGCGCCGGCAGCCCCGGCGACGACTTTCCTCTTGGTCGGCGTGTCCATGCTCGAAGGAGACCAGCGCTGCCTAAGACGAGGCTGAACGCAGCCTAAGGACTTTGCAAGGAGTCGTCGTCACCCCGTTGCCACGCTTGCGCCCGCCGACGCGTGAGGGGTGGCTCCAGGACGCGACGAGACGCTACGAGGCGGCGCCTGCGGGCTCGTGCTCGGGCTCGGGCTCGGGGACGGCCTCGGGCTGCCGCGGCGGGCCGAGGCTGAGGATCATGCGGGTCCCGCCGCCGTCGGCCTGCTCCGCGACGACCTCGCCTCCGTGGGCGTCCGCGACTTGGCGCACGATCGCGAGGCCGAGCCCCGAGCCGGGCATCCCGCGCGCCGAGCGGGCGCGGTAGAAGCGGTCGAAGACGTACGGGAGATCCTCGTCGGCGATCCCCGGCCCGTGGTCGCGGACGACGACGGCGCCGTCCTGGACCGCGAGCTCGACGGTGGCACCGGGCGCACTCCACTTGGCGGCGTTGTCGAGGAGGTTGCCGATCGCACGCTCGATCGTGGACGGGACGCCGTGGACGACGGACTCCTCGAGCTCGGCCGTGAACTCGACGCCCGGCCGGTTGCGCCGGACGCGCTCGAGCGCCTCGGCGGCGAGCAGGTCGAGGCGCACGTCCTCGGGCTGCTCGATCGGCTGCTCGGCGCGTGCGAGCTCGATCAGCTCGGCGATGAGCGTCGTCATCTCTTCGAGCTGCTCGACGACGTCCGAGAGCAGCCGCGCGCGCTCCTCGTCCGGCAGCTCGCGGTCGCCGGCGAGCACCTCGATGTTCGTGCGCAGGCTGGTCAGAGGGGTGCGGAGCTCGTGCGACGCGTCCGCGACGAGCTGGCGCTGCGCGCGCGTGGAGTCCTCGAGAGCGCCGAGCATCGAGTTGAAGCTCCCGGCGAGCCGGCTGAGCTCGTCGCGGCCGCCGACCTCGATTCGCTGCGAGAGATCGCCCGTCTCCGTGACCGTCTCGGCGGTCTCGGTGAGACGGCGGACCGGCGCGAGAGCGGCCCGCGAGACGACGAGGCCGAACGCCGCCGCCATGCCCACGCCCGCGAGCGCGATCACGAAGAGGACGAGCTTGATCCGGTCGAGCGCGGTGTCGACCTCCGTCAGCGGCCGGGCGATCTGCACCGCGAATCCGGGCCCGTAGGCGAAGGCGAGGACGCGGACGTGCGTGCCGTCGAGATCGACGTCCTCGAAGACGGCATCGCCCGGGAGGCTTCGCGTCGTGAGCTCGCGCACGGCGTCCGAGACCGGCAGCTCGAGGTCTTGGAACGGCTGACGCAGCGTCGAGCCGTCCGAGCGCACGAGCTGGACGAGCGTGTTCGGCTCGGTGAAACCGGGCCGGATGCCGAGGAACAGCTCGCCGCTCCGGGAGGGGATCGGCTGGAGCGGCGTACGCGCGATCTGCTCCATCCGCTGCTCGAGCGTCTCGTCGATCTGCGCGCGGAGCTCCCCGCGGACGAGGAAGAACACGAGGATGGACGCGAGCACGACGGCCAGCGCGACGGCGCCGGCGGCCGCGATCGCGATCCGGGCGCGGAAACTGAGACTGCCGAGGAGGCGGCTCATGACTCCCGCAGCGCGTAGCCGACGCCGCGGACGGTGTGGATCAGCCGGCTCTTGCCGCCCTCTTCGGTCTTGCGCCGCAGGTAGCCGATGTACACGTCGAGCGAGTTCGAGGACGGCCCGAAGTCGTACCCCCAGACTCGCTCGAAGATGATCGAGCGCGTGAGCACCTGACGCGGGTTGCGCAGGAAGAGCTCGAGGAGCGCGAACTCGGTGCGTGTCAGCTCGATGGGATCCCCGGCGCGGTACACCTCACGCGTCCCGGTGTCGAGCTCCAGGTCGCCGAAGCGGAGGACGTCCGTGGAGCCCGCTTCCTCGGCCTCGTCGCCGCCGGCCCGACGCAGCAGCGCGCGCAGGCGGGCGAGGAGCTCGGCGAGCGCGAAGGGCTTCGAGAGGTAGTCGTCGGCTCCCGCGTCGAGCCCCGCGACCCGGCTGTCGATCTCGGCCCGGGCGGTGAGCATCAGCACGGGGACCTCCATGCCCGCCGCGCGCAGCCGCCGGCAGACCTCGAGCCCGTCGGCGCCCGGCATCAGCACGTCCAGGATCACGGCGTCGGGCGCAGGCTCGACGCTCAGCCTGCGCAAGGCGTTCTCGCCGTCCTCGGCGAGCTCGACGCGGTAGCCCTCGAGCTCGAGCGCCCGGCGCAGTGAGTCGCGCACGGCGCGCTCGTCGTCGACGACCAGGATGTCCATCGGCAGCATTGTGCGTGCCGGAACGACCGCAGGGAGGCAGTCTTAGCGACTTCTTAGGGCAGTCTCAGCGAGGATTTAGCGGCTGCAGGTGTCATCGCCCATACCCGGTGGAAAGGACCGCCACGTGACCTCGAGCTCCGCACGCCTGACCCTCTTCGTGGCCGGCCTCGTTGCCGCGCTCGGCCTCGGCATCGGGGTTGGGGCCCTCTCGTACGCCGTGCTCGCCGACGACCCGGCGCCGGTGGCGGCGCCGACCACGACCGGCGAGACCCAGCCCGAGCCTGCGCCCGCGACCGCCGAGGGCATGTCGGTCGCCGAGATCTACGAGCGCACGAGCCCGAGCGTCGTCCACATCACGACCGGCGCCGGCGGCGGCGGCCGCAGCGCGCAGGGCTCCGGCTTCGTCTACGACGAGAACGGCCACATCGTGACGAACCAGCACGTCGTGGCGGGTGCCTCGGAGATCAACGTGCGCTTCTCGAACGGGGCTCGCTACCCGGCCACGCTCGTCGGGAGCGACCGGTCGACCGACCTCGCCGTCCTCCGTGTGGATGCGCCCGACACGTTGCTCCGGCCGCTCGAGCTCGGTGACTCGAGCGACCTCCGCGAGGGCGACCCGGTCGTGGCGCTCGGAAGCCCGTTCGGTCTCGAGGGCACGATCACGAGCGGCATCGTGAGCGCGCTGCACCGGCAGATGACGGCGCCGAACAACTTCACCATCAACGACTCCATTCAGACGGACGCCGCGCTGAACCACGGCAACTCGGGCGGGCCGCTGCTGAACGCCGCGGGGCGGGTGGTCGGCGTGAACGCCCAGATCGAGAGCGAATCCGGAGGCTCGGACGGAGTCGGCTTCGCGATCCCCTCGAACACCGTGCGCACGATCGTCTCGCAGATCATCGAGACGGGTCGTGCGGAGCACGCGTACCTGGGCGTGACGCTCGTCACGGTGGAGGACGGCATCGCCGTCGAGATCGTGCGGGCGGGCACACCCGCGGAGGAGGCGGGGCTGCGCCCGGCCACCGGCAGCAGGCTGGACGGCGGCGTCCAGATCCCCACCGGCGGCGATGTCATCGTCGAGTTCGACGGGAAGCGCATGAGGTCGTCGGCGCAGCTCCAGAGCGCGGTCGACGCGAAGCGCCCGGGCGACACGGTGACGATCGTCGTGCTCCGGGACGGCAGGCCTCGCGAGGTCGAGGTCACGCTCGCGACGCGCCCTTCTTAGGAGGTTCTTCGGCCGTCCTCAGGACGCCCTCACGCACCGCTGGTTCCATGATCTCCGATGAGCGCGAGGGCGCTCGGGACGAAAGGAGACGGATGTAGAGCCAGAGGGCAGGACGACACGAGACCCCTTCCGAAGGCCGCCGCGGGCGGCCTTCGGCGTGCCTGGGGGTAGAGTCGCGCGCGTGAGCGAGCGCTGGAAGAGCGTGCGGCTCGACGAGATCGAGCCGATCCCGGTCGTCGGCGGCACGCTCCTCTGGCGCCCGTTGCGGCGGACGCTCGACATCGGCGCGTTCGGGATCAACGCCTACGTCGCGCCGAAGGCCGGCGACGACGTCGTCGAGGAGCACACCGAGCGGATGTACGGGCACGAGGAGGTGTACGTGGTGCTCTCGGGGCGCGCGACCTTCACGCTCGACGGGGAGACGCTCGATGCTCCGGCGGGCACGGTCGTCTTCCTTCGCGACCCGGCGGTGAAGCGCCACGCGCGGGCGGAGGAGGACGGGACGGCCGTGCTCGCGGTCGGCGGCAAGCGCGGCGCCGCGTACGAGGTCTCTCAGTGGGAGTGGGCGTTCGCGGCCGAGCGCCATCGCGCGGCGGGAGACTTCGACGCGATGGTGGACGAGATCACCGAGGGGCTGGCGCTGTACCCGGACAACCCGTCGCTGTTGTACGACCTCGGCTGCGCCGAGGCGCTCGCGGGCAGGCTCGACGACGCGCTCGCGCACGTCACGCGCGCGCTGGAGCAGAGGGCGGAGTGGCGCGAGCGCGCGGAGAACGATCCGGATCTCGAGCAGGTCCGTCGGCTTCCCGGCTGGCCGAGGTGAGACACGGGGCGAAGCACGCCTCGCCCGGTGTCGAGCGTGAGTCTGGTACCCGCCGGAGCCGTCTCCACCCGCCGTGTCCTTGGGGAACGATTGTCACCGTCTTTTCACGTCTCCGCGCACCACCTGTGTGCGGATCGGCGATACGCTGGACAGCGGGTGGAGGGTGGCCGAACGCCCCACCCAGGGTGGGGATTGCACGTTTGACTCGCCGCGGCTGAGAGCGCACGCGAAGGGCGACTGCGGCGCCTGCACAGGCCGTTGAGGCGAGGGCGGTCTCGCCACCGCCACCGGCTCGCCGCGCCGCGCTACGAGGGCGTCACGCGGTACGCGTCGAAGACCGCGTCGAGGTTTCTCAGCGCGGTGAGCAGCGAGCGGAGCTCCTTCACCTCGCCCACCTCGGCCGTGTACCAGTTGCGCGCCATCCCGTCCTCGACGACGCCGCCGTACGAGACGATGTTCGCGCCGTGCTCGGCGAACGTGCGCGCGACGTCCTCGAGCAGGCGTGCGCGGTCCCACGCGTCGACCGAGATCTGGACGAGGAAGCCGGCGGACGCTCCTCCCTCCCACTCGACGCTCGTGAACCGCTCGGGGTTCCGCTGGAGCGCCTTCACGTTCGGGCAATCCTCGCGGTGCACCGTGATCCCGCGCCCGAGCGAGATGTAGCCGACGATCGGGTCGCCCGGCACCGGGGTGCAGCACTTCGCGAGGCGCACGAGCACGTCCTCGACGCCGGGCACGGTGATCCCGAGCTTCGTGCTCGAGACCGCGGTCTTGGCCTTCGCCGGCTTCGTCGTGATCGCCGGCTCGGCCGCGACCTCGTCGGTCTTCAGCCGTTGGATGACCTTGTTGACGATCTGGCCCGGCTGGAGCTTCCCCGCACCGAGCGCGACGTAGAAGTCCTCCGCCTTCTTGAAGCCCGTGTCGCGGATCACCTGAGCGAGCACGCTCGAGCCCTGAATCTTCCGGTACGGCAGCTTCTGCGCCTTCAGGGCCTGGTCGAGGAGCTCGCGGCCCTTCGCCTCCGTCTCGCCGCGCGTCTCGCGCTGGAACCACTGCCGAATCTTGTTGCGGGCGCGCGAGGAGCGCGCGAGCGTGAGCCAATCGCGCGACGGCCCCCGCCCCGACTTCGAGGTGAGGATCTCGACGAACTCGCCGTTCGTCAGCCGGTAGTGGAGCGGGACGATGCGGCCGTTCACCTTCGCCCCGACCGTCCGGTGGCCGACGTCCGTGTGCACGGCGTACGCGAAGTCGATCGGCGTCGCGCCCGACGGGAGCACCTTCACCTCGCCCTTGGGCGTGAAGACGTACACCTCGTCCGCGAAGAGGTCGGTGCGGAGGTTGCGCATGTACTCGCCCGGGTCCTGCTCCTCCTGCTGCGAGTCCATGAGCGACTTCACCCAGGTCAGCCACTCGTCGTCGGCCTTCGCGCCGCGGCCGCGCTTGTACAGCCAGTGGGCGGCGACGCCGTACTCCGCCTCCTCGTGCATCTCGCGGGTCCGCACCTGGATCTCGAGAGGCCTGCCCTCGGGGCCGATCACGGTCGTGTGCAGCGACCGGTAGCGGTTCAGCTTCGGCATCGCGATGAAGTCCTTGAACCGCCCGGGCATCGGCTTCCAGAGCGAGTGCACGAGCCCGAGCGCGGCGTAGCAGTCCCGCGTGCCCTCCTCCCCGCTCCGCTCGCAGATGACGCGCATCGCGGTGAGGTCGTAGATCTCGTTGAACTCGCGGCCGCGCTTCGCCATCTTGTCGTAGATCGAGTACAGGTGCTTCGCGCGGGCGGAGATCTCAGCGGGGACGTCCGCCTCGTGGAGCTCGTGGGCGAGGATCGTCGCGGCCTTGTCCGCCTGCGCCTCGCGATCGGCCCGCTGGTCGGCCACCATCGCCTTGATCTCCGCGTACTTGCGCGGGTGCAGCGTCTGGAAGGCGAGGTCCTCGAGCTCCCACTTGAGCGCATGGATGCCGAGCCGGTGCGCGAGCGGCGCGTACACCTCGAGCGTCTCGCGCGCCTTCTGCGCCTGCTTCTGCTTCGTCTGGTACTCGATCGTGCGCATGTTGTGCAGCCGGTCGGCGAGCTTGATGAGGATGACACGAACGTCCTGCGCCATCGCGACGATCATCTTCCGGTAGTTCTCCGCCTCCGCCTGCTCGCGGCTCTGGAAGGAGATCCTCGTCAGCTTCGTGACGCCCTCGACGAGCTGCGCGATCTCGGCGCCGAACTCACTCCGGATCTCGTCGAGCTCGGAGCCGGTGTCCTCGACGACGTCGTGCAGCAGTGCCGCGGCGATCGTCTGCTCGTCGAGGTGGAGCTCCGCGCAGATGCGCGCGACTCCGAGCGGGTGGTGGATGAAGTCCTCGCCGGAGCGCCGCGTCTGACCGTGGTGGGCCCGCTCGGAGACCTCGAACGCACGCCGCAGGAGGCCTTTGTCGACCTCCGGGTTGTAGGCCGAGACCTCGGCGATCAGCTCGTCGACGAGGTGCTCGTGGTGCCTCTTGGCGTCAAGAACGCTCACGCGCTCAGTGTACTCCCGGCCTCCGCGCGCTCCTCCGGCGCGGCGAGGAAACCCGCCCCAGTCCACGAATCCCGACGGGTATGCGCTCCGTTCGCCGCTGGCTCCGCAACCGCCGCGCGCGTAGGCTCGCGCTCGTCATGCGTGACGCCCTCGTCCCGTACGCCTGAGGCGCTCAGGCGGCCCGTGGCAGCACCTCCGCCTCGCGCGCGAGGAGGTCACGAAACGTCTGCGACTCGAGGAGCTGCCGCCGGCGGCCGGACGTCCCGTTCAGGTCGAGCTCGGCGAAGATCCTCCTCGCCTCCGGCGTCCACTCGTTCTCGCCGGCCCGCCACAGCTCACCGAGCCGCGCGCGCAGCGGCTCGTAGCCGTCGGGCGTGTCGAAGACCCGACGCACGACGAGCTGTGGCGCCACCGTCCCGTTCCAGCGGTTCTCCTTCAGTCGACACGCGACGTCGAAGAGGCCCTCGGCGCGCAGCCGGTCGAGCTGCGAGCCCTGCCCGAACGCGATCGCGCTGCCCGCGTCCCGGCCGTGCTGCTTGACCCGGAAGCGGAGGTGCTTCCCGTCACCGACGGTCGCGGGCGAGACCGGCTGCGTCCCGGGGACGAGCAGCGTCACGTCCGGGTTGCCGAGCCCGAACGGCGCGAGGCGGTCGAGCTCGTGCGCGAGGTCGAGTGTCAGGTCCTCCGCCGATACGACAGCGTCGACCACCGTCACCGGCCACAGGTCTTGCTCGCTCAATGCGGCGTCCGCGTGCGCGGCGAACGCCTCCCTGAACGCGGCCAGCTGCTCGGGGTCGATCGACAGCCCCGCGGCCGCCCGGTGGCCGCCGAAGCGCTCGAGGTGCTCCGCGCACGCACCGAGCGCGCCGTGAAGGTCGAAGCGCGAGATCGACCGCCCCGATCCTCGCCACGGCCCCTCCTCCTGGCCGGCAATGAGCACGACCGGCCGGTGGAAGCGCTCGACGAGCCGCGAGGCGACGATCCCGATCACGCCCACGTGCCAGTCCTCGCTCGCGAGCACGTACCCGCGGCGGCGCCGCTCGCGCTCCGGCAGCGCCTCGACCTGCGCCGTGGCCTCGCGCAGGATCCGGTCCTCGACCGACTGGCGGTCTCGGTTCAGCTCCTCCAGCTCGCCGGCGAGTTGCTTCGCCTCGGCCGCGTCCTCGGTGAGGATCAGCTCGAGCGCGACGTCCGGACGACCGAGCCGCCCTGCCGCGTTGATCCTCGGGGCGAGCCGGAAGCCGACCGAGCCGGAGTCGACCGCGGCCGGGTCGACGCTCGCACCTCGCATCAGCGCCCGGAGGCCCGGCCGCCGGGTGCAGGCGAGTGCCCGGAGGCCGGCCGCGGCAAGCGCGCGGTTCTCGTCCACCAGCGGCACGACATCGGCGATCGTGGCGAGCGCGACGAGGTCGAGATGCTTTCGCAACGCAGGATGGTCCGCCCCGAGGAGCGCCTCGCCAAGCTTGAAGACCACGCCGGTGCCGCACAGCTCCGGGAACGGATACGGGGACGGCCTGGTCGCCACGATCGGGCAGTCGGGAAGCTCGTCGCCCGGCCGGTGGTGGTCGGTGACGATCACCTCGAGCCCGAGCGCCTTCGCCTCGGCGACCTCCTCGACGGCCGTGATCCCGCAGTCGACGGTGAGCACGAGCCCGATCCCGTCCACCGCGAGCTTCGCGAGCGTGTCGCTGGACACGCCGTAGCCCTCCTCGAACCGGCTCGGCAGGTGCCAGACCGCGTCCGCGCCCAGCTCTCGCAGGAGGAGCACCGCGAGCGCCGTCGCACAGATCCCGTCGACGTCGTAGTCCCCGTGGACGCAGATCCGGCGGCCGCCGTCCACGGCCTCGCGGATGCGCTCGACGGCCACCGCCATGTCGCCGAGCAGGAGCGGGTCGTGGCCGGGAAGCTCGGCGTCGAGGAAGCGCCGCGCAGTCTCGGCCTCCGTGTACCCGCGCCGCGCGAGCACGGCGGCAGTGATCGGGCTCAGCCCGAGCTCGCGCGCGATCTCGTCGGCCGCGGCCGTGTCGTAGGGGTCGATCGTCCACGTGCCCGCCACACGAGTGACGGTACGGAGGCGGCCGGACGGCTTCCATGCTCGACTCCGGCGAGTGTCAAGCGGCAGCGTGACGACTTCGCAACGATCGCTCCACAGGCGTCTACGACTCGCGGCGCCGCCGGATCGAGTCGAGCACGATCTTGACCCACAGGAGGACGAGACCGACCGTCGCGCCGAGGACGAGGATCGCGATCGGCGCGTAGTACGCCATCTGCTCGAGCGAGTACTTCGTCACCGCCGCCCCGACCAGCCACACGGCGAGCACGACCACCGCCATCGCCGCCCAGAGCCGCCGGTCGTTCACGTCGCGAAGGGTAGTTACGCTGAGACGCGATGCTCGCGGCGAACTACCGCTCCGGTGACGACTTCGTGGTCGAGTTCCTCGGCCATCGCTTCGAGTTCAGCGCGCACGACTTCTCCGAGCGCGTGACAGCCGCTGCGGTCAAGCTCGGGCTCGTCGAGTCGAACGACCTCGACGACGACGAGCAGCAGGACCTCGTCGAGCTCGTCGCCGACGGTCGCATCGTGGAGCCGCGCAGCGGCCTCGGGCTGTACCTCGTGCGCCACTGGGAGCGCCTCTCGCTCGTCGGGGACGAGTCGCTCGTCTACTGGCTGCGCAAGCTCGTCTTCCGCGGCGCCTGGCTCGACCATCGCGTGAAGGAAGGGCTGCTCGACGTCTCGTGGGAGGACGACACCGGAGACTTCGGCTACGCCGAGCCCGAGGGCGGGCGCACGCTCCTCGAGCTCGCCCCCGTGCCCTCGTGGCACGAGCTCCAGTACCGCGGGTAGCCCTCAGCCGGTGCAGGGCACGTCGCCCTCGAGGACGCCCTCGGGCGGCGGCGGGATCGGAGCGTGTGCGCCCACGAACGGCTCGACCTCGTTCAGCGAGTGGAGAACGTCGAGCGCACGCAGCGGTGAGTCGCGGTTGCTGCCCTGGCCGCGAACCACCTTGACCGCCACTCGCTGCGTGAAGAGCACCGGCGCGGTGTCGTGGCTCCCGAGCGGCGCGCCGCGGATCTCGCGCTCTCGCCAGATCTCGTTCTCCGAGTACTCGAGCAGATGCGAGCAGAGCGGCGAGATCTCGAGCTGCAGCGGAGGCAGGCAGCTGCCGCCGTCGCTCTGATCGCACTCGCCGTAGACGAGCCTGACCTCCGCGCTCGTCTCGTCGAGGCCGTCGATGCTCTCGAGATCGTGCCCCTCGAACGACTCGCCGAGCCAGTAGACCGGGAAGCGGTCGAACTCCGCGGCAGCGTCGATCTCGGAGCCTTCGGAGCCGCAGCCGGCCGCGGCGAGCGCCGCGAGGAGGACGGCGAGCGCGAGCGGGCGAGACACGAGCCTCGCCCCTACTCGGCCGCGACGAACCCGAACGGCTGCTCGGTGTCCGGGGCCGAGATCTCGATCGTCTTCACGGCGCCGATCGGGACGATGACGCGCCGCGGCTCCTCGCCTCCGGACCGGTGCGGGACGAACGAGAAGAACCCGAAACCCGGCTCCGGCGTGGCCGCGGCGAGCACGTGGCGGGAGCCGTCGGCCAGCTCGAGCCGCACCTCCGCCTGCTCCAAGCCGTGCTCGAGCGCGAACGACGCGACCATGCGGCTGAGGCGGGCGACGAACTCGTCCAGCGGCCCGGCGGCGCCCGGAGTCCAGATCGCGTGCGACACCGCCTAGAAGAGCCCGTCCGCCGACCCGGCCGCCCCGATGTGCTCTCTCCCGAGCGCCGTGATCACGCGCCCACGCGGTGTCCGCTGGAGGAAGCCGAGCTGGAGGAGGTACGGCTCGTACACGTCCTCGATCGTATCCGGCTCCTCGCCGAGCGAGACCGCGAGCGTGGACAGCCCGACCGGGCCGCCCTCGAACTTGTGCGCGATCGCGGAGAGGAGCTCGCGGTCGGTGCGCTCGAGGCCGGCCTCGTCCACCTCGAGCAGCTCGAGCGCCTCGCGCGCGATCTCGAGCGTGACGGCGCCGTCGTGACGCACCTGCGCGACATCGCGGACGCGCCGGAGGATGCGGTTCGCGACCCGCGGCGTCCCGCGCGCGCGCGACGCGATCTCGTCCGCCGCCTCCCCATCCGTCTCGACCTCGAGGATCCGCGCCGAGCGGGAGACGATGGTCGTGAGCTCCGCGTGCTCGTAGTAGCCGAGGCGGAAGGTCATGCCGAAGCGATCGCGAAGCGGCGTCGTCAGCAGGCCGGTGCGCGTGGTCGCGCCGACGAGCGTGAACGGGGGCAGGTCGAGGGTCAGCGTCCTCGCCCCCGCGCCCTGGCCGACGACGATGTCGAGCCGGAAGTCCTCGAGTGCCGGGTACAGGATCTCCTCGATCGCGCGGTTCACGCGGTGGATCTCGTCGATGAAGAGGACGTCGCGCGCGTCGAGACCGGTGAGGATCGCGGCCATGTCGCCCTTCCGCTCGAGCGCCGGGCCGGCGACCGTGCGCAGGCCGACGCCGAGCTCCTCGCGGACGATCCCGGCGAGCGTCGTCTTCCCGAGCCCGGGCGGGCCGACGAGGAGGACGTGGTCGAGCGCCTCGCCGCGCGCCTTCGCGGCCTCGAGCGCGATCGCGAGTTGCTCCTTCGCGCGCTCCTGGCCGACGAAGTCGGCGAGCCTCCGCGGGCGCAGGGTCTGCTCGACCTCCTCGTCGCCCTCCTGGAGCGCCGGGGCGAGGAACTGCGAGCTCATGCGGCCGCGGCCCCCTTGAGCGCTTCGCGCACCCGCTCCTCCGGCGGGAGCTCAGGGTCGGTCGCGGCCAGCGCGGTCTCGGCCTCGATCACGGAGTAGCCGAGCTCGACGAGCGCGTCGCGCGCGACGACGTGAGCCGACGTCGGAGCGCCCGGCAGCGACGGCAGCGCGACCACGTCCTCGCTCGCGAGCTTCTCCTTGAGCTCGAGCACGATGCGCTCGGCAGTCTTCTTCCCGATGCCGGGGATGGCCTGGAAGCGCGCCGGGTCGCCGACGACGATCGCGCGGCGCAGCTCGGCCGCGGGCGCGCTCGAGACCACCGCGAGCGCGACCTTCGGCCCGATGCCGTTGACGCCGAGCAGCTGGACGAAGAGCTCGCGCTCGGCCGCGTCCGCGAAGCCGTAGAGCTGGAGCACGTCCTCCCGCACGTGCAGGTACGTCTCGAGCGTCACCTCGGAGACGCCCTCCCCCAGCCGGAGGGCGCTGGGGGTCGCGGCGACCAGGTAGCCGACGCCGCCGACGTCGACGACGAGCCCGTCGAGCGTCCGCCCCGCCGGGGCTCCCCGCAGGCGCGAGATCACCCTGCCGCCTCCAGCAGCGGGGGTGCGAGCGCGTGGCAGATCGCGACCGCGAGCGCGTCCGCGACGTGGTCGTTCACGGGCTCCGCCTCGAGCGCCAGGATCACCTTCACCATCCGCTGCATCTGCCCTTTCTCCGCGCGGCCGTAGCCGCAGACCGCCTGCTTGACGCGGGCCGGCGCGTACTCCGCGCAGTCGACCCCGGCGGCGGCCGCCGCGACGAGCACGGCGCCGCGCGCCTGACCGACGGAGAGCGCGATGCGGGCGTCGGCTCCCACGTAGGACTCCTCGAGCGCGACGGCGTCCGGCGCGTGCTCCGCAACGAGCTGCCGGACGCCCTCGAAGATCGTGAGCAGCCTGGCGTCGAGCCGCTCCCGCGCGGACGTCCGCCAGCACCCGGAGACCACCTCCCGGAGGCGCCCGTCGCTTTCGTGGACGATCCCGTACCCGCACGCAGCCGTCCCTGGGTCGATGCCGAGGACCTTCACGGAGGGAAGGTAGAGACGGCCTCGGACGGCTTCCGGAGCCGGGCTACCCGGCCCGGCTCCGGCGGCCGCGACGCATCAGCAGTTCTCCGTCGTCCACTGCGAGACGTTCTGGGAGGCCTCGGTGATCTCGGCCTGGTTCAGCGACGAGACGGCCGCCTGGATCTTCGCGAGATCCTCGGCGTCCGGGATCTCGTTCGGCTCGAGGTCGATCTCGCCGAGCGCCTCGGCGTACTGCGCGTAGGCCTCGGCGAGCACCTGGATGTCGTCCCGGATCTCGGCCGGCGCCTCGCCGGCGAACCGCTCGAGCAGCCCCTGCACCTCCTCGGAGTCGGCGTCGGTGCCTCCGGCCGCGGCGAACGCGTTGCCCAGCGCCGTGTACGCCGCGACGAGCTCGGCGCACTCGTCGTCGCCGAAGACCTCGGACCCATCGGTCGTCGTCTCGTTCGTGGTCGTCTCGGTGACGGTGTCCGTGTCGGCCGCCGTCTCGTCGTCTCCGCCGCCGCACCCGGCCCCCGCGAGCGCCAGCAGGAGAACCACGGCAATCGTCAGCACGCGCACGTCCTCTCCTTCCTCTCGATCCCCTCGACGACGCGGGACGGTAGCACCGTCGCGCGCGACGCGTGGCTCAGGCGAGATGGCGGGAGAAGAAGCCCGTGATCGCGTCGTAGCAGCGCACGCGGTTTCCGAGCTTGAGCACGTCGTGGCCCTCGTCCTCGAAGACGAGGTACTCGACGTCCTTGCCGAGCCCGCGGAGCTCCTCGACGAGGTCGGCCGACTCCGGCTCGACGACACGCGGGTCGTTCCGGCCCTGGATCACGAGGAGCGGCGCCGTGATGTCGCCGATCTTCGTGCGCGGCGAGCGCTCGACGAGGAACTCGCGATCCTGCTCCGGGTCGCCGAGGGCGAGCGCGAAGTACGGCTTCCACGTCTCCGGGATCCGCTCCATGAACGTGATCAGGTCGTACGGGCCGAACATGTCCACTGCCGCCCGCCAGAGCTCCGGGTGCCGCGACGCGAGCATCAGCGTCATGTAGCCGCCGTACGAGCGCCCGACGACGCCCGCGCGGGACGTGTCGACACCGTCGTCGTTCGGGAGCACCTCGGTCATCGCGTGCACGTGGTCGAGCCGGTCGAGCCCGCCCCAGTCCCTGTCCACGCGCTTCGTGTAGTCGAGGCCGTAGCCCGTGGAGCCGCGCACGTTCGGGACGAAGACGGCGAAGCCCTCGAGCGCCAGGATCTGGATCAGCGGCATCGAGAACCACGCGAAGTTCGGGCGCTCCTGCCCCTGCGGGCCGCCGTGCACGTAGTAGACGAGCGGCCGCGGGCCCTCGTAGCCGAGCTCGGGGGACGGCCGGTAGATCCGCGCCGACACGCGCAGCCCGTCGTGGGACTCGAACGACGCATCCTCGCCCGCGGACAGGAGCTCCGGCGCGATCCCGAGCACGCGCTCGCGCGTCCTGCGCGCCGGCGGCGTGTCCTTCGCCAGCACCCAGAGCTGCGTCGGGTCGGTGGCGGTGCAGAACGACAGCGCGTACCCGCCGCTCTCCTCGTCGTGGTGGAGCCCGTGCAGGATGCCGCCCGCGAGCGGCTCCCGGCCGACCAGCACGCGCTCGACCTCGAGCGCGCGGCCGTCCTCGTCGAAGCTCGCCTCGTACGCCCACGAGCAGCCGTCGATGTTGTAGGTGAGCGCGTAGCGCAGGCCCTCGAGATGCGCGATGCGCTCGAGCTCGCCCTCTCCCTCGTGCCCGACGCCGGAGACGGAGACCCGCTCGAGCTCGCCGGAGCCGCTGAGATCGATGTAGCCCGGGGTGCCCGCATCGTCGAACGCGGTCGTCGAGAGCAGGATCCCGCGCCCGCTGACGGTGACGTGCGTGGAGCCGACGCCGGTGAGCGGGTAGTCCTTCCCCGGCTCGCGCTCGTCGATCGGCGTCCCGTGCAGCAGCGCGCGGTTGCCGTCCGCGTCGAGCTCGTAGAGCACGACGTCGCCCATCGTGTAGCCGTCGCCGAGGAAGACGCGCGAGTGGTCGGGGCTCCACGCGGCCACGTACGCGCCGAACGGGCTGGAGCCGATCTCCTCCGCCTCCCCGGTCCCGAGGTCGACGCGCACCGCGAACATCAGCGACTCCTCGCGCGACTGAGCGTGGAAGTAGCCGATCGCGCTCGCCGGGTCGACGTCGACGAGGCTCGAGCGCCGCCCGCGGAACGCCTCCTCCGAGAGCGGTTCCGGGAACCCGCCTGCGAGCGGGAGCACGTACGGCTCGTAGTTCTCGTCGCCGTCCGCGTCGATCATGACCACGATCCGGTCGAGCTCCGGGAGCGCCCAGAAGGGGCGGCCGCCGACGAGCTCGGGGTTCTGAAGCGCGAGCTGCGGCGGGAGCAGCGGCTCCGGCACGCCGCCCTCCGCATCCATGGCGTACAGGCTCAGATGCCCGGAGAGGTTGGAGATGAAGTAGAGGCGCCCGGCGGTCAGCTGCGGCTCGACGAAGAGGCGCGCGGAGAGCAGCGACTCGATCCGCCTGGCTGTGAGGCTCGACTCGGCAGTGACGGCCACGCGACTAGGAGGCTACCGCTTCGAGGACCGCCTCGGGGATGTCGAAGTTCGCGTACACGTCCTGCACGTCGTCGGACTCCTCGAGGCCGTCGACGAGCTTCATCACCTGGCGCGCGATCCGCTCGTCTTCGATCGCCACCGTCGTCTTCGCGACCATGGAGAGCTCGGCCGAGTCGACGGTCATCCCCGCGGCCTCGATCGCCTCGCGCACGGCGGTCAGCGTCTCGGGCGCGCTCGAGACGACGAAGCTGGAGCCGTCCTGCTCGACGTCGTCTGCGCCCGCGTCGGCGGCGACGAGGAGGAGCTCCTCTTCGTCGACGCCGTCGGCCGGCACGAAAACGATGCCGCGCCGCTCGAACTGCCAGGCGACCGCGCCGGTCGTGCCGAGATTGCCGCCGTGCTTCGTGAACAGGTGGCGCACCTCCGAGGCCGTGCGGTTGCGGTTGTCCGTGAGCGTCTCGACGAGCACGGCGACGCCCTCCGGGCCGTAGCCCTCGTACACGACCGTGTCGTAGCCCGAGCCCTCCGAGTCGGCGCCCGACCCTTTCGCGATCGCGCGCTCGATGTTGTCCTTCGGCATCGAGTACGAGCGCGCCTTCTCGATCGCGTTCTGGAGCGCGAGGTTGCCGGCCGGGTCGGGCCCGCCCTCCCGCGCGGCGACGATGATCGCGCGCGAGAGCTTCGAGAACAGCTTCCCGCGCTTCGCGTCGGCCGCGCCCTTCTTGTGCTTGATCGACGACCACTTGCTATGCCCCGACACGGATCTCCTCCTTGCCGTTCGTAGGGGGGAGGCTTGCCTCGCCCTCGTGCGCCTGCGCGCGAACCATTTCCAGGAACCGCTCGTGCACCCGCGTGTCGTCGGTCAGCTCGGGGTGGAAGCTGGCGAGCAGCAGCCGCCCGTCGCGCACGAGCACCGGCTCGCCGTCGAGCTCGCCGAGCACCGAGACGCCGTCTCCGAGCGCGCGGATGCGCGGCGCGCGGATGAAGACACCGCGCAGCGGCTCCGCCTCTCCGGCGAGGTCGACGTCCGCCTCGAAGCTCCTGACCTGCCGCCCGTAGGCGTTGCGGTCGACCGACAGGTCGGCGAGGCCGAGGTGCTCGCGGTCGAGGACGATCATTCCCGCGCAGGTGCCGAGGATCGGCCCGGCGAACCCGCAGATCGCCTCGTCGAGCCGGTACAGCTCCGCCAGCCGCACGATCGTCGTCGACTCGCCGCCCGGGAGCACGAGCCCGTCGAGCCCGTCGAGCTGGCTCGGCACCCGCACCTCGACGACCTCGGCGCCGAGCGCGCGCAGCACGCGCGCGTGCTCGCGGAACGCGCCCTGGAGCGCGAGGACGCCGATGTTCAGCGGGGCTGACACGACGGGACGTCTACCAGCCGCGGGCTTCGAGCCGCTCGGCCTCGGGGATCGAGGCGGCTGAGATCCCCACCATCGGCTGCCCGAGGCCCGTGGAGACGTCGGCGAGCACCTTCGGGTCGTCGAAATGCGTCGTCGCCTCGACGATCGCGCGTGCGCGGCGCGACACGTCCTCGATCCAGCCGTCGCGGTCGAGCACCGCGTCGCGGCCCGACTTGAAGATCCCGGAGCCGACGAAGACGCCGTCCGCGCCGAGCTGCATGCAGAGCGCCGCGTCCGCAGGGGTCGCGATCCCGCCCGCGGTGAACGTGACCACCGGCAGCCGCCCGTTCTCGGCGACCCAGCGCACGAGCTCGTACGGCGCGCGGTGCTCCTTCGCGGCCGCATGGAGCTCGTCCACGCGCAGCGAGCCGAGCGCCCGGATCGCGCCGAACACGGCCCGCATGTGCGTGACCGCGTTCACGATGTCGCCCGTCCCGGCCTCGCCCTTCGTCCGGATCATGGCCGCGCCCTCGGAGATGCGCCTGAGCGCCTCGCCGAGGTTCGTCGCGCCGCACACGAACGGCACCGTGAAGCCCCACTTGTCCACGTGGTGCTCGACGTCCGCGGGCGTCAGCACCTCGGACTCGTCGATGTAGTCGACCTCGAGCGCCTCCAGGATCTGCGCCTCGGCGAAGTGGCCGATGCGGCACTTGGCCATGACCGGGACGGACACGGCCTCCTGGATCTCCTTGATCTTGAGCGGGTCGGCCATGCGCGCCACGCCGCCCTCCTGCCGGATGTCGGCCGGCACGCGCTCGAGCGCCATCACCGCGCACGCGCCCGCCTCCTCGGCGATCCGCGCCTGGTCCGCGTCGATTACGTCCATGATGACGCCGCCCTTCAGCATCTCCGCGAGACCGGTCTTGACGCGCAGCGTGCCGCGCTCGTGCTGGCTCATGGCCGGAGTCTAGCCGCGCGACTTTTCCCCGGTCCTGTGGAAGACGACGACGGACTTCTCCGAAATTGCGGCTTTCCCCCTGTGGAAATCACCTGGAAACGCTCGCAATCGATCGCACGATGTGGAACAGATACCCGCTACCGGCGCGACTCCTCTCCCCGCAGGCGATGAGCCTGGCCCGAAGTTGCGCCGCAGTGACAGACGGCCCGCCCACCCGGGCCGTTTGTCTGTTGTGCGTCAGATCGGAACTTCGCTAGAGCGAAGTTCCGATCGCGCGAAGAGCAAAGGACCTGAAGGCGGCCGGCTTGCGCCGGCCGCGGTCGCAGCATCCCGACAGCGCCGCGGTCCGGCCGGCTTGCGCCGGCCGCGGTCGCTCCGCCCAGAGAGTCGCGTCAGCCTGTCGGCTGGTCGACGATCCTGATGTACGGCTTCGGCTCCTCCCAGCCGTCCGGCCACAGCTCCTTCGCCTCGTCGTTCGAGACCGAGCCGGCGATGATCACCTTCTCGCCGTTGCGCCAGTTCACCGGCGTCGAGACCTTGTGGGTCGCCGTGAGCTGGAGCGAGTCGATCACGCGCAGCACCTCGTCGAAGTTGCGGCCCGTGGTCATCGGGTAGACGAGGACGAGCTTCACCTTCTTGTCCGGGCCGATCACGAAGACGTTTCGCACGGTCTGGTTGTCGGCCGGCGTGCGCGCCTTCGGGTCTCCCTCGACGTCTGCCGGGAGCATCCCGTAGAGCTTCGAGACGTTGAAGTCGGCGTCGCCGATGATCGGGTAGTTGGGCGCGGCGCCCTGCGTCTCCTCGATGTCGGCCGCCCAGCCCTCGTGGTCGCCCGTCGAGTCGACGGAGAGCCCGATGATCTTCACGTTGCGCCGGTCGAACTCGGGCTTGATCTTCGCCATGTACCCGAGCTCGGTCGTGCACACGGGCGTGTAGTCCTTGGGGTGCGAGAACAACACCGCCCACGAGTCGCCGATCCAGTCGTGGAACTCGACCGTCCCCTCGGTGGTCTCGGCCGTGAAGTCCGGTGCCGTGTCGCCCAGCTTCAGTGTCATCCTGCCTCCTCCCGGAGCTGCCGCCCCATCGATGATTCGCGGGCGCGCCGAAGCGCCTGCTGGTCGATCCCAAACGCTGCCGCCCGCGCGGGTGTTCCTTTGCGCGGGGGGATCCCGAACGCGAGCATGCACTCCTCTCGCCGCTGTGTCGTTCGCGGACACGACACCGAGAACGTCACAGCCGTGACAGTGGGCCCGCCTGGACTCGAACCAGGGACCAACCGATTATGAGTCGGCTGCTCTGACCAGCTGAGCTACGGGCCCTCGGGCGGCCAGCGTAACCGACGGTTCCGGCGGGCCCGCCTCCCCCGCTGCTGACAGAATGTCGCTTGGCCGTGAAGACCTTCCAGTTCGAGTCCCAGCTCCGCACCGCCGGCGGGCTCACCGTCACCGACATCACCGAGGACGTCGCCGAGGCCGTGCGTCAGAGCGGGATCACGGACGGGATCTGCTCCGTCTACTCGCCGCACACGACCTGCTCCGTCCGGGTGAACGAGTGGGAGCGCGGCTTCCTCGAGGACTTCGCGCTGCTCCTGAAGCGCCTCGTGCCGAGCGAGCACTACTACGCGCACGACGACTGGGACCGGCGCACGGAGAACGTCTGCGAGGAGGACATGGAGATCGGGAACGGCCACGCGCACTGCATGTCCATGCTCCTCGGGCCTGCGGGCGAGTCGATCCCGGTGCGTGACGGCGAGCTCGCGCTCGGGCAGTGGCAGCGCGTGCTCTTCCTCGAGCTCGACCGCGCACGCGACCGCCGCTGGCTCGTTCAAGTCGTCGGCGTCTGACCGAGCGCCGCTCTAGGAGGGCTCGACGACACGCTCTTCGCCGGCGGAGTCGGCGCGGAGGCGTCGATGGATGACCGCTGCGACCGCCAGAACGACGCCCAGCTGCACGAGACCGGCTACGAGCGACCCGAGGTGCAGGACGCGCCCGCCAACGTCCCAGGTGAGGACACCAACCCACTCGGAGAGAGCGTAGGGAGCGAAGAAGTTGGGACCGGGCCCCTCGTCGCCGAGCCCGTAGAGGAGGCCCGAGACGACTGCGGCGACACCCTCGGCAACCTGGATGAGCGCCCAACCGAGAGCGAGCGCGAGAGCGAGAGTGACGAGGGTGAGGTCACGCAAGAGACGATCGACCGCGTCGCGCATCGCAGCGGCCTTCTCCGACGTCTCGCAGAACCCTCCTGGTCGGGCGCGGAGTCGACGCCCTACTCTGGGGTGACGTAGGCCGCGGTGATGCCGCCGTCGACCGTGAACGCCGCGCCGTTCACGAACGACGACTCGTCGCTGGCGAGGAAGAGGGCCGCGTTCACGATCTCCCGCGGCGTGCCGAGACGGCCGGTCGGCCAGTGCGCCTGCCGGCGCGCGAACGCCTCCGGGTCGCCGCCGTAGATCGCGAGCAGGAGCGGCGTCTCCACCGGGCCCGGGCAGAGCGCGTTCACGCGCACGCCGCGCCGCGCGAACTGCACGGCGAGCTCTCGCGACATCGAGAGCACCGCGCCCTTCGACGCCGTGTACGAGATCTGCGAGGTCGCGGCCCCGAGCAGCGCGACGAACGAGGCGACGTTGATCACCGAGCCGCCGCCGCGCTCCAGCAGGTGCGGGATCCCGTGCTTGCAGCAGAGGAAGACGCCCTTCGTGTTCACGTCCTGCACGCGCTGCCACGCCCCCACGCTCGTGTCGAGCACGGACTGGTCGTCGGCCGGCGAGATGCCCGCGTTGTTGTAGAGCACGTCGATCCCGCCGAAGCGCTCCGCCGTCTGGGCGTACATCGAGCGGACGCCGGCCTCGTCGGCGACGTCCACGCCGATAGCGAACGCCTCGCCGGAGCAGAGCGACACCGTCTCCTCTGCGAGCTTCGCGTCGACGTCCGCGGCGCAGACCTTCGCGCCCTCGCCGGTGAAGACGACCGCCGCCTCGCGGCCCATCCCGCCGCCCGCGCCGGTGATCACGCAGACCTTCCCGTCGAGCCTGCCGGCCACGGTCAGAGCCCGCGACTCTCCCGCAGCCGCCAGATGCCGTACACCAGCCAGGCGAACACCGGCACCAGGATCAGCGCGGCGATCCACAGCACCTTCCCCGCAGTGGTGAGCGCCGGGTTCCGCAGGACGTCGGCCGCGAACGCGACCGTCAGCGCGACGTAGATGATCCCCAGAGTCCAGTACACGTCTCTCCTCTCTTGTCGCCGCAGTCGTCAGGCTCTCGTGCGGGACGCGCGATACGCGCGCGCCTCGTCGACGAGCGTCTCGAACAGGGCCTGATCCTCTCCCATCTCGGGATGCCACTGCACGCCGAGCACGAACCGGCGTGACGTGTCCTCGATGCCCTCGAGCGTCCCGTCTGCCGCCCACGCGCTCTCGACGAGCCCGTCGCCGAGACGGCCCACGCCCTGGTGGTGGTGCGACGTGACCTTGCCGCGCGCGCCCACGATCGCCGCGAGCCGCGTCCCCTCCCGCACCTCGACGGGGTGCTCGGCGAACTGACCCGGCACGCGTCGATGCTCCTGGTGGCCGACCGTCTCCGGGAGGTGCTGGACGAGATCGCCTCCGCGCGCGACGTTGAGGAGCTGGAAGCCGCGACAGATCGCGAGGGTCGGCAGGTCGCGCTCGAGCGCCGCGGCGAGGAGCGCGAGCTCGGCCGCGTCGCGACGAGCCTGCGGCGTGTCCGTCTCCGGGTGCGCCTCGGCGCCGTACAGCGCCGGGTCGACGTCCGCCCCGCCCGAGAAGACGACCCCGTCGAGCGCGTCGAGGGTCTCGTCGACGCCGTCCTCGCTCGGCGGCACGAGCACCGGCCGGCCGCCGGCGCGCTCGACCGCGTCGACGTAGTCGAGCGGGACGAGCGCGGCTGGGAGGCGCCAGACGCCCCACGTCGCCTCCTGCGCGTACGTCGTGATCCCGATCACCGGCCGCACGCGCGGCAACCTAGCCCATCGCCGAGCACGACGCGCCCAATTTGCGAGGAATTTCGTTCCTGAGGGGTCTTGAACGGACATGTCCGTTGCCGTAGATTTCCGCGTGCGCCGAGCACGGGGCGCCGGTAGGTCGAAGCCCCCCGAGGAGCACTACGCGGCAGCGGAAGGCTCGTCGGGAAGGTGGACGAAAGCGTTCCCGGCTCGGCGAACTCTTGTGGCTGGGCCCTTCGGGGCCCGGCCCTTTTTCTCTCCAGGGCCACCAGAGCATGCAGGCCTGGCCGCAGCCTGACCCTGTGCGAAAGGAAAAGATCGCAATTTGCGACAAGTCTCGCGGAGGGGGTCTTGACGGCCTCCTCGAGCCCCCCTAGAGTCCCGCGTGCACCGAGTACGGAGCGCCGGAGGTTGATGGCTCTCCGAGTGGCAGCCGCTTCGGCGGCGGTCAGTCGGGAAGCCGGACGAAGGCGTCACCGGCTCGGTGCACTTCTTTGTGCGCAAAGGAGCGGAATCGGCTAGCGGCGAGTCCGCTCCGCGCGAAGGGAGACCCCTCCACGGGGTGCCCGGGCAGCTCACCCCGTCGAGGTGTGAAGTCGGCTGGTTGTCCGGGTAGGCGCTCGAACCGCCCCGGGCTGCGCTCGCTGTCGAGGTAACGCGACTGCCGGCGGCCGCTGCGCCGGGCGGCCATGTCTCTTGGGGAGCGATCGTCACACACTCGGCACACGCGGCCATGTCGCGCGCGGCCATGTCCAGGGTCGGACCCTGGACATGTCGCAGGAGAACGACCGGCACGGAATTGTCACGAGGGTGCGCTCGACGCCTGCGCACGGGACGCACGGAATTTGCGTGAGATTTCCCCGGACGGGTGCTTGACCGCGGCGCGCGACTCGCCTAGTGTCGTCCCTGCACCGAGCACGGAGCGTCGAGGTTGATGGCCCTCCGAGTGGCAACCGCTCCGGCGGAGGTCAGTCGGAGACGCCGGACGAGGCGCCACCGGCTCGGTGCATTTCTCTTCTCGGACACGTCCGCTCGAGGCACGGCCGGAACGGACGGCCCGCATATCCTGGCCGCGTGCGCCGGCTCGTCGTCCTCGTCAGCTCGATCGTCTTCGTCGACGCGCTGCTCTTCACCGCGCTGACGCCGCTCGTCCCGGAGTTCGCGGCCCAATTCGGGCTCTCGAAGTCCGGCGCCGGCCTGCTCCTCGGCGCCTTCGGGGCGGGCGCGCTGCTCGGCGGCATCCCCGGCGGGCTCGCTGCCGCGCGCTTCGGCCCGAAGCACGCCGTCGTCTGGGGGCTCGTCCTGCTCGGGATCTCGAGCCTCGCGCTCGCACTGGCCGAGAGCGCCCTGACGCTCGGGCTCGCGCGCTTCGTGCAGGGCTTCTCGAGCACCGTGACCTGGGCCGGCGCGCTCGCCTGGGCCACGAGCACGGCCCCGCGCGCGCAGCGCGGCCAGATGATCGGGACCGCCTTCGGCGCCGCGGTCGCAGGCGCGGTCGTCGGCCCGATGTTCGGCGGGATCGCCGAGGCCGTGGGGATCCGAGCCTCGTTCACGGCCGTGGCGCTCATCGCGTTCACCTTCGCCGGGCTATCCGTCCTCGCGACGGCCGCGCCCACGGAGCCGCTGGAGCTGGCCGGGCTCCGGCGCGCACTCCGCGACCGCCGCTTCCTCGGCGGCCTCTGGCTGAACACGCTGCCCGCCCTCCTCTTCGGGACGCTCGTCGTCCTGGCGCCGCTCGCGCTCTCCGACGCCGGCTGGACGACGCTCGCGATCGGCGCCGCCTTCTTCGCCGCGGGCGCCGTCGAGGTGGTCATCAACCCGGTGCTGGGACGCATCACCGACCGGCGCGGGCGGCGCCTTCCGATCCGCGTGGCGCTCGTCGCCTCCATCGCCGTCGCGGCCGCGCTCGCCGTCTCGTCGGAACCGGTCGCGATCGCCGTTCTCATCGGCGCGGCGGCGATCGCCTTCGGCAGCCTGTATACCCCGGGGATGGCGCTCACCTCGCATCGAGCCGACTCCACGGGTCTCGCCCAGGGCCTCGCCTTCGGGATCATGAACAGCGCCTGGGCGCTCGGCGCGCTCGTCGGCCCCTCGCTCGGCGGCGCGCTGGGCGACGCCCGGGGTGACGCGGTTCCGTATCTCCTCGGCGCGGTGCTGTGCGCGCTGACGCTCGCCGCGACGCTCCGCCCAGCCGGACGGGAGGTGCGGACGCATGAAGCGTGAGCGCTGGAACGAGCGCTACTCGCAGCCCGGCCTCCTGTGGAGCGCGCGACCGAACCGGTTTCTCGTCGGCGAGGTCTCGGACCTCCCGCCGGGACGCGCGCTCGACCTCGCGTGCGGCGAGGGCCAGAACGCACTGTGGCTCGCGGAGCGCGGATGGCAGGTCGTCGGCGTCGACTTCTCCGACGTCGCGATCGCGAAGGCGCGAGAGCGGGCGGCGCAGGAGGAGCTCGCCGTCGAGTTCGCGCTCGCAGACCTGCTCGAGTACGCGCCGGAGCCCGAGGCGTTCGACCTCGTCCTCCTCCTCTACTTCCACCTGCCGCTCCACGAGCTCCGCGTCGTCCTCGCACGCGCCGCAGCGGCCCTCGCGTCGGGCGGCACGGCCCTCGTCATCGGCCACGACCGCACGAACGTCGACGAAGGCGTCGGCGGCCCGAGCGACCCGGCGATCCTGTACACGCCCGACGAGATCGCCGCCGAGCTCCCCGGGCTCGAGATCGAGAAGGCCGAGCGCGTGTACCGCGACGTCGCCGACTCGCCCCGGCCGGCAATCGACGCGCTCGTCCGCGCCCGCCGGGCCGCCTAACTCTCGAACGGGCCCTCGGCCAGCCGCCGGCGGAAGTCCCGGAACTGCCCCGCCTTGCCGACGGCCACCAGCGTGTCCCCTTGCTGGATGACGTCCTCGGGTCGCGCGCCGCTGACCGGCTCCGGCTCGCGCAGGATCGCGATCACCGTCACGCCCGTCTGGGCGCGAAGCTGGGACTCCGCGAGCGTCCGCCCGATCGCGGGGCTCGTGTCGGGGACCGGCACCCACTCGATGTGCAGCTCGCCGAGCGCCATTTCCAGCTCCTCGACGATCTTCGGGCGCTCGTACGCCCCGCCGACGATCGCGCCCAGCTGCCGCGCCTCGTCGTCGTGAAGCTCGATGACGGCTGTGGGCTCGTCGTCGTCGCCGCGCCGGTAGAAGTAGATCTCCCGCTGGCCGTCGTTTCGCATGATCACCGCCACCCGCCCGCCCTGCGCGGTCCGGAACGCGTACTTGACGCCGACGCCGGGAAGGCGTGTCTCGCGAAGATCGACTGGCATCAGGCCTCCGCGCCCAGTCTACGGGCCGGGAAGAGGATGCGACCGAGCCGCTTCGACTCCTTCATCAGCACGATGCCGACGGTCGCGGTCGCGAGGACGTAGAGGCCTGCGAACGCCACGAGGTCGGTGCGGTCCTGCGCGTCGAGGGCCGGGTTCCCGGAGGCGAGCTGGGCGAGGATGATCGTGAACTCGCCGTGGGCGACGAGGGCGATGCCGGCGTTGAAGCTCTGCCGCTGCGTGAAGCCGCCGATCCGCCCCGCGACCATCCCGGTGACGACCTTGCCGACGAGCGTGAGCACCACCGCGAGCGCGACCAGCCAGCCCACGTCCCCGATCGCGCCGACGTCGATCGAGAGCCCGAACACGAAGAAGAAGAGCGCGGCGAAGACGTCCCGGAAGCTGAAGAAGCGATCCTCGATCTGCTCGCGGACCGTCGTCTCGGAGAGGACGATCCCCGCCATGAGCGCGCCGATCGCCTCCGAGAGGCCGAGCTCGTCCGCGATCGCGGCCATCCCGACGAGGAACCCGAAGACCGCGAGCAGGAAGATCTCGAGCGGCAGCCGGTCGAGCAGCCGGTCGAGGGGGCCCGTGAGCCAGCGCGACGCCGCCAGGCCCGCGGTGATGAAGCCGAGCGCCTTCGCGAGCAGGACGAGCGTCTCCGACACCTCCCCTCCTCCGGCCGCCGCGTAGCCGAGCATGAGCGCGACGACGATGTCCTCGAACACGAGGATCGCGAGCACGAGGTCGGTCTCGTCGTCGCCGAGGCGGCGGAAGTCGATCAGGCCCTTGACCGCGATCGCGCTCGACGACACGTAGATGCACGCGGCGAGCACGAGCGCGGCCGGCGAGAGGCCGAAGGCGGCGATCCCGACCACCAGCCCGAGGCCCGCGTTCGCGACGAGGTCGACGCCGCCGCCGATCCCGACGTGGCGCCCCGTGCGCGTGAGGCGCCCGTGCGTGAACTCGAGGCCGAGGAAGAAGAGGAGGAAGACGACGCCGAGCTCGGCCACGAAGTCCGTGACCTCGGACTGCCGGATGAAGGAGAGCTCCTTGGGCTCGTTCGGTCCCAGGAGGAGCCCGGCCAGCAGGTAGGCGGGGATCGCGGAGAGCCCCAGCCGGCGCGCCACGAGGCCGAGGCTCGCCAGCAGCGCGATCGTGACGGCGAGCTCGGCGAGGCTCATCGCCCACCATTCTCACGGCTGCGGCCGCGTCGGCTCGTCTACGCGGCGAGCACGGCCCGCTCGAGCAGCGGCGGGAAGCGCTCGAGGATCCAGCGCTCGTCGAACGGCGGCAGGCGATAGTCGCGACCGTTCACGAGCACGTGCTCGCCCGTCGCCGGGTCCATCGGGAGCCGCGACTCGACCGGGTACCAGCGGTTGTGCCGGTCGACGAGGTCGTTCACCTCGGAGAAGTCCCAGGCCGCGGCCAGCTCGCGCCAGCGGTTCCCGAACGACTCCGCATCGCCCTCGCACTCGCCCGCGAGCGCCCGCCACGCCTCGGCCAGGCGCTCCTCGTGCGCCGCGGCCTGCGCCTCGACGACGCGCAGGCGGACCATGTACGCGAGCGGGCCGCGGGCCGCGGCGAGATAGGAGTCCGCGGCCGGCCGGAAGTTGCGCAGGCGCAGACGAGTCGGCTTCCCGCGCTGCGGTGCCGACCGGAGGTCCTCTTCGAGCCCGGCGAGCTGGCGCCGGTCGCGCGGCGTCTCCGCACGTGAGACGCCCTGGCGCAGGATCGCCTCGCGCTCGGCCTTCTCCATGGCCGGCATTACAGCGGCGGGGAAGCGGCTACGGGCGGCCGAGCACGCGGTCGACCCAGGAGCGGCGCCCGTGAGCGTCGTCCTGCCCGGGCACGGGCTCCAGGCCCGGCTCCGGCGCCGGCTCGGGCTCCGGGTCGCGCGCGTCGGGCCGACGCTGCGGCTCCGAGCCACGTGCGGTCTCGGCGACCGCAGCGCTCGCGTGGCGCACGTCAGCTGTTGGAGCGGACGGCTGAGCAGGCGGCTCGGTCGGCGGCGGTTCGTCGGACCGCGTCGCGTCCTCCGCCGTGGCGCCCTCGGCGACGAGCAGCGCCTGGTCGCCGAGGCGCTCCTTCAGGCGCGCGAAGTCGCCGCGGATGGCCGCGCGCATGTCGTCGAGGTGACTCTCCTCGCGCACGAGAGAGCGTTCACGACGGGCCACGAGAGTCCTCCCGCAGGGCCTATCGCGGCGCGCCGAAGGTCGCCGTCCAGACGACGGACGCCCGGTTTCCGAGCAGGCCGTCGGCGCGCACGGGCGCTGCCCCGACGTGCCGGAAGCGCGGCCCGAGCATGTTCGCGCGGTGGCCCGGCGAGCGCAGCCAGGCGGAGACGACGTCGCGGGCGCTGACCCGGCCCCACGGCCCCGCGTACAGGTTCTCGCCCACGATCGAGTAGCGGTAGCCCGCCTGCCGGAACGAGGACGTGAAGTCCGAGCCGCAGGGCGTGTGCGAGAAGTCGCCACACGACGCGACGCGCTTGCCCTTGAGCGCCGCCGCCCGCGTGAGCGCCGGCGAGTGCCCGAGCCGCGAGCGGCCCTCGCGCGCCCGCGCATAGTTGACGAGGCATGCGACCGCGCGAATCTGCGCCTCGGCGGATGCGCGCGGGCTCGCGGAGCCCGGGCAGGCCGAGGCGGGAGCGAGGAGACCCGCGGACGACAGTCCCCCTCCGGCTGCCGAGCCGGCCACGACGAAGGCCGCGAGCGCCGCGGCGAAGAGCGCCGCGAGCGCGGTCCGCGCAGTCACCGGAGTGGCTCTCGCCTCCACCGACGCACCGTACGAGCGGTGCCTGCGGCGAGGCGTGCCCCCGATGGGGGACGCGGGATGCCTCACCGTGTGAACCTGCCCCTCGCCAGGGTCACTCGCGCGACCCTACCACCCCCTCGGGACGGTGCGTGCGCCAGGTGGCGGCCGAGAGCAGCCCGAGCGCGAGCGTCGGCAGCACGGTGAGCGCGCGGTAGAGCAGCGTCGCGGCGACGGCTCCCGCGTTCGGGGCGCCGAACGCCACGAGAGCTCCCGTGAGCCCGAGCTCGACGAAGCCGACCCCTCCCGGCGTCAGCGGCAGCGCGCCGAGCACCCGCACGAGTGCCCAAGCGGCGAAGGCCTCGACGAGCGAGACCTGCCCCGCGTCGACGCCGACCGAGCGCAGGCAGGCGACGAAGAGCACGAAGACCGTGAGGTGGCCGGCGAGGGTCGCCAGCGTGAGCACGTGCCAGCGGCGCCGGAGCAGGCCGAGGGCGCTCGACCGGAAGCGCACGAGGCCCTCTCCCGTCCAGCGGACGTCGTCGCGTCGGAAGAGCCTGCCGATACGGCGGGCGACGCGCGCGACGAGGTCGCCGATCCGCCGCGCGTAGGACTCGCTCGAGAGCGCGAGCGCGAACGCCGCGACCGCGACCACGAGGACCACGACGCCGATGACCGCGGCGGTCTGGAGCGCCGCGTGCTTCTGGTTCGCGGATGTCAGCAGCGCGAGCGCGACGATCGGGAACGCGAGGTTCGCAAACTGGTTCCAGACCCCGGTGACTGCGACCGCGAGCGCGACCTGGGAGCTCCGGAACCCCCAGGAGCGCAGCATCGCGTACGAGCCGGCGACGCCGACCGCCGCGCCTGCCGGCGACACGATCGTGAGCGCGGTCGCCGCCTGTGTGAACACCATCCCCCGCCGGTAGCCGAGCCCTGGGAGCGCGGCCATCCACGGCGGCGGGAAGGTGGCCAGGTTGAGGAGCGTCGCGCCCGCGAGCACGAGCGCCTCCTCCCAGCCGAGCTCCCGGATCACGGCCCAGACGTCGCGGTAGTCGGCGATCCGCGGGAGCACGAAGACGAAGACGGCCGCGACGACGATCGCGGTCGCGACCCCGCCGAGGAGGCGCCTCCGGCTCCTCCCGAGGCCTCGTCTGGGAGCGGGCGGCTCAGCGGCCATCGGCGGAACCTAGCGCGGTGCGGGCCGGGGGCACGGCGAGAGCGGGCTGCGCTGTCCGACTCTGCTGTCCCCGCCCTACGGAAGGCGCGGGGCCAGGAACGTCCCGAGCGCGAGCGCGGCGAGCAGCAGCACCCCCGCCCCTCCGACGAGCAGGAACGTGATCTCGCTCTCCCCCGGCTCGCGCCCGAGCTTCGAGCCGAGGCTCTCGTACGCCATCTCCAGCGCCTCGGCCGAGCGCGCCTCCGAGAACTCGCCGCCCGTCATCTCTGCGATCTCGCGCAACGTCTCGGGGTCGGGCGGCACGGGGATGAGGTTCGAGCCGCTGTCGTCCGGAGGCCCGAACCCGGGGCCGAGGCTGCCGCGGTCGATCACGCCCTCGGGTGTCCCCAGGGCGATCGTGTACACGGGGAAGCAGGCGTCGCGCGCGAGCGCCGCGCCCTCGAGCGGCTGGAGGATCCCGCGCGTCTGCGCGCCGTCGGAGAGGAAGAGGATCGAGACCGGGCTCCCCTCCTCGCACGTCGCCGCCTGGATGAGATGCCGGGTCTCCGAGCCCGCGGCGATCTCCTTGCCCTCGGGAGGATCCTCCTGCTCGATCGCCGTCTTGCCGAGATCGACCGCCGTCTGGAGCGCGTCGCCGATCGCCGTGCCGCCGAAGACGACGTACGTCTCGATCGCCTCCAGGGCGGTCTCGACGAGCTCCCGATCCTTGGTCGGCGGCGTCGCCACCTGAGCCTCGCCCGCGAACACGACGAGGCCGACGTTCAGGCGGCCGGGGACGTCGTCGAGGAAGGTGCGGATCGCCTCCTGCGCGGCCCCGAGCCTCGTCGGCTCGACGTCCTCGGCCTGCATCGAGCGCGAGGTGTCGACGACGAGGATCACCGTCGCGCGCTCCTTCAGGAGCATGCGCTCGACGTGCGGGCGCGCGAGCGCGACGAGCAGCACGGCGAGGGAGAGCGCGACGAGCAGCGGCGGGACGAGGCGCGGCCACGACCTCGCAGGCACGACGCTCGCGAGCACGTCGAGGTTCGGGTAGCGAACCGCGTAGCGGGCGCTTCTCCGCTCGGACACGCGCCAGAGCGCGACGGCCCCCGCGAGGACGACGAGCGAGAGCAGGAGCCACGGGCTCTGGAAGCTCAGCCCGTTCAGCCCGCTCATCGCGCCCTCGAGCAGACCGCGTGGACCTGGACGAGCGCGCGCACGCCCCCGAGCTCGGCGTCGCCGCGGACGCGCACCACGACGCGGCCGCCCGCGACCGACCGGCGGCCGGAGACGCCGGCGACGAGACTCGAGGACGGAGGCTGTCGCGTGTCGAAGGCGAACGCGTGGGACGCGCCGACGAGCCGCTCACCGGCGAGGCAGCCCTGCCTCACGGTCGAGGTCCCCGGCCGCACGCGCACGGTCTTCACGCGCCGGGTCGTCGGCTGCCCGGGCGGGAACACTGCCGGAGCGGCGGCGGACGTCGGCACGCGCGCTCCGCCGCCGGCCGACGGCATGCAGCCGACGAACGGCTTGAAGGTCGGAGCGCGCGGGGTGACCCCGACGAACACGCCGGTGAAGACCACCGAGCGCGCGGTCGAGATGCCCGGGTTGACGGGGCTCCCGAGCGTCCCGAGGAAGCCGACGTCGATCGCGCGCTGGCTGAGCCTGGCGTCGAGCCCGCCCGCGACGTGCCGCGCCGGGCAGGTGACCTGGTACTCGACCCGCGGGCGCACGGGCCCGGTTGCCGCGGGCACGACGACCCACGGCCCGGCGACGGGGACGCACACCTGGAGCCCCTGGCACTCGTTCGCACCGGCCGCGGGAGCGGCGACCGCGAGCACGACGACGAGCGCGGCCGCTGCGGCGACCCAGCGCGCCCGCGTCACGGGACCCTCCGGAAGAGGAAGGCCGAGAAGACGCCTCCCAGCAGGAGCAGCCCGGCGGCCCCGCCGGCGACGAGATCCGTGATCTCCCGCGAGACCTGGCGGGTCCCGAGCCGCGAGCCGAGCTCCTCGTAGACCGTCCGCAGGCCCTCGTCGTCGAGCGCGGTGAAGAACTCGCCGCCGGTGGCGGACGCGAGCTCCCGGAGCGTCTCCGGGCTCGGCGGAACCTGGATGATCCGCGTGAAGCCGCCGGGCAGCTCCTCCCGCACGACGCCCTCCGGCGTTCCCACGAGCACGGTGTGCACGGGGATCCCGAGCTCCTTCGCCGACGCCGCGGCGTCCACCGGGTCGACGCGCCCGCCGTCGCGGAGCCCGTCGGAGAGGAGGAGGATCGTGCGGGGCGGCGTCTCCCCGTCGTCCGTCCGCACCTCCCTGCCGAGCTCGAGCGAGAGCGCGACCGCGTCCCCGATCGCCGTCCCCTCGCCGGGCGCGAGCGTGTCGAGCGCGGTGCGGACGAGGTCGCGGTCGTCGGTCGGCGCGACGCCCACCACCGCGCGCGTCGCGAACGAGACGACGCCGACGCGGAACTTCTCCGGCACCTCGTCGAGGAACGCGTTGGCGGCGACACGCGCTGCGTCGAGGCGCGTCGGCTCGACGTCGTCGGCCTTCATGGAGCGTGAGACGTCCATGGCGAGGATCACCGTCGCCTCCTCGCGCTGCACCGAGACGGTCGCGTGCGGCCGGGCGACGCCCACGATCATCGCGGCAAGTGCGACGAGCAGCACCGCGAGCGGCAGGTGGCGGAGCGCCCCGGGCGAGCGGTCGACGACGTTCGGCAGCAGGTCGGGGCTCCCGAAGGCCGCCTGGGCGCGGACGCGCCGACGCTCCGACCACGCGTACAGCGCCACGAGGAGCGGCAGCGCGAGCAGCGCCAGCAGAACGGCGGGCCAGGTGAACGTCACGGCCGCCTCCGGCGCAAGAAGGTGACGAGCGTGCGCAGCCAGTCTCCCGAGGTCGAGAGGACGACGTGCCGCACGCCGGCCGACGCGAGGAGCCGCCGGACCTCCGCGCGCTCCTCCTCGGCGGCCGCGGCGAAGCGCTCGCGCAGCCGCCTGCTGCGCGTGTCCACCCGGAGCTTGCGGCCGGTCTCGGGGTCGACGAGCCAGAGGAGGCCGACGTTCGCGAGCTCCTGCTCGCGCGGGTCGCGCACCTCCACCGCGACGACGTCGTGGCGGCCGGCGAGCTCGAGGAGCGGCCGGCGCCAGTCGCGCGGACCGCGGAAGTCGGAGACGAGCACGACGAGGGAGCGCTGCCGAGCGAGACCGCCGACTCGCCCCAGCGCGTGGGCGAGCGCGTCGTCTCCCGGCACGCGGGCGTCTCCCTCGCGCTCGCCGCGCAGCGCCGCGAGCAGCCCGACGAGGCCTGCGCGGCCCTGGGTGGCGGGCAGCGTGTGCCGTTCGGCGCCGCCGAACGTCGCGACGCCGAGCCGGTTCCCGCGGCGCGTCGCGAGGTGCCCCAGCGCGATCGCGACGCCTTCCGCGACGTCGGCCTTGCGCCGCTCGGCGGTGCCGAACTCCATCGAGGGCGACGTGTCGAGCGCGAGCCACGTCACGAGCACGCGCTCCGCCAGGTCGACGCGCACGTGCGGCTCGTTCGTCCGGGCGCTGACGTTCCAGTCGATGCGGCGCACGTCGTCCCCGGGGACGTACGGCCGGATCATCGCCAGCTCGGCGCCGGGGCCGAGCAGATTGGAGCGGAAGTCCCCCGCGAGCAGCCCTTCCATCCGCCGGGTGATGGAGACGTCGAGCGCGCGCAGCAGCCCCTCGGGCATGGCGCCCGGCCCGGGGCGGCTCGGGGTCGGGCGGCGGAGGAGCGCGCTCGCGGAGCTCGAGCTCATTCGGCTCAGGCCGCGCTCACGCGGGCGAGGTCGATGTGCGGCGCCGGCACTGCGGCGAGCACCTGGTCGAGGATCGCGTCCGAGCTCACCTCCTCGGCGAGCGCCTGGTACGAGAGGACGAGCCGGTGCCGGAGGGCGTCCTTCGCGAGCGCCTGGAGGTCCTCCACGAGCGCGTACTCGCGGCCCCGGACGAGCGCGAGCGCCCGGGCGCCCTGCACGAGGCTGATCGGGCCGCGTGGGCTCGCGCCGTACGCGATGTACTGCTCGAGCTCGGGGAGGCCGTGCGCGGCGGGCGCGCGGGTCGCGGTCGCGATGTCGACCGCGTAGCTCACGAGCGACGGGTCGGTGTAGATCTCGGTCGCCGCCCGCTGCAGCGCAGCGAGGTCCTCGAGCGACAGCGCCTGCCGGAGCTCCGGCGCGTCGACGAGCTGGCGCTGGACGACCGTCAGCTCCTCGTCGTGGCTCGGGTAGCCGATCACCACCTTCAGCATGAAGCGGTCGATCTGCGCCTCCGGGAGCGGGTAGGTGCCCTCGGACTCGATCGGGTTCTGCGTGGCCATGACGAGGAAGGGCTCCGGAACCGGGAAGGTCTCGTGGCCGATCGTGACCTGGTGTTCTTGCATGACCTCGAGGAGCGCGGACTGCACCTTCGCGGGTGCGCGGTTGATCTCGTCGGCGAGCAGGAAGTTGCAGAAGACGGGGCCGAGCTCGGTGTCGAAGGTGCCGTCGCCGGCGCGGTAGATCCGGGTGCCGACGAGGTCGCTCGGCACGAGATCCGGCGTGAACTGGACGCGCGCGAACGTCCCGCCGAGGACGCCGGCGGTCGTCTTGATGGTCAGCGTCTTGGCGAGGCCGGGGACGCCCTCGATCAGCAGGTGCCCCTGCGCGAGCAGGCAGACGACGACGCGCTCGAGCATCGCGTCCTGCCCCGCGATCACGCGCCTGATCTCGAACAGCGCCTGCTCCAGCTGCTCCTTCGCCTCCATCGGGGTCGGGGTCGACGACGACGGCGGCGTCGCCTCCCTCGGGGTCGGCGTCGCGGCCGCCCCGCTCGACGTGTCCTCGCTCACCTACGGCTCCTCTCTCCCGTGAACGGACATACGTAAGCAGACGAACCTGAGCCTCGGGTAAGAGCGCCGGCCTTCTTCACGCAGACGCAGCGGACGCGGTCGTACGCGCTACCGACGCTGCACGCCCATCGTGATCGAGCCGACGTAGCCCGAGCCCGACTTCCGGAGCGTCAGCGTCGAGCGCCTGCCGCCGTTGCGGTAGATGCTGTCCGCGGCGTTCCGCGTCGTCCGCCGCGGCCGGCGCGAGTACGGCCGGGTGCGGTACACGCGGTCGGTCAGCGCGTCCGGGAAGTAGAGCTGCCCCGTGTGCACGACGTTCCCGCTGACGTGGACCATGACGTGCACGTGCACCGTGCGGCCCGGGTACCAGCCGGGATAGATCGTCCTGAAGAGCGCGAGCCCCTTCGCGTTCGTGCGCTGGATGCCGCGCAGGAAGCGCTTCGCCGACGTCCCCTGCACGGTCGTCCCCGAGTACACCCCGCCCGCGTCGCAATGCCAGACGTCGACCGCGGCGCCCTTGATCGGCTTGCACGTGGAGACGTCGAGGACGGTGAGGCGCAGCGTCAGCGGGACGCCACGCTTCCCCTCGGTGATGTCGCGACGGACTTTGTGGTCGTCGAGGTAGTACGGTCCTTCGGTCTGCTCGGGCGCCAGCACGCAACTGACGAGGCCCGCGGAGACGGCCGCGGGCCCGCTCTCGGCTGCGTCCGCCTCGTCGCCCAAGAGCTCCCTCGCCCCCGCGCCGGCGCCGAGCGCGGCCGCCGCGAGCCCACCGAGCCTGACCAGCGCGCTCCTGCGGCTGAGCGCGGAGTCGCGCGTCGGTGTCTCGTCCATGCCGGAGAGCGTACGACGCCGACCTGAGAAGCGGCTGAGAGCCGCGGAGGGATTCCGCGTGGAGGCCCGGCAGTACGATCGCGCGGTGACAGCCACACCGGCGATCGAGACCGTGGGTCTCTGCAAGACGTACGGCGGAAAGGTGCGCGCGCTCGTCGACCTCGATCTCCGCGTCGAGCGCGGCGAGGTGTTCGGCTACCTCGGCCCGAACGGCGCGGGCAAGTCGACGACGATCCGCCTCCTCCTCGACCTCATCCACCCGACCGAGGGCCGCGCGGCGCTCCTCGGGCTCGAGACGCGGTCGCAGGGCGTCGAGGCGCGCCGGCGCGTGGGCTACCTGCCCGGAGACCTCCGCCTCCCGGACCGGCTCACCGGTGCCGAATTCCTGGGCTCGCTCGCGCGGCTGCGCGGGCACGTGGACGAGGCGCGACGGGACGAGGTGAGCGCCCGGCTCGGTGCGATCCTCGACCGCCCGCTGCGCCACCTCTCCAAGGGCAACCGCCAGAAGATCGGGCTCGTGCAGGCGTTCATGCACCGCCCCGAGCTCGTCGTCCTCGACGAGCCCACCGCCGGGCTCGACCCGCTGCTCCAGGGCGAGGTGCGTGCGCTGATGCGCGAGGTCGCCGCGGAGGGCGGAACCGTGTTCCTCTCCTCCCACTCGCTCGACGAGGTGCAGCACACCGCGGACCGGGTCGGGATCATCCGCTCGGGCCGGCTCGTGGACGTGGACTCGGTCGCGGGGCTCCGCTCGCGCTCGCTTCGTCGCGTGCGGGTCGCGTTCGCGAACGGCGTGCCGCGCGAGCGCTTCGACCGGATCGAGGGCGTGCGCGTCGTCGAGGAGCAGGCCTCGCTCGTGCGGCTGCTCGCCCCCGAGACCGCGATGGACGGGCTCGTGAAGACGCTCGCGGAGCACACGATCGTCGACCTCGTGTCCGAGCCCGCCGACCTCGAGGAGATCTTCCTCGAGCTCTACCGGGAGGCCGACGGTGCCGGTTGAGCTCGCCGTCGGCGCGCTACGCGACTCGCGGCGCGGGATCGCGGCCTGGTGTGTCGGCGTCGCCGCGTACGTGGCGATGGTGGCTGCGATCTACCCCTCGGTCGAGACGTCGCCCGAATTCAACGAGCTGGTCGAGCGCTACCCCGAGGTCCTGAAGTCGCTCTTCGGCATCGTCGAGGGCGGCGACATCACGTCCGGCCCGGGCTTCGTCGACGTCGAGCTGTTCAGCTTCATGCTGCCGCTACTCCTCCTCGTGCTCGCGATCGGGTACGGCGCGCGCACGCTCGCCGGGGAGGAGGACGCGGGCCGGCTGGAGCTGCTGCTCGCGTACCCGCTCAGGCGCCGAGCCTCGGTGGTCGCGAAGGGCGCGGCGCTCGCGGCGCAGATCGCAGTGGTCTCGGTCGCCGGCTGGGCGACCCTGCTCGTGATCGACCCGCTGGTCGGGCTCGCCCTCGACTTCGGCAACCTGTGCGCGGCGTTCGTCGGCGTCGCCGTCCTCGCCCTCTTCCACGGCTGGCTGGCGCTCGGCGTGGGCGCGGCGGTGCCGAGCCGGGCGCTCGCGATCGCCGTGCCCGCCGGTGCCGCGGCCCTGGGCTACCTCGTCAACGGTCTGCACGACCTCGCGGGCTGGCTGGCGCCGTTCCGGTTCGTGTCGCCGTTCTGGCTCGTCGGCTCTTCCCCGCTCCAGACCGGAATCGACGCCGCCGGCACGCTCGTCGTGCTCGCCGCTGCCGTCGTCGTGCTCGCCGGCGGGGCGCTGCTCCTCGAGCGCCGCGACCTCCAGACGCCGTAGTCAGGCGAGCAGCGCGTCGCACCGCCGCGGGACGGCGCCGAGCTCGGCGAGGAGGAAGCCCGAGCGTTCCTCCCAGCCCTTCCCCGGGCGGTGCTTGGAGGCGAGCACGAGCAGCGTCCAGACGATGCTGAACGACCAGTGGTACTCGAGCGTCGCGAGCGCGAAGCGGCTCGAGCGGAGGTACTCGCGGACGAAGGCCTCGCCCGCGGCGTCGACGTCCTCGGGAACGCGGCCGCGGCGCTTGCCCGCGTTCCAGCGCAGGCGATGGAGGAGCTCGCCCGCGTCCTTCGCCGGATCGGCCAGCGCGGCGCGATCGAGGTCCACCGCCGTCACGGAGCCAGGTGCCACGTACACGTGCTCGGCCGAGAAGCGGCCGTGGGTCGGCGCCCGTTCGGCGCCGGCCGCCACACGTGACCAGCGCTCGGCGAGGACGTCGAGCAGCGCGCGCACGACCTCCTCGAGCTCGGGCCGGACGGCGGTCGCGGCAGCCGCCCGCCGGGCGAGCCGGAGGACGCCTTGCGCCTCGTCCTCGCTCGCGCCCGGGTCGGCCCCGGAGCCGTGGAGCGCGGCGAGCCAGCGCCCCGCGGCGCGAAAGCCCTCGAGCGAGCCGGACGGCGGCGCCTCCAGCTGCTCGCCCTCGGCGGCGGACAGGACGAGCACCCCGTGGTCGGGAAGGAGCCCGAGCGGCTCTGGCACGAGGTGCGGCGCGCGGCCGAGGCCGCCCGCCCACAGGCGCCGGTGGATCTCGTGCGCGGCCACGGCGGATGCGACCTCCGGGTAGAGCTTCGCGAAGGCGCGCTCTCCGCCCGGGAACGCGATCTCCGCCACGAGCCGACCGTCCGGGCGGCGCCGGCGCACGAGGGTGGACGGCGGCGGCTCCAGAGGCCGCGGGTCGTCCCTCGCCATGAGTGGCCAGATCGCCTCGCGCACGAAGCTCGCGTCCTCGAGCAGCGAGAGCGGTGCGCCGACCGTCGTGGTCACGCCGCCGCCGCCTCCAGCAGCAGGGCCTCGGCGTGGATGCAGGCGAGCCGCAGCCGTGCCAGCAGGCGGCAGCGCTCGAGCAGTTCGGGGTCGAGCTCCGAGACGGACTCGTAGCCGGAGAGGAACGCCGACCTCGCCGCGGACAGGTCGTGGCCTGCGCGCAGCTCGAGCAGGTCGAGGTGCGCGAGGAGGTTGCCGACGTCGAGCTCCGAAGGCCCGAGGGCCGCGTCGTCGAGGTCGATGAGCGCGACGCGCTGCCCGAGCAGCACCTGCTCCTCGTACAGGTCGCGATGGACGACCGTCTCGGACTCCCAGGCGTCGCCGAGCGCCGGGAGCGCGTCGCGGACGCGGGCCCCGATCTCGCGCGGCACGCCGGCGGCCCGGTCGACGAGGACGCCGAGCTCGTCCTCGACACGATGCGGCTCGAGCGCCGCGGGCTCGCGGCGACGCCAGGCCCGGTGCCACCCCGCGATCGCCCTGCCCGCCCGGCTGCACTCGCGCTCGTCTCCCGCGAGGACTGGCACGCGCAGCGGCGTCCCGGACAGGTCGGTGAGCACGAGCATGCGTCGGGCTGGGTCGACGGCGAGCACCCTTGGGACCTCGGGCTCGTCGGGCGCGCCGTCGGCGAGCGCCGCGATCCGCTCCGCAACTCGGGTCACTCGGCTCGAGCGGTACAGCTTCACGATCGCGCTCCCCTCCGGCCCCGTCGTGCGGAGCGTGAGGCGGCGCCCCGGCTTGTGCTTGAGCTCCTCGAAGCTCGCCGGGCTCCCGACGCACCGCTCGACGACGCGGTTCACGCCGCTCCGGCCGCCACCGCCTGCGACCACGCGCGCGGAAGGGGCCGCCCGCGAGCGAGCACCTCGCTCGCGAACGCCATGCGGACCCGCTCCGCGCGCGCTTCCTCTCCCCGGGCGACGGATCCCGTCGCACGCTCGTAGCCGAGCTCGTCGAGGAGCTCGCCGGCCGCGGCCTCGAAGCGGGCGATCTCCTCCCGCGGGAGCTGCGCCCTCCACGTCCGCAGCCCCGGGGTGACCGGACGCCACGCGCGCTTCGCGTCCAGCCCCGGCTCGTCGCGCACACGCCCCTCGTGGAAGCGCAGCATCGCGTCGTCGTAGGGCAGATCGAGGAACGTGCACAGCCGCTCGCACTCCTCCTCGGGCGCTGCCACCAGCGACTCGTAGCGCACCTCGTGGCACAGGCCCGGCTCGAGCTCGCCCGCCCCCTCGAGCCCGAGCCGGGTGTACCACTCCCACCACACCGCGACCGTGGTCACGGGGTCCCGATCGAACGTGGAGAAGCCGGTCGCGTCCTTCCGCCAGTCGAGCACGGACAGGCACACGTCGCGCCCGTCGCGGATGATGTGCGCGAAGCGCGCGGACGGCCACAGCTCGTGCAGCAGCGGCAGGTAGCGCACGAACCCGGGCGTCTTGTCGCCGGCGTGCGGCTTCCCGTGGCGCCCGGCGTACAGGTCGTACAGCCGCGTGCCGAAGTCGGCGAACGAGAGCCGCTCGCCGGGGGCGAGCAGGCCCTCGAGGTCCTCCTCGCGGAGCGCGAGCCGCTCCATCCGGAACGGATCGGCGCCCAGGCGCTCGACCAGCTTCGGCATGACGTAGCCGTCCTCGGTGAGCCCGCGGCGGAACTCGAACGTGCGCGCGAGCCAGCGCGTGCCTCGCGCGACCGCGAGCTGCGGGTGCGCGTCGGCGAGCCGGCGGAGGAGCGTCGTCCCGGAGCGAGGGCAGCCGACGAGGAAGACGTACGGGTTCACGAGACCTCCTCCGCGGCCGCGAGCATGGCGCCGACACGCTGCGGCCAGTCGGGCTCGAAGTACCGGAACGGCCGCGCGGAGCGCCGGAGGATGCAGGTCGCCAGGTACCAGGAGAGCGCGGGGGGCTTCGAGCCGTAGCCTTCGAGGAGGGCGTCGAGAACGCCACGGGCCCGTTCGAGCGCTCGGTCCTCGCCCAGCACGACGTAGGCCGCGTACGTCGCGAGGTCGAGCGCGGCCGGCGCACGGCAGAGGCCGTCGAAGTCGACGAGCGCGAGCCGGTCCCCCGAGGCCAGGAGCTGCCGCGAGTTGAAGTCCCCGTGCGCGGTCACGAGCGGGACGCCGTCCGGGAGCTCCCGGGCGAGGCGGCCGAGGAGCGACTCCGCGCGCCGCCCGAGCGCGTCGGAGAGCGCGGCGATCAGCCCGGCGGTCGCCGCCGCTGCCTTGAGCTGCACGCCGGGCGGAGCGGCGGGAAGCGGGCAGGGATCCGACGCGTGCAGCTCCGCGAGCAGCCGGCCCGCCGCCTCGGCTGCTTCGTCCGGGCGCGGCTGCCGGCCGGACAGGTGGCGCTGCACCGTGACCTTCCGCGACGCGAGCACGCCGCCCGGCCCGGGCGACGGGACCCCGTGCAGCCGACCCGACGCGCGCAGCCCGTGGGCCGCCGCCGAGAACTCGTCCTCCTTGGCGTAGAACTTGACCACGTCCCCCCCGACGCGCACGACGGCACGCCGCCGCGGCTTGTACGCGAGCACCGTCTCGCTCACCCACTCGGGGTCGACCAGCGCCCCCGCGGCCTCGAGCTCGGCGCGGACGAGCGAGCGCGGCTCGGCGAGCGCCGGGATGGAGAGGTCGAGCGGGAACCACTGCACGAGCGCGCCGATCTCCTCGTCGTAGCTGAGCGAGGCCCGCGCGGGCACGTGCGGGTGCGCGAGCCACGCGAGCGCGAGGCTCTCCGGCTTGCGCGCGCGGCGGGCGAGGTAGTCGCGCGCGGCGGTCATGGCGATCGCGTCGTGGCGGCGGCCGTCGTCGAGGCCGACGTCGTAGTGCACGACGATGTTCGTCGCGGGCTTGTAGCGCAGGTAGCGGAGGCGAACGTCCGTGAGCTCCGCGGCGCCGCCGAGCGTCTCCGCGAGCCTCGGCGCCATCGCGTCGGCGTCGAGCAGCGTCCGCAGGCTCGGCAGCGCTCGATCGCGCGGTACCGGAGGGAGAGCCGGTCGGCGCGGCGGAGCCTCCCCGCCTCCCTCCGAGTCGTACGCGACCCGCCCGTCCTTCACCGCGACCGTGCGGTCGGCGAGCGCGGCGAGCTTCGGCGAGTGCGTGATCAGGATCACGGTGCGGCCGCGCATCAGCCGCTCGAGGCCGGCGAGCAGCTCGTCCTCGCTCTCCTCGTCGAGACCGGTCGTCGGCTCGTCGAGCACGAGCACCGGCGGGTCGCGGAGGAGGGTGCGCGCGACCGCGAGCCGCTGCTTCTGCCCGCCCGAGAGCCCCTCGCCCCGCGCGCCGAGCACGGTCTCGTATCCCTGGGGCAGGCCCTCGACGAACTCGTGCGCGCCCGCCGCCTGCGCGGCCGCGACGATCTCCTCCTCGGAGGCGCCCTCGACGCCGTACGCGATGTTCTCGGCGACGGTGGCGGTGAACAGGATCGGCTCCTGGAGGAGCAGCCCGACCTGCTCGCGCAGCCAGTCGAGCGAGCAGTCGCGGACGTCGCGGCCGTCGATCGTGACCCTTCCCGCCTGCGGGTCGTAGAAGCGCGCGAGGAGGGCGGCCACCGTGGACTTCCCGGCGCCTGACGGCCCGACGAGGCCGATCCGTGCGCCCGGCGGGATCTCGAGCGAGACGTCGCGGAGCACCGGGTGCCCGGGCTCGTAGGCGAACGTGACGCCCTCGAGCGCGAGCGCGCCGCCCGCCCGCTCCCCGCGATACGCGTCCGGCTTCTCCTCGAGCGCCTCGCCGGAGGCGAGGATCTCGGCGATCCGGTCGGCGCGGACGAGCGCCCGCGTCACGCGCGTCGCCTGCCGCGCGAGGTCGCGCATCGGGCGGGAGAGGCGCTTCGTGTACGCGACCATGACCACGAGCTCGCCGGCCGTGACCGCGCCCACGGAGACGCGGAGCACGCCGACGACGAGCACCGCCGCCGTCCCCACCGCGCCGATGAGGTCGATGAGCCGCGCGTAGCGCGTCTCGATCCGGTACGCCTCGATCCCGGCCTCGCGCCGCTCTTCGCTCTTGTGCCGCAGCTGCTCGTGCTGATGGCGCTCGGTGCCGAGCGCCTTCACCTCGCGGATCGCGCCGAGCGTCTCGGTCGTGAGCGCAGCGATCTCGCCCTCCCGCTGCCGCTGCCGGCGGGCCGCGGCCTTCAGGCGGCGCCGGTTGCGCATCGCGGCGACGGCGAGCGCGGGCGCGATCGCGAACGCGGTGAGCGCCAGGACCGGGTCGATCCACACCGCGACGACCAGCATCCCGGCGAGCAGCAGCACGGACGAGACGACGGTCCCGAGCGACTCCGAGAAGATCCCGCCGACCGCGTGCACGTCGCTCGTCACGCGCGTGACGAGGTCGCCCGCGGGCCGCTTCGCGTGGTACCCGAGCGAGAGCCGCTGGAGCTCGGCGTGCGCCTCCAGCCGGAGGTCGTGCGAGATCCGCTCGCCCGCGCGCTTCAGCTTGAGGTCCGCGACGTACGTCGCGATCCCGTCTACGAGCGCGATGAGCACGACGAGGCCGGCGACGCCCGCGAGCAGCCAGAGGTCGCGGCTGTCGAGGGCGAAGCCGCCCGGCCCTCCCGCCTTCGCGATCAGGGCGTTCACCACGAGCGCGAGCGGGAGCGGGCGTGCGAGGTCGGCGGCCGCAGCGACGCCGGTCGTCACGGCGACGACCGCGAGTGGGCGCCACTCCTTGCGGACGTACGGGACGAGGAGCCTCGCGCCGGGGCTCACGCCGGCACCGCCGGCTGGAGCCGCTGCGCGAGCGAGAGGATGCGGCGGGCACGGTGGTCCCACGTGTGGTGGGCTGCGACGAGGGCCCTGCCCCGTGCTCCGAGCCGCGCCCGCCGCGACGGGTCCGCGACCAGATCGCGGACCGCCGCGGCGAGCGCAGCCGGATCACCCGGCGGCACGTGTGCCGCGTCGTTCACCCCCACCACCTCGCGGACGCCCGGGATCGCTCCCGCGACGACCGCGAGCCCTGCCGCCAGGTACTCGAAGAGCTTCAACGGTGAGAAGTAGCCGGGCGCGTCGGCTGCGTACGGCGCCAGCCCGATCGACGCGGTCGCGAGGAGCGCTGGCACCCGCTCGTGCGGCACCGCGCCGGTCACCTCCGCCCCGGCCGCCTCGAGCGCCGCTCGCCCCGGCCCGTCACCGACCACGAGCAGCGGCGGCGCCTCCTCCCCCAGGCGCCGCCAGCACTCCGCGATCGTCTCCACGCCGTGCCACGGACGGAGCGCGCCCAGGAACACGCAGCGGGGCTCGCGCACGGTCGACGGCTCCGGGAAGCGGGCGAGGTCGACGGCGTTCGGCAGCACCTCGACGTTCTTTGCCCCGCGCGCCCGCGCGTGAGCGGCGAGCGGCCCGCTGACGGCCAGAACGACGTCGGCGCTCGAGAGCACGACCCGCTCGAGCCGCTCGGCCTCGTCCGGCCTCTCGAGCGTCCGGTAGCGCGCCGCCTCCTCGACGAGGGGCGCGTTGAGCTCGACGAGATGCGGGATCCCCAGCCGGCCGGCGGCCGTCGCGCCCGCGGCCGTGTGCAGCGAGAAGCGCTCGTAGAGAACGTCTGTCCCGAGCTCGCGGAGCCGCTCCTCGAGCCGGTCCGCGAGCGCGGCGTCCGTCGCGTCCGCCGGCAGAGGATCGACCTCGACGCCCTCCGGAGGCCGGCCGTCGCGGGCGACCGTACGCGGCAGGAGCACGACCTCCGCGCCGGCACGTGCCAGCGCGGCAGCGACCTCCGCGACGTGGACCGCGGCGCCCTTGCTCCCGCCGAGCGGGATCCCGCGGTCGGCGCAGAGGTATGCGACCCTCATGCGGCGGCCTCCGCGAACAGCCCGCGCAGAGCGACCACGTTCGCCTCGAGCGAGAAGCGCTCCTCCACGTGTGCGCGCGCTCGAGCGGCAACTGCGTCCGCGAGGTCGCGGTCGGTGAGGAGCCGCTCGAGCGCGTCGGCGAGCGCGACCGGGTCGCGCTCCGGCACGAGGAGCCCCGTCTCCTCGTGCACGACGAGCTCCGCGATGCCGCCGACCGGCGTCGAGACGACCGGGGCGCCGAGCGCCATGGCCTCGAGGAGCGAGGTGGGGAGCCCGTCGCGGTCGCCGGTGGAGACGACCACGCAGGGAAGACACACGGCAGACGCGCGGCGGTAGAGCGGGAGCACGCGCTCCTGCGGAAGCGCGCCGTGGAAGGTCGCGTCGAGGCCGCGCTCCCTCGCGAGCCGTTCGAGCTGCCCGCGGAGCGGCCCGTCGCCGGCCAGCTCCAGCCGGACGGCCTCCCCCCGCTCCGCGAGCAGCCCGCAGGCCTCGACGAGATCGTCGAGACCCTTCTTCTCCACGAGCCGCGCGACCGCGAGCACCAGCCCCGGGACGCGGACCTCGCCGTTCGGCGCGCCGAGCCGGCGCAGGTCGGCCGAGTTCCGGACGACCTCGACGCGGGCGCGCTCGTCGAGGAGCGACCCGAGGTACGTGCGGTTCGCCTCGCTCACCGTCGCGACGAACTCGGCCTCCCCCAGCTTCTGGCGCAGCCGCTCCGGGTGCGCCTGCCGGTGGTAGATGTCCTTCGCGTGCGCGGTCACGCTGTACCGCGGGCCGCCCATGAGGTGCGCGAGGTTGGCGAGCCGCGCGGCGGCCGTCGCGAAGTGCGCGTGGGCGTGCTCGACCTCCGCTGCCTCGAGCTCGTGGCGCAGCACGGTCGCCTGGAGCAGCCGCCGCCAGGCGAGCACCTGGCGCCGCGTCCGGAGCGCGACGCCCGCGGCGGCAAGCCAGCCGCGCGGGCCCGTCCGCAGCGCGGCCGCGAGCGCGCGGGAGGTGCGCACCGGCTCGCGGAGCGGGCGGTGCGGCAGGTAGACGACGCGCGCCCGGAGCCGCCGCAGGAACTCGTGCTCGAACGGCTCGTCGGGACGGCTGATCGCGAAGATGGTGACGTGCTCGCCCTGGCGCTCGAGCTCGAGCACCTCGGCCGCGACGAACGTCTCCGAGAGCCGCGGGAAGCGCTTCAGCACGTACCCGAGCCGGCGTGCTGCACGCGTCTCGCTCATGCGGCGCGCACCACCGTGCTCTTCGCTGCCTCCGCCAGCAGGCACTCGGCGGCCGTCGCCGCTCCGTCGAAGCCGAGCGCGCGACGGGCCGCGCTCGCGAGCTCCCGCCGCGAGCGCGCGAGGGCGACCTCGATCTCGCGACGCAGCGTCTCGGCGTCGAGGAGGTCGGGCTCGACGACCTGGAGGAGCCCCAGGCCGCGGAACGCGCTCGCACGGATCAGCTGCTCGCGGCGAGGGACGATCCGAGGCACGCAGACTGCCGGCGTGCCGCGCACGAGCACCTCGGCGAGCGTGTTGTAGCCGCCCATGCACACGACGGCGTCCACGACGCCGAACCAGCGCTCGAGGTCCGGGACGAACCGACGCACGGCGACGCCCGCCGCGTCCGCACGGCCACGGAGCTCGTCGGCCTCGCTCTCCGAGAGCTGCGGGCCGGCGATCGCGAGCGCCTCCCAGGGCGCGCCGGCGGAGGCGTCCACGAACGCGGAGAGGACGGTGCGGCCGTCCTCCCCGCCGCCGGTGGTGGCGAGCACCACGGGCCGGAGGCCCGTGCGCTCCGACCGCCGCGGGCGCCGGGCGGAAGCATCGCGTGCGGCGACCGGCACGGTCACGTAGCCGCAGTAGCTCGAACGGCGCTCCAGCTCCGCCGGGAGCGCGGAGAAGCGGAGCGTGTCGAACACGCGCCGGCTCCCGTACACGAGCACGCGCCCGTAGTGCTCGAGGACGAGGCGCGTCAGCTGGGACGTCCACTCCGCACGGACTGCCGCCGGCTCGTCGAGGACGTCGCGGAGCCCGAGCACCGCCCGCCCGCCGAGCTCGTGCAGCCGGGTGAGCGCGACGCATAGCTCACCGCCGACGCCGAGCGGCTGCTTGTCCACGAGGAGCACGCTCGGCCGGAAGCTCTCGACCGCGGCGCGCAGCAGCCCGGCGCGCAGCTCGGTCAGCTCCGGCGCCGGGATCGTCAGCCGCCGCGGCGTGTACCGGCCGTTCCCGACCTTCCGCATCGCCGGCAGGCGCATCAGGTCGACGCCGTCGGGCACGCCCAGCGAGTCCGCGTGCTCGACGCTCGTGGCGAGGATCACCGACGCGTCCGGGCAGCGCTCGACCAGCGCGCCAGCGATGGCGAGGTTCCGGCGCACGTGGCCGAGGCCGAGCGCGTCGTGCGAGTACAGGAGAAAGCGCGGCGCTTCGAGCCCGCCCGAGCCTCCCCCCTTCGGCCTCGTCGTCGGCCCGCTGGTCGCCTCTCCCGGCCGTTCACCAGCGATTGACGAGACGGTCACATCACCGCAAGTCTCTCGCGGCTTGTTGAGACGAACATGAGTCGAGCGTGAAACTGTTCTCATGACGGTCGACTGCAGGAAAGCGAACGAGGACGTGGCGGCGGCCACAGATGACGGACGTGTCACCGAACTGTCAGGGAGTGGTCATTCGCGCCCTTCGCCCGACCGTGAGAGAACTCTCACGCTGTGCTCACCGCGCGTACGCTCGGAGCAGGAAGAATCCCCGCAGAGGAACACAATCGGCGCACGGCAGAGGGATGAGCAGGTGGAACCGCGACTCGGACGACGCAACGACATGGACACGGCCGGCTCGTCATCCGGCGAGCGACGGTAGGGCAGCGCGGGACGGGGGCGGCACGTGCCGAGACGCATCCTCGTCGTAGAGGACGAGACCCGCATCCTCGACTTCCTCGCGCGCGGTCTCGCCGCCGACGGCATGGTCGTCGACTGGGCACAGACCGGCCCCGACGCCGTCAAGCGCGCGCTCGGGAGGCAGTACGACCTGGTGCTCCTCGACCTCGTCCTCCCCCAGCTCAACGGGCTCGCGGTGCTCGAGCGCGTGCAGGAGCGGAAGCCCGAACTGCCCGTCATCGTCGTCTCGGCGCGCGGCGACGTGGCGACGAAGCTGAAGGCGTTCGAGCTGGGCGCGCGCGACTACGTCGAGAAGCCGTTCTCGCTCGACGAGCTCCTGGCGCGGATCAAGGTGCACCTCGTGCGGCCGCTGGCCTCGAACGTCGTGCGCGCGGGGGACCTCGAGCTCGACTACACGACGCGCGAGGCGCGGCTCGGCGACACGCGCGCGCTGCTCTCCGACCGCGAGTTCCGGCTCCTCGGCTACCTCGTCGAGCACGCGGGCGAGGCGGTGAGCCGCGAGCGGCTCCTGTCCGAGGTGTGGGGATACGGCTTCGACCCCGGCTCGAACGTCGTCGACGGGTGCATCAGGCGCATCCGGCGGCGGCTCGGGTCCGAGTCGCCCATCGAGACGGTGCGGAATGTCGGGTACCGGGTCGCAGCAGGTTAGGCGGATCCGCCTCGCCTGCCTCGGGCTGGTGGCGCTGAACGTCGCCGCGCTCGCGCTCGTGACCGGCTGGGAGACGGCGCCGATCCACGTGCTGCTGATCGTGGCGGTGAGCGCGTACGCGATCCACCCACCGCGGAAGATCCCGCCCAGGGACGCCGTCGGCTTCGGCCTCGCGCTCACGCTCGCCACCATCGGCAACGAGCTCCTCGAGGGCGTCGAGCCGATCAACGACGTGTACGAGGCCTGGCTCATCGTCTTCCTCCTCGTCGGGCTCGGCTGGCTCGCGATCCGGCGCGCGCAGACGGCGACCGCGCTCGAGGAGCTCGCCGCCGAGCGCGAAAAGCTCCTCCGCCGCCAGGAGCGCCTCATGTACGACCTCTCGCACGAGCTGCGCACGCCCGCGACGATCGCACGCGGCCACCTGGAGCTGCTCCGCCGCTCCGGCGGCCCGGAGGCGCAGGCCGCGCACATCGCGCTCGACGAGCTCGCCCGGATCGACCGCATCGTCGAGCGCCTCGTCCTGCTCGCGCGCGCCGAGCGCGGCAGCCTCGTCGAGATCGGCGAGATCGACGTCCTGCCGTTCCTCGAGGACGTCGTCCTCCGCTGGTCGGAGACCGCCGAGCGCTCCTGGCGGCTGGGCGAGGTGCCCGGAGGCGGGCTGCGCGCCGACCCGGATGCGCTGCGGATCGCGGTCGACGCCCTGCTCGAGAACGCGGTCAAGTACACGGAGGTCGGCGACTCGATCGAGGTCGGGGCGCGCGCGGACGGGGACAGCCTCGTCATCGAGGTCGCCGACTCCGGGCCGGGCGTGCCGCTGGACGCGGCGGAGTCGATCTTCCAGCGCTCGTCGCGCTCGCGCGAGGGGGCGCGCCCGGGTCTCGGGATCGGGCTGGCGATCGTGGACGCGATCGCGACCGCGCACGAGGGCTCCGTCACGCTCGAGCCGTCGGCGAGCGGCTCGCGCTTCGCGCTCCGGCTCCCCGGCTTCGAGCCCTCGGAGCTCCAGGGCGAAGACGGGAGCACCGAGGGCGAGGCGAGCCTCGCCCCTACGGCGGGAGCGGCTCGACGAGCGCGACCGCCTTCGTGACCCCTGCGACCTCGAAGGCGAGCGCGAGCGTGCCGTCGCGCCGCGACTCGGCGAGCTCGACCTCGTCGCCGAGGTCGAGCGGGTGCCGGTAGTCGAGGCGCGCGCGGAACGGGCTGCGCGGATCGAGCGCGCCCGCGAGTCGCTCCTCGACCGGATGCCAGTAGGCCGCGTTGTTGACGTGACCGAGCACGTCGAGGTCGGTCGCCCGCAGCGGCCACGGGAGGCGCGTCGAGCCCGGCGGCGGCCCGGGCAGCTCGAGGCGCGTCGAGATCGCGCGACCGCGCGTCGACTCGGCGTACGGGCCGAAGTCGTCGATCCGCTGCGGCCGCTGGTCGGGGCCGAGGTGGATCCACACGCTGTCCAGCTCGACGCGGCCGCCGCAGTCGCCCGCGAGCGACATCCGCCGCGCGGCCGCGAGCGACGCGCGGCCGCTCGACCACGTCGTCAGCTCGACGCGGTCGTCCTCGACCGGTGCGGCCAGGACCTCGATCCGGATCGAGCGCACGACCCAGAGATGGTCGGGCGCGCCCCAGCCCGTCTCGTCGACGTCGTCGCTCGCGACGTCCTGGAGGTAGCGCGCGATCGCATCCAGGCGCAGGCGGCCGTCCGGCCCGCGGTCGGAGAGCCGGATGCGCCGGCTCGCGCGGAACGTCCTGCCGGCGGAGGGAAGCGGGACGAGCGGTTCCAGGCCGATCAGCCTACGGCGTCAGGCGAGGTCGAGCGTCATGCGGCCGAGCCCGTCCCCGGGCTCGTGGTCGACGTACCCGAGGCGCTCGTACAGCCGCTTCGCGGGGTTCTCCGGCTCCACGCTGAGCGAGACGCGCGCGACGCCCGTGCGGCGGCCGTGCTCGTGCATCGCCTCCATGAGCGCCCGTCCGATCCCGCGGCCGCGTGCGTCGGCGACGACGGCGATCGCGAGCTCGGGCGTCTCCTCGTCGACGAAGCCCTCCCCGTGCGCCTCCTCGGTGAAGAGACGCCACCAGACGGCGCCGACAGCACGCCCGTCCTCCTCGGCGACGAAGCCCGCGTCGCCCGCGCGACCCCAATCCCGGTGGAAGACGACAACCTGGGGGTGCCGCAGGACGAGCCGCCGCGGGGGGAACCACCAGCGGTCGCGCCAGTCGAGCGCGGCGTAGAGCATCTCGCGCAGGAACGGCAGGTCGTCGCCGGTGAGCTCGCGGATCGTCACGCGGGGCCCTCCTCGGCAGGGGCGACCACGCCGAGCACGCCGAGCACGCCGTGCCGGCGCGCGCCCGTCCCGTGATCCTCGCGCTCGGCGAACGCGGCGATCAGGTCGCGGAGGCGCGTTTCGAGCGGGCGGACGAGCTGGTCGCGCAGCGGGTCGCGGAGCGCGGCGACGGCGGCAGGATCCTCAAGTCGTGGCTCGGAGGCCACGACTGGAGGCTTCTCCAACGCAGTGCCCGCGGTCAAGCGGCCGTCAAGATAAAGATCGGTGTCAGACACCGGCTTCGTCAAGACGCAGTCGTGAAAAGAGTGCGACAACTCGTCCACAGCCGGGCTCGCCGTCTCGCAGTGTCGGTGCGGCGACGACGGAACCGGACGTGTCCTTCCGCGCAGCGGCGGCCCCACCGCCGAAAGGCGGTGTCTGACACCGGTTCTCCCGGTTCTCACACGGCTACGGCAGCGTCGTCGCGAGCCAGGCGGCCGCGGCGCGCGCGTGCGCCGGGTCGATCGAGTGCGCGACGTCGGACTCGTGGTACTCGACCTCCACCCCGCCTGCCTCGAGCAGCTCCCGCGCCCGGCGGGCGAACGCGACCTCCATGACCGGGTCGCTCCGGCCGTGCGCGACGAACGCGCGCAACCCCTCCCGCCCCGCGAGCGACGGCTCCCAGCCCTCCACCACCGGCACGAAGCCCGAGAACGCGAGGATCCCCGCGGGCGCCGGCCGCCCTCGACCGAGCCCGAGCGCGTAGCTCATCACCGAGCCCATCGAGAAGCCGCCGAGCACCGTCTGTTCCGGGCCGAGCCCCGTCTCCGCCCAGATCCCGTCGTGGAACGAGGCCAGCGCCTCGAGCGCCGCGTGGAACGTCTCGGGGTCGGGGTAGCCGACCCGCGGCACGACGTACCAGTGGTGGCCCGGCCAGCCCGGCAGCGCCAGCGGCGCCCGCGGCGCGACCACGTGCAGCCGCCGCTCCGGGTCGAGCGCGTCGCCGAGCGGGAGCAGGTCGCGCTCGTCCGCCCCGCGCCCGTGGTGGAGAACGAGGAGGCCTGCGGCCTCGCCCTCCGCGGGCCGCTCGAGCGTGACGAGCGAGCTCATCGCCCCACCCTACGCACCGCCCCCCGGAGCCGGCGCTGCCACTCGAGCTTGGACCAGCTGCCGACACGTGCGATCAAGTAGGGTCGGCGCTCCGTCCCCTCGACCGAGACTCGCGTGAGCCACTCCCCCCACGAGCGAATCGCGGACCTGCTGCCCGCCCTGAAGGCGGATCTCGCGCGGCTCGTCGCCATCCCCTCCGTGTCGGCGCCCGGGTTCCCCGAGGAGACCCGCGCCGATCTCAACCGCTGCTTCGACGCGCTCCTCCCGCTGCTTCGCGACGCCGGTGTCCAGAAGCTCGGCTCGCTCGAGCTCCCGGGCACGGCGCCCGTGCTCACCGGCGAGATCCCCGCGCCCGCCGGCGCGCCGACCGTGCTCCTCTACGGCCACTACGACGTCGTGCCTGCGGGTGACGAGTCGAAGTGGGACACGCCGCCGTTCGAGGCGGTGGAGCGAGACGGAGCGATCTACGGCCGCGGCGCCGCCGACTCGAAGTCGAACATCCTCGTCCACGTCGGCGCCCTCCGCGCCTGGGACGGGCGGCCTCCGGTGGGGATCAAGATCCTGATCGAGGGGCAGGAGGAGGTCGGGAGCCCGCTCGAGGACCCGGCTGCGCTCATACCGTTCGTCGCGGACGCGATGCTCGTGGCGGACGGCGGCAACATCCGTCCGGGCGTGCCGTCGCTCACGGTCGGCCTCCGCGGGGACGCCGTCGTCACCGTCGAGACGAGGACGCTCGCGAGCGCGAAGCACTCGGGCCAGTTCGGCGGGGCGGCGCCCGACGCGCTGATCGCCCTGCTGCACGGGCTCGCCTCCTTGCACGACGAGCAGGGCGATGTCGCCGTCGCGGGCCTCCGCCGCGACGCATGGACGGGCGCCTCCTGGACCGACGACGAGTTCCGGCAGCTCGCGGAGATCGAGGACGCGCTCCCGTTCCTCGGCTCCGGCCCGCTCGCCGACCGGGTCTGGTCGGGCGCCGCGATCACCGTCACCGGGATCGACGTCGCGGACGTCGACGACGCCATGAACGCCGTGTCGCCGTACGCGCGAGCGCGCCTCAACGTGCGCGTCCACCCCGAGCAGGAGGCGGCTCAGGCGCAGGCGGCCGTCATCCGGCATCTCGAGGAGCTGCGCCCGTTCGGGATCCCGCTCCGCGCGACCGCAGGCGCGACCGGCGACGGCTTCGCGGCGTCGACCTCGGGCCCGGCCTACGAGGCCGCGTTCGCCGCGTTCGGCCGAGCCTGGGGGAGCGAGCCGCAGCTCATCGCGACCGGCGGCTCGATCCCGCTCGTCAAGGCGCTGTCCGAGGCCGCGCCGGAGGCCGAGATTCTCCTCTACGGGACGACGGACGGCTTCGCGAACATCCACGGCCCCAACGAGCGCGTGCTGGTCGACGAGCTCGAGCGGGCCGTGCTCGCCGAGACCGTCTTCTTCCAGGAGTACGCCGACCGAGCGAAAGGACGACGATGAGCGACGAGCACGCCGCCCCGCCCGACCCCGAGCCCGACGAGCAGAAGGGGTTCCAGTTCCCGAGCACGATGACGGTGCTCGTCGCCGTCACGTTCGTCGTCTGGATCGCGGCGTTCCTCATCCCGGCCGGGCAGTACGCGCGCGACGACGAGGGCGTCCCCGCCCCCGGCACCTACCGGCAGGTCGACTCGCCGCAGGGCTTCGACGAGCGGGTGGAGGACTTCTTCCTCGCTCCCGTCAACGGCCTGTACGGGATCCAGGACCCGGCGACCGGCTTCGTGCAGCCGTTCGGCGTCGGCACCCTGTTCGGCGCGGTCGGCGTGTTCGCGTTCGTGCTCGCGATCGGCGCGTTCATGACGATGGTGCTTGCGACCGGCGCGCTGGACGTCGCGATCGGGCGGCTCGCGTACGCGGTGCGCGGGCGGCCCTGGCTCGTGATCGTCGCGGTGATGGCGCTCTTCTCGCTGCTCGGGACGACGATGGGCTGGGCGGACGAGACCCTCGGCTTCTACGCGCTCCTCGTGCCGCTCCTGCTCGTGCTCGGGTACGACCGGATGGCGGTGGCGGGGATGATCATCGCCTCGACGACGGTGGGCGCGATGGCCTCGACCGTGAACCCGTTCTCGATCGGCGTCGCCAGCGAGTTCGCCGACGTGGGGATCGGCGACGGCATCGGCCTGCGCTGGATCGGCTGGTTCGTGCTCACGGCGATCACGATCGCGTACGTCGTCCGCTACGCGGAGCGCGTGAAGGCCGACCCGGCGCGCTCGCTCGTGGGCTTCCGCCCCGAGGACTCCGCGCTCGTGGAGAAGGAGCAGTCGGCCGCGGACCTGACGCTCACCGGCCGCCAGAAGGCCGTGCTCGTGATCACCACCTTCAGCTTCGCGCTGCTCGTGTTCTCGGTGATCCCGTGGGAGTCGATCATCAATGTCGAGCTCCAGACCGACCCGTACACGCACGAGGCGATCGTCGAGGACTTCTGGTGGAGCCTCGGCTGGTGGTTCCCGGAGCTGACCGCGCTCTTCCTCGTGTCCACGGTCGTCGTCGGGCTAGTCGCGGGCTTCGGCGAGCGCGACATCACCGGGAACATCGCGCGCGGGTTCGGCGACTTCATCGGCGCTGCGGTCGCGGTCGTGCTCGCCCGCGGCGTCACCGTGATCCTCAACAACACGCAGACGATCGACACGATCCTGAGCTGGATGGAGGACGCCGTCAGCGGCACCTCGGCGGTCGGGTTCACGACCGTCGTCTTCGTGATCAACACGGGGATCGCGTTCGTCATCCCCTCGTCGTCCGGGCACGCGACGCTCGCGATGCCGCTGCTCGCCCCGCTCGGCGACTTCGCCGACGTGAGCCGGCCGCTCGTCGTGACGGCGTGGAGCTGGGGTGCCGGGGTGGCGCGGTTCATCACGCCGACGAGCGCGGTCGTCATGGCCGGGATCGCACTGGCGGGCGTCCGCTACGACCGGTGGATCCGGTTCATGCTCCCGCTGATGGGGCTCCTCGCCGCCGCCTGCATCGTGATGCTCGGTGCGGCCGCGCTCCTCGAGTGACCCCGGACGGCCGCGCCGCCGGCCCGTGACGCGACCGTGAGCCCCACGACCATCACGTTCCTCGTCCTCGCGGCGACCGTGGCCGTCTTCGTCTGGGACCGGATCCCGGTCGCGATCGTGGCGCTCGGCGTCGCACTCTCGCTCTGGGCGACGGACGTGCTCACGCTCGAGCAGTCGCTCGCCGGGTTCGGCGACCCCACGGTGATCTTCATCGCGTCGCTCTTCGTGGTCAGCGAAGGGCTCGACGCGGCCGGAGTGACGACGTGGGCGGGGCAGCAGCTGCTCGCGCAGGCCGGGGAGAGCCGGGCGCGGCTGCTCGTCCTGACGATGCTGCTCGTTGCCGCGGCGACGGCGCTGATCAGCGTGAACGGGGCCGTCGCCGCGCTCCTGCCGGTCGCGGTCGTGACCGCCGGCGTGTTCCTGGTCACGACCGCCCTCGGGCAGCTGATCAGCAACATGGCGACCGCGCTCATCGTGATCCCGGTCGCGGTCTCGGCGGCCGCAGAGCTGGACGTGTCCGCGAAGCCCGTCCTGATGGCGGTGGCGGTCTCCGCGGCGGCCGCGTACCTGACCCCGGTGGCGACGCCTGCGAACCTCATGGTCATGGGGCCGGGCGGCTACCGCTTCGGCGACTACTGGCGGCTCGGCCTGCCGCTCCTCCTGCTCCACGGGCTCGCGGCGGTGCTCCTCGTCCCCCTGATCTGGCGGCTGTGACGGAGCGCGGCTCACGGATCGCGACGCTCCGCGCGCGGGCGGAGGAGCTGCGCGACGAGCTCGAGCGGCGCTACGGCGACCTGCCCGCCGTCGGCCTCGCGGTGGACGTCCTCCGGCGAGATCGCACGATCGCGGGCGGCGAGCTCGCCGGAGCGCTCGCGTACCGGCTGTTCCTGTGGTTCCTGCCGTTCGTGCTCGTGCTCGTGGGCGGCCTGGGCGTGTACGCGGAGCTCCAGAACGAGAGCCCCGCGGAGATCGCCGACCGCGTCGGGCTCGCAGGCCTGATCGTGGCGTCGGTGGCCGAGGCGGCGAGCAGCGGGGCGCGCTGGTACGCGATCCTGATCGGCGTCCCGATCCTCCTCTACGTCACCCGCACGTTCCTGCGCACGCTCGGCGCCGTGCACCGGCTCGCCTGGAGGCTCGAGCCGCACCGCGGGCTGTTGACGCCGGCGAACGTGCTGCTCTTCCTGGCGGCGATGGTCGCCTTCGTCGCCGTCGGCGGGCTCTTCACGACGAACGTCGGCGCGCCCGACTGGTCGTGGCTCGTCGTGCTCCCGGCGATCGTGGTCGCTCGCGGCGCGATCTGGCTCGCCGTCTCGGCCCGGCTGCCGCGCGCGGAGGCCCCCTGGACCGCGCTCGCCCCCGGCGCCGCCCTCGTCGGAGTCGGCTTCCTCGGCGTGAACGTGTTCACGGTCGTCGCGATCGACTGGATCGTCGAGAGCCGCGCCGACGCGTACGGGGCATTCGGCGTCGCGGCCGCGGTGCTCTTCAGCCTCTGGATCGCGAGCCGCGTGCTCGTCCTCTCCGCCGTGCTCAACGCGACGCTCTGGGAACGAGAAGCGGAAGCGGAGCACGAGTGAGGGTCTTCGCCGCTCCCGCCGGGCAGCCCCGGGCGCGCCGCGCGACCGACCTCGTGCTGCTCGCCTTCGCGCTCGCGGGGCTCGCCGTCGCGATCGCCGCGTACCCGCCCTCGTCCTTCGAGCTCTCGCTCGAGCGGCTGCTCGCGAGCGTCCCCTCCTGGCTCGACCCGGTGTGGGAGGCCCTCGCCGACCTGCTCTGGGTCTGGGCGCTCGCCCTCGTTCTCTTCGCGCTCGCGCGGCGGCGGCTCGTGGTCGTCGGGCAGGCCGTCGCGTCCGTCGCCGTCGCCGTGCTGCTCGGGCTCGCCGCCGCCCGGCTCGCGCTCGGCGGCTGGCCGGACGTGACGGCCGCCGTCCTCGGCGGCGACCGTGGCCCGCGCTTCCCGAACGTGCGCGTCGCGGAAGCGGCGGCGGTGATGGTCACCGTGGCGCCCCACCTCGTCCGCCCGCTCCGCGTGGTCGACCGCTGGGTGCTCCTGCTCGGGGCGACCGGGGCGATGATCGTGGGCGGGGCGACGCCGTTCGGCACCGTCGCGGCCGTCCTGACCGGCGCCGCGGCGGCCGCGATCGTCCGGCTGGCCTGGGGCACGTCCGTCGGGAGGCCGGGGCTCGGGGACGTCGCCGCCGGGCTCGCGCACCTAGGCGTCGACGCGCGAGGCCTGGACGACGCCGAGCGGCAGGTCAAGGGCGTCTACCACGTCCGCGCGGTCGACGCGAGCGGCGCGCGGCTGCTCGTGAAGGTGTACGGGCGCGACGCGTACGACAGCCAGCTGGTCGCGAAGCTCTGGCGGAGCCTGTGGTACCGGGGCGAGGGGGTCTCGCTCGGGACGGGGCGTCTCCAGGCCGCCGAGCACGAGGCGTTCGTGACCCTGCTCGCCCGCAACGGAGGGGTTCCGGCGCCGGAGGTGGTCACCGCCGCGGCAACGCTCGAGGACGACGCGCTGCTGGTGCTGCGCGGGGACGTGCGCCCCCTCGCCGAGCTGGATCGGTCCGAGGTGGACGACGAGCTGCTGCACGGCGTGTGGCATGCCCTCGACCGGCTCGGGTCGCTGCGGATCGCACACCGTCAGCTGGATCCGACGACGGTCGTGCTCGCCGACGGAGAGCCGGGGCTCACCTCGTTCGGTGCCGCCACCGTGGCCCCCGACGAGCACGGGCTCGCGACCGACCGCGTCCAGCTGCTGCTGACGACCGCGGCGCTCGCCGGCGCCGAGCGCGCCCTGGCGGCCGCCGAGGGCGCGCTGGGGCGAGACGAGCTCGTCTCCCTCCTCCCCTACGTGCAGGCCGCGGCGGCGACGCCGACGCTCCGCCGGGCGCTGAAGGAGGCGGAGATCGACGTCGACGACTTCCGCGACGAGGCGGCGGCCGCGCTCGGCGTGGAGGCGCCGGAGCTCGCGAAGCTTCGCCGCGTCTCGCCGCGCTCGGCGATCCAGATCGCGCTGCTCGCGCTCGCCTCGTACGCGATCCTGACGGCGGCGGGCGGCGTCGACTGGGACGAGGTGTCGTCGACCGTGGCCGACGCCTCGTGGGCCTGGATCGTCGTGGCGTTCCTCGTCGCCCAGCTCCCACGCGTGTCCCAGGCGGTCGCCACGCTCGGCTCGGTCCCGGCGAGGCTGCCGCTCGGGCCCGTGTACGCGATGCAGCTCGCGACCGGGTACATGAACGTGGCGCTGCCGTCGAACCTCGCGCGCCTCGCCGTCAACATCCGCTTCTTCCAGCGCCAGGGGCTCTCGGCGCCGACGGCCGTGGCCTCGGGCGCGATCGACTCGTTCGCGGCCACCGTCGTCCAGGCGCTGCTGCTCGCCGCGCTGCTCCTCTTCTCCCAGGCGTCGCTCGCAATCGATCTTCCCTTCCCCTCGGGCGACGCGCGCAGGCTGCTCTGGATCCTCGCCGCCATCGTGGTCGCATCCGTGCTCGTGCTGGTCGTCGTGCGCCGGATCCGGCGGCTGATCGCGGAGGGAGTACGGCGCTGGTGGCCGGACGTGCGCGACGCCCTCCGCGGGCTGCGCGCCTCGAACAAGCTCGGCCTGCTCGTCCTCGGCAACCTCGCGACCGAGGTGCTGTTCGCGACGGCCCTGGGGCTCTTCGCGCAGAGCTTCGGCTACGACATCAGCCTCGCGGAGCTGCTCGTGATCAACATCAGCGTCTCGCTGCTCTCGAGCTTCGTCCCCGTGCCCGGCGGCATCGGCGTCGCCGAGTTCGGGCTCACGCTCGGGCTCGTCTCGGCGGGCATGACCGAGGAGGCGGCCGTGGCCGCGGTGCTCCTGTACCGGATCTCGACCTACTACCTGCCGCCCGTATGGGGCTTCCTCGCGCTGCGCTGGCTGGAGCGCAACCGCTACCTGTGACGCGCCAGGGAACAGCCCACGCCGCGTCGAACCTCGACCCGTGACGCGCCCGACCCTCCTGGGCCTGCTGGCCCTGCTTGCGCTGCTCACCGCGGGGACGCTCGCGCTCGCCCCGGCCGCGGCGGCCGACCTCGCGGACGAGCGGGCGCTCGCCGAGAAGCACGCCCCGGTCGTCCGCGTCGTCGAGCAGGCGCAGGACTGCGGGTACGGCGAGAAGTACGGCCCCATCGACGTCGACCTGCTCTTCGACGAGCCGACCGTCGCGCTGCGCGGCCCCTGGGGCCTCGCCGACCTCGTGCAGATCGCGCCACGGGCCGAGGACCTCGCGAACCGCTTCGAGTACCACCTCGACTTCCCGGGGACGACGCTTGAGCCCGGCTGCGACTACGAGCGCTGGACGGCGCGGCTGATCGAGGGCTCGGAACCGGCCGTGTACGCGCACGTCGCCACCGACCCCGGACACCCGGGCCGGCTCGCGCTCCAGTACTGGCTCTTCTACACCTACAACGAGTTCAACAACCTGCACGAGGGCGACTGGGAGATGATCCAGCTCGTCTTCGACGCCCGCGACGCACGCGAGGCGCTCGCGGAGAGCCCGGCCTTGGTCGGCTACTCGGCGCACGAGGGCGCCGAGCGCGCCGACTGGGGCGACGACAAGCTCGAGCTCGTCGACGGGACGCGCCCGGTCGTCTACCCCGCCGCGGGCTCGCACGCGAACAAGTACACGCAGGCGCTCTACCTCGGGAGCTCGGCCGAGGCCGGCGTCGGCTGCGACGACACCCGTGGGCCGCACGTCGAGCTCACGCCGGTCGTGAGGACGATCCCGTCCGACCCCGAGGCGGCGCGCGCCGCGTTCCCGTGGATCGTGTTCGAGGGCCGCTGGGGCGAGCTGCAGCCGGCGTTCTTCAACGGGCCGACCGGTCCGAACCTGAAGCGGCAGTGGACGGAGCCGATCGCGTGGATGGAGAGCTGGCGCGACCGCAGCTACGCGGTGCCGACGAGCGGCGTGTTCGGCACCGGCGCGACCGACTTCTTCTGCGAGGCGGTCGCGACCGGGTCGAGGGCGCTCGTCTCGCTGCTCCGCAGCCCGAGCACGACGCTCCTCGTCCTCGCCGTGCTCGGCGCCCTCGCGATCTTCGTGATCACCCGGACGACGTGGCGACCGGCCGCACCGCTGCGGGTCGCGCGCCGCCGGACGTGGGGCCAGATCCTGTCGACGGCGGGACGCATGTACGTGCGGCGAGCCAGGCTCTTCCTCGGGATCGGGCTCGTGCTGATCCCGCTCGGCTTCGTGATCTCCTTCGTGCAGGCCGTCGTCCTCGGCGGGCTCGGCCTGGCAGGGGTGGACACGACCGGCGAGGGCGCGGGCGCGCTCGCGCTCCTCGTCCTCACCATCGGGACGACACTCGCGCTGCTCGGCCTCGCGCTCGTCCAGGCCGCGACCGCCCGAGCCCTGGTCGAGGTCGACGCGGGCCGCGAGATCGGGCCGGTCGACGCGTACCGGCTCGCCTTCGACCAGCTCCGCCCGCTCCTGCGCGGGCTCGCCGTGGCCGTCGGCATCTGGACGGCGCTCACCCTCACGGCCTTCCTCGCGCCCGTCGCGGTCTGGCTCGCCGTGCGCTGGTCGCTCCTCGCGCAGGTCGTCGAGCTCGAGGAGCGAGGCGGCCTCGCGTCACTCCGCCGGAGCGCGCAGCTCGTCCGGGGCCGCTGGCTCCGCGTCGCGTCGCTCGTGGGCGCGGGCGCGGTGCTCGCGCTCGCGGCCGGCCCCCTCCTCGGCGCCCTCCTCATCCTCGTGACCGAGGCGCCGCTCGCCTTGCTCAACGTCGTCGCGGGGGTCGTGTACGCCCTCGCGATGCCGTTCGTCGCCCTCACGACGTCGTACGTGTACTTCGACGCGCGCACGCGGCACGAGCTCGAGCCCGAGCACGAGCCGGCCGAGCTCCCGGCCGAGATCTCCCTGGCGTCCGAGTAGGGTGCGGCTCGTGAGCGCGTTCGACGACGTCACGGCACTCGGGCTGCTGGCGATCTGGGAGGGCGTCGCCGCACGCACGCTGGAGGGCGAGCGCTGCTCCCTCGCCGTCGTCGAGCTCGACCCCGGCGCCGTCGTCGCGGAGCACGGCCACGAGAACGAGCAGCTCGGGCTGGTGATCTCCGGATCGGTCAGCTTCCGCGTGCGGGACGAGACGCGGGAGCTCGGGCCCGGCGGCACGTGGCGCATCCCGCCGAACGCACCGCACGAGGTGGTCGCGGGGCCGGACGGCGCGGTCGTGATCGACGTCTTCGCGCCTGCGCGCGAGGACTGGCACGGGCTCGAGCGCCTCGAGCCGCGCCCGCCGCGCTGGCCCGCGTAGGAGCGAGGCTCGCCTCGCCCGGCTTCGACCCGTGCGCCGGGCGGCTTGCGCCGCCCGGCGCCGAGAACGAGGGGCCTAGAACGTCGCCCGCGCCGTGCAGCGCTCGCCGGGGCGCGTCGCGGTGGCGACGAAGCGGTCTGCGCCGGGGCGGTTGGGCGCGACGATGCGGGCTTCGAACGACCCGCTCGGCCCCTTCGTGACCTTGCGCATGGTCGCGACGCGGCGACCGTTCTGCGCGATCGTCACGTTCCAGCGGACGCCGTTGCGGTTCTGGTCGACCTCGAACTCGACCTCGATGCGCCCGTTCTCCTCGCTCAGCTTGATCTTCGACGTCGAGCTCTTCGTGCACGTGCCGGCGACGCGCACGTCTCCGCGCTTCGCGGTCGCCGTCGGCGCCGCCAGGAGCGCGACCGCCGCCGCGAGGAGCGCCACCGCCGTTCCGAGACCCACTGCCTTCATGTCCTGCTCCTTCCCGAGTGCGTGCTGACGCGGAGAAGGCTGGCGCGCGCCCGGTCCCGCCCACAATGGGACCTTGGTCGTACGCCGTAGCCGCGCCGCCGCGCGCGGGCGATACTCGGGCGCGGGAGACACGTGACGACCGACCTCGAGACCGCACGCACGCAGGCGCCCGGCGCGCCGTCCGTGGCGCGCGCGGTCGCTCAGTTCGCACTCGCGGGGCTCGCCGTGCTCGCGGTCTTCCTCGTCGGCTCGCTCGTCGTCCTCCGCGACCTCGGCCGGACGGAGGCGCTGCGCGACGCGCGCCAGTTCGCGACGCTGACGGGGCAGGGGATCGTCGAGCCGGTCCTGCGTGACGGCCTCCTCGAGGGCGACCCCGCTGCCCTGGACGCGGTCGACCGCGTCATCCAGGAGCGCGTCCTCGGGGAGCGGATCTCGCGCGTGAAGGTCTGGTCGCTCGACGGCCGGATCGTGTACTCGGACGAGCCGCGGCTGATCGGCTCCACGCACCCGCTCGACGAGGAGAAGCTGGAGACGCTGGCGACGGGAGGCGCGCGCGCCGAGCTCAGCGACCTGCGCGGGCCGGAGAACCGCTTCGAGCGCGGCGAGGGCGACCTGTACGAGGTGTACCTCCCGATCCGCGCGCCCGGCGGGACGCCGCTCCTCTTCGAGACCTACCAGCGCGCGGACGAGGTCGTCTCCACGGGCCGCCGGATCTGGCTCCCGTTCGCCGCGCTGCTCCTCGTCTGCCTCCTGCTCCTGTGGCTCGTGCAGGTGCCGCTCGCGTGGCGCCTCGCGCGGAGGCTCGAGCGCGCGCAGCACGACCGCGAGCGCTTCCTTGCCCGCGCCGTCGAGGCGTCCGCCGACGAGCGGCGCCGGATCGCCGCCGACCTCCACGACGGCGTCGTCCAGGACCTCGCCGGGATCTCGTACTCGCTGAGCGCGGCCGCCGACCGCGCCGGCCCGCCCCTCGACGAGGAGCTGCGCGCAGCGGCCGTCGGCACCCGTGACAGCATGCGTCGCATCCGCTCGCTGATCGTCGAGATCCACCCGCCGAACCTGCGGACGGCCGGCCTCGAGGCGGCGGTGACCGACCTGCTCGCGCCCCTCCCCGCGCGCGGGATCGAGACCGAGCTCGACGTCGACGGCGCGGCGGCGCTCCCTGAGGAGGTCGACCTGCTCTTCTACCGCGCCGCCGGCGAGGCGATCCGCAACGTCGAGCGCCACGCGGGCGCAGGCCGCGTCTCGGTGCGAATCGAGCAGCGCGGCGGCCTCGCGCGGCTCGTGGTCACGGACGACGGCGCCGGGTTCTCGCCCGAGCACCGCGAGAGCAGGCGCGCCGAGGGCCATGTGGGGCTGGCGCTCGTGGAGGAGCTGGCGGACCGTCTCGGCGGCCGGCTCGAGGTGCGCTCGAGCCCCGGTGAGGGGACGACGTTCACCTTGGAGGTGCCCGCGTGATCCGCCTGCTCATCGCCGACGACCACGCGGTCGTGCGCACCGGGCTCGCGCAGCTCGTGGCCACGTTCGACGGCGTCGAGCTCGTGGGAGCGGCCGCGAACGGCGAGGCGGCGGTGGCGCTCTGCGCCGAGCGGAGCCCCGACGTCGTGCTCATGGACCTCGAGATGCCGGAGCTCGACGGGATCGAGGCGACGCGGCGGATCAAGGCGGCGAGCCCGGACGTCGCGGTCGTGATCCTCACCTCGTTCTCCGACCGCGAGCGGATCCTGCACGCACTCGACGCGGGCGCGGCCGGCTACCTCCTGAAGGACGCCGAGCCGGAGGAGATCCAGCGTGCGATCGCGGCGGCGGCCCGCGGCGACGCCCCGCTGGACCCGCGCGCCGCCCGCGCGCTCCTCTCCGCGCGGCAGGCCGCCTCGCCCGCCGACTCGCTCTCCGAGCGCGAGCGCGAGGTGCTGCTCATGGTCGCCGAGGGGCTCCCGAACAAGCTCATCGCGCAGCGGCTCTCGATCTCGGAGAAGACGGTGAAGGCGCACCTGACGAGCGTGTTCCGGCAGATCGGCGTCACCGACCGGACGCAGGCCGCGCTCTGGGTCGAGCGCTCCGGCCTCCGGCGCGGGTCCTAGGACCGATGTCCGATTGCGGCCCGGCGCGTGCGCGAGCGACGATGCGGGCGATGGCACGGACCCTCCTCGCCCTCCTCGTCGCGCTCGGCGCGCTCGCGGCCGCAGCCCCTGCCGTCGCGTCCGACGACGTCCGCGTCACAGGACGCTGCTCGGGCACGAGCAAGGTCGAGCTGCGCGTGCGCGAGGACGACGGGAGGTTGCGGGTCGAGTTGCGAGTCGACACGCGCCAGGCGCGCGCGGCGTGGAGCGTCATCCTCCTCCACGACCGGCAAACGGCGTACCGCGGGAAGCTCCGGACGAGCTCGAGCCGGTCGCTGCGGCTCCGCCGGAGCGTGCCCGACTGGTTCGGCCGCGACACGATCGTCGCCAGGGCGACCGGCCCGCGCGGCGAGACCTGCCGCGCGACCGCACGGATCTGAGTCGCACCCGCAGCCACTCCGCGGCGCCCGCGTGCGCGCGTGCGAGCATTCCGGCATCGACACGTCACCCGAAGAGCGCCTCGAGCGGAGGCGACGCCGCACCGTCAGGCGCCGCCGGCTGCTCGCGACCGCCGCGTTCCTGGCGGCCGCTGCCGGGATCACGCTCGTCGCCGCCTGGTCGCTCCGCGAGCCGCCGCCGCCGACCGCCCTCGTCCCTCGCGAGACGATGCCGGCGACCGACCCGCTCGCGTACGACGACTCGCAGGCCGAGGACCTCGAGCGCGCCGCGACCCTCGGCCTCGGCCACCCGCTGTACGCGAAGAGCCCGGGCGGCGTGTTCACCGCGGCGCGCCGCACGGAGTCATTCCGGGAGCTGATCGAGGACGCCGTCGAGGGGAGCGACTTCGATGCGGACACGGTCGAGGCGATGGTCTTCCTCGAGAGCGGCGGCCGGCCGGAGGTGATCGTCGGGAACGACCCGGCGAACGCGTCCGGCCTCACGCAGATCCTGGCCGAGACCGCGCAGAACTTCCTCGAGATGCCGGTCGACCTGGAGCGCAGCCGCGCTCTGACCGTGCGCATCATGGGCGCCGAACGCCGCGGGGACGAGGAGCGAGCGCAGCGGCTCCGGGACCAGCGTCGCGCGATCGACGCACGCTTCGACCCCGAGCAGGCGCTCGCCGGCACCGTCCGCTACCTGACGCAGGCCCGGCAGCGGCTCGGGCGCGACGACCTCGCGGTCGTCTCCTACCACATGGGCATCGGGAACCTCACGAACGTGATCCGCGCGTACACGGGCGCGCCGCCCGACACCTACGTCCCGGATCTCGTCGAGGAGCACGGCCTGAGCTGGACCCGCCTCTTCTTCGACACGGCGCCCGACAACCACAGCCTCGCGCACGACCTCCTCGCGCGGCTCGGCGACGACTCGCCCACCTACTACTGGCGGGTGCTTGCGGCCCGCGAGATTATGCGGCTCTACCGCCAGGACCCGGATCGCCTCCAGGAGCTCGACCTCCTCCACCGCGCGAAGTCGAGCCACGAGGAGGTGCTGCACCCGCCGGGCGACACGGAGCGCTTCGTCGACGCCGACGCCCTGCGCGAGGCGTGGGACGCGGGATCGCTGCACCCCCTCCCCGACGAGCCCGACCGGCTCGGCTTCACGATCGACCGGACGATGGGCGAGCTCGCGCCGCGGCTCCGCCGGCCCCGCGCCCTCTACCAGGGCCTGCGCCCCGAGGCGCTGGCGCTGCTCGTGTACATGGCCGGCCGCGTGAAGGCGATCAGCGGGGCGATCGAGCCGCTCGCCGTCACGAGCACGCTCCGCGACGACGAGTACCAGGAGCTCCTGCGCGGGCGGAATCGCGAGGCCACCCACGGCTACTCGCTGCACACGACCGGCTACGCGTTCGACATCCGGCGACGGTACGAGTCGGGCCGGCAGGCGCAGGCGTTCCAGTTCGTGCTCGACGACCTCACCGCACGCGGCCTCATCGCGTGGATCCGCGAGCCGGGCGCGATTCACGTCACGGTGGCGAAGGAGGCGAAGGCGCTCGTGGACGAGGTGCTCGAGCGCGTGCCCATGGAGAGCGAGGAGGACGCCGCGGCCTGACCCGCGTCAGCGCCCGTTGTGCGAGAAGTGCATGTAGTCCTTCGTCGCGCCCGTCCAGGCGCCGCCCCAGCCCCAGCCGATCGAGCGGAACGCGCGCACGACCGCAGGCGTCACCATCCCCTTCCGCATCCGCGACCGGTTCACGTACGGCCGGGTCCGCGGGTCGCGGACCTTCGCGCAGCCGACGTACGGGTTCTCGACGGGGTTGACGTCGATCGCGAGGCCGTAGGCGTGGTTCGACCAGCGGCCGCTCGCCGACCCTCCGACGCAGGGCGAGGGCACCGACTGGCGGCAGCGGAACGAGCCCGTGATGTCACCGTCGGCGGGCCGCGCGCGCTTCGGCCCGTACATGTCGGACAGCCGCATGTGCCGGACCGGGAACTTCTGCCGGTAGAGCTGCCGGAACACGGTCGCGAGCGGCGCGGCGGCGTCCCGGTTGACGACGAGCTGGCCCGTGTACGGCTTCTCGTCCCAGCCCCACACCGTCACCTCGAGCAGCCGCAGGCCCGAGAGCGGCACGGGGCAGCCGGGCTGCCAGGAGCCGCCGTTGACGAGGCTGGCTCGGAGCGACGCCGGCAGCGGGCGGATCGAGGACTCGTAGGCCTGCGGCTTCGCCTGGGCGGCGGCCGAGGAGGCTGCGACGAGGAGAACGAGCGGCAGGGCGAGGAGGCGGAGCACGGCGTCGACACGCAGGGTGCCTGGCGTGTCGCCACCGGGTCAAGCGGACCGATGCGCGGCGACCCGCCGCCTTGACGCCGTCCGCGGGAGGCGGTTTCCTGTGTGGGAAGCGGCCGGGGGTCGACGTGGACGACGGGGTTGCAGGGGCGGAGAAGGGCGGAGTGCTGCGGTACGGCGGCCGGCACCGGCTCGCCTCCGACGTGCAGGTGCTCATCGGTGTCGGCAGCCTGCTCGCGCTCCTCGCGGTCGCGGTCGGGCTCGCGGTCGTCCTCATCGTCTCGTTCGAGGGAGACGCGACCGGCGAGGCGCTCGAGAACACGCTCTACGCGACCGCGATCCACGAGGCGGCGCTCAGCGCGAAGGGCATCGCGAACGACCAGCGCGGCTACCTCCTGAGCGGGAACCGCGAGTACCTGAGCGAGATCCGGACCCGCACCGAGGAGGCGCGCTCGGCGTTCACCCTCGCCGCGAGCTACGCGATCGGGCCTGCGCAGCGGGAGGCGGTCCGCGAGTCGCGCACCGGCTTCGAGCGCTGGCTCCGCGTGCTCAAGGGCGACATCGCCGCCTTCGACCGGGGAGAGACGGAGCGCGCGATCGAGGCGTCGCTCGGCTCGACGCGCCAGCTGCGGAAGGAGTACGAGCAGTCGCTCGCGCACGCGTACGCCATCGGCGTGCGCTCGGTCGAGTCGTCGACCGAGTCGCTGTCGTCGTCGGCGACGCGCTCGGTGACGCTGCTCCTCGCCTACCTCGCGCTCGCGCTCCTCGTCGGCGTCGCCGTGGCGCTGTGGGTCGTGCGCGCGATCCTCCGCCCCGCCTTCACGCTCAGCCAGAACGCGATCGAGGTGCTCACGCAGGGCGAGGTGCTCGTGTCCGAGGACGAGCGCGGGAGCCACCACGGCGTCTCCGTCGTCGTCCCGATCGAGGTCGTGAACGCGCTGGCCGAGAGCGCCCTCGAGACGCAGGAGTCGTTGAAGCCGACCACCGAGCCGGCCGCGTAGCCCGCCCGTTGCGCCGAGCCGGGCGCGACGCCAAGATGTCGTGAGCTGTTCAGCCGCCGACGGGACGAACGTGCGCCGGCTCACGACGAACGACGTCTGGGATCAGGACCCGGGCTGGCGGTGAGGAGCGCTACCCGAGCAGCCGCCTGAGCGCGATCGCCGCGAGCGCGGCCGCCGCGCCGAGCGCGACCAGGTCGGCGGGGCTCACACCGTCGAGACCGCCACCCGGTCGCCGACTGCATGCCCGATCCGCCGCAGGAGCTCGTCGGCGAGGTCCGAACCGTAGGTCTCGGTCGTCATGCTGTCCTCCTTCGTCGCTCCGGACAGGTTGTCAGCTGGAGGGCGACCCGACGGGGAACAACGGCGGGAACGCCTCCAGCGAGCGCGAGAAGCGCCTGAGGCCGAGCAGGTAGTGGGCCGCGACCGAGCCCGTCACGACCGCCAACCCGAGCAGGACTGCGAGGAGGAAGCACCGCGCGTCCTCGCCGGCGCGCTCGAGGTAGTAGCGGCGGATGCGTCCGATCGCCTGCGCGCCGATCGCGTCCTCGATCCCGGTCTCCACGAGACGCACGAACGTCACCGTCCCGAGCAGCACGAGCGCGGGAAGCACCACGAGCGCGCTGAGCCGGAAGTCGTCGGCCGTGCTCTCGCTCTGTGCGACGAGCGCGAGCGCGATCAGGCTCGCGGAGAGGCTTGCGAGGTAGATCATCGAACGGCCAACGCTCTCCGTGACGCAGGCCGAGCGCGCGCTCTGGAGCGCGACGTGCTCGGTCATGAGGGCGTCGAGCGCGACTCGCCGATCCGGCTCCATCGCGCGAAGCATGGGCACCGCGTCGGCTGTCCGCGGCAGGCGCCGGCGCAGAGCGGGCGCCTGCCCACCTACCTGGTCGTCTACCCGTGCGGCGGCAGGAACGTGTCCGTCTCGTAGCTGTGCAGGACGGCCGCGGAGTGCATCCCCGCATGCGCGATCGGCGCGCCGATCGGGTTCAGCGTCACGAGCGTCGGGACGCTCCACGCGACGTCGCCCGCGACCGGCTTCGCAACGTCCGCCGAGCGGAAGTCGCTGTACCCGGCGTGGTACGCCGCGGTCATCGCGAGCGACGCGACGAGCGCGACGGCGCCGATGACGACCTTCCCGGCGAAGCGCCGGTTCAGCCGGCTCCCCGCGAACGCCGCGAAGACGACGAGGATCGGGAACACGGAGAGCAGCAGCCCGTCCGTGACGCCGTAGACGATCCCGCGCCAGAGGAGCGCGCCGGCCAGCTCGACACCCTCGGGCCGCGCCGTCGAGTCCTCCGTGCGCACGACCATCACCGCCAGCAGGGCGGCGAAGCCGAGCCCGAGGACGAGCGCGGCGATCCGGCGCCGCCTCACGGCTGCGGCGAGGTCGTACCCGGTCGAGCGCGACCACGCGGCGAACAGGCCGACCACGGCGAGCGCATACAGGCCGTAGTAGAGGTCACGGTGGAGCTCGAGCCGGTCCGCGAGCAGGAACGGTACCGCGAAGCCGAGCGCGAGCCCGCCCACGAGCCACGCCCAGTGCACCGAGAGGCCGTGCCAGACGCGAGTGCCCGCGTGGACGCGGCCCACAGCGTGCGTGCTCATGGCCCACCTCCTTTCTCCCGAAGCGTCCGCCGGCAGCCGCGGCGCGGCATCGGTAGCGGCGAGCGGGCGGGCTTCGGCTTTCCCGCATTCGAGGGCACCCTCCCCCGGACGGGTGAGGGCGGACGCCGGCCGAACGGCCGACGATGCAACGGTGCCGTCCGTGCCCGTGTACCGGGGTCGCTTCGGCGCTCCCGAGGCGGAGCGGCTGCTCTGGCGCGCGGGGTTCGGCCCGAGGAAGGGCGAGGCGCGGAAGCTCGCAGCGCTCGGGCTCGACGGCGCCGTCAACCTGCTCACGCGCCCGCCCCGCGAGCGCCTGACCGGCCCGAAGCCGCGAGATTCGAAGGGCCGCGGCCTCGCTCCCGCCGACGCGTGGGGCCACGACCACCTCTGGTGGCTCGATCGGATGGTGCGGACGAACCGGCCGCTCGCCGAGCGGATGACGCTCGTCTGGCACGACTGGTTCGCGACGTCGAACACGGGCGTCGGCTCGCAGGGGCTGATGCTCCACCAGAACCGCATGTTCCGCCGGCACGCGTTCGGCAACTTCCGGAACCTCCTGCACGCGGTGACCGCCGACCCGGCGATGCTGCTCTGGCTCTCGGGCGTCTACAACACGAAGGACTCGCCGAACGAGAACTACGCGCGGGAACTCATGGAGCTCTTCACGCTCGGCGAGGGGAACGGCTACACCGAGCGCGACGTGCGCGAGCACGCGCGCGCGCTGACCGGGTTCCGCTCGGAGTGGAAGCGCGGGAAGGGCCACGTCAACTTCCGCTTCGACGCGAGCCGGCACGACGCGGGGACGAAGACGATCTTCAAGAAGCGCGGGCGCTACGGCTGGCGCGCCTCGTGCGACCTCTGCCTCCGCCACCCGCTGCACGCGCGCTTCTTCGTCGAGAAGCTGTGGAGCTATTTCGTCCCGACGCCGCCGAGCGCGTCCACGCGGGCGGGGCTGGAGGCGATCTACAAGAAGGGCTTCCAGGTGCGCCCCGTGCTCGAGGCGATCCTCAAGCATCCGGCGCTGTACACCGGCCCGCGCATGGTCAAGCCGCCGGTGGTCTTCACCGCGGGGCTGCTGCGCGCGCTCGACCGCGGGATCGACACGAACGCGTGGGTGTGGCTGGGCGAGGGCGCGGGGCAGCGGCTCTTCTACCCGCCGAGCGTGGCCGGCTGGGACGACGAGCGTTGGCTCGACACGGCGACGTACCGCGCGCGCTGGGCGATCGCGAACGAGGCGCTCTCCCACGTCACCGTCGCCCGCTCGAAGAAGGGCAAGGCGCCGAAGGTGCCGCGCGAGGCGGCGAAGCTCGTCGAGAGCGCGTACCGCACGCTCGGCAACCCGAGCGTCCGCCCGCAGAGCCGCCGCGCCATCGCCGGCTTCGCGAAGCGCGCGCTCTCCGACGCGAGGAGCGACTGGCAGAAGGAGGAGTACCCGCTCCTCGTCCTGAACGCGACGCGCCAGCTCATCGCCCTCTCCCCCGACTACCAGGCCGCCTGAGATGGGCTGCTGCGACGAGCACAACCGCTCCGAGGCGCTCCGCCGCGCCATCGCGCAGGCCGGGAACGGGCTGCCCGCGATCGAGCCGGGGATGCCGGCGCCCGCAGGCACCGGGCTCGACCGGCGCGCGTTCCTCTCGCGCAGCCTCGGCCTCGCGCTCGCGGTCTACGGCGGCTCCGCGTTCGTCCCGCGCGCGCTCGAGGAGGGGATCGAGAGCGCGATGGCCGCGGCGGGCAACGGGCGCGTGCTCGTCTCCGTGTTCCTGGACGGGGGCGCGGACTCGCTCTCGATGCTCTTCCCCGCCGAGGACGCCCGCTACCGGAAGCTGCGCCCGCGCCTGGCGCTCTCGCCGACGCCGGAGTCGACGCAGTTCACCGAGGACCCGCGCCTGTGGTGGCATCCGACGCTCGCGCCGCTCGCGGCGCTGCACGCCGAGGGGAAGCTCACCGTGCTCCCCGGGATCGGCTACACGGACGCGAACCAGTCGCACTTCACGTCGCGGCACTACTGGGAGGTCGGCGCGACCGACCACTCGCTCGCGACCGGGTGGCTGGGGCGCTACCTCGACCGCTACGGGCGCAACGACAACCCGCTCCAGGGGCTCTCGCTCGACTGGAGTCTCCAGCCCGCGCTCGCGACGAAGCTGAAGCCGGTCGCGTCGGTCGACGGGCCCGACCGCTTCGACTTCTGGACGCGCGGCGTCTGGGGCTCGGTCGAGAACCGCATGCTCGCGGCGATGGGCGGCCTCGGCCGGCTGCGCTCGCGCGGCGACGCCGGCCTCGAGCAGGCCACGCGCGCGGCGCGCCAGAGCCACCTCCTGTACCGCCAGCTCGCGCCGTTCCGCGGGCGCCAGAACGGGAGCGGCTTCGGCAGCCCGGTCGCGTACCCGCCGGGCGACAGCTCGTTCCCGCGGCGGCTCGCGGGCCTCGCCGCGATGCTCGCCGCCGGCCTCCCGCTCCGCTGCGTCGCGCTCACCGCGCCGGGCGCGTACGACACGCACGACAACCAGCCGCGCGCGCTCGAGGAGGGCCTCCAGCTGACGGCGGCGTCACTCTTCGCGTTCCAGCGCGACCTGGAGGCGCGCGGGCTCGCCGACCGCGTGCTCACGCTCGTCTGGTCGGAGTTCGGGCGCCGGCCGGAGGAGAACGGCTCGAGCGGCACCGACCACGGCGCCGCCGGGATGGCGTTCGTGCTCGGGACGCGCGCGAGCGGCCGCATGGTCGGCGAGCTGCCCGACCTCTCGCGGCTCGACCGGCACGGGAACCTCCGCCCCACCTCCGACTTCCGCTCGCTGTACCGGACGCTGATCGAGGGCTGGCTCGGCGGGGACGCCGGCGCCGTGCTCCCGAAGGCGAAGTCGTTCCGCACGATCCCGGTCCTGCGATGAATGCGCGGCTCGTCGCCGCGTGCGCGGCGGTCGCGCTCGTGGCGGGGGCGAGCGCGGCCGCGGCCCCTCCGCGCCAGCCCGCGCGGCTCCAGGTGACGGCGAACGAGTTCACGTTCGTCCTCTCCCGCTCGACGGTGCGCTCGGGCCCCGCGATCGTGGAGCTCGTCAACTTCGGCGAGGACGACCACGACCTGGCGCTGCGCCGCCGCGCGCCGGGCGCGAAGACATGGCGCGTGCGGACGGTCACTCCCGGAGGCGTCCGCGAGCGCCAGCTGCGCCTGGCCGCCGGCCGCTACCAGCTCTGGTGCACGCTCGCGAACCACCGCGCGCTCGGGATGCGGGCGACGCTGAAGGTCAAGCCGCCGCCGAAGCGCTGAGCGCCCTGCGCCGCGGTCAACAGGTCGGCAGCCCGAGCCCGCCGCGCTGCGACGGCTGGATCCAGACCTCGCTGATGTACCCGATCGACTGGTTGGCGAGACGGATGCCGTACCAGCGCGTCGAGGTGAAGAGCCCGGGGTTCTTGTCGTCGATCGAGCTCGTGTCGTCCCCGTTCGTGGTGCGCGCGCCCTTCTTCTGGCAGACAGCAGGGCTGTAGGTACCCCCGGTGCGCCGATCCGTGCCGGCGACCATGCAGCCGTTCGCGCGGCAGCGGTTCTCGGGCCTCGACGACAGGTAGGCCGCGAGCGGGTCCTCGCGCATCTGCGTCGCCCCGTTCGTGACCTTGTTGTAGACGGTCAGCGTGATCGTCGGCGGAGGCTGAGGCGCGGGGGGTGGCGGCTCGGGCGCGGGAGGCTGCGGAGCGGGAGGCTGAGGCGCCGGCTGCGTCGGCTTCACGGTGGGGCACGCCTGGCGCGGGCCCTTCACGTAGTTGCCGCCCACGAAGCCGATGAAGTTCGACTCCTTGATGCTCGTCTGCCGAGCTCCCAGGTTCGTCCGGTTCGGCTTGAAGCCTCCGTTGAAACAGGCGTAACCGTGCTCCGAGGCGAGCTCGAGATGAAGATGGCGCCCCATCCAACACCCGTTGCTCTTGTAGGTCCCGACGGTTCCGACGACGGTTCCCCATCTCGAAATCGAAGCGCCGTCGACGATGCCCTTCGCAGCGTCGATGTGCAGGTAGCGGACGGTTCCGATCTTGGTGGAGCCGGAGTAGAAGCCGACCACTACAGCATGGCCGCCTCGGGCAAGACGGTCAGCAGACGTCTTGTCGGTGCTGGCGGGGCCGCAGGCGAAGGTCCTGCGGATGATCTTTGCGGTTATCCGGTGCGCCGTGCTCTGCGGGGCCGCGAAAACCTTGACCTTCGTCCCGCTCTGCGGTACCGGGAGATCCACGCCCCAGTCACCGGCCCGAGGCTCCCCGTACCGGTACGTGTGATGAGCGTACGGCAGGCTGCAGTACACCGAAGGGTACGCGGTCGTCATCCGGCAGTACTGCGCATCTGACCACGACCCCGAGATGGGAGAGCCGATCCAGACGGCGGGATGATGATGCGCGGTGGCAGGCCCTGCGCCTCCGATCACGCCTGCGAGCACGACGAGAGCGGCGGCAAGTGCCGCCCTCGTCAAGGGAACGCCGAATGTGCTTCGCCGAGAGTCGCAGCCGCCCGTCACTTGCTGCCTACCTTCTTCGACCGGCCGATGGTTGTCAAGAGCGAGAAACAGTCGCGGCGGCCCGTAGCCAGGTGCCAAGGTGCCTGGCGATGAGATGCTTCCGCGCATGGCGCGGGTGCTCGAAGTCCGGCGGGACGACCTCGCGGCAGCGCGGGTGGTGGACGTCGAGCCGCGCGCGCTTCGGGAAGGCGAGGCGCGGTTCGCGGTCGAGCGGTTCGGCCTGACCGCGAACAACGTCACCTACGGCCTCTTCGGCGACCGGATGCGCTACTGGACGTTCTTCCCGTCGGAGGCCGAGGGTCTTGGCCGCGTGCCCGCGTGGGGGTTCGCGACCGCGGTCGAGAGCCGCTGCGCGGACGTGCGGGAGGGGGCGCGGATATTCGGCTACGTGCCGATGGGCGGCGACCTGATCCTCACGCCCGAGCACATGGACGAGCGCGGGCTGCGCGACGCCTCGGCGCACCGCGCGGAGCTCCCGGGCGCCTACAACGCGTACCGGCACGCCGAGCCCTCGGACCGCGACGACCACACGATGGTGCTCCAGCCGCTCCTCGTCACGTCGACCCTGCTCGCGCGCAGCCTGGAGGGCACGCCACGCGTCGTCTTCTCCAGCGCGTCGAGCAAGACCGCCCTCGGCACCGCCTTCCTGCTCGCGCGGCGCGGCGTGAGGACGGCCGGGATCACGGCCTCGGCCGACTTCGCGGCCGCGCTCGGCGTCTACGACGAGCTGGTCGGCTACGCCGCGGTCGAGGAGCTCGAGCGCGGGCCCGCCACCTTCGTCGACCTGGCGGGGAATGCGCGCGTGCGCGCCTCCGTGCACCGCCACTTCGGCGCCGAGCTCGAGGCGAGCGTCCTCGTGGGCGCGACGCACCTGGACGCCGCGCCGCTCGGCGGCGAGCCGCTGCCCGGCCCGCAGCCGACGTTCTTCTTCGCCCCCGACCACGTGGGTGACGGCATCGACACCCAGGCCCTCGGCGAGCTGCTCGAGTGGTGCGCGGGCTGGCTGGAGATCGAGCGCCGCGACGGCCCGGATGCGGTCCTCGCCGCCTGGGCCGACGCGGTCGGCGGCCACCTGCCGCCGGCGAGGGCGCTGTCGCTCGCTCTGCGCTGACTCCTCGCCGCCGTGACCGGCAGGGATCGGGTGCCAACTGAGTGGAGGCGGCGGGAATCGAACCCGCGTCCGCGGCCGCACCGGTCAGGGCATCTACGAGCGTAGTCCGTGCTTGATCTCACCCGGCGGCCGGTTCACGGACGACCAACCGACGGGCCAGCCATCCTGAAGTGTCGCGCTCCGGGCGATTGGCTCTCCCTCGGCGCCGAGCCCGATCGTTGGCGCCGGCTCCCGGGCCTCGGGCCCAACCCGGGTCGGCGTCGCCTTACCTAGTTCCTACTAGGCGGCGAGTGCGAGTTCGTCATGCTTCGCACTTGCGTTGGTGCCGGTTGATTTACGAGGCCAACCGGCGACCTCGGCTCGCAGCTCTGCCGGAGAACCGACCACGTCGAGACCTGGTCGCCCCCGTATGTGTTCAAGGCGACTAGGATAGCTGCCGATAAGCGGATCGTCCGGGGCGGGGATGCGCCGGACCGCTGAACTGGACGCACTCGACCGGGCGAAAGGGCAACCGCTGTGGCTTTGATGCTGGAGGAGAGATACGACGATCTGGCCGGGCTCCGCGATCGGGCGAAGGCCGAGGTCGCGAAGGTCGTCGTGGGGCAGGGCCGCACCGTCGAGCTGCTCCTCGTCGCTGCGCTCGCGCACGGGCACGTCCTCCTCGAGGGCCCGCCCGGGAGCGCGAAGACGCTGATCGGCCGCGCCGTCGCGCACATGTTCGGCGCCACGTTCAAGCGCATCCAGTTCACGCCCGACACGTCGCCTGCCGAGCTCAACGGCGTCAACGTGATCAAGGCCGGCGAGCACGTCTTCCTCCCCGGCGCCGTGTTCACGAACGTCCTCCTCGCAGACGAGATCAACCGCACGCCGCCGCGCACCCAGGCCGCCCTCTTCGAGCCGATGCAGGAGCGCCAGGTGACGATCGACGGCAAGGTGCACCGGCTGCCCGACCCGTTCCTCGTCATCGCGACGCAGAACCCGTACGAGCACTCCGGCGTCTTCGAGCTCCCCGAGTCCCAGCTCGACCGCTTCCTCTTCAAGATCTACCTCGACTACGCCGACCCCGATTCCGAGCTCCAGATGCTCAACCTGCCGCACAACGGGATCGCGCCGGACATGCTCGGCGAGGTGCGGCCGCTGCTCGGCGTGGTCGGCCTCGACAAGGCGCGCAAGGAGCTCGAGACGACCGAGGTCTCGGACGCGATCGGGCGCTACATCGTCGCGCTCGGCCGGCGCACGCGCGACATGCCGGGCGTCCAGCTCGGCATCAGCTCGCGGGCGATGATCCACCTCATGAGTGCCTCGAAGGCGAGCGCGCGACTGAACGGGCGCCACGCTGTGACGATCGACGACGTCCGCGAGATGGCGCCGTACGTCATGAGGCACCGCCTCATCCTCGAGCCCGGCGCCGACGCGGACGAGGTGCTCGAGCAGGCGATCAAGTCCGTGCCCGCCCCGGCGCCCACGGCCGTCTAGCGCTCACGCCGCCGACCACGCACCACCCGCGCGCGAAGCGCGTCGTCGCAGCGCGCTAGTCTTTCCCGGTCGAGGAAGGCCGACCGCGAGGAGGGGGCCGTCGTGGCACTGATCGTCGAAGCGCCGTACGAGAACCTCATCGACCTGCGCGAGCGCGCGAAGCGCGAGGTGCAGAAAGTGGTCATCGGCCAGGATCGCGCGGTCGAGCTCCTCCTGGTCGCCGCGCTCGCGCACGGGCACGTGCTGCTCGAGGGCCCGCCCGGCTCGGCGAAGACGCTCCTCGGACGCGCGGCCGCGCACATGCTCGGTGCGTCCTTCAAGCGCATTCAGTTCACGCCCGACACGACACCGTCCGAGCTGACCGGGAAGTACACGATCCGCGCGGGCGAGCAGATCCTGCTGCCGGGTGTCGTCTTCACGAACGTGCTGCTCGCGGACGAGATCAACCGCACGCCGCCGCGCACGCAGGCCGCGCTGCTCGAGGCGATGCAGGAGCGGCAGGTCACGATCGAGGGGAAGGGCCATCGGCTGCCCGACCCGTTCCTCGTCATCGCGACGCAGAACCCGTACGAGCACCGCGACGTGTTCGAGCTGCCCGAGTCTCAGCTCGACCGCTTCCTGTTCAAGATCTCGATCGGCTACTCGGACGCGCGCAGCGAGTACCTCATGCTCGACCTCCCGCACAAGGGAGTCGCGCCGGACATGCTCGGCGAGGTGCAGCCGCTGCTCGGCGTCGTCGGCCTCGACAAGGCGCGGATCGAGCTCGACTCGACGGACATCCCGGAGGCGGTCGGGCACTACATGGTCGAGCTGGCGCGCACGACGCGGGAGCTCGATGGCGTCGAGCTGGGCGTCAGCTCGCGCGGGATCATCCACCTCGCCAGCGCGGCGAAGGCGAATGCGCGGCTCAGCGGGCGCGAGTACGTCGCGCCGGAGGACGTGCGCGAGGTCGCGCCGTACGTCCTGCACCACCGGATCATCTGCGAGGAGGGCATGACCCCCGAGGAGGCGCTCCGCATCGCTCTCGAGCGCGTCCCGGTGCCCGAGATCTCGCAGTCGCTGGTCTACGCGCCGGTCTGAGAGGCGAGGGCGAGGCAAGCCTCGCCCCCACGGGATGGCGTAGGGGCCGGCCGGGCGTGCCCGGCCCCTACGAGACGTGCGTCAACGAGCCGCCGCCTCCTCGAGCGCCCTCCGCCCGAGGACGGTCGAGAGGTGCAGGCGGAAGTCCGAGCTCGCCGCGTGGTCGGACGGCGGGTCGGTGCCCTGCGGGATCAGCTTCACGGCGTCCTCGATCGACGAGCCGCCCGCAATCGCCTCCTCGGCGGCCGTCGCGCGAAGCGGCGTCCCGCCCATGTTCGTGAGGCCGATCGCGGCCTTGCCGAGCGAGCCGTTCGACCGCTCGACGACGGCCGCGACCGCGACCGTCGCCCAGTCCTGCGCGCGCCGGCTCATCTTCACGTACGACCAGCCGGTCGAGCCGAGCTTCGGCACCCGGATCTCCGTGAGCAGCTCCGCCGGCCCGACCGCCGTCTGGAAGACGCCCGTGAAGAACTCGGACGCGGGCACCGTCCGCTCCCCGCCGGAGCCTCGCACGACGAGCTCGGCCTCGAGCGCGAGGATCACCGCCGGCAGATCCGAGGCGGGGTCCCCGTGCGCGAGCGAGCCGCCGATCGTCCCGCGGTGGCGGACCTGCGGGTCGCCGATGAGCCCGGCCGTGTGCGAGACGATCGGGCACTGCGCCCTCAGGAGCGCGTTGTCGCGGACCTCCCGGTGCCGCGTGAGCGCGCCGATCGCGATGTGGTCACCGTCCTCGCGGATGTACGAGAGCTCGCTCACGCGGCCGATGTCGATCAGCGCCGAGGGCCGCGCGAGCCGCAGCTTCATCGCCGGGAGCAGCGAGTGCCCTCCCGCGAGCAGCTTCGCGTCCTCCCTCTCGCCGAGGAGCGCGATCGCGTGCTCGGCGCTCTCCGCGACCTCGTAGTCGAACGCAGCGGGGATCATGACGTCGCCTCCTGAATCGCAGTCCACACTCGCTCGGGCGTCGCCGGCATCTGGATGTCGGTGACGCCGAGGTGCGAGAGCGCGTCCACGACCGCGTTGATCACCGCCGGCGCGGACGCGATCGTGCCCGTCTCCCCCACCCCCTTCACTCCGAGCGGGTTGTCCGCCCTCGTCTCGGTGAGAGCGGTCTCGTAGGACGGGAGCTCGGCCGCGGACGGGACGAGGTACGTCGTCATCGTCGTCGTCAGCAGGTTCGCGTCGTCGTCGTAGTCGCCCTCTTCGTAGAGAGCCGCGGCGATGCCCTGCGTGACCCCGCCGTGCACCTGCCCTTCCACGATCATCGGGTTCACCGGCTGGCCGACGTCGTCGACGGCGACGTAGCGGACGAGCCGCGTGTCGCCCGTCTCCGTGTCGACCTCGACCACGGCCGCGTGCGCCCCTCCCGGCCAGGAGAAGTTCGGCGGGTCGAAGACCGCCGTCTGCTCGAGCCCGGGCTCCATGCCGTCCGGGAGGTTGTGCGCCGTGTGCGCGGCGAACGCGGCCTCCTGGATCGTCAGCGACCGGTCCGGCGACCCCTTCACGCTGAACGCGCCACCGGAGAACTCGAGGTCGTCCTCCGACACCTCGAGCTGGTGGGCGACGATCGCGCGGGCCTTCTCGATGATCTTCTCGCCCGCGTGGTGCAGCGCGATGCCGCCGACCGCGAGCGAGCGGCTCCCGTACGTGTCCAGGCCGAGCTGAGAGGACGCGGTGTCGCCGTGAATCACGTCGATCGTGTCGACGCCGATCCCGAGCTGGTCGGCGACGATCTGCGCGAACGTCGTCTCGTGGCTCTGCCCGTGCGGCGAGGTGCCGATCACGACCTGCACCGAGCCGAGCGGCTGGAAGCGGATCGTGGCGCTCTCCCAGCCTCCGACCGCGTACCGGATGGCACCGAGGATGCGCGACGGCGCGAGCCCGCACATCTCGTTGTAGGTGGAGAAGCCGACCCCGAGCTGCTTCACGTCGCCGCTCGAGCGGCGCGACTCCTGCTCGGCGCGGATCGAGTCGAGGTCGAGGAGCTCGAGCAGCTTGTCGAGCGACGCGTGGTAGTCGCCGGAGTCGATCGTGAGCCCGGAGGCCATCGTGTGCGGGAACTCCTTGACGAAGTTCCTCCGCCGGAGCTCGACCCGGTCGATCCCGAGCTCGGCCGCGAGCGCGTCCATCGTCCGCTCGAGGACATAGGTGGCCTCGGGCCGGCCCGCGCCCCGGTACGCGTCGGTCGGGGTCGTGTGCGTGAAGACGCCCGTGAAGGTGACGCTGTAGTTGGGGATGTCGTACGGGCCGGAGTAGATCCACGCGCCGAGAAGCGGGATCCCAGGCGTGACGAGCTCGAGGTACGCGCCCATCGCGCACCAGGCCTCGGACTTCACGGCCGTGATGTCCCCGTCCTTCGTCGCCGCGAACGTCAGCTCGTGGACGACGTCGCGGCCATGGATGGTGCCGAGGTAGTTCTCGGCCCGCTCCTCGATCCACTTCACGGGGCGTCCCAGGCGACGGGCGACGGCGACCGCGAGCGGCGCCTCGCCGTAGACCTGGATCTTCGAGCCGAAGCCGCCGCCGACGTCGGGGGCGATCACGCGGATCTTCGACTCGGGTATGCCGAGCACGAGCTGGAGCGCGAAGCGCTGGATGTGCGGCGTCTGCGTCGCCGACCAGACCGTGACCTCGCCGGTCGGGTCGACCTGGGCGAGCACGCCGCGCGGCTCGATCGCGTTCGGGATCAACCGCGGCTGCATGTAGCGCCGCGTCACGACGACGTCGGCCGCGTCGATCGCCGCCTGCACGTCGTCCGTCTCCAGCTTCCAGACGTAGCACTCGTTGGTGCCGAGGTCCTCGTGGACGAGCGGCGCGCCGTCCGCGAGCGCCTTCTCGACGTCGGCGGTCGCGGGCAGCGGCGCGTACGTGACGTCGACGAGCTCGGCCGCGTCCTTCGCGAGCGCACGGCTCTCCGCGATCACCACAGCGACGGGATCTCCCTGGTACCGCGTCTCCTCGCTCGCGAGGGGATAGTGCGGCGGCATCTTGATGTCCTCGGTGACGGGCCAGGCGCACGGCAAGCCCCCGACCCAGTCGTCCGCGAGGTCGGCGCCCGAGTACGCCGCGACGACGCCCTCGGCCGCCCGCGCGGCGGTCAGGTCGATGCTCTCGATCCGCGCGTGCGCGTACGGGCTCCGGACGACGGCCATCCAGAGCATCCCGGGCAGCGTGAGGCCGTCCACGTAGGTGCCGCGCCCGCGGAGCAGCGACACGTCCTCCTTGCGCTTGACGGGGGCGCCGATGTAGGTACCGGTCTCCTCGACGACGGCCATCTAGCTCACCCCCGCGGCGGCCGAGACCGCCTGGACGATGTTGTGGTACCCCGTGCAGCGGCAGAGGTTCCCCTCGAGGCCCTCGCGGATCGCGTCCTCGTCGGTCGCCTCCCCGGCCTCGATGAGGCTGACGGCGGCCAGGACCATTCCGGGCGTGCAGTAGCCGCACTGCAGGGCGTGGTGCTCGTGGAACGCCTGCTGGACCGGATGCAGCTCGCCGTTCCGGGCAAGGCCCTCGATCGTCGTGAGCTCGAGGCCGTCGGCCTGGACGCCGAGCATCGTGCAGGACTTCACCGACTCGCCGTTGACGAGCACGGTGCACGACCCGCAGGACGAGGTGTCGCAGCCGACGGTCGTACCGGTCAGCCCGAGGCGCTCCCGGAGCACGTACACGAGGAGGTCTCGGGGCTCCACATCCAGCTCGTGCCGCGTCCCGTTGACGGATAGCGCTACGCGTCGCACAGCTGTCCCCTCCTTTCGTGGGCGAGGTTCGAGCGTAACGCGTCGGCGGCGGCGCCGCCACGCCCGTTAACGGCGTCGTCTCAAAGCGCGCTGCATCTGCCGCTCCGCATCGCGCTCCGCGATCACCCGCCGCTTGTCGGCCCGCTCGCGGCCGCGTGCGAGCGCGAGCTCGACCTTCACCTTGCCGTCCTTGAAGTACATGCGCGTCGGGACGAGCGTGAGGCCCTTCTCGCGCAGCTTCCCGTACAGAGAGTCGATCTCGCGCCGGTGCAGCAGAAGCTTGCGCTCGCGGTCCGGCTGATGGCCGAACGAGCCCGACTGTGGGTACTCCGCGATCGACGCCCCGACGAGCCACGCCTCGCCGCCGCGGATGTCGCCGTAGGCCTGCCCGAGCTGGACGTGACCGCCGCGGATTGACTTCACCTCGCTGCCCGTGAGCGCGATGCCGGCCTCGACCCGCTCGAGGAGCTCGTAGTCACGCCGCGCGCGACGGTTCTCGGCGATGAGCTTCGTCTCGGCCACGGGCGGTAGGGGCGAGGCTTGCCTCGCCCCCGTCAGGCGTCACGATCCATCGCGACCGCGAGCCGACGAGCGAGCTCCCGCAGCATCGTCAGCGCGAACGCGGGCTCCGACTCGATCAGCGCGAGCGCCTCGTCGCGCGGGATCGCCAGCGCGCGCACCTCGGTCGCGGCACGGACACGCGCGACGCGCTCGGTCTCGGGGTTCAGCAACGCCAGCTCGCCCACGAAGTCCGACCGCTGGAGCTCCACCGAGGAGCCGCGCGCCTCGATCGCCACCGCGCCGTCGAGGACGACGAACATCCCCGAGCCGGGGTCGCCGGGCAGCGCGAGCACCTGCCCCGGCTCGCACTCGACGACGCCGGCGCAGTCGGCGATGCGCGCAAGCCCCTCGTCGCTCACGCCGGCGAAGAGCTCCAGCTCCCGAAGTTCGTCCACGCTCACCGCAGCTTCATATCACGCGCGCGAGGCGATGCCGGCGCAGCGGTCGCAGAGCGGGAACCACGGCGCGGTCGAGCGGCCGCAGGAGCGGCAGCGGCCGAGCGTCGGCGACTCGACCTCGAGCCGGAGCCTGGCGACCACGCGCTCCGCGGCTGCCACCTCGAGCGCGGCAGCACGCTCCATCGTCACGCCGCCGACGCCCGGGTACTGGAGCGCGAACCAGCGGAGGATGCTGGCCTCGCGGCCGGCCTGCTCGGCCTCCTCCAGCGACGAGTCGCGGAGGCGCGCGGTGTCGAGGAGGAACGTGAGGTGCGGCCGCGCGACGCGGTCGCCCGCGATCGCGAGCGCCAGCGTGGCGAGCAGCTCGAGGTTGTCCTCGTCCACGGGGGCGTTGACGAGCGTCCACGTGTCCTCGAGCCCGAGCCGGCGGCCGCGCTCGCGGAGGCGCTTCTGCACGGCGTCGAGCCGGGCGCGGAGCGGCTGGAGCGACTCGACCGCGAGCCAGCTCTCGAACGCCCACTCCCTCAGGGCGACCCGGTGCCACGCCACGAGCGCCGCGTCGAGGTCGCGCGGGTCGTCGACGCCGAGATCGGAGAGCCGAGGACGGATCCGCGCCTCGTCCACGATCCGGTAGCCACGCAGACCGTCGCCGACCGCGACATGAGGCTCGAGCGCGGACTCGACGAGGCCCGGGTCCGCAGTCCCCCAGCCGAGCCCGGCGAGCACGCCGACGTGGCCGCGCTCGACGAGGCCGAAGCGCCCGGCGCGGCCGGCGATCTGCGCGATCTCCCATGGGAGCAGGTTGCGCCGCGACTCGCCGTCGTACTTCGTGGTCTCCGCGAAGAGCAGCGTCTCGCACGGGAGGTTCACGCCGTGCCCGAGGACGTCGGTCGCGACGCAGACGTCCGCCGCGCCGGAGAGGAAGCGGTCGATCTCCTCGCGCCGCGACGCGAGCGGCATCGCGCCGTAGAGCACGGCGACGCGGCCGGGGTGCAGGCGGTTCACCTCCCCTGCGAGCGCGAGCACGGCCTTGCGGCTGAACGCGACGACGACCGTGCCCGTGCCGAGTGAGCGCAGCGTCCGCTCGCCGACGAACTCGAGCGGGAGCTTCCGCTCGAAGAGCCGGAGCTCCGCCTCCGGGAACGCGCGCTCGACGAGAGGCAGCGCGTCGACGGCGCCGAGAAGGCGGATCTCGCGGAAGTCGCCCGCGAGCAGCAGCCGCGTCCACGCCGAGCCGCGCTCCTCGTCGTCGGCCCACTGGATCTCGTCGAGGACGAGGAGCTCACCGCGTTGCGGCGCCATCTCGACCGTCGTCGCGAGGATCGGCGCGTGCTCGTTGACGCGCTCCTCGCCGGTGATCAGGCCGACGCTCTCGGCGCCGACCCGGTCGGCGAGGCGGCGGTGCGCCTCCTGCGCGAGCATGCGCAGCGGGCCGGCATAGACGCCGCGTCCCGCCTCGGCGAGCTCCTCGAGCGCGGCGTGCGTCTTCCCGGAGTTCGTCGGGCCGAGATGCGCGACGACGCGGTCGGGCTCGTGCGTGCGCGACGGCAAGGTGATCTCGATGCGGCGCTCGGCCTGCCGGACGACGGCCGTCGGCCGGCGCCGCTCGGCGCGCTGGGAGCGGGACGGCCGCTTCTGGCGGCCGCGGGGAGGGCGGCGGTGGCGCATCGCGGCACGGTACAGCGCAGAGCTTCCAGTTCTGCCGGTAGGGGCGAGGCTCGCCTCGCCCTGGCGACCTCAGACCCTGAGGAACCGGCGGAGCGTGAGACCGGAGCCGAGCGCGCCGATCGCGAGGCCGACGAGGATGAGCAGCCCCGCGGTGTACGAGAAGGCGAGCGCGCGCACGTCGGGGTCGTCCTGGATGTGCCCGACGATGGACGGCACGGCGAGCTCGCGCCCGAGGAAGAGCAGCACGACCGCCGCCAGCGAGCCCACGAGCCCCGTCAGCACGCCCTCGAGCATGAACGGCCCGCGGACGAACCAGTTCGTCGCCCCGACGAGCTTCATGACCTCGATCTCGCGCCTGCGCGCGAAGATCGAGAGCCGGATCGTGTTCGAGATGAGGATCGTCGAGGCTGCGAGCAGCACGATCACGACCACGAGGAACACGACCTGGATCGCGCGGGCGATCTGGAGGATGCGGCTCGACACCTCCTTGCCGTGGCTCACCTCGTCGACCGCGGCGAGCTTCGACTCCTGGACGGACGCCGCGATCGCCGCCGTGTCCTCGCCGCGCGTCGGCACGACGTCGAACGAGGCGGGCAGCGGGTTGGACGCGAGGTTCTCGGTCAGCTCCGGCGCGCGCTTGCGCATGATCGCGAGCGCCTTCTTCTTCGAGATGAACTCGATGCCCCCGGGCTTCACGCGGTTGTCCGACTCGAGGAAGACGCGGAGCTCGTTGATCTGCTCGGTCGTCGCCGAGTCCGCGATGAAGACGTGCACGGCGAGCTCGCGCTTCTTGTCGTCCGACCACGACACGAGCCAGGTGCCGATGCCGATGAAGACCCCGATCAGGAACATCCCGACGAGCACCGAGACGGCGGAGGCGAACGTCGTCGAGAGGTTGGCGCCGATCGACCGGAACGCCTCCGAGAAGAGAAGGCGGACCCGCATCACTCCTCCGCGTACCCTCCGCGCCGCTCGTCGCGCACGAGCTTCCCGTGCTCGAGGGCGATGACGCGGCGACGCATCTTGTCCACCATCTCGCGGTCGTGCGTGACCATGAGGATCGTCGTGCCGGTCCGGCTGATCCGGTAGAGGAGCTGCATGATCCCGACCGAGGTGTCGGGGTCGAGGTTCCCGGTCGGCTCGTCGCAGACGAGCAGCGGCGGGTGGTTGACGAACGCGCGCGCGATCGAGACGCGCTGCTGCTCGCCGCCCGAGAGCTCCTCCGGCCGCGAGTTCATCTTGTGCGCGAGCCCGACGAGGTTCAGCACCTCGGGCACCTTCTTGCGGATCTGCGCGTTGGACTGGCCCTGCACCCGCAGCGCGTACGCGATGTTCTCGGCGGCGGTGCGGTTCGGGAGGAGCTTGAAGTCCTGGAACACGCAGCCGACGTTCCGGCGGAGGAGCGGCACCTTCGAGCGCTTGAGGCGGCCGAGATCGCGCCCGCCGACGACGATGCGCCCCTCGGTCGGCTCGAGCTCCTTGAGGATGAGCCTGATCACCGTCGACTTGCCGGACCCCGAGGCGCCGACGACGAACACGAACTCGCCCTTCTCGATCGTGAAGGAGACGCCCTCGAGTGCCGTCACACCGGGCTCGTAGACCTTCTTCACGTCCTCGAACACGATCATCGACATGCCGCCGGGCTCGGCGGCGGCCGGGAACGGGGTGACGCCGTTCTCGGGCTCGGCAAGGGCGGTCATTGGCACGTCACTTCGGGGGTCGTCCAGCACCGGGCGAAGATGAGTCATAGCCGAGACCGGCTGCTCCGGCTCAGGAGAGGAGCCGATTGTAGCTGACACTCCTACACCACCTTCCCCGCTGCCTTGGCGAGCAGGTACGAGTGGACGAAGCCGTCGAGGGCGCCGTCGAGGACGGACTGCGCGTTCCCGACCTCGTGGTCGGTGCGATGGTCCTTCACCAGCTGGTAGGGGTGGAGCACGTAGCTGCGGATTTGACTCCCGAACCCGATGTCCTGCGCCGCGCCGCGCTCCTTCGCCAGCTCGGCCTCGCGCCGCTCCTCCTCAAGCTCGGCGAGCCGCGAGCGCAGCAGCCGCAGCGCCGTCCGCTTGTTCGAGAGCTGCGAGCGCTCGTTCTGGCACTGGACGACGATCCCGGTCGGGAAGTGCGTGATGCGGACGGCCGAGTCGGTCTTGTTCACGTGTTGGCCTCCCGCCCCGCTGGAACGGTACGTGTCGACCCGGATCTCGGACTCGTCGATCTCGATCGGCGCGTCCTCCGGGAGCAGCGGGGAGACGACGACCTGCGCGAACGCTGTGTGCCGCCGGTGCGACGCGTCGAACGGCGAGAGCCGCACGAGCCGGTGGACGCCGCGCTCGGCCTTGAGGATCCCGTACGCGTTCTCGCCGCGCACCTCGACGGTGGTGGACTTGAGGCCGGCCTCCTCCCCCGGGCTCGCCTCGAGCACTTCGGTCTGGAACCCCCGGTCCGCCGCCCAGCGCAGGTACATCCGCAGCAGCATCTCCGCCCAGTCCTGCGCGTCGGTGCCTCCCGTGCCGGCGTGGATCTCGAGGATCGCGTCGCCCGCGTCGTACTCGCCGGTGAAGAGCGCGTCCTCCTGCACGCGCGCGAGCTCGCCCTCGAGCGTGTCGAGACTCTCCGCGAGCTCCTCTCCGAGATCCTCGCCGAGCTCGCTCAGCTCCCGTGCGTCCTCGTACTCCCGGTGCAGCTTCTCGTACCGCTCCAGCCGCTTCGTCACGCGCGAGTGCTCGGTGGAGATGCGCGCGGCCTCCGCCTGGTCGTCCCAGAACCCGGGCGCGCCCATCGCCTCCTCGAGCGCGGCGCGGCGCGTCGCTAGGCCGTCCGGGTCAAAGGTAATCACGGACCCACGCGAGTTGGGCCCCGATCTCCTCGAGCCTCTGGTCCAGGCTCTGTGCCGTCTCGGCCATGCGCAAGAGGGTAGCGGGCCGCGGAGTCGGACCCGGCCGTCCACGCGGCTACAGTCACGCCACGCGGACGCTGCGCGAAGCCGCCGACTACGACGCCGTGATGGTCTCGCCGGATGAGGGCGAGCGGATCGTCGGTCTCGCCGGCCGCTTCGTCACGGCCGTCGCCTCGATGCTCGAACAGTGAGGCCGGCCAGGCGGTCATTGTGCTCCGCCACGCGCGGTCACCTGGTGGAACCGGGCTGAGCGGCAACCCGACTCCGCCCGCGCAGGAGGTCGCGCAGTAGCAGGCAGCCGGCGAGCCAGGCGAGGCCGAGGCACCAGCCGGCCACGACGTCCGTGACGAAGTGGACGCCGAGGACGACGCGCGAGAGGCCGATCGCGACGCCGAGGGCCGCCGTGAGCGACCACAGCCACGCACGCGGCCGTCCCGGCGGCATGCGCTCGCTCGCGAGGATGACGAGCGCGCCGAGGCTGGCGACGCCCGCCATCGCGTGGCCGCTCGGGAAGGCAGCGGAGGCCGGCAGGGCGACCGCGCTCCCGAAGTCCGGGCGCGGCCGGTCGAAGACCTCCTTCAGGAGCATCACGGCGAGCTGAGACCCGAGGAAGGCGGTGAGGAAGAAGCCGAGGTCGACCCAGGCGCGCTCGCGGACGAGGAGCACGCCGGCCACGATCCCGAGCGCGGTCAGCCCGACCCACCCTCCGAGCCACGAGAACGGACGCGCTGCCCACTCGAGCGCCACGGGCATGCTCGACGCGGCCCAGGAAGCGGTCTCCTCGTCGACCGTCGCCAGCGGCTCGTGCTCGTAACCGAGGGCGAGGAGGGCGAAGCCCAGGATCCCGAGGGCGAGGACGACGAGGTGCGCGCGGGCAGATCCCAAGTCGGGATCAGGCTAGAGCGTGGCCCCCCGGTCGCGGTGCTCGTCGGCACGTCGCACCCTCGTCGTTCGCGCGTCGGATGCGCTCCGCGGCCGGAGGCCGGCTTCGCCGGCCGGGAGGTCGAGCGCGGTCAACCGGTCGCTGCGGCGAAGGAGGGGGCACGTGGGGGAACCATGGGTTCCCCCACGACTACGCGCCGTGGCACTTCTTGAACTTCTTGCCGCTTCCGCACCAGCAGGGGTCGTTGCGGCCAAGATCCTTGTGCTCGTTGATGACCTGGCCCTGCGGCTTCGGAGCGGTCGCGACCGGGGCCTCGGCGAGCGCGGTGGCGGCACCGGCGGCTGCGATCGCATCGGCGCCCGCGGAGACCTCGTGCTCGTACGTCAGCGGCCCGCCTCGCGCCTGCACCGGCTCGAGCCCCGGCTCCTCGATCGTCACGGCGACGTGGAAGAGCGTGAACACGACCTCCTGCCGGATCGTCTCGCTCAGCTGCTCGAACAGGATGTGCCCCTCGCCGCGGTACTCGACGAGCGGGTCCTTCTGCGCGAACGCGCGCAGATGCACGCCCTCGCGCAGGTAGTCCATCGTCTCCAGGTGCTCGCGCCAGCGCTGGTCGACGACCTGGAGGATGATGAAGCGCTCGACGTCCCGGGCGATCTCCGGCCCGAGCGCCTCCTCGCGCTCCTCGTACGCCTCGAGCGCGTCCTCGACGAACTCCTCGGTGAGCGCCTCGCGGCTCGAGAGGTCGACCTCCTCGCGCAGCTCGTCGACGGTGATGTCCGTCTCGTACAGCGACTGCATGTGCGTGACGAGCCCCTCGAGGTCCCACTCCTCCGCGAACTCGGCGTCGGTGAACTGCGCCACGCCCGCCTCGACCGTCTCCTTGATCCACTCCTTGACGTCAGCGGACAGGTCCTCGCCCTCGAGCACGCGGCGCCGCTGCTCGTAGATGACGATGCGCTGCGTGTTCATGACGTCGTCGTACTTGAGGACGTTCTTGCGCGCGACGAAGTTCTGCTCCTCGACCTTCTTCTGCGCGTTCTCGATCTGCTTCGAGAGGATCCCCGCCTCCATGGGCTGGTCGTCCGGGATCTTGAAGCGGTTCATGATCGAGTGGATCCGGTCGCCCGCGAAGATCCGCACGAGATCGTCGTGGGCGGAGAGGTAGAAGCGAGATTCGCCGGGGTCGCCCTGGCGCCCTGAGCGGCCTCGGAGCTGGTTGTCGATCCGCCGCGCCTCGTGGCGCTCGGTGCCGAGCACGTAGAGGCCGCCGAGCTCGCGCACGCCCTCGCCGAGCTTGATGTCGACGCCGCGGCCGGCCATGTTCGTCGCGATCGTGACCGCGCCCGGCTGACCCGCGTCCTTGATGATCTCGCCCTCGCGCTCGTGCTCCTTCGCGTTCAGGACGTTGTGCGGGATGCCGCGGCGGTCGAGCACCTGGGAGAGGTACTCGGAGGTCTCGACCGCGATCGTGCCGACGAGCACGGGCTGCCCCGCCTCGTGACGCTCGACGATGTCCTCGAGCACCGCGTCGAACTTCGCCTCGACCGTCTTGAAGATGAGGTCGTTCTCGTCGAGGCGCGCGACCGCGACGTTGGTCGGGATCTCGACGACGTTCAGGTCGTAGATCTCGACGAACTCCTTCTCCTCGGTCTTCGCGGTGCCGGTCATGCCGGCGAGCTTCTCGTACAGGCGGAAGTAGTTCTGGAGCGTGATCGACGCGAGCGTCACGTTCTCCTCGCGGATCCGCAGCCCCTCCTTCGCCTCGACGGCCTGGTGCAGGCCCTCGCTCCAGCGGCGGCCCTCCATGATCCGGCCCGTGAACTCGTCGACGATCTTCACCTCGCCGTCCTGGACGACGTAGTCGACGTCGCGCTTGTACAGCGACTCCGCCTTCAGCGCCTGCGTCAGGTGGTTGACGAGGAGGACGTGGCTCGGGTCGTAGAGGTTGTCGAGGCCGAGCGCGCGCTCGACCGCGGTGATCGCGGTCTGCGCCGGCGACACGGTCTTGAACTTCTCGTCGTACAGGTAGTCCGCGCCCGAGGCCTCCGTCTCGTCCTCGCCCTTCGCCGACTTGCGCGTCGCCGCCTGGCCCTCGAGCGTCTTCACGACGCGCGCAAACTGGTAGTACGTCTCGGCGGCGGTCTCCGGCTCGCCCGAGATGATCAGCGGCGTCCGCGCCTCGTCGATCAGAATCGAGTCGACCTCGTCGACGATCGCGTACGCGTGGCTGCGCTGCACGACGCCGTCGAGCGAGACGGCCATGTTGTCGCGCAGGTAGTCGAAGCCGAACTCGGAGTTCGTCCCGTAGGTGACGTCGGCGCCGTAGGAGACGCGACGCTCGCCGAACGGCATCATGTTCTGGATGAAGCCGACGGTCGCGCCGAGCTTCTCGTACACCGGGCGCGTCCACTCGGCGTCGCGCTTCGCGAGGTAGTCGTTGACGGTGACGAGGTGCACGCCCCGACCCGTGAGCGAGTTGAGGTACAGCGGCTGCACGGCGACGAACGTCTTCCCCTCGCCCGTCTTCATCTCGGCGATGTCGCCCTCGTGGAGGACGATGCCGCCCATCAGCTGGACGTCGAAGAGCCGGACGCCGATCGTGCGCTTGAACGCCTCCCGCACGGCCGCGTAGGCCTCGAAGATCAGCTCCTCGAGCGACTCGCCGTTCTCGACGCGCCGCTTGAACTCGGCCGTCTTGCCCGCGAGCTCGTCGTCCGAGAGCGCCTCGAACTCAGGTTCGAAGGAGCCGATGTAGGCGGCCTGGCCCTGGAGGCGCTTGAGGCGGCGCCCCTCGCCCATGCGAAGGACGCGCTCGAACTTGCCGAACGACTGCGTTGGCACGGGCGAAGGGTAGCGGGTGACGGGCCCGGTCCCGGGCAGCCGTCGTCGACGTCGGTAGAACTCCGCAGTCACCGACCGTGACGTCGCCGATGGCGGTGGCCCGGCGAGGGCGTACGGTCGAGTCGGATCATCACGAAGGAGGCATCGGGTATGGCCCGGCAGCGCGGGCGCCGAGGGTTGGCCGTGTCGGCGGTCGTCCTCTTGGCCGTCGCCGCCGCCGCGAGCGGCGCGGCGGCGCTGAAGCCGACCCAGAGCTTCGCCGTCCGGCACAACGTGCAGGACCTCGTCGTCTCCGGCGGCTCGGTCGCCTGGGCGCACGCACCCGGGACCGCGCAGTTCCCGCCGGTCGGCGACCAGGGCACGTGCGGCCGCGTGGGGCTGTGGATCCCGCGCACGAAGCAGCGGTGGACCTTCCGCCCGACGATCGAGCGCTCGTGCTACGACGCCGCGAGCACGGGCCAGGGGGTCTGGGACGTCTCCGTCGCCACGCGGCGCCTGCTCTGGGTCGAGTACGAGGGCGGCAACTTCCGCGACTGGTGGCTCGTCACGGCGACGACCACGAAGCGCACGCCGCAGCGCATCCAGCACGTGAACGAAGAGGCGGACTCCACGCCGCCGTTCGTCGTCGGGCCCGGAACGCCCGCCGGCGTCCCGTACGCGCTGAACGACCGCGTCGTCTACCTCGGCGAGAAGGGGACAGCGCTCTTCAGCGTCCAGCTCGGAGGCGCGGTGCGAGCGGTCACGGCCGGGCTCGGGCCGCGCGGCATCCGCGTCGCGGCGCTGCTCGACAACGGCACGGTGGTCGGCCTCGATGCGCGAGGGCGCGTCGTCGAGACGATCCCCGCGAAGGGCGCCGTCGCCGCGATCCGTGTCTCCGGCCTCGGCATCGCCGTCCAGCGCGGGACGATGCTTCGCGGCGGGTACGGCACCCCGGTCGCGTACCCGAAGGTCACGGTCGGGACGCGCGTCGTGCGGCTGCCCTCGGGTGCCGCGATGCTCGACGTCGCCCAGGGCCGCGTCCTCTGGACGACCAGCGGTTGGAGGCGAGGCGCGCGTGGTGGCTGGGAGTGGAAGGCGGGTCACCTCGGCGTCACCGTGATCGCCACCGGCAAGAGCACGCGGCTCGTGAAGAGCACCGGCGTGACGCCCGTCCTCGGTGCGCTCGGGCAGACGGGCCTCGCGTGGTCGACCGGCCACGTCCTCCATTGGCGCGCCGGAGTCGTGCCGAGCCGTTAGAGCGGCAGGACGGAGATCTCGAAGAGGTCTCCGGCGAGGCGGTGGGCGTGGGCCGCGTAGCGGCCTTGCTCGCGCTCCTCGGCCAACTGCCGGAGCGCGGGCGCGTGCGACTCGCCGACCGGCGCGCCGTCGACGAGCAGCGCGAGCGTCGTGCCGTCCCACGTCAGCTCGAGGTCCTGGCCCTCGGGGTCGGGATCGAGGCGCGCGACCTCGATCGCGCTCGCGCCCACCGCCCAGAACTCGTCCCGCCGGACCGCGACGCCGCGGTACGGGCGCTCGATCGCCTCGTCGAGCGCGGCGGCGAACGCCGTCGCGTCGGCGCCCTCCGAGAACAGCCGCCCGTCCGGGAGGGCGACGAACTCGACCTCCTCCCCGGGCGTGCCCGGCGCGTCGGCGACGGCGATGGCGTCCCACTCGCGCTGGCGCGGGAGGCCGGTGATGCCTGCGGGGAGCCAGCGCTTCCCGGGATCGACGGGCATGCGCTCCCCCCTCAGGCCGCGGCCTCGCCGTCGCCCGCGGCGAGCTCCTCCGCGATCTGCTCGACGGGAACGGGCTCGGGCTCCTCGCGCTGGCGGGCGTCCCGGCGCGGCTTCTCGACACGCTTGTCGCGGTAGCGCTCGATCTGCCGTTCGAGCTTCTCGACGAGGACGTCGATTGCCGCCTCGTACGTCGCCGCGGCCTCGCGGGCGACGATGTTCGGGCCCTTCGTGTACACGATCGCCTCCGCCCAGTGGCCGTTCGCGATGGACGGGTTCTTCTCGCGCCCGAGGGTCACCTCGACGAGCGTGTCTGGGTACAGGCGACGCTCGAGCTTGCCGAGCCGCTTCTCCGCGTACGCCTTGACGGCGTCGGTGAGCGAGTCGTTGACGGCCTTCACCTGGAGTCTCATCGGCGCCCCTTCCGGTTCGAGGACCTCGCCCGCAATCTAACGGACTGCCCGCGCCAGGGTGACCACCTCCACGTACCGCGCGCCGGCACGGCGAAGCGCCGACGCACACTCGTTCACGGTCGCCCCCGACGTGTAGACGTCGTCGATCACGCAGACGCGTCGAGGCGGGCTCGCACGGGCGACGACGCTGCCGCGGACATTGCGGCGGCGCGCGGCGAGTCCGAGGCCGCGCTGCCGTTCGAGGCTACGCGTGCGGCGGAGGAGATCCGCGGCCGGGATGCGCCACGCCCGGGCCAGCTCCTCCGCGAGCGCCGTCGGCGCGACACGGCCGCGGGCGAGCGCGCGCTCGGGGTCACCGGGGACGTGGACGAGGACGTCGGCGGCAGGCGGCGGCACCAGCTCGGCGACGAGCGCTGCCGCCTCGCGCGCCAGCCGACGGCGCCCGTGCTCCTTCCAGACGCGGACGAAGGTGCGGGCGCTCCCGTCGTACACGAGCGCCGAGCGGGCGCGGACGAACGCGAGCCGGCGTCCCGAGCACTCTGCGCAGCGGCGGACCGGCCAGGGGCCGGGCGAGCCGCAGCGCTCGCAGAGCGGCGGCCGCAGGCGGGTGAGGCCGTTGCGGCACCGGTCGCAGAGCACGGCGCCGGGCCGCTCACATACGGCGCAGCGCTCGGGCAGGACGAGAGAGAGCAGGCCCACGTCCCGACCGTACGGGCGAACCGGTCATACGTCTGTGCCGACTTCGCGCCGAATCAGAGCACGGGGGCGGCGAGGAGCTCGCGCAACCCGTCCTGCGAGCGCTCGAGGTCCTCGGGCGTCTTGATCGGGAAGAAGCGCCCGCGCGGGCCGGAGCGCGGGACCTCGAGGTAGGTCGTCTCGAGGAAGCGCGTGACCTCGTGGTAGACCCGCTCGAGCTGGACGGCCGCCCGTCCGTCCGTGGTCTTCTCGACGTACAGCCACGTGAGGTCGTACTCGCGGTCGAGCGCGTCCAGGTCGAAGAGCGCGGTGTTCGTGTTGAAGACCGGGGTCAGCGACTGGTCGAAGCCCGGCGGGAAGCGCGGCCCCTCGAGCAGCTGGAGCTGCCCGTCGACACGCACGGGCGCCCCGCCGACGTCGCCCTCCTTGCGCGCCACCTCGACGGTCAGCGGCCGCCCGGCGAGCACGTGCGAGCCGACCACCGCCGGGTCGACGCGCGCGCCGAGGTTGTCCACGTTCGAGACGGTGACGACGCGGATGCCCCGCCCGCGCAGCGTGTCGAGCACCCCCGAGCGCCGGAGCGCCTCGAAGAGGTCGCCGTGGCCGGGTGCGTACGGCGACGGGCGGCTGCCGCGGTCGCGGAAGAGGTCGCCGCTCGGCTCGAGCCGCAGCGAGACGAACTGGTTGAAGACGAGCGGCTCGCCGAGCCCGCGCTCGGCGACGAACGCACGGATGACCTCGTCCGTGGCGAAGCTCGTCATGAGCGCCGCCGGAATGGTCGCGTCGAGCGCCCGCTCGAGCTCGCGCGTCCGGCCGAGCTTCGCCTCGAGGAAGCTGAGCCCGTCGACGGCCTCGAGCACGGCCTTCACGACGCCGCCGAAGCGCGTCGCCATCCCGCCCGCGAGCACGACCTGCGCGACCTCGCCCCGCCGGAGAGCCTCGATCCCAGCCTCGCGCGCCTCGTCGTGGCCGGGCCGGCCGGGCTCTGCGAGCTGCGTCAGGTCGTCGGGCCGCGGCGGCTCGACCGTCCCGCGGACGACGTTCGTCTCGGGCGAGAGCTCGCCGCCTGCGACCCGCGCGCGCAACGTCTCGAACAGCTCCTCGTCGAAGCCGAAGCTCTCGAGCAGCGCGGCGGTCTCGCGGTCGATGCCCTCGATCATCGCGTGCTCCGCACCGGGACAGGGAGCGAGGCCGTGTACGGCGCGCGGTGCAGGCCCTCCTCGGTCACGATCGCGGCGACCAGCTCGGCGGGGGTCACGTCGAAGGCGGGGTTGCGGGCGGGGAAGCGCGACGAGATCTCGCCGGGGTCGCGCTCCTCGATCGGGATGCCCGCGCCGGTCGGGGTGTCGGGGTCGAGCGACGACGTGGGCGCGACGACGTACAGCGGCACCCCGTGGTGCGCGGCCGCGACCGCGAGCGCGTACGTGCCGACCTTGTTCGCCGTGTCGCCGTTCGCGGCGATGCGGTCGGCGCCGGTGAGGACGGCATCGACCTCGCCGGCTGCCATGAGCGAGGCGGCCGCCGAGTCCGCGATCACCGAGAACGGGATCCCGAGCTGCTCGAGCTCCCACGCGGTCAGCCGCCCGCCCTGGAGCAGCGGCCGCGTCTCGCCGGCCCACACGTGCGCGACGAGGCCGTCCTCCCACGCGGCGCGGATCGCACCGAGTGCCGAGCCGTAGCCGCCGGTCGCGAGCGCCCCGGTGTTGCAGTGCGTGTACACGCTCGATCCCGGCCGGAGGAGGCCGGCCGCGTGCCGCGCCATCCGCCGGCAGCGCTCGACCTCGGCCTCGTGCAGCGCGAGGGCCCGCTCGGCCGTCGGCTCGGCGCGCAGCTCGTCGAGCGCCCAGCGCAGGTTCACCGCGGTCGGGCGCGAGGAGACGAGGACGTCGTACGCCGTGTCGAGATCCTCCCCGCGCGCCGCAGCGAGCGCGAGGCCGTACGCCGCTGCGACGCCGATCGCGGGCGCGCCGCGGATCGCGAGCTCCCGGATCGCCTCCGCGACCTCGGCCGAGGTGCGGCAGCGCAGCTCCAGCTCTTCGTCCGGCAGGCGCCGCTGGTCGAGGAGGACGACCGCGTCGCGCTCGAGCCGAACGATGCGCTCGGGAGCGAGACCCTGCGTCACTGCCGTGAGCCGGCGTGCGTGGCCGGAGCCGGGCTACGCCCGGCGGGAGGCCGAGCGCGGCCCGTTCCACGAGCGGCGCCGAAGGAGGGGGCCCGTGGGGGAACCATGGGTTCCCCCACGATCACGTGCCTTCGTCCCAACTCGCGAGGTAGCGCTCCTGCTCCTCCGTGAGCCGGTCGATCTCGATGCCCATCGTCGCGAGCTTCAGGCGCGCGATCTCGGCGTCGATCTCCTTCGGCACGTCGTACACCTTCCGCTCGAGCGAGGCGCCGTTCGCAACGACCCACTCGGCCGAGAGCGCCTGGTTCGCGAAGGACATGTCCATCACGATCGCGGGGTGGCCCTCGGCGGCCGCGAGGTTCACGAGGCGGCCGTCGCCGATCAGGTAGACCCGGCGGCCGTCAGCGAGCGTGTACTCGTCGACCAGGGCGCGCGCCTCGCGCGTCTCCACGGCCATGTCCTTCAGCGCCGGGATCTCGATCTCGACGTTGAAGTGGCCCGTGTTCGCGAGGATCGCGCCGTCCTTCATGCGCTCGACGTGCTCGCGGCCGATCACGTTCTTGTCACCGGTCGCGGTGCAGAAGACGTCGCCGACCTCGGCCGCGCGCGCCATCGGCATCACCTCGAAGCCGTCCATGGCCGCCTCGAGCGCGCGCAGCGCGTCGACCTCGGTGACGATCACGTGCGCGCCCATCCCGCGGGCCCGCTGCGCCACGCCGCGCCCCACCCAGCCGTAGCCGGCGACGACGAAGCGCCCGCCCGCGAGCAGGACGTTCGTCGCGCGGATGATCCCGTCGATCGTCGACTGGCCCGTGCCGTAGCGGTTGTCGAACATGTGCTTCGTCTGCGCCTCGTTGACCGCGATGACCGGAAAGCCGAGCTTCCCCTCGCGCTCGAGCGCCTTCAGCCGGATGACGCCTGTGGTCGTCTCCTCGGTGCCCGCGATGACGTCGCCCAGCTGCTCGCGCCGGGCCGAGTGGAGGACGCCGATGACGTCGGCGCCGTCGTCCATCGTCAGGTGCGGCCGGTGATCGACCGCGGCCTCGATGTGCTTGTAGTACGTGTCGTTGTCCTCGCCCTTGATCGCGAAGACGGAGATCTCGTACTCCTCGACCAGCGCGGCCGCCACGTCGTCCTGCGTGGAGAGCGGGTTCGAGGCGCACAGGACGACGTCCGCGCCGCCCGCCTTGAGCGTGCGGGCGAGGTTCGCCGTTTCCGTGGTCACGTGCAGGCAGGCGGAGACCCGGAGCCCGGACAGGGGCTGCTCGGTCTCGAACCGCTCGCGAATCGCGGCCAGCACCGGCATCTGCCGGTCCGCCCACTCGATCCGCCGTACCCCCTCGGCGGCGAGCGCCAGATCCTTCACGTCGTATCGCTTCGTCGCAGCCATGCGTTTCTCTCGCTTTCGGTTGGAAGACGCCGGGGATTGTAGGGGCCGGGGTTGCCCGGCCCTGCCTACGGCGCGGACGTGCCCTCGCGCCCGTAGCGGTCCTCGACGCGCACGACGTCGTCGAGGTGGGGCGTCGAGACCTCGAGCACGAGCGTGTCCTCGAGCGCGGTGACGCGGTGCACCGTGCGCGGGCGGAAGCGGAACGCGTCCCCGGGCGCGATCTCGAACGACTCGAGGCCCTCCCCCACGCCGCCGAGCTCGAGCCGCGCGCGGCCCTCGCGCACGAGCCACGACTCGTCCTTCACCTCGTGGTACTGGAGGCTCAGCGACTCGCCCGACCTCACGAACAGGAGCTTCCCGACGTACTCGGGCGTCTCGGCCCAGACGAGCTCCCAGCCCCAGGGCTTGTCGACGTGCCGAGGCTCGACCCCGTATCGCTCGCGCGCGCTCACGAGAACCGGAGCGCCTCGTCGGGGATCACCTGGCCAGCGCCGATGCGCAGACCGTGGTCGAGCTCGTTCGCCGCGCCGAGCCTGGCGCCGGGGCCGACGACCGCGAGACTCCGCACTTCGCAGCCCGCGCCGAGCACGGCGTCGTCCCCGACGATCGAGCCGGTCAGGGCGCAGCGCGCGCCGACGGCGGTGCGCGCGCCGACGACGGCGTTCTCGACGATCGCGCCCTCCTCGAGCCGCGAGCCCTCACCGACGACGGCGAGGCTCCCGACGCGTGCGCCGCGCTCCACGACCGCTCCCGGCCCGACGTACACCGGTGGGACGAGCCGCGCGCCGTCGTGCACCTCCGCGGTCGGGTCGACGAGCGTGAAGTCGCTCCCCAGCGCCTCCCCCACCGCCGTCTCGAAGCTGCGCTCGAGCACGTCGCGGTGCGCCTGCAGGTACGACTCGGGCGTCCCGACGTCGAGCCAGTAGCCGGGGAGTGCGATCCCGTACACGGAGCGCTCGGCGGCGAGGCGGGGGAAGACCTCGCGCTCGATCGAGACCGCGCGCCCCTCCGGGACGAGATCGAGGACCTCGGGCTCGAGGACGTAGAGGCCGGCGTTGATCAGGTCGGTGTCGATGTCCTCCGGCCGCGGCTTCTCGAGGAACGTCTCGACGCGGCCGTCCGCCGCCGTGCGCACGAGCCCGTAGCGGCTCGGGTCGGCGACCGGGGTCAGCAGGATCGACGCCTTCGCGCCGGTCTCGCGGTGGAAGCGGACGAGCGCGGAGAGGTCGGCCTCGCGCAGCGAGTCGCCGTTCAGCGCGAAGAAGCTCGACTCGAGCCCGCGCCCGGCGAAGCCGATCGCGCCGCCGGTTCCGAGCGGCTCGTCCTCGACCGCGTACTCGAGCGCGAGGCCGTCGTGGCGGTCGCCGAACCGGGCCTCGATCTGGTCGGGGAGGTAGCCGCAGGAGACGATGGCCCGCTCGACGCCGTGGCGCGCCAGGTGCTCGAAGGTGAACGCGAGCAGCGGCCGGTCGACGAGCGGGAGCATGTCCTTGCGCGTGCGGTCGGTCAGCGGGCGCAGGCGCGTGCCCTGCCCGCCGACCAGGATCACCGCCGGCAGGCTCACGCGGCACCTCGCCCGATGCCCTCGTACTCGAAGCCGGCCGCACGCAGCGCCTCCGGGTCGAGCGCGTTCCGCCCGTCCACGAGCAGCCGGTTCCGCATCCTCGCCCCCGCCGCCGCCCAGTCGAGCTCGCGGAGCTCGGGCCACTCGGTGACGACGACGGCCGCGTCCGCGCCGTCGAGCGCGTCGAGCGCGGAGTCGGCGATCGCGACGCCGTCGAGGTGCGCGCGCCCGTCCGCGATCGGGTCCCACGCGCTCACGTCCGCGCCCTCGGCCTGGAGCCGAGCCGCCAGTACGAGGCTCGGCGCCTCGCGCATGTCGTCCGTCCCCGGCTTGAACGCGAGCCCGAGCAGCGCGACCTTCTTCCCGCGCAGCGAGCCGAGCTGCCGCTCGAGCTTGCCGACGACGCGCCGCTTCTGGAGCTCGTTCACCTCGATGACCGCGTTCAGGAGCTGGAAGCTGTAGCCGGAGTTCGCCGCGAGCTGCTTGAGCGCGAGCGAGTCCTTGGGAAAGCAGTTCGAGGTGACGAGGCCGCCGGTCGTGACGAAGGTGTGCGTCGGCGGAACCTCCAGGGAGTAGACGAAGCCCGAGAAGGGGCGGCGCACGACGTCGACGACCCGCACCCAGGCGGCGTTGTCCTGCCGCCGGTACCCCGTGGGACGAGTGCGCTTCGTCTGCCTGCCGATCGAGTCGAGGACTCGCCGGCTGTCCCGCCCGGGCACGAGATCGAGGCAGCGCTCGATCTGGTCGGCGCCCGAGACGACGAGCCAGTACGTGTCCGTCGTCGACTTCGACGTGCGGCCGACCTTCAGGCGCGCCACAATCCCGAGCTCGCCGAGGAGGCGGAGGATCCCGTCCGCGAGCTCCCGGCTCACCGTCCCGTACTCGAGCACCACGCTCGGGCCGCCGGCGACGAGCGACCACGACCCGTCGCCGAGCCAGAGGCCGGACAGCAGCGCGCGCTTGTGCGCCTCGGGCTCGCTCCAGATCGCGTCCGGCAGGCGCTGGTCGTAGCAGGTGCGGCCGAGACCGAGCTCGTGCAGCCACCACGTTGCGAGCAGCCGCGAGCTGACGCTCACCGTCCTCGAGGTCGGCGCCTGCCGGACGCTCGCCTTCACACCGAGGCGCGACCAGAAGGACTCCACCTCGTCCACGAGGTCGTCCTCGTCCGTCGGGTGGAACGACCACTGGAGCCGCACGCGTCGGCTCTCGCTGTCGACGGCGCAATGGCCCTCGGCGAGGTAGAGCCCGACCACTCGCCAGAGCGCCGTCGTCGACGGGAGCCCTGCCGGCACATAGGTGCCGTTCCTCGCGGTGCCGAAGGAGGCGTCCTCGAGCTCGACGTCGAGCAGTGCCGCCTCGTGGAGCCGCAGCGCACCCGACCTGAGGATGTCGTGCGGCCTCGCTGCCGCCCGCGGATGCTGGACGAGCGTCGTGGCCGACCGGAGCCCGGCCGTCCCAGGCGACTCGAGCTCGGCTCGGTGCGGCCGCACGATGACGCGCGAGGGCTCGAGCCCTGGACGGTCGACCGCGTCGAGGATGCGGAGCGGCCGAGCGCGCGACGCAGGCGGCGCAGGCCCGGTCGCGATCGGGAGCCAGTCGTCGCTCGTGAGCTCCTCGGCGAGCTTGCGGCCGTTCTGGGTCACGAACGGATGGTCGGGCGTGCAGCGCACGCGGCGGCCCATCTTCGTCCGCACCTCGACGATCTCGCCCGCGTACGGGCGCCGCGTGAGCAGCTCGACCGAGTGGAGCTCAGGCCCGTCGCCGCCGGGGCGCCAGGTCAGGATCTCGAGCTCGTCGCCCGGCTCCGTCTCCTCGTAGAGACGCTCGAGCGTGACGAGTCGCGTCCGCCCGCCCGCCCGTACGAGCACGGTCTCGTCCCCGGCGAGGCACGACCCGCCGTAGCCGATCCCCGCGCGCAGGAACGCGGGGCCGATGCGGTGGTCGAGGCCGATGCCCTCGGCGACCGTGAGCACGTCGGCACCCGTCGCCTCGCACACGTTCGCGATCTCGTTGATGAAGGAGATGCGGGTGACGAGGGCCGCGTTCGCGGCGAGCTTGATCATCTCCGCGGAGGGGACGTCGCTGCGCACGACCGGCGCGTCGATCCCCGCGTGCAGGCGCTCGACGACGTCGCCGTCGGCCGCCTCGAACGCGCCGATCACGATGCGATCCGGGTGCATGAAGTCGTGGACGGCCGTCCCCTCGGCCGTGAACTCAGGATTCGACACGTAGCCGACGTGCTCGAGACCCCGCTCGTTCAGGCGGTGGCGGACGGCGGCGCCGGTCCCGACGGGCACGGTGCTCTTCATCGCGAGGACGATCCGGCGGTCGACGCGCGGCAGCTCGTCCACGACCGTCCACACCGCGCTCAGGTCGGCGTCGCCGGAGGCGGTCGGCGGTGTCCCCACCGCCACGAAGACGACCTCGGCGTCCTCGAGCGCCTCGGCGACCTCGGTCGTGAAGCGGAGCCGCTCCGCGTTCCGGTGCAGGAGCTCGTCCAGTCCCGGCTCGTGGATCGGGACCTCGCTCTGCCGCAGCCCGTCCACCTTCGCGCGCACGATGTCCCGCACGACGACCTCGTGCCCGAGGTCGGCGAGGCAGGCGCCGGTGACGAGGCCGACGTAGCCGGCGCCGAAGACCGCGACGCGCATGGCCCTAACCTAACGGCGGGCCGGGGCGGGAAGGGGCCTGAGCCCCTTCGCGATCGCGAGCATCGTCTCGTTCGAGAGCCGGTCGAGCAGCGTGTTCACGACCCAGTACTGCCCGTGCTTGGTCTTGAGCACGACCATGTGCAGCTTCGGCCCGTCGTAGTAGAGGTCGTAGATCCTGCCCTTGATCCGGCGCGTGAGGCTCTTGTCGCCCAGCACCGGCGCCTCGTCCCAGTCGGACATCTGCACGCCCCAGTACTCGTTCCCGCTCGTCCTGAACACGAGCCGGACGGCACGCTGCTTCCCGTCCGGGTCGATCGCGTAGCGCCGGATCGGCTTCGTCCGGTCGACCCAGGAGCTCCGCTCGATCACGGACGGCACCATGAGCGGGAAGTCGACGTTGCGCCGCTCCCGCAGCAGCAGGTCCTTCGACGCCCTGGGCGCGAAGATGACGCTCGCCCGCTCCCGCTTCGGCGTCTGGTCGATCGGCGCCGAGGCGAGCTTGTCGTGGAACGTCTGGCCGACGACGACGGTGACCATCGCGCCGTTCGAGAGCTCCGCGATGACCGGCGGCAGCCGCTTCAGCTCCGCCGAGCCGAACAGGTTCACGACCTTGTCGGCCGCCTCGCGCGAGCGGCGGACGCTCGGGTCGAAGTAGACCTGCGTGCGGAAGTAGTCGAAGCGGGGAGCGTTCGCCGGCAGCCCGTTCGGCGGCGTCAGGATCTGGTACCCGCGCTCGGAGAGCAGGTAGCCGGCGTTCGAGGCCGACCCCGTGACGCCGTTCCCGTTCAGCACGGTGATCGAGGTCTCGCGCGGCGCCGGCGCGTTCAGCTTCACCTTCTCGCCGAGGGCGACCGCCGTCGCCTTCTTGGACGACTCGACGTCCGGATGCGTGAACGTCTGGACGGCCCGGGTGACGTTCTCGTGCGCGGTCGTCAGCTCGGCGGAGCCCTCGAGCCCCTCGATCCTGCTCTGGAACACGCGGCCACGCGGGAGCCCGTACGCGAACAGCGCATAGGACAGCACGGTGCGCGGCTCGACGTTCTCGCCGCCGCCCTGCGCGACCTCGACGTTCTTCGTGATCGCGTTGACGACCTTCGGCAACGCCGTCGGCGCGAAGCTCTCCTGGATCTGGCTCTTGAAGGCCTTCACGAACTGCTGCTGGCGCGCGACGCGGTACAGGTCGGAGTCCGTGTGGCGGTAACGGACGTAGTCGAGCGTCCGGCGCCCGTTCAGCTTCTGGTAGCCGGGCCAGAGGTCGATCGTCGCGTAGCCGTACGGGCCGCCCTTGTCGTTGAAGTAGCGGCGGTCGATGTCGATCCAGGCGCCGCCGAGCCGGTCGACGATCTCGCGGAACCCGCGGAAGTTCACGGTGATGAGGTAGTTGATCGGGAGCCCCGTGAGGTTCTTCACCGTGTTCAGCGAGCCCTGCGGGCCGCAGGCCGAGTACGCATGCGCGATCTTGTCCGTGTACGGCGTGCCGCCCGGGCAGTGGATCTCGGTGACGAGGTCGCGCGGGAAGGAGAGCAGCGAGATCGAGTCGGACTCGGGATCGGCGCGCATGAGCATGAGCGTGTCCGAGCGCGACGGTGCGCCCTCCCCGTCCGTGGCGCGCCGGTCGTAGCCGATGACGAGGGCGACGGCCGGCTGCCCGGGGAGCGGGACGACGAGCTGGCGCGCTGCGCGCTTCACCTCGGGCGTCTTCGCTGCGACGGCGGCGACGGACTCGTGGAAGTAGAGGTAGGCGCCTCCCGCCGCGCCGGCGGCGAAGACGAGCACGCCGAGGCCGAGGAAGAGGGCGACGCGGCCGAGGAGGCCGAGCCGCGAGCGGCGTGCGGGCGGCGGCTGCCGGTAGACGCTCATCGGCGTCGCGGCGCCCGGCGGGAGAACCGGTCTCCCGTTCCCGTTCTGCGGCGCCCCGCGCCCCAGGCCTCTCTTCAGAGTCGTTCGCATACGCCGACGAGCGCCGTCAGGCGCCCGGTCGCGGAGGATACCGGAGGCCTCTGTCGGCTCCCGTGTCGCACGCGTTACGCCTGCGCGGGCGCGAGCGCTGCGAGGGCGTCGGCGAGGAAGGCGATCTCCTCGGGCGTCCCGACCGTGATCCGCAGCGCGTCCGGTGCGCCGAACGGGCCCATCGGCCGGACGATCACGCCTCGGTGCAACAGCTCGCGGTTCAGGGCGTCGGCGTCGCCGACCCGCACGAAGAGGAAGTTCGCGACCGCAGGTCCCACGGGGTCGAAGCCGTGCTCGCGCAGCGTGGACTGGAGCAGGGCCATCGCCTCGCGGTTGGTCTCGCGCCGGCGTGTGATCTCGGCCGCGTCGTCGAGGCTCGCGAGCGCCGCCTCCTGCCCGGCCGAGGTCACGTCGAACGCGCGGCGCACCTTCCCGATCGCGGTGACCAGCTCCGGCGGCCCGATCCCGTACCCGACGCGCAGCGCCGCGAGGCCGTAGATCTTCGAGAACGTCCGCAGCACCAGCACCTGCCGGCCGGCCTTGAAGTACTCCTCGATCGCGTCCGGGTAGTCCGGGTCGTCGATGTACTCGAGGTACGCCTGGTCGAGCACGGTGAGCACGTGCGGCGGGACGCGCTCGAACCACGCGTCGAGCTCGGCGCGCGTGGAGGTCGTGCCGGTCGGGTTGTTCGGCGCGGCGATGAAGGCCAGCTTCGTGCGCTCGGTGATCGCGTCCAGCAGCTCGTCGAGGTCGAAGCGGTCGTCACGGAGCGGCACGCGCACGGGCACGGCCGCGACCTTCAGCGGGTCGAGGACGTAGCTCGGGAAGGACGGCCAGCCGGTGACGACCTCGTCGCCGGGGTCGAGGCACGAGAGCGCCGTGTACCCGATGACCGCGTCCGCGCCGGCGCACACGGTGACCTCCTCGAAGTGGACACCGTGGAGCTCCGCGAGCGCGTGCCGCAACCGGTACGCACCGCCATCGGGGTAGCGGTTGTACTCGAGCGAGGCCCGCTCGAGCGCCTCGAGCGCCGCCGGGAACGGCCCGAACGGCCCCTCGTTCGAGGCGAGCTTGACGACGCGCTCGAGCCCGAGCTCCCGCTGGACCTCCTCGACCGGCTTGCCCGGCTCGTACGGGACCAGCCCGTCGAGGGACGGTCGGATCGGCGTCGTGTCCCCCTCGGCCGCTCGGCGACTCACGTCGCCGGGAGCGGCTCCGGCGCCGTGACGTACTCGCCGACGATCTCGCTGTCGTCGTCGCCGACCGCGTAGCCCTGGAGACTGTGCCCCTCCTCGCCCGAGCGGCGATGGAGGACGGCGGCGATCGCGGCCACGATGCCGACGGAGACGACGCCGAGCGTGACGACGGCGGCGATCTTCGCGCTCCTGCGCCTGCGCTGCTTGCGGCGCTCGAGAGCCCGCTGAGCGGCCTTCAGCGTGATGAAGCCGACGAGTGCGTTCCGCTTGTTGAAGACGGTCACGTCCTGAGGGTAACGAACCTGGGCGAGGCTAGGCCGTGGCCTTCCGCCGCGGCGGAAGATCGATCGCGCGCTCGAGTGCAACCTGGCCGGCGATCTTGAGACCCTCGCCGAACGTCGGGTGCGCGGCCATCCCGTCGGCGATCGTCTCGATCGTCGACTCGGCGTCGATGGCGACGACGGCGGCCTCGATCAGGTCGGTCGCATGCGGTCCGACGATGACGACGCCGAGCAACTCGCCGTACGTCGTCTCGTGGATCGTCTTCACCCAGCCCTGCGCCTCACCGGACATGACCGCGCGCGCATTCGCGACCCACGGGAAACGGCCGACGGCGACGCTCTCGCCGTGCTGCTCGCGCGCCTGTGCCTCGGTGAGGCCGACGCCGGCGATCTCCGGGTCGGTGTAGATCGGGCGCGGCACCGCGGGGTCGCCGACCGCCGCGTCGTGCCCGCAGGCGTTCTCGGCCGCGACCTCGCCCTCGCGAAAGCCGGTGTGCGCGAGCTGCCAGTAGCCCGCGACATCGCCCGCGGCGTAGATGTGCGGCACGTTCGTGCGCCGCGCGTCATCCGTCCCGATGCCGGCCTTCACGTCGAACTCGACGCCCGCGGCCTCGAGCCCGATGCCCTCGACGAGCGGCGCGCGGCCCACCGAAACCAGCATGAGGTCTGCCTCGACCGACTCGCCCTCGCCGAAGTGGACGGTCAGCGCCGAGCCGGAGTCCTCGACTTTGGTGCACTGCTTGCCGAGGTGGAGCGCGATGTCGCGCCGCTTGAACGCCTTCGCGAGCTCCTTGGTCGCGTCCTCGTCCTCCTGCGGGATGAGCGAGTCGAGCATCTCGACGATCGTCACCTCGGAGCCGAAGCGCTGGAAGATGGAGGCGAACTCGCAGCCGATGATCCCGCCGCCGAGGACGACGAGCCGGCGCGGGACCTCCGTCTGTGCGAGCAGGCCGGTCGAGTCCACGCAACGCGGCGAGTCGAGGCCCGGGATCGGCGGCCGGATCGGGAACGAGCCCGTCGCGACGATCGCGCTCGTGAACGAGACGTCCTCCCCGCCCTCGACCGCGATCGCGTTGGCGCCCGTGAACGCGCCCGTGCCGCGCACCCACTCGACGCCGTTGGCCTTGAAGAGCGAGGCGACGCCGCCGGTCATCTGCTTGACGACCCCGGTCTTCCACTCGTTCGCCGCGCCGAAGTCGAGCTGCGGGTCGGCGGTGACGACGCCCAGCTTCTGGTTGATCTCCCGCGCGGCGTGGAGCGCATGCGCGCTCTGCACCCACGCCTTCGTCGGGATGCAGCCGACGCGGACGCACGTCCCGCCGAGCGCGTCCTCCTTCTCGATGCACGCCGCGCGCGCGCCGAGCTGGGCGGCGCGGATCGCAGCGGTGTACCCCGCGGGCCCTCCGCCGAGGACGGCGACGTCGACTTCCATCGCGCCGATCCTAGCCCGTGCCCGTCAGAGCTCGCGGCGCATCGTGACGCTGTCGCCGTCGTTCTCGGCGACTCGCGTGAAGCCGTGGCGGTTCTCGTAGTAGGAGACGAGCTCGTCGTTGTCCAGCTCCACGGCGAGGCTCAGCGCCTGGTACCCGTCCTTCTTCGCCTGCTCGTACAGCGCCTTCAGGAGCTCGTCGCCGATGCCGCGGCCACGGCGGCTCGGGACGACGGCGATCGCGAGCTCGGGGGTCTCCTCGTCCACGAACCCGTAGCCCGGATGGTCGCGCTTGAAGAGCCGGTACCACGCGGCACCGACCGGGAACGCGTCGTCGATCGCGATCAGCGCCGTGTCGCCAGGCCGCCCCCACGCCTTGACGTACAGCGCGACCGGGCTCGGGCCCTCGCCGGGGCGCCGCTCCTTCCAGTAGTACGCGTGCGACAGCATGTCGCGCAGGAAGCGCACGTCCTGAGGGCCGCCCCGCCGGATGACCATGGCGTGACGTTACAACGCGAGCGCGGGGGACTCGACGAACTGCTTCACCGTGCGCAGGAACTCCGCGCCCTCGGAGCCGTCGATCGCGCGGTGGTCGCACGTCAGCGTCAGCGTCAGCGTCGGCGCGATCTCCAGCTTGCCGTCGATCGCATGCGGGCGGTCCTCGATCGAGCCGACGGCGAGGATCGCGACCTGCGGCGGGTTCAGGACGGCGATGAACTGCTCGATGCCGTACATCCCGAGGTTCGAGATCGTGAACGTGCCGCCCTCGAGGTCGGCGAGCTGGAGCTTGCCGTCGCGCGCGCGGGAGACGAGGTCCGCGCGGTCGGCGGCGATCCGCTGGACGGACTTGCGGTCCGCGTCGCGGATGACGGGGACGATCAGGCCGCTCGGCGCCGCCACGGCGATGCCGACGTTCGCGCCCGGGTAGCGCTGGAGCTTCCCGTCGACGAACGTGGCGTTCACGGGCCGGTGGCGCACGAGCGCCGAGGCGACGACGCGGGTGAGCACGTCGTTCACGGTCGGCTTCACCTCGCCCTCGCGGAGGAGCTCGACCATGCGCTCGCGCGTCGCGACGAGCTCGACCGCGTTCGCAGTGACCGTGAGCTGGAAGACGGGAGCCTGCCACGCCTCGGTGAGGCGGCGCGCGATCGTCTTGCGGACGCTCGTCAGCTCCACGATCTCGACCTCGCCCGCGGGTACGGCGGCCGGTGCGGCAGCGGGTGCGGGCGCGGCGACGCCCTGCTCGACGTCTTCCGCGATGATCCGGCCGTCCGGCCCGGTCCCGGTCAGCGCGGCGAGGTCGATCCCGCGCTCGCGCGCGATGCGCCGGGCCAGCGGAGACGCCTTCACCCGCTCGCCGGGCCGTCGCGCGGGCGCGGCAAGCGAACCTTGTGGCTCTGAGCCACTACGTGGCTCTTCCGCTCGCGACTTCGCCGGCTCCGAGGCTGCCTCGTCGGCGGCCGCTGCCGGCGCTCCGCCGTTCCCGCCCTGCGCGCCCGCGATCAGCTCGGAGACGTCCTCGCCCTCGGAACCGAGGATCGCGACGGTCGTCCCCACGTCCGCCTCGCCCTCGGGCAGCACGATCTTCAGGAGCACGCCGTCGGCCTCGGCCTCGACCTCCTGCGTCACCTTGTCCGTGTCGAGCTCGTAGAGCGGCTCGCCCTTCGAGACCGCCTCGCCCTCGGACTTCAGCCAGCGCACGATCGTGCCCGCCTCCATTCCCTGGCCGAGACGTGGAAGCTTGACCTCGACCGCCACCGCGCTACGCCCTCGCCACCGTCTTCTTGATCGCCTCGAGCACGTCGGCGGCGTGCGGGACGACGTGCTGCTCCATCACGGGCGCGAACGGGAGCGGCGCGAACTTCGAGCCGACGCGCTCGATCGGCGCGTCCAGGTAGTCGAACGCTCCGTGCTGGATGACGGCTGCGAGCTCGGCACCGAAGCCGCCACGCGTGACCGCCTCGTGCGCGGTGACGCAGCGCGTCGTCTTCTTGACGGACTCGACGATCGTCTCCTCGTCGAGCGGGAGCAGCGTTCGCGGGTCGACCACCTCCACGGAGATCCCGTCGGCCTCCGCCTGCTCCGCGGCCGCCAGCGACTCGTGCACGAGCCGGCCGGTCGCGACCACGGTCACGTCCGTTCCCTCGCGGTGCACACGAGCTTTCCCGAGCGGGATCGGCTCCAGCTCCTCCGGCACCTCGCCCTTGATCGGGTACAGCGTCCGGTGCTCGAAGAAGACGACCGGGTTGTCGTCGTAGATCGACGACCACAGGAGCCCGCGCACGTCCTCGGGCGTCGACGCGAACACGACCTTGAGCCCCGGCACGTGCACGAACCACGCCTCGAGCTGCTGCGCGTGCTGCGCGCCCGGAGACCAGCCCGCCCCGCCCTGCGTCCGCACCGTCAGCGGGACCTTCAGCTGCCCGCCCGACATCGTCCGGTGCTTCGCCGCCTGGTTGACGAGCTGCTCCATCGAGAGCGTGAGGAAGTCCTCGTACATGATCTCGACCACCGGCCGCATCCCCTGCAGTGCGGCGCCGATGCCGCTGCCCACGATCGCCATCTCCGAGATCGGCGTGTTGCGGATCCGCTGTGGGCCGAACTCCTCGAGCAGACCCTGCGTCACCGCCATCGAGCCGCCCATCTCGGCGATGTCCTCGCCCATGAGGAAGACGCCGTCGTCCTCGCGGAGCGCCCGCGCGAGCGCGTCGCGGACCGCCTCCCGGTACGTGAGCTCAGGCATACACGTGCTTCAGGGCGTCTTCGGGAGCCGGATCCGTCCCGGCTTTCGCGAACTCGACGGACGCCTCGACCTCGGCCGTGATCTCCGCGTCGAGCGCCTCGAAGTCCTCGTCCGAGAGCTCGAGCCGCGCTCGCAGGAGCTCGATCGGGTCCTTCGTCTCGCGCTCGCGCTTGAGCTCGTCCTTGTCGCGGTACACCTGCGGGTCGCCGACGAAGTGGCCGGTGAGCCGGTACGTGCGCAAGTGGAGGAGTACGGGCCCCTTCCCGGAGAGCGCGTGGTCGCGGGCGGCGAGCGTCGCCAGGTGCACGGCCTCGACGTCCTGCCCGTCGGCCTCGATCAGCTTCATCCCGAACGCGGCCGCGCGCTTACCCAGCTCGTCGATCGGGAGCGGCGAGTGCTGCGTGTTCGGCGTCGACTCCGCCCAGCCGTTGTTCTCGAGCACGAACACCGCCGGCACCTTCCAGAGCTGCGCGAGGTTCAGCGACTCGTGGAACGTGCCCGTGTTCGTGGCGCCGTCGCCGAAGAACGCCACCGCCACGCGCTTCTCCCCGCGCAGCTGGAACGCGAGCGCGGCTCCGACGATCCCCGGGATCCCGCCGGCGACGACCGCGTTCGCGCCCAGGTTCCCGACCTCGACGTCGTACAGGTGCATCGAGCCGCCGTAGCCGCCCGAGCAGCCCTCCGTCTTCCCGTACAGCTCGGCCATGACCGCGTTGACGTGCGTGCCCTTGGCGATCGTGTGGCCGTGCGCGCGGTGCGTCGAGGCGATGACGTCCTCGCGGGCGAGCGCGGCGCAGACACCGGTCGCGATCGCCTCCTGCCCGATCGCGACGTGCAGGAACCCCGGCAGCTCACCCGCGCGGAACCGCTCCTCGACCTTCTCCTCGAAGCGCCGGATCAGGAGCATCTCGCGGAAGAAGTCGCGGAGCGTGCCCTCCGACACGCGCTTGTCGCCCGAGCCGGCCTTCTCCTCGACGGTGGCCATGAACCGGCCATTATGCTGATCGGCCGATGCGGGCTGCCGAGCAGTGGAGGGCGATCCAGGAGGGTCTCGACCCCGGCTGGGACGAGGTCTCGCTGACGTTCGTGGCCGAGGACCGGAGGGCAGGCGAGGCCGCCGCGGGCGTGCTCGGGCCGCTCGGCGCCGGGCGGCACGGGAACACGCTCCGCCTGACGGTCTCGCGCCGCGGGGGCGAGCCGGAGAAGCTCGCGAACCTCCTCGGCCACCTCGATCGCAAGCGGGTCTGGGGGACGCTCGAGCTGACGGGCTCGACCGTGACGACTGAGACGCCCGCCGCAGCGGCCGCGCCGGTGCAGCCGATCCGCGCCGCCTCGCTCGCGGGAGCCTGGGACGACGCGGTCGCGGACCTGCCTCCGGGCTGGAGCGACGTTCTCTGCGAGCTCGAGCTCGACTCGACGGACTTCGTCGCCCGCGCCGCGCTCCTCGGCTCCCCGCTGAACCCGGCACGCGTCCACGGCCGGGCCGCGCTCCGCTTCCGCGCCTCCGACGGGATCGGCTACGGGACGTCGCGCGGGATGGCGCGGCGCTGTCTCGAACGCATGGACGCGGAGGGCATCACCGGAACCGTACGCGTGCTCGAGGGCGTCGCGAACGTCGAGAACGTCGGCACGCAGGGTCCCGTCTGGCGCGTCGCCGGCCGCTCGGTCTAGTGCGCAAGACCGGAATCCCCGAGCGGGGATTCCGGTCGCGCGAGAGAGCAAAGGACCTGAAGGCGGCCGGCTTCGCACGGCCGCGCGCGCTCGTTCTAACGGACGATCTTGGCCGTCCCCCGCATGCCCCTCGCGGCATGGGGGTCGCAGAGGAAGGTGAGCGTGCCGGGCCTCTTGAGGGCCACCTTCCACTTCTGCGTGCCGACGTAGGTCAGCGGCGTCGTCGCGCGGTTGTAGCCCGGCCCTCTGAGACGCGCGTTGTGAGCACGGCTGCGGTCGCGGACGGTCACGTCGTACGTCCCGACCTTCATCTGCTTCACGGAGAAGCCGCCTGCGGTCTTCAGCGTGATCGACCGGCCCGGGCCGGAGGCGAGGACGAGCCTCGTCTTCGGGGTCACCGTCTTCACGGGCGCGACGGGATTCCCGACCGTGAACGTCCCTCGCATCGAGCCCGAGTGCGGATCGCAGAGGTAGGTGTAGGTGCCGACGGCGAGCGTCACCGTCCACGTCTCGGTGCCGTTGCCATCGACGCCCGTGGCGCGGTTCACGCCCGGCCCGCGCAGGCGGAAGTTGTGATCATCGGCGAGGTCCTGTACCTCGATCTCGTACGTGCCCGGGTCGAGTCTGGTCACACGCGCGCCGGTCACGGTGCGCAGCGTGATGGAGGGGCCGGGGCCGACGATGCCCATGAGCTTCGGGGTCTGGGCCTGGACGGCGGCGCCCTCGCCCACGCCGAGGAGCGCGGCGGCGACGATCCCGGCTGCGACTACGACGGCGCGGGCCACTGTCCCACTGTACGCGCCGCGGCCAGGTTCGGTTTGCTCAGGCACGGAGCTCGGCGCCGAAGCGCTCCGCGAGCCGCGCGACGATCGTCTCCCGCAGCTCTGCCGCCTCCTCGTCGGTGAGGGTGCGCTCGGGCGACTGGAACGCGAGGTGGAGCGCGACCGACTTGCGGCCCTCGCCGACCTGCTCGCCGCGGTAGACGTCGAAGACGCGCACCTCGCGGAGGAGCGGCGCGCCGGCCTCGCGCGCGGCCGCGACGAGCGCGCCCACCTCCACGTCCTCCTCCACCGCGACGGCGATGTCCTGCCGCACGGCGGGGTAGGTGAGCACGTCCTCGTACTCGACCGCGTCGGGCGCGGCCGCGAAGAGCGTCGTGAGGTCGAGCTCGAGCGCGCCCCACTCGCCCTCGAGCAGCGTCGGGTGGAGCTCACCGAGGATCCCGGCGTCCGTCTCGGCGGCCTTGCCGGGATGCAGGAGCGGATGCGTCACCCTGCGCACCGCGAGGTCGGCGTGGAGCGCGTCGTACAGCGTCTCGGCGACGCCCTTCGCCGCGGCGTAGCCGCCCTGCACGATCGCCCCGAGCCGCCACCGCTCCTCGGGCAGCTGCTCACCGGAGGGGAGGTAGACGCGCGCGATCTCGAAGCGGCCGATGCGCTCCTCCACGCCCGTCTCGACGGCGACGCGCGCGGCCTCTACGAGCCCGGGCAGCAGCGTCGTCCGCAGGACTACCTGGTCCGCGGTCATCGGATCGGGGAGCCGGATCGCGTCCGGGCGGGGATCGCTCGCGGCGAGGCTCCAGGTGTACGCCTCGGAGAGCCCGGCGCCGACGAGGACGTCCTCGACGAGCCGCCGCAGGCGCTGGTCCTTGCTCAGGCGACCGCGCACGTGGCGGCGAAGCGGCAGCGTCAGCGGCACGTGGTCGAGCACGGCGCGCGCGACCTCCTCGACGAGGTCGACCTCGCGGGTGACGTCGCGCGCCCTCCACGTCGGCACGCGCACGTCCCACTCCGGGGAGACGTCGAAGCCGAAGCCCTCGAGGATCGACCGCTGCTCCGCGTCGGTGACCTCCAGCCCGATCACGTGGTCGGCTCTACCCGGCCGGAAGCGGACGACGGGCGGCTCCGGGAGGCCGTCGTGGACGTCCAGGTGCCCCGTCATCCGCGCCCCGGCGAGGTCGACGATCATCCGGCTCGCGAGCTCCGCCGCCGGCTCCGCGAGGTACGCGTCGACACCCTTCTCCCAGCGGTTCGAGCCCGCGGTGCGAAGCGCCAGCCGCTCGGACGAGCGGAGGATCCCGAGCGGCTCGAAGTTCGCGGCCTCGAGCAGCACCGAAGTCGCCTCCTCGGAGATCTCCGTCTCCTCGCCGCCCATGATCCCCGCGAGCGCGACCGCGCGCTCGCCGTCGGCGATCACGAGGTCCTCGGGGACGAGGCGGCGCAGCGTGCCGTCGAGCGTGCGCAGCTCCTCGCCGTCGCGGGCGCGGCGGACGACGATGCGCCCGCCCGCGAGCTTCGCGAGGTCGAACGCGTGCAGCGGATTCCCGTAGACGTGCATGACGTAGTTCGTCACGTCCACGACGTTCGAGATCGGCCGCATCTCGGCGAAGTGGAGCCGCGCGCGCAGCCACTGGGGCGAGGGGCCGATCGCGACGTTGCGGAACAGGCGGCCGACGTAGCGAGGCGCGCGCTCGAAATCCTCGATCGTGACGTCCACCGGCTCCTCGTCGACGACTGCCGGATCCTCGACGTCCGGGAGGCGGAGCTCGCCGCCGGTGAGCGCGGCCACCTCGCGCGCGAGCCCGACCATCGAGAGGAGATCGACGCGGTTCACGGTCGGCGTCACGTCGAGCACGCGCTCGCGGATGGGGAGCACGTCCACGAGCGGCGTCCCCGGCTCGATCCCGTCCGGGAGCACCATGATCCCCGCGTGGTCGTCGCCGAGCCCGACCTCGTCCTCGGCCAGGATCATCCCCCGCGAGGCCTGGCCGCGGAGCTCGCGCTCGTCGAGCGGGGCGTCGAGGACGGGCAGGAGCGCCCCCGGGAGCGCCACGGCCACCGTCGCGCCCGCCTCGAAGTTCCACGCGCCGCAGACGATCTGGCGCGCGTCCCCCTCACCGACATCGACCTGGCAGACTCGGAGCCGGTCCGCGTTCGGGTGCGCGCCCGCCTCGAGCACGCGCCCGACGAGGAAGCGCCCGACGTTGCCGTCGACGTCCGCGACGCCCACGTCGAGGATGCGCTCCACCTCGAGCGAGGACACGTTCAGCCGCCGCGCGATCTCCTCCACCGTCGCAGAGGTGGTGACGTACTCCCGGAGCCAGGAGAGCGGCGCCCGCATCAGAACTGCCCCAGGAGCCGCGGGTCGTTGCGCCAGAGCTCGCGCAGGTCGGGGATCCCGTGGCGCAGCACGGCGATCCGCTCGAGCCCCCACCCGAACGCGAACCCGGTGTAGCGCTCGGGGTCGTACCCGACGAACTCGAACAGGTTCGGGTCGACCATCCCGGAGCCGCCGACCTCGATCCAGCCCGAGTGCCGGCACACGGTGCAGCCGGAGCCGTCGCACAGGTGGCAGGAGACGTACGCCTCGACCGACGGCTCCGTGAACGGGAAGTGGTGGGTACGGAAGTCGGTCTTCCGGTCGCTCCCGAAAAGCTGCTTGCAGAGGTAGTCGAGCGTTCCGAGGAGGTCGGCGAGCGTGATCCCCTCGTCCACGGCGAGCCCTTCCGCCTGGTGGAAGGTGGGCGAGTGCGTCGCGTCGGGCGTGTCGCGCCGGTAGACCCGGCCGAGCGAGACCATGTACACGGGCGGCTCCTGCGCCTCCATGGTGCGAATCTGCGCCGGCGAGGTCTCCGTGCGCAGCACCGTCTCGTCGTCGAGGAAGAGCGTCTGCAGCGGCGAGCGAGACGGGTGGCCCGGCGGGAAGTTGAGCGCGTCGAAGTTGTAGCGCGTGGTCTCGACCTCGCGGCCGTCGACGACCGTGTACCCGAGCCCGAGGAAGATGTCCTCGAACTCGCGCCTGATCTGCGTGATCAGGTGCAGGTGGCCGCGGAGCGCGCGCTCGCCGGGCATGGTCACGTCCACGCGCTCCTCGGTGAGGCGGCGGTCCAGCTCCGCGCGGCTGAGCTCCGCCTCGCGCGCGTCGATCGCGGCCTCGAGCGTCTCACGGAGCGTGTTGAGCGCGATCCCTGTCTCGCGGTCGCGCACCTCGCGGAGCGCGAGCTTCAGCGCGCTCTTGCGCCCGAGGTACTCGACGCGCACCCGCTCGACGTCGTCGGCGGTCTCGGCCTCGGCGAGCGCCGCGAGCGCGTCCCGTTCGAGTGCGGCCGCGTCCACGGCGGCGACTCTAGCGAGGTCTCTCTCCGGTCTTCGCTGCATCGTTCCTCCTCTCGGGTCGCGGGACGGGAAGCCCCGGCGAAGAGCGGAGGAACCGCGGCGCTACGCGCGCGCCGCTGCCCCGGCTCCCGGCCGGGGCCGCGTAAAGCGGGTCGCACGCGAAGCTGCCATCAGGCGACCGAGGGTAGCACCGGTGCTTGAATCGCGCTCGTGACGCTCTACGACCGGATCGCGGCGTTCTACGACCCGTGGAGCCGCTCGGTGACGGAGGACGTCGGCTTCTACGTCGACCGCGCGCTCGCGAGCGGCGGGCCCGTCGTCGAGCTCGCCGTCGGGACCGGCCGCATCGCCGTGCCGATCGCCCGAGCCGGGATCGACGTGATCGGCGTCGACTCCTCCCCCGAGATGCTCGTGGTCGCGCGCTCGTCCGCCGAGGCGGCGGGCGTGGCGGAGCGGCTCGACCTGCGTGTGGGCGACCTCCGCGAGCCGCCTGTCTCGGAGCGTGTGCCACTCGTCGTCTGCCCCTTCCGCTCGCTCCTGCACATGGAGACCGAGGCCGAGAAGCTGCGCGCGCTGCGGGCCGCGCGGGCGCTGCTCGTGCCGGAGGGCCGCTTCGTCTTCGACGTCTTCGCGCCGAGCAGCGAGGACATCGCGGAGACGCACGACCGCTGGCTCGAGCGCGAGCCGGGGATCTTCGAGCGGGCCGTCTGGGACGAGGCCTCGCGCACGCTCTCGCTCTCCGTCCGCTCGGGCAACGAGGAGACGACGTTCGGCCTGCACTGGCTCTCCGCTCCGGAGTGGCAGGCGCTGCTCGCCCGCGCGGGCCTCGAGGTGGAGGAGCTCCTCGGCTGGTTCGACGGCCGCCCGTTCGCCGGCGAGGAGGACATGATCTTCACGTGCCGCCGCGGCGGGGCTCGGCCGCCCGAAGCCCGACCGACGCCGGTTGCCAGCGGCGACCCGACCCCATAGAGTCGGCCCGTGGTCTGGCTGATCGTCCTGATCCTGCTCGTCCTCGCGGTCGGGCTCTCGCTCGTCCTCCTCTACAACCGGCTCGTCCGCTACCGGAACCGCGTCGACAACGCGTGGGCGCAGATCGAGGTGCAGCTGAAGCGGCGCTGGGACCTGATCCCGAATCTCGTCGAGACGGTGAAGGGCTACGCGGCGCACGAGCGCGAGACGTTCGAGAACGTGACCGAGGCGCGGACCCGCGCGCAGCAGGCGCAGACGCCGGCGGAGACCGCTCAGGCGGAGGGCATCCTCGGCGCCGCGCTCGGGCGGCTGTTCGCCGTCGCCGAGGCGTACCCGGAGCTCCAGGCGGACGAGAACTTCCGCCAGCTCCAGGACGAGCTCGCACAGACCGAGAACCGGATCGCGACGTCGCGCCAGGTCTACAACGACTCGGTGCTGACGTTCAACAACGCGATCCAGACCTTCCCCGGCCTCGTGATCGCCGGGCCGTTCGGCTTCACGCAGAGGGAGTTCTTCGAGGTCGAGGAGGAGGCGCAACGGGAGGCGCCGGCCGTCGAGTTCTAGTCGCGGCGGTCGCGGCCGTCGCCGCGCTCGCGCTCGCGCCGTCCGCCTTCGCGCAGACGTACGACCTCGTCGCGACGGACGTCCGCGTCGACGTCCGCCCGAACGGGAGCCTCGTCGTGCAGGAGGCGATCACCGTCGCCTTCGGCGGCGGGTTCCGGTTCACGTACGGCTTCCGCGAGATCCCGTACCGCCGCGGCGAGACCATCTCGGACGTCGTGGTGCTCGAGAACGGGCGCCCGTTCCGGCCCGGCGCCTCGACCGAGCTCCAGCCCGGCGGGCCTCCGGGCACGTTCGGCGTCCGCGACCTCGGGGGCCGCGTCCGCGTCGTCTGGCGCTTCGAGGCGCTGAACGAGCCGCGCACGTTCACGGTCCGCTACCTCTTCGACGGCCTCGCGGTCGCCTACGACGACGTCGTGGACGTGAACGTCAAGGTGTGGGGCGACGAGTGGCAGCAGCGGCTCGGCCGGCTGACCGCGGTCGCGATCGGCCCGGGGGAAGTCGTCCGCGCGTGGGGGCATCCCGTGTGGGTGCGCGGCGACGTGGTCCTGGAGGGACAGCGGGCGCTGCTGCGCGCCGTCGACGTCCCTGCGAAGCAGTACGTCGAGCTGCGCGCCCTCTATCCACGCGCAGCGTTCAGGTCGACGGCGGGGATGCGTGTCGAGCGAGGCTCCGGGCTCGGCCGCATCACCGCGGAGGAGCTCGCCGACGCGGAGGCCTACGAGCGCGACCGGGAGCGGGTCGACTACTGGCTCGAGCATCCCCTCCGCGCGATCGTCGCACTGGCGGGGCTCGCGCTGCTGCCCGCGCTGGCGGTCGTCGCGCTCGTCTTCGGGTTCTTCGGCCGGGAGCGCAAGACCGGCTACGACCGCGAGTACGAGCAGGAGCCGCCGACCGAGACGGAGCCCGCGCTGGTGCCGACGCTCCTCCGCCAGGGCGGGACGGCGGGCTCCTACGAGTTCACGGCCACGCTCTTCGACCTCATCCGGCGCGGGGTCTACCGCGCGGAGCCGGTGACGACCGAGAAGAAGACCTGGGGCGGCCTGCGGACGGAGCAGGTCGCGGACCTCGAGATCTCCGCAGGCGAGAAGCAGCAGCTCCGGCACTGGGAGCGAGACGTGGCCGACGTCGTGGACGGCGTGCTCGACGGCAGCAGCGAGCGGCTCTCGCAGTTCCGGGAGCGGATCGAGGCCGAGCGCGCGTCGATGTCGACGCGCTTCGAGCGGTTCGTCTCCGGCGTGTCCGAGGAGGTGGACAAGCTCGGCTGGTTCCGCTCGCTGGGGGCGTTGCCGCTGGCCGCCGGAGTCGTCGGGTTCGGCCTCGTCGGCGGCCTGCTCCTGTGGCGCGCGCAGGACGGCTGGCGCTCGGTGTACCCCCGCTACTCGGACGTGGTCCTCGTCGCGGTCGGCGCCTGCCTCCTCGTCGGCGCGATCCTGCTCGCCGTCACGCTCTTCTCCGCGCGGCGCGTCTGGCGTCACCGGACGCCCGCGGCGCAGGCCGAGGCCGAGCGCTGGGAGGCATTCCGCCGCTACCTCACGGACTTCCCCCGCCTGCACGAGGCGCCGCCGGCGACGCTCGCGCTCTGGGAGAAGTTCCTCGTGTACGGGATCTCGTTCGGGATCGCCGACCGCGTGCTCCAGGGCGCGCAGCTGCACATGCCGGAGGCGCTGCACGAGGCCAGCTCCATCTACTGGATCTCGCCCAGCGGCGATCTCGGGTCGGGGGCGACGGCGCTGTCGATCGGCGATCTCGCGTCCGGCTTCGGGAGCGCGCTCGCGCCGCCGAACTCGGGCGGGTCGGGCGGCGGCGGCGGCTTCTCGGGCGGAGGCGGCGGAGGCGGAGGCGGCGGCGGCGGCGGGTTCGGTTGATAAAGAACGGTGTCAGACACCGTGCTTGTCAAGAGCTACCCGTGCCAAGTTCGCAACGATCGCTCCACAGGCCGCACGCCCACAAGCAGGCGAAAGGCCGACTCGGCCATGGCTCGATCCCGCCGACGCACCCGCAACCGAAATCCGGTGTCTGACACCGGTGGTTCCGCGCTCGCGAGCGCGTCGGCTCAGGCGCTTCGGCGCGAGAGCTCGTAGAGCGCGACCGCGCCGGCGGCCGCCACGTTCAGCGACTCCGCCTCGCCGGGGAGCGGGATCGACGCCCGCAGGTCCGCCTCGACGTCGTCCGGCAGCCCCTCCCGCTCCGACCCGAGGAGGAACGTCAGCGGCGGCTCGAGCGAGACCTCGGGCAGCGGCTCGCCGCCGTGCGCGACGAGCGCGACGCGCCGCCCCGGCAGCGTGTCCCACGAGAGCAGCGGCACACGGAAGATCGCGCCCGCGCTCGCCCGCAGCGCGCGCGGCCCGGTCGGGTCCGCGCACTCCTCGGACAGCGCGACCGCCGCTCCGAACGCATCCGCCGTCCGGATCAGCGTCCCGACGTTCCCCGGATCCGAGACGCGCCACAGCGCGAGCACCACGTCCCGCGCGCCGGCGGGAAGGTCGCTGCGCCGGTACACGCCGACGACCCGCGGCGCGTGCCCGAGCGTGGACACCTCGGCCAGAAGCACAGGCTCCACGGTCTCCCCGGCCACGAGCAGCTCGACCGGCTCCACACCGGCCGCCGCAGCCGCCTCTACGAGGTCCTCGCTCTCGACCGCGAAGAGCCCGGTCTCCTCGCGCTGCTTCCGCGCAGCGAGAAGCTTCCGGACGAGCCGGAGCTTCTCGTTCTGCCGGGAGGTGATCAGGCTGCCCGCGACTCGTTCTCGAGCGCGGCCTTCGCCTGCTCCGCCACCGCCGCGAACGCGGCCGGGTCCGACACCGCGATGTCCGCGAGCGACTTCCGGTCGAGCTCGATCCCGGCGAGCCTGACGCCCGCCATGAACCGGTTGTACGAGAGGCCGTTCGCGCGCGCGGCGGCGTTGATCCGCACGATCCAGAGCGAGCGGAACGTGCGCTTGCGCACCTTCCGGTCGCGGTACGCATAGACGAGCGAGCGGTCGACCTGCTCCTTCGCGAGCTTGTAGCTCGACTTCTTGCGGCCGTAGTAGCCCTTCGCCTCGTTCAGCACCTTCGCGCGCTTCTTGCGCGCGTGCACCGATCGCTTCACGCGGGGCATCGCTCAGCCACCCCTCAGGAGCTTCTTCACGCTCTTCGCGTCGCTCGGGGCGACGTCCTGGTCCTTGCGGAAGCCGCGCCTACGCTTCGACGACTTCTTCTCGAGGTTGTGGCTCCTCATCGCGTGCCGGCGCAGGAGCTTTCCCGCCCCGCTCACCTTGAACCGCTTCTTCGCGCTGCTCTTCGTCTTCATCTTTGGCATCGGCTTTCACTCCTGCAGTCTTCGTGGGCGCCAGGACCATGACCATGTTGCGTCCGTCGAGCGTGGGCTGCTGCTCGATCGCCCCGAGCTCCTTGACGTCCTCGGCGAGGCGCATGAGAAGGTCGCGACCCCGTTCCGGATGGAGCGTCTCGCGCCCACGGAACATGATCGTCACCTTCACCTTCGCCCGCTGACCGAGAAAGCGCACCACGTGCCCCTTCTTGGTCTCGTAGTCGTGGATCCCGATCTTCGGCCTGAGCTTGATCTCCTTGACTTGGATCTGCTGCTGGTGCTTGCGAGCCTGCTTGGCGCGCTGATCCTGCTCGTAGCGGTACTTCGAGTAGTCCATCACCCTCGCCACGGGCGGATCCGCGTTGGCCGCGACCTCGACGAGGTCGAGCCCCTTCTTGTACGCGAAGTCGAGCGCCTCCTTCGTGTCGGTGATCCCTACCTGCCCGCCGTTCTCGTCGACGAGGCGGACGCGCGGGACGCGGATCTCGTCGTTGATGCGCTCCGCTCGCTTGCGCGGGACGACACGGTCCAGGCTGGGACGGCGACGACGCGGTCTCAAAGGGCCTTCACCAAGCTCTCACTCCTCCTTGCAGACGACGAAACCGCTGCAAGCAGCGGCTTTGGTCCTCGTCCAACCGGCTCGGTTGAACCTCCACGAACCGTGCTCGGGAGGTGAGGAGGCCTGTGCCGCTCCTGCTTGCAGAGCCGGGATGGTACCAGGACGGGAGTCGCAGGTCGTCGCGGGGCCGGGCACGCCCGGCCCCTACGCCTCGGGATCGCCCTCGGCCGCGAGCTCGCGGAAGCGGGCGAGCAGCGCGTCGTAGGAGAGCGTCGACTGCCCCGCCCCGCGCTCCCGCACGGCCAGGGCGTCGTCGGACTCGCGGTCGCCGTAGACGAGGACGAACGGGACCTTCTCGAGCTCGGCCTCGCGGATCCGCTTGCCGACGGTCTCGTCGCGCTCGTCGACGTCGACGCGGAAGCCCTCGGCGAAGAGCCGCTGCTGCAGCGCGCCGGTCGCCTCGCGGTGCGACTCGCCGACGGGAAGCACGCGCGCCTGCACGGGCGCGAGCCAGAACGGGAACTCGCCGCCGTAGTGCTCGACGAGGATCCCCAGGAAGCGCTCGAGCGAGCCCAGGAGCGCCCGATGGATCACGACCGGGCTGTGCTCGCGGTTGTCGGGCCCCATGTACGTGAGCCCGAACTGGACGGGCATCTGGTAGTCGAGCTGGATCGTCCCCATCTGCCAGCTGCGGCCGAGAACGTCGGTCATGTGCAGGTCGATCTTCGGCCCGTAGAACGTGCCCTCGCCCGGCGAGATGACGTACTCCATCCCGTGCCGCTTCAGCGCCTCCTCGAGCGCGCCTTCCGCGCGGTCCCACTGCTCGTCCGTGCCGAGGCGCTTCTCCGGCCGCGTCGAGAGCTCGGCACGCGGCGTCACGCCGAACCGGTCGTACAGGTAGCGGACGAAGTCGATCATCGCGTCGATCTCGCCCTGGATCTGGTCCTCGGTGACGAAGACGTGCGCGTCGTCCTGCGTGATGTGCTTCACGCGCAGGAGCCCGTGCAGCGTGCCGCCGCGCTCGTCGCGGTGGAGCGTCGAGGACTCCGCGTAGCGCAGCGGGAGGTCGCGGTAGGAGCGGAGCTGCGAGCCGAACAGGAGCATGTGCCCGGGGCAGTTCATCGGCTTGAGCGCCATCGGCTCCTCGCCCTCGTGCGCCCGCACGAAGAACATGTTCTCCTCGTAGTTCTCGTAGTGCCCGGAGGTCTTGTACGTCTGGAGGTCGTAGAGGAGCGGCGTCTTCACCTCGAGGTAGCCGCGGCGGCGGTTCTCGCGGCGGCGGAGGTCCTCGAGCGCGTTCCACAGCACCATGCCCTTCGGGTGCCAGAACGGCGAGCCCGGCGAGTGGTCGGAGAGGTGGAAGAGGTCGAGTTGCGTCCCGAGCCGGCGGTGGTCGCGCGCGCGGGCCTCCTCGAGCCGCGCGAGGTGCGCGTCGAGGTCGGCCTGCGAGTAGAACGCCGTGCCGTAGATCCGCGTCAGCTGTGTGTTGCGCTCGTCGCCGCGCCAGTACGCGCCGGCGAGCCCGGTGAGCTTGACCGCCTTGATCGGCTTCGCATCCTGGAGGTGCGGCCCGCGGCAGAGGTCGGTGAAGTCGCCCTGCGTGTACAGCGATATCTCGCCCTCGGCCTCCCGCGCCAGCTCGACCTTGTACGGCTGGCCCTCGGCTTCGAAGCGTGCGAGCGCGTCCTCGCGCGAGAGCTCCTCGCGCTCCCAGGTGCGGCCCTCGGCGATCTCGCGGCGGATCTCCTCCTCGATCGCCTCGAGATCGCTCTCCGTGATCGGCGCCGGAAACTCGAAGTCGTAGTAGAAGCCGTCGGCGATGGGCGGGCCGATCGCGATCTTCACGCCGGGGTGCAGACGCATGACGGCTTCGGCGAGGAGGTGCGCCGTCGAGTGGCGGAGCACCCAGAGCGCGTCCTCGTCGCCGGTGTCGCGCGTCGTGAGGATCTGGATCTCCGCACCGTCCTCGAGCGGCAGCCGCAGGTCGCGCACGGAGCCGTTCGCGCGTACGAGCACGGCCTGCTCGGCGAGCTTCGGGCCGATCGCGCGTGCCGCGTCGAGCCCGGACGCGCCGTCCGGCAGCTCGAGCTCGGAGGAGTCGGGGAGGACGACCTTCATCGGGCAAGAGGATACGTCGCCGTGTCAGTCTCTAGCCTGACACCGGGGTGAGGATCGATCTCCGCATCTGGGTCGCGGTCGCGGTCGCGCCGCTCGTCCTGCTCGCCGTGCTCCTCGCGCGGCCGGAGCTCGACGCGAGCTGGGAGAACCAGCGCGCGCACTTCTGGCTCGTGCTCGGCGCGGCCGCGATCGCGACCGTGCTCGGGTGGACGGTCACGGTCGCAGCGCGCCGCCGCCGGGACGCGCGCCTCCTCCTCATCTCGCTCGCGTTCGTCGCCAGCTCGGGCTTCCTCGGGCTGCACGCGCTCGCGACGCCGACCGTGCTCCTCGGCCCGAACGCGGGCTTCGAGCTGGCGACGCCGGTCGGGCTCGTCCTCGCCGGCGCGTTCGCCGCCGCCTCGGCGGTGGAGCTGTCGGCGAGCCGCGCGAGTGCGGTCGTCCGGCGGGGGGGTGTCCTCCTCGGGGCGCTCGTCGCCGTCATGGTCGCGTGGGCAGTCGTCTCGCTGGCCGAGCTGCCACCGCTCGACGCGCCGCTCGCAAAGGAGCAGCTCGACGGCTGGCAGCTCGTACTCGCCGCGCTCGGGGTCGGGCTCTTCGGAGCGGCCGCGCTCGGCTTCGTCCGCCTCTACCGGCGCCGGCCGGCGCGCTTCGTGTTCGCCTTCACGCTCGCGTTCGCGCTGCTGGCGGAGGCGATGGTCGTGATCGCGTGGGCGCGCAACTGGCACCTGTCCTGGTGGGAGTGGCACGTGCTGATGCTCGGCGCGTTCGGCGTGATCGCGGGCGCCGCGCGCGCGGAGTGGCACGAGGAGCGCTTCAGCGCCCTCTACCTCGACGAGACGCTCGCCGGCTCGAAGGACGTGAGCATCCTCTTCGCCGACCTCCAGGGCTTCACGAGCTTCTCCGAGCGCCACGAGCCGGACGAGGTCGCGGCGATGCTGAACGCGTACTTCGAGGCGATCGTGCCGCTGATGGAACGCGCGGGCGGCGAGGTGCACCAGATCGTCGGCGACGAGCTGATGGTGATCTTCGGGAAGGAGGGCGAGCAGGACGACCACGCGGAGCGCGCCGTACGCGCGGCCCTGCTCCTCCAGCGCACGGCCGCGCGTGTCGCCGGCGAGCACGGGGGCTGGCCGCGGTTCCGCGCCGGCGTGAACAGCGGCGAGGTGCACGCGGGCCTCGTCGGCGGAGCGCGCGGCCACCGCAAGCACGGGATCGTCGGCGACGTCGTCAACCTCGCCGCGCGCCTCCAGTCCGAGGCCCCGGTGGGAGGCGTGCTCATCGGCGAGGAGACCTTCCGTCGCCTCGGCACGCGGGCCGTCGTCGAACCGCTGCCACCACGCCGCGTGAAGGGGAAGGACGCGCCGGTGACGGCCTACGTCCTCCACCGCCTCGACCGCAGCGGCTGAGTGGGAGCGCGAGACACTGCACCGACAACGGGGCGCCGCGGCTCCCGTGGGGCTCCTCCGTAGACTGCGCGCGTGACCGACACGGGCGCCATGGGCTCCGGCGGCAGACTCGGCCGCCTCGTCCGCGGGCCGCTCGACATCGCGAACGGGATCGTCGCCGCGCTCCCGCGCGCCGTCGAGGACCTCTTCCGCGACCGTTGCACGCAGTACGCAGCCTCGATCGCGTACCGCGTCCTCTTCTCGCTCTTCCCGCTCACGATCGTGCTCGTGTCCATCTTCGGGCTCGTGCTCCAGGACGACGAGCTGCGCGAGCGCGTGATCGACGAGCTCATCGACATCCTTCCCGTCTCCGAGGAGGGGCAGCAGGACGTCGAGCGCTCCATCGAGGGCATCGCGAGCCCGCTCTCGGCGATCGGGCTCGTCTCGCTGATCGCGCTGCTCTGGGGCGCGTCCGGGATGATGGCGTCGATCCGGATCGGCCTGGAGGCGGCGCTCAAGGTCGACCGCGGCCGGCCGGCGGCGCACGCGAAGCTCGTCGACTTCGTGCTCGTCGGCGTCGTCGGGATGCTCGTGCTCCTCGTCGTCGGCGGATCCATCGTCGGCGCCTTCCTGAGCCGGCTGCTCGAGGACTTCACGTCGTGGCTCGGCTTCGACGCTCCACCCCTCGTTCTGCTGCGGGACGGCGTCCAGCTCCTCGTGATCGCCGTGACCGCCCTCCTCCTCTACCGCTACGTACCGGCGGGGACGCTCCGGCGCCCGGCTGCGCTCGCCGGCGCGATCGTCACCTCGGTGGGGATCTGGGGCGCGGCGAAGGTGCTCGCGATCCTGTTCGCGGACTTCTCGCGCTACAACGTCATCTACGGCTCGCTCGCGGGCGTGATGACGTTCCTCTTCTTCGTCTACGTCGTCGCGCTGATCCTGCTCTTCGGCGCCGAGTTCGCGTACGCGTGGTCACAGCCGCCCGGCCCGCCGGGGCCGCCGGCACGGGCGCGGGCCCTCGGCTTCCTGCGTGGCCTCTTCGTCCACGTGGAGGAGGAGAAGGACGACAGAGAGCGCGAGCTCAGCGAAGCGCCGGCTCGTCGACCGTGAGCGTCCGCTCGTCGGCGTCGAGCGTGCAGCGGACGCCGAGCGGGAGTGCCGCGAGGTGCTTCCCGTGCCCGAGCGGAAGCCCGTAGAGAACCGGGACGCCGAGCGGCTCCAACCGCTCCTCGAGCACGTCCTCGATCGAGCGCGAGCGCGCCCAGTCGGACACGGGCCGCAGGTCGCCCCAGTCGCACTTGTGCATCTCCCCCACGACGACGCCCACGACGCCGTCGAGCTTCCCCGCGTGCGCCAGCTGGACGAGCTGCCCGTCGACGTAGTACGGCGGGCAGTGCGTGTCCTCGAAGAACAGGATCGAGCCCTCGAGCTCGATCTCCCACGGCGTCCCCAGCGTCTGCATGAGGAGCCAGAGGCAGCCGCCGACGAGCGGCGCCGTCACCTTCCCGCCGCGGATCGAGCGCACCCACGGATCGTCGGGACTGCGCGGCACCTCGCCGGCGCCTCCCCCGCGGAGCACCTCCAGCAGGCGCTCCTTCGTGAACTCCGTCGTCTCTGCGCTCCCGACGCCGACGAGGCCGTTCCCGTACACGGTCGCGAGCCCCGCCCGCTGGCGCAGCACGACGTGGAGGGCGGTGAGGTCCGAGTAGCCGACCAGCGCCTTCGGATGCCCGGCGACGAGGTCGAGGTCGAGATGCGGGATCAGCTGCGCGGAGCCGAACCCGCCCTGGAGCGCCTGCACGACGTCGACCTCGGGATCGGCGAAGAGCGCGTTCAGGTCCTCGGCGCGCGCGCGGGCGTCTCCCGCGACGTAGTCGTCGCGCTCCCAGATCCCCGCGGCGAGCTTGACGCGGTAGCCCCGCGCCTCCCACCACTCGACGCCGCGGAGGACCTCCGACCGGCTGTCGTACGGGCTCGCGGCCGCGGCCACGCCGATCGTGCCCCCGTCGGGGAGGAGCGGCCCGAAGCGGGTCGCAGCGCTCAGCGGCAGATGCGGACCGTGCGCTTGACCTCGGCCTCGCGTCCGCGCGTGTCGGAGACGACGGCCGTCAACGTGCGCTTCCCCCGCTTCTGACCCGCGGTCTTCCAGTTGAGGGTGTAGACGCCGGCGACGTTCTTCCGCACGCGGCCGATCTGGCGCTTGCCGTTGAAGAACCCGACCGAGGAGACGACCGCGTTCGACCCCGCGACGACCTGGAGCCTCACGCGCGGCTTCGTGGCGCACGCGTTCGCGCTCGGGAGGATCCAGGCGATCGTGGGGCGCCTGACGGCTTCGAGCCGGATGCCGTGGAAGCGCGTGTTCGGCATCGGGTTGATGCCCTCGGTGTGGATGTTCTTCGTCTCCTGGAAGTCCGAGGCGATGATCTGCATGAACTCGGGGCCGGCGTCGATGGGGCGGGCCTGGCGCGGGATCGCGAAAACGGCGATGCCGGTGACGGGATCGAACGAGTTCGCGGACACGTCGAGCTGGTTGAAGCCCGTCCCGAAGCGGAGCAGGAGCGAGTGCGGGTCGACTCCGGACAGCGCGTCCGTGATCCTCGCGACGATCGTCGGCCGGCCGGTCCAGACGCGGCGGTTGAGCAGGACGACGTTCGGCGGCCGCACGTCGTTGACCCAGGAGCGCAGCGTGTACGGGCCGGCGAGCGAGCGCCCGGTGAAGGGGTCGCGCCCGGAGTCGACGGCGACGTAGTAGCGGCCGGGAGGCAGGAACACCCCGCCTGCGGCACCGACGTTGAAGAGGAAGTCCGGCATGAGCCCGTTCGAGTTCACGGGGATGCCCGCGTAGCCGGCGACGTCGTTCTCGTCGAGCGAGCTCAGGAACCAGGGGTGGATCGGCGCCATCGAGTTGAAGAGCGCGATCGTCGGCGCGTTCACCTTGGTCGCCGGCTTCTCGATGACGACGCCGGCGTTCACGGCCTGCGCCGGAATGTCGAGCGAGTACACCTTCTCGCGCCCGTCCTCGTTCACCGACGGGTCGACGCCGAAGAGACCGAGGATGGCGAACGGCGACGTCGGCCAGCGGTAGACGGTCGCGTAGTTCTGGCCGGTCGCGGTCGTGCCCGTCTGCGTCCGCCGGAGGGGGACGACCTGCGCGTTGCCGAGTTGCGGGCGCGTCACCGAGAACGCGTACGGGATCCGGCGCACGTCGCCGCCGCGGCGGAGCACCACGAAGCCGAAGTTGTCGCCCTGCGGCGCGCCGGCGGCCGCGTTCGCCGTCATCTGCACGACCACGGTCCCGCCCGCGCCGAGAACGAACGGCGCCGCGCTGACGGTCGCGCCGGGCGAGGCGACCTGCGGGTGCACCTCCGCCGCCCACGAGCCGCTGCCTCCGCCCGCGTCGCTGACGGTCACCGCGATCGCGCGGCTCGCCGCGCCCGCGTTCACGTCGAGGTAGCCGAAGGAGAGCGACTGCGGGTCGGTGAAGATCAGCGGGACGTCCGCGGAGCCGGTGCGCACGAGCCCCGCCCCCTGGACGAGCACCGAGGCCTCCTGCGTGAGCCCGGAGTCGGCGAAGGTCGGGCCGGCGGTGGACATGAGGGCCGACTTCAGCTGCTTCGGCGTCCACGTGGGGTGGCGCTGGAGGAGCAGCGCCGCCGCGCCCGCGACGTGAGGCGCGGAGAAGCTCGTGCCCGCCGAGATCGAGAACGGGTCGCCCGCGTGCTCGGGCAGCGTCGAGGAGATGATGTTCGCGCCCGGCGCGCTCACGTCCGGCTTCAGCGCGTGACCGAACGGCGTCAGGCCGCCGGCGGAGAAGCTCGTCGGGACGCCGGCCCAGGTCGTGTCGATCTCGAGCAGGTCGCGCGTGAACCGCACCTGCACCGAGCCGCCGTTCCCCGCCATCGCCGCGCGCAGCCGCACGCCGTCGATGTCGGAGATCGCGCCGCCGTTGCCGGAGAAGAGCGGGAAGCCCGGGTCGCCCGGACGGCTCTCGGAGATGATCATCCCGGTCGCGCCGGCGCTCCGCGCGCGCGAGAGCTTCGCGTCGAACGGGCAGCCGCCGCGCGTCACGAGCGCGATGGCGCCGTTCAGGGAGCCGCCCGGCAGCGCGGCCCCGTCGCCGCAGAGGAGCCTGCTCACGCCCGGGAAGAAGCCGACGTCGACGAGGCGCTGGTCGGTCGAGAGCCACGAGGGCGGGAAGTTGTTCGTCGGCACGACCGGGATCCGACCGAACGACACGGCCGGCGCGACCACGGCCAGCGACGCGTCGAAGACGTGCGAGTTCGCCGTCGCCCCGACGCTGAGCGCGTCCGGCGCGGTCGCCGGCGAGCCGGCCGTGCCGAGCCCGAAGAAGTCGCGGTCGTTCCCGGCGGAGATCACTGGCAGCACGCCGGCGCGGACGACGTTCGCGACCGTCTCCATCATCGCGTCCGTCCGCGGGTCGGCCTGCGGGCCGCCGCCCGAGAAGTTGATGACGTCCATCCCGTCCGCGACCGCGGCCTCGAACGCGGCGACGATCTCGGGCGTCGTGCCCGAGCAGCACCCGCCGAGCGGGAGCGGGACGTTGAAGACGCGGTAGTTCCCGATGTGCGCGCGCGGCGCCACGCCGCTGAGCCCTGCCACGGCCGGATGGCAGCCGCCCTGCGCCTCGATGCAGAAGCCGCGCACCCCGGCGGGAGCATTCGTGCCCTCGACGCCGGCGATCACGCCCGCGACGAACGTCCCGTGGAACGAGAGGTCGCGGTCGAGCGGCGCGCTGTTCGCGCCGGGGCCCGCGAAGCCGCGCGCGACGATGACCTTCGGGGTCGTCCCGCCGCCCGGCCCTTTCGGGAAGCCCGGCGGGAAGGAGAGCCCGGCCGGAGACAGGAACGCGTGCTCGTGGTCGACGCCGTCGTCGACGACGGCGACCTTGATGCCCTCGCCCTTCACCCCGGCGAGCGCGGAGAACTGCGGGCCGCCGATCACGGCCGGGCCCTTGTTCATGTGGCGCACGTACGTGTGGCTCGGGTACACGTGCTTCGTGTAGCCCGCCTCGAGCAGCTTCGGCAGCTTCGCGTACGGGAGGTTGACGGCGAAGCCGTTCAGCAGCACCTTGTAGCGGCGCGAGACCTTCGCCTCCGGGATCTGCGTCCGGAGCCGCTGGATCGCCCGCTGCTGCGCCGCCTCGAGCCCGGCGAGGTACGAGCGCGAGAACGAGCTCTCGAGGTTCAGCTTCTGCCGCGTGCCGACGGTCGCGAACGCGTTGCGGGGGGCGGCGGCCGCGAGCGGCGGGTCGGCGAGCGTGACGATGACGCGCGTGCGCGGGCTCTTCGGGGTCGTCACGACCCGCGCTGGGCTCTCGACCTTGCTGACGCGCGGGAAGCTGTAGTCGCGGAACCGCTCGACGACCGGGCTCTGGGCGCCCGACGCGGTACCGGTGGTGACGGCGACGGAGACGAGGCAGACGAGAAGTGCGAGCCGTCGCACGCCGTCGGGCTACCGGATCCTCGCGGAGAAGCTCCTCGTCGCCCTGAGGCCCTCGAACACGACGGCCGCAGAGCCGCGGAAGGGCTTGCCCTTCGCCTTCTTCGGGATCAGCCAGGTGCACGTCACCGCGCCGTTCACGACGCGCGCCACCTGCGCCTTCAGCGCCTGCGTGCCCGCCCGACCGACGCACGTCACGCGGCCGCTGCGGAGCACGGCGCCCGTGTCCGACCTCGCCACGGTCGCGGTCATCGTGAACCGCTTCCCCGCCGTCGGCGCCTTCGGCGTCGTCGCGACCTTGCGGACGAGGAGCGTCGGCTTGGCGAGGATCACGGTGTACGGGAAGAAGCCGGCGCCGCCGCCCGGAGCGGCGTCGCCGAGCGCGTTCGTGAAGTCGAGGTCACCGGTGACGGGGTCGACGACGATCCCTCCGATCACCTCGATGTAGAAGCGGAACCGCTTCGTGTTCCCGAGCTCGGCGGCGGAGATCGACACCGTGAAGCCGCCGCTGTACGTGTAGCGGAGGCTCACGGCCGGCGGATCGCCGAAGCGCCGCGTGAAGTTCGAGCCGTCCCACTTGTAGAGGTTGACTTCGCCGCGCGCGAGCTCGATGACGTAGTCGACGCCCGGGATGTCGGGCGAGCCCGTGGCCACGTTGAAGTCCGTGTCCACGAAGAGGTCGAGGAGCATGTCCTGCCCGAGCTGCGGCCGGTTCGGGACGTTGATCCGGAACGTGATCATCCCGGCGTCGGTGTTCGACACCACGATTCTCGTGATGTCGGGCGCGCCGGGCGTCTCCCCGGTCGAGTCCTCGTAGGTTTGGCTGTTCTTCGCCGGTGCGGCCGGGGCGGCGGCACCCTGCGGAAGCGCACCGGCGGCAGTCGGAAGAGCGACCACCCCCGCGGCGACCATTCCCACCAGCCCGATGCGACTCGGCACGCGCACGACCCGACATCAGGCTACTTACGCCTGCGGGAAGTCGCAAATGAACTTTCGGCGCCTCAGTACCTCGGGCCGCTGCGCTGGCCCCGGATGCCGATAGCCACGCCGAGGGCGAGCCCGCCCCCGAGCGCGATCAGCGCGACGATCAGCGTGGGGTAGACGACGGCGAGCTGCTGGAGAAGGAGCCCGACGCCCGCCCCGAGCAGGAGGCCGAAGAACGCACCGACGAACGGGGCGGCGCCGGAGGCGCGGCGGCGGAAGAGAAGGCTGAGCAGGCCGATCGTGCCGACGGTCGCGGCCGCGAGAGCGGCGATGCCGGCAGGTGTGCGGAGCGGGCTCCCCTCCACCTCGACGAGGGCGGCCCCCGCGCACGTGAAGCCCTGGCCCTCGCTCCGGCCGACGACCTTGTACAGGCCGACGCCGTACTTCGAGTAGTCGGCGACGTTCACGACGCGCGCCCAGGACGTGCCCTCGGTGGGGGCGTCGTGCACGGTCCAGGCGACTCCGCCGAACTCCAGCTCGACCTTCAGGCGGGTGATCGGCCGGGCGGACGACATGCTCACGGGGACGCGCGCGTCCTCCGCGACGACGATCGGCTCGCCCCGGGCTCCGGTGTCGAGGGCGGCCACGTTCCGGCCGGCGATCGTCGCCTGGCACGGGCCCTCGATCTCGGCCGGCGCGGCCGGGACGAGGGTGAGCGCGGCGAGGACGGCGATCGCGACGACGGCAACCCAGCTCGTGATCCGGCCTCGCATCGCGCCTCCTCGGAGAATCGACGGGCGAGTGTACTCCGGGCGTCGGCCGGTGCCTCGTCGTCGGGGCGAGGCTGGCCTCGCCCTAGAACACGATCACGCTACGGATCCCGTCCTGGGCCTCCATCAGCTCGAAGCCCTTGTTCACGTCGTCGAGCGTCAGCCGGTGCGAGAGGAGCGACTCGACGTCGATCTCGCCGGCGAGCCAGCGGTCGACGAGCTCGGGCACCTGCGTCCGGCCCTTCACGCCGCCGAACGACGAGCCGGTGACGCGGCGGCCGGTGATGAGGAAGCGCGGGACGATGTCGAGCGTCTCCCCCTTTCCCGCGACGCCGATCATGGTCGCGAGCCCCCATGCCTCGCGCGCGGCCTCGACCGCCTGGCGCATGACCTCCACGCTCCCCGTCGCCTCGAATGTGTAGTCCGCGCCGAAGCCGCCGGTCTCCTCGCGGATCCAGTCCACGGTGTCGTCGGCCGCGACCTGCGTGTCGGTGGCTCCGTGACGACGTGCCTCGGCGAGCCGCCCCTCGGAGAGGTCGACCGCGATGATCCGCTCCGCGCCCGCGAGCCGCGAGCCGATCACGGCGCCGAGCCCGACGAGCCCGCAGCCGAAGACGGCGCATGTCGAACCACGCTCGACGCGAGCGGTGTAGAGCGCCGCCCCGATCCCGGTCGCGAGCCCGCAGGCGAAGGGCGCGCAGCCCTCGAGCGACGCGTCCGGAGAGACCTTCGCGAGCGCGATCTCCGGCATCACCGTGTACTCGGCGAAGGTCGATGTCCCCATGAAGTGGCGCAGCTCGTCGCCGCCACGCGACAGGCGCGTCGTCCCGTCGGGGAGAAAGCCGAGCCCCTGCTGGTCGCGGATCGCGACGCAGCGGTTCGTGCGCGGGCTCCGGCAGTGGACGCACTCTCCGCACTCGGGCGCGAACAGCGTGACGACGTGGTCGCCGAGCGCGAGCGAGGTCACGCCCTCGCCGACCTGCTCCACGACGCCCGCGCCCTCGTGCCCGAGCACGCACGGCGCGTATCCGCTCGGGTCGGCGCCCGACGCGGTGTACAGGTCGGTGTGGCAGACGCCGCAGGCGACGAGCCGGACGAGCGCCTCGCCCGCCTTCGGCTCGGCGAGGTCGACCTCCTGGACGGAGAGCGGCTGCCCGAACTCCTCGAGGACGGCGGCGCGGATCCTCATCGCGCGGCAGGCTAACCGTTCGAGGGTGGAGCCATCGCAGTCGCCGGCCGAAAGTAGCCGCATGCGCGGCCCTCTGCCCCTGCTCGCCCTCGCCGCCGCCGCGCTGACACTCGCGGGCGCCTCGGTCGCCGCATCGCTGCCGCAGGCGCCCGCGTGCCAGGTCTTCCCGACGTCGAATCCGTGGAACCAGCGGGTCGACCACCTCCCGGTCGCGAGGGGCTCGAACGCGATCGTCGCGTCGATCGGCGTCGACGACCACGTGCACGCCGACTTCGGCTCCGGGCGCTGGAACGGGAGCAGGATCGGGATCCCGATCACGGTGGTCTCGAAGAAGACGCCGCGCTCGCGCGTGCGGTTCCAGTACGCGTCCGAGAGCGACAAGGGCCCGTATCCGATCCCCTCGAACGTCAGGATCGAGGGCGGGAGCGACCGGCACGCGATCATCGTCGAGAAGGACTCCTGCACGCTGTACGAGCTCTTCGCGCTCGAGCGCCGCGGCGGCCGCTGGCACGCCGGCTCGGGCGCGATCTGGAGCCTCTCGTCGAACAAGCTGCGCCCGCGCGGGTGGACGTCGGCCGACGCCGCAGGCCTGGCGATCCTCCCCGGCCTCGCCCGGTACGACGAGGTCGCGCGCGGGCGCATCGACCACGCGCTCCGGTTCACGGTGTCGAAGACGCGCCGCGCGTACGTCTGGCCCGCGCGGCACTACGCGAGCTCGGACACGTCCGCGAGCCTGCCACCGATGGGCCTGCGCCTACGGCTGAAGAAGAGCTACCGGATCGCAGGCTTTCCGCGCCAGGCCCGCGTCGTGCTCAAGGCGCTGAAGGAGTACGGGATGCTCGTCGCCGACAACGGCTCGGACTGGTACCTCTCCGGCGCCCCGGACGAGCGCTGGTCGAACGAGCAGCTGCACACGCTGCACCGCGTCCCGGGCTCGGCCTTCGAGGTCGTGGACACGTCGCGCATGTCGCGACGCTGACCCCGAGCCTCTCGTCAGCGCAGGTCGAGGCCCCACGCATCTCCCGCGCCACTCCCCGAGAGCGAAAGACCCCGCCTCTGCGGGGTCTCTCCAGTGGGCGGTACTGGGCTCGAACCAGTGACCCCCAGCTTGTCGAGCTCATTCGCGCCATCTGTGCTCGACCGCGACTCTCTGCGAAACGCGCCGCTGAGCAGGGTCTTCTCCTGGCTGACACGGGATCCGGACCGCGTCGGTGTGCCGCGTTCTGCGCACATGGTGTGGGGACAGTGTGGGGTGGAGTTGTTGCACGTTCCGCAAACGATCGCTCTTTGTGCACCTCCGGGTGCATATGCGTCTCGCGGCCTTGTGGGTTTCGAGGAGGGCCGACATGCTGAGCGTCGCGAAGCTGACGCTGGGCCAGGAGGCCTACTACGAGCAGCAGGTCGCGCGCGGCCTGGACGACTACTACGCGGGTCGAGGCGAGTCGCCGGGGATCTGGGCGGGACGGGGTGCGGCGGAACTCGAGCTCGTCGGAGTCGTCGAGGACGGCGATCTTGGGACCCTGCTCCGCGGCCTCAACCCGTCGACCGAGAAGCAGCTCCGCAAGCCGGTCAAGGCGCGCACGATCACCGTCCGCACGCTCGACGTGGAAACGGGCGAGTGGCGGGACGAGCCGAAGCCACACCGGCCCGTGTCCGGCTACGACCTCGTCTTCTCCTGCCCGAAGAGCGTGAGCCTGCTGCACGCGCTCACGGACGACGAGCGGGTGCGGCGCGAGATCTCGGAGGCGCACGAGGCCTCCTGGCAGGCCACGCTCGAATACCTCGAGCGGGAGGCCTGCGTCGTCCGCCGCGGCAAGGGCGGTGCTCACCGTGAGCACGGCCGAGGCTTCGTCGCCGCAGCGTTCCGCCACCGGACGAGCCGGGCGCAGGACCCGCACCTGCACACACACGTGATCATCGCCAACATGGCCCGCGCCGAGGACGGCTCCTGGCTCGCGCTCGACGGGGAGGCGATCCTGAAGACGTACCGGCTCGCCGCCGGCTACCTGTACGAGGCACAGCTCCGCCACGAGCTGACACGCAGGCTCGGGCTCGCCTGGACGGAGCCGACCAAGGGCATGGCCGACCTCGAGCGCGTGCCCGAGGAGGCGATCCGTGCCTTCTCGACCCGCCGGCGCTCGCTCGTCGAGCACATGGAGGCGCTCGGCACGGAGGGCTTCGCCGCCTCCCGCGTCGCGGCGCTCGCCACCCGCGAGCAGCAGGAGCAGGTCGACCTGCCGCGCCTGCGCGAGGAGTGGAAGGCGCGCGCCGCCGAGCACGGGCTCGGCCGGCGGGCGCTGCGACGGTTCAGCCGGGAGCTTCCCCGTCACTTCGTCTCAGAGATCGATCGCGACCAGCTCGCCCGGCGCCTGTTCGGGCTCGAGGGGCTGACCGCGAAGCGGACGGCGTTCGCGATGCCGGAGCTCGTGCAGGCCGTCGCAGGCTCGCCGAGCGAGGGGGCGCCGGTCGATCGGGTACTCAAGGAAGCGGAAGCGCTCTTGCGGCTTCCGGGGCTCGAACGGCTCGAGGAGGACGCTGTCCCGGGCCGACCGGCGCGCTTCACGACCCGAGAGCTGCTCCAGGTCGAGCGGGACGCGCTCGAGCTCGCGCTGGCGGGCAGGGACGTCGATGTTCCGCGTCCGGACAGGGCGATCCTCGCGCGTCTGATCATGGAGTCGGGACGCGAGCTCACGGGCGAGCAGCGGATGCTCGTGCACGAGGCCTCCTGGCGAGTGGGACGCGTCCTCTGCATCGCCGGCGCCGCCGGTGCCGGCAAGACCACCGCGTTGCGCGTCCTCGCCGACGCGTACCGCGAGGACGATGTGCCGGTGCTCGGCGCCGCCCCAAGCGGCCGCGCCGCGGACGAGCTCCAGGCTGCGACCGGCCTTCCGGCCTCGACGATGCATCGCCTGCTCCTCGACGCGCACCGCGAGGGCGGCCTCCCTCGCGGCTGCATGCTCCTCGTCGACGAGGCCGGAATGGCCGAGACGCGCGTTCTCGCGCCCGTACTCGAGCTCGTCGAGCAAGCCGAGGGAAGGGCGATCCTCGTCGGAGATCCGCACCAGCTCCCGCCCGTGGGAGCCGGCGGCCTCTTCCCCGCCCTCTGCGAGCGGCTGGGCGCGATCGACCTCGCCGACAACCGCCGCCAGCGCGACCTCTCCGAGCGGAGGGCGCTCGCCCTGCTCCGCGAGGGCGATCCCGAGGCGTACCTCGCGCACGCGGCACGGCGCGGACGTCTCCATCTCGAAGGCGATCCGATCGAGGCCAAGCAACACCTGCTCGAGGACTGGTGGCAGGTCGCCCAGCACGACCTCGCAGGCAGCGTCATGCTCGCCCACCGACGATCGGACGTGCGCGAGCTCAACGAGGCGGCGCGCGCGGTCCTCTCCCGCGCAGGTCGCCTCGGCCCCGAAGCGCTCGAGGCCGGCGGGCGGGAGTTCCGGGTCGGCGACCGCGTCCTCTGCCGGCGCAACGACGTCTCGCTGGGCGTCCGCAACGGCATCCGCGGAACAGTCGTCGACGTCGGGCCCTCGGCGCTCACGGTGCGGACCGACCAAGGCCCTCTTCGCTCGCTCCCCCTCCCCTACGCCGCAGCGGACCTCGACCACGCCTGCGCGCTCACCGGCCACGCCGCCCAAGGCGCGACCGTCGAGCGCGCCTTCGTTCTCCTCCCCGACCAGGGCACACTGCGTGAGTGGGCATACGTCGCGTGCTCGCGCGCCCGGGCTGAGACGCACCTCTACCTCGCCGAGCGCGACGCACTCGAGCACGAGACGCCGCTCCGCGAGCCCAACCCACCGGGTCCATCGGAACGCGTCGCGCACGCCCTCGAACGTTCTTCAGCCGAGGCACTCGCACTCGATCAGAGCCAAGTGCGACGTGACCCCACGCTGCACCTCATCGCGCAGCAGCATGAGCGACTCGATCATCTACGCGACCGGACTGCCGAGCGACTTGTGGCCGCGCAGGGCAAGCTCCAGGGCCTTCACTGGTGGAACCGCGGCAGCCGAGCAGAGCTCGAGGCGCAGATCGCCCGCCACAAGTTTGAGCTCGACCGAGCCGACAAGAAGCGGGAGCAACTTTGCCAGCACGCAGAGCGGCGATTGTTCCTCACAGCTGCTCGCGAGAGCGACGAACTCACACCCTCGCTGCGCTCGGAGCCGGCCCGTCCGCGCCTGGAACGCGAGCCGCCCGGCCTGCGGCTTGAGCTCTGATCTCAGGACGCACGAACCACCCCTCGTGTCTAGCCGACAGGAGTGAAACTGATCGATAGCCGCGCCACGGTCGACGCCCGCGAAGTCTTCCTGACCACCACTATCCACGAGCCCGGCCGCTGCGCCTCCAACGCGGGCAATGGGACCCGGCAGCGGACGTCGGCTTCGCGGAGGGTGCACCACTCCAGCTGGCGCGTGGATCGCAACACGTGGAGGGTAGTGTCGGGCGTCCTGAGGTCGACTGCAAGGAGGTCGTCCGCGCGTGCCTCGAGCACGACCGTAAAGGAGTGTTGCCGCGGATCCGGCGCCCGAAACCTGTATGTCGCCGTGCCACGCCCAGACCGCATTGCCAGCGAGGTCGCGTGGCTCAGTTGCGCCGGCTCGCTCGTCGCGGGATCGGACTCGACGTCGGTGCGCGTCTCATCGGTCTGCGGCTGACCGTCGTCCGAGCCGGCGTCGCACCCGGACGCCAAAGCTAGTACTGCGACGCAGAGGCACGTCGCACGAGCGAGGCGGTGCCTCCTCAGATACCCGCTATGCGACAGCTTGAACCGAGGCAAGCAAGTCATCAACGCGGTCGATGTCGCTGGCGTTCGCCTGCGTTCCCTCCCAGACCCAGATCGTGACGGCATAAACGCCCTTCTCGAAGCCAAGTCGACGCCAGAGAAATCGAGAAGGATCCCACTCGCGAGCATCGTAGGAGGGAAAGACCTCGGAGTCCCAGTAGCGAAGCGGGAAACGCCTACCACTGTAATCCGGCACCGCGTCCGGATTCGAGGGATCAGGGTCACCAGGCGCTTGGGCATAGCACCATATGAACACTGCTCCAGGATCGAGTCCGTGGATCATCGGGCGCGGCTGAGAACTCGCACGCGGCGTCTTGCGTATGGGCCGATTCGATACTGCGAAAAGCTCTCGTGGGATGCCGAGGCTAGGAACTGGACGCGCGTCGAAGTGCCACCTGTCAGGAAATCGCCCGGTGATCGTGAGTGTTCCATGCGAGGCCGAGAAGTCCATGTCCTCGTCGCTCCTTCCGTGTCAGAGGATCGTGATCGCGGCTGCGAAGGCCGTCAGCGTCGCACCGAGGGCAAGCGCTCGTCGCTCGCGAGGGGAGATTGGCCTTGGTGGCAACGCGCGGTGGATGAAGACGAGGGTGCTGAGGCCACGTGCGCTCCCATACGCCAGCCAAGCGAGAATCGCGAGAGCCGGGGGCGCCGCAAGCGTAACGGCCATGAACGCCCAGAAGGCCGCGAGGACTACGCTCGTCAGGAATCCGACTCCGAGAGCTAGTCCGTAGAGAAAGGCGAGCAGATCCAAGTCGAGAAAGCGCCGCCACCTCTCTGGCACCT
>SIRU01000052.1 GCA_004366385.1 Actinomycetota bacterium
CGATCTGGCGCCGCCGGAGAGCGTGCGGGAGCCGAACGCCACCTAGAACCCCCGCTCGAGCGCCTTCTTCGCGTCCTGCTGCGCGGCGGCGACCGCGGCCGCGAGCTCGGAGGCGTGCGCCTCGCGGGCGGCGGCGATAGCGTCCTCGCCGTCGAGGCGGAGCGCGAGCGCCTCCTCGATCAGGAGCTGCGTCACCGGGTCCTCGCCCTCGAAGCCGCAGCCGCACTCACAGCGCACCCAGGTCAGCTGTGGAAAAGGCGTCGAGAAGCGCGCGACAGCCCTCGCAATCCTCAGTGCATCCGTGGAGACGACGAAAGGTGGCGAACGCGTCGAGGGGCGCGACCCCGAGCCTCCTCCCGAGCGCGTCCTCGTCGACACGGCGCATCGCGACGCCGTACAGCCAGTCGAGGTCTTCGAGCGGGAACCGCTCGTCGGAGAGCTCCTCGACGGTCAGCTTCGGCTCGACGAGCACGTGCTCGGAGACGAGCCACTTGAGCAGCCGGTTGAACGTCGTCGTCAGCTCGGCGAGACCCTCCGGCGGCGCCTCCGCCTTCTCACCGTCTGCGCTCTCGTGGGCGGGCTCCGCGGCTTTCGCGAGCTCCGCGACCTTGCCCGCGTACGCGCCGAGCAGCCCCAGCTCGTGGGTGATCTCGGTGCGCGCGAGCTCGGCGAGGTCGTCAGGGACGGCGCCGCCGAGCACGAGCGGCCCGAGCATCGGGATCTCGATCACCGCCTTCTGCCCGGACGGCAGCACGACGTTGTGGCGCTTGCGCTGCGCCCACTGCTCGGCGCTGTCGGCCCAGCCGCTGCTAGGCGCGGACGTGCTCTCGGTGTGCTGACTCATGTCGCTGTGCCTCCTCGGCTTCGCGTGGCTGGGGGAGCTGACGCTCGTAGCGGTCGAGTCGCTGCTCGAGGTCGGTCAGGAGCTGCGTCGCGGTGCGCGCATGCCGCTGCAGCGACTTCACGACCCGGCGCGTGTCGGAGACGGCGTCGCGCAGCTCGGAGAACTCATCCACCGTCTACGTCTGCGGGGTCGCCTTGGCGTTCTTGACGATCGCGGTGATGTCGCCGGCGAGGGTGGCCTGCGGCGGTGTGCGGAAGGCGAGGACCTCGACGAGGGGGGAGCCGTCGGTGCGGACGCCGGCTTCGCGGGTCGTGTATTCGACCTCGTCCATGTCGAACTCGACGGAGAGGTTCGCGTTGCGGACGGCCTTGATGTTCAGGGCCTCGGTGTAGATCGCGGTGGTGGGGGCGGTGCCGGCCTTGGCGCCGGTGTCGACGGCGCGCATGTAGTCGTCGCCGGTCGCGTCGGAGGGGTTGTACTTCGTGATTGACCCGGACACGACGAGCTTCCCGTTCACGTAGTCCTGCGAGCTCATGCCGAGGTCGCCCTGGATGCGCTGCCCGCCGCGCGCGATCGTGAGCTCGAACTCGTCGACGGTGCCGGGGGCGGCGCCGCCGAGCGTGTTCGTGACCTCCGGGTACACGTGCGGGAGCTCGGAGACGGGGGCGGTGGGGGCGGACGGCTCGGTCTCTCCGGCGAGGAACTGGAGCGCCTCGGCGGCGTAGGTGACGACGAGCGCGCCGCCGGCTGCGCCACGGATCGTCGCCTGCGTGATCCGGCAGTCGACGTAGCGGTTCGTCCACACGCCCGGCTCCGCCTCGTACACGGTCAGGTACGGGGTCGCGATCGCGGGGGAGATCGTGTGCGTGAAGTTCGGGTTGGTGCCGCTGTCGACGTTCACGCCGAGCAGCGCGAACAGGAGCAGGTCGTCCTCGGAGGGGCGCACGTACTTCGTGAACGTGAAGCCGGGGGTGACGCCGACGACGACGGACTCGCCGTCCTGGGTGAGCGCGTCGGTCTCCTCGAGCTCGATCTTCTGCCGCACCTCGTTCGGCGAGAAGTCCTGCACCCGCAGCTTCAACGTCGGCGTCGTCTGCGGGGTGCCCTTCGCGGACTGCAGCCCGACGTAGATCGTGCGCTTGTTGCCGGGGATCACTGGCTACCTGCCGTGACGGCCGGGTGCGCGTCGAGGAACTGTGCGACTCCGAGCTCGCTCGTGTAGAACCGCTCGCCGGGGTTGAGGGTGATGACGGGGTCGGCGCCGAAGGTGAGGCTGTTCACCGACTCGCCGACGAGCTCGTACGGCCCGTACATCGTCTGCTCGCCGGCGGCGATGATCGCCTCGACGACTGCGTCCTTGTTCGGGAGCTGCTCGGCGTTCTCGATGCCCGCGGCGGCCGCCGCGGCGTTGAGGTCGTCCCGGGACAGCTTGTGCAGCTCGTGCTTCTCGCCGGCCATCGCGGCCGTGTATCGGCGGTTACAGCCCGGCTTGGATGACGCGGTTGAGCTCGCGGCGGCCTTCGCGGCGGGCGGCGCCGAAGAACCCGAGCGCCTGGATGCCGGTGCGCTCGCCGGTATCCGGGTTGACGTGGGCGACCTTCTGCGCGCGCGGGCGCCGGCGCGGCTGGTTGCGGCCGCGGTAGTTACCGTAGGTGCCCTTGTCGTGGAAGTGCGCGATCCGCTGCCCCTTGCTCCCGCGGGCGGTGGACCTGATTCCGGCGGCATAGCCGGTGTCGGTGCCGTGGGTGCGCACGACCTCCATGCGCGAGTGCTGTTTCAGCCCGGGCTGCGCGAGCTGTTCGGCGGTGCGGGCCGCGACCGCCGCTGCGCGGTCGAGGGCGCGCTGCGCGAGGTTTTCGACGTCGCGGGTGATTTCGGGGAAGCGGTCGAGGACGCGGACGTTCGCGGTGATCACGGCACTGTCGCCGGGTTCCGGGTCCAGCCCTCGAGCGTGGCCTGCACGCCCCAGTCCTCGTAGTCGGGCTCGATCTGCGTGACGTGGAAGAAGAGGCCGTCGCCGGCGAGGTCGGGGAGCACCTGGATCGCCTGCAGCGTCTCGGCGACGTCAATCATCAGCTGCTCGATCGGCTCGGGGTCTCGCGGGTCACTGGTCGCCGGCTGCTTTCCCTTCGGGAGCCAGCAGCGGACGAGCAGGATCGGCCTGGCGAAGTTGACGTTGCCGCCCTCCGCGCGGACCGGCGGCGCGAACACGGTGGCGACTCGGCGGTCGGCGGCGCCGTCGCGCTCGCCGGCGACCACCTCGAACGACCCGCCTTGCAGGTGCTCGTCGAGGTGCGCCTGCACGGCGCGCCGCCAGGCGGTGAGGATGTTCGTCGCCTGGGTCATGCGAACGGCGCCCCGCCGTAGTCGCGGAGCGCGTCGCCGGCGGAGCGGAGCAGCCCGGCGATCGAGATCTCGCTGTTGTTCAGCGCCTCGGCGAAGCGTGTCCCGTCGTTCGCGACGTCGGACAGGTAGCGGACGATCACGAGCTTCGCGCACGCCTCCCTGACGTTCGCGGGAACCGACGGGAAGCCCCAGCTGCCGGTGACCTCGAGCCGCTGCCCGGGCATGATCGTCGCCGGGTTGGGGGAGACGGAGAGCAGCTTGATCTGCCGGATCGGCTCCCACTCCTGCCGGGTGAGCGGGAGCTCGTCGCGGTCGGCGGCGGCGACGGTCTCACGGACGGTGCCGTCCTCGTCGAGCACCCGCACCGTCGTGACGGCCGCGCAGTCGCCGATCCGGATGCGGCGTGTGCGGCAGTTCCAGCCGGTGATCTCGAACAGCCGCGGGTCGGCGCCGGCGATCGCGACGAACTCGCGGCCGAGATCCTGGTGGATGGTCTGCGACTCGGCCTCGATCAGCGCCTCGAGCTTCTCGTCCGTCTCCTGGTCGGACTGGTACGCGGGCACGTAGCTGAGCACGTCTGCGAGCGAGCACAGCGGCCGCCCGACCGGGCCGTGCTCGAGGATCGTGACCGGGAACTCCGGCGTCGTCTGCACGACACCGGGGGAGAGCGTGATCTCCCAGAAGCCGCGGAACTTGCCGGCGGTGTCGACGTCCGCGGCCGCCCACGCATAGCGGATCCCGCCGATCTGAGCGACCGAAGCGCCGTTCGAGACCGTCCCCGTGCCGCCGGTGCAGCCGAGGAACTTCGTCGCGGTCTTCGCGACGTACTCGACGATCTGCCCGCCGACGAGGAGCGCGCCGTCGTCGAGGAAGTCCGCGGTCGACGCGACCGTCAGCGTGGAGGAGGGGAGCTCGTGCGCTCCGGAGAGCGTCGTCGACTCGGTGACGACCTCCGCGGCCGCGTCCACCTTCAGCGGGGTCGCGAGCAGCTCGGGGCGCATCTTGAACTTCCCGGTGAGCCCGGTGAGGTCGTACGGGGTGTCGCCGACCCGGATCGTCTCCCACACGGACGGCGCGCGGTCGCCCTTGTGCAGCGTCACGCTCATCGTGCTCGGCTATCGGCCGCGACGCGGCGAGAACCCGGTCGCACGCGTGGCCGCCGCGGCCGGGCGCGTCCGTGGCGCGTCGAACCCGACAGCGCGGGCGCGCGCGCCGCCGGCGTGCCGGCCGCGCCGCTCGTCGAACTTGGGCGCGATGATTCCGGTGCCGGGGAGCGTGATCGTGAACGCGACGTCGAGCTCGTTCGCCTGGAGCACGAGTCGGCCGCGGGCGCGTGTGGTCGGCTGCGCCGTGTCGGTTTCGGTGGCGTGCCCGATCGCCGTGACTTTCACGCGGCCGACCGTCTGCGACGAGCTCGTCTCGACCGTGAGCCCGACAGCCTGCGTCTTCGAGCGGGCGAGCGGTGTGACCGTGCTCGCCTCCGACGCCTGCCCGAGCGCGGTCACGCTGCGCCCGGCGATGATCTGGGCGGCGTCCGTCTCGAGCGCCTGCCCGAGCTCGCCGGCGGCCGCGGTCACCGGCTGCGCCTCATCGGCCTCCTCAGCCTGCCCGAGGAGCCGCCGCTTCAACCGGGCGACAGCCTGCGCGACGTCGCTCTCGGTCGCAAGTCCAAGGACCATGGACTTGAGACGCGCGACCGCCTGCGCGAGCTCGGTCTCGAGCGCCTGCCCGACCGTCCGCGAGCGAGTCTCGCTCACCGGCTGCGTCTCGTCGCTCTCCACGGCCTGCCCGACCGCCCGGGCCTTCGCGCGCGCGACCGCGGACGCGATGTCGGTCTCGATCGCCTGACCGGCGAGCCGATGCTTCGGCGCCCACGCCACCTGCTGCGCCGCATCGGTCTCCTCGGCCCCGCTGAGCGTCCGCGAGTGCAGCTCGGTGAGTGCCTGCGCGACGCTCGTCTCCTCCGCCTGCCCGACCGCCTTCACCTTCGCGCGCGCGATCGCCTGCGCCGTGGTCGTCTCGAGGGCCTGGCCGACGGTCGCGACGAGCCCCGACGTCGCCGCGGCGACGAGCTCCTCGTCGATGAGCGCGACCGGGACGAGCTCGGGGTCGACGAGCGCTTCCGGCCGCAGCTCGGGGTCGATCAGCCCGAGAGCCACGGGCTCAGCTCCAGGGGCCCTGGGTGTTGAACGCCGCCGACCCCAGCGGGCAGAGGCGGAAGAAGCTGTTGGCGTGGATCGTCGGCGCGCCGCCAGGAGCGGACGAGTACGTGAACTGCGGGATGAACGTCCCGGCGGCGCTGAAGCGGACGATCCCGTCGAGCGTGAGCTTGATGAACTCGCTCGACGACGTCGACGCCGCCTTCACCTGCAGGTTCGAGGTGGCGTTGTGGACGATCAGGTCAGAGTCGGCGAGCGTCGCGACGTCCCCCTCGCCGCACTGTGCCCACCAGCGGATGCTCGCCACGGTCGCGGTGCCGCCGAAGCTGATCCCGGTCGTGTGCGACGTCGTCCCCGCTGCGCGCTGGCTCGACCACGCTCCCTGCATCCGGTAGGTCGTGTCCGCTTCGACGGTGACGGCGCCGTTCGTCGGGAACCACGGCTGCGCCGTGTTCACGTTCGCGCCGGTGTCGTCCGCTGACAGCACCCGCATGAGCTCGAGCCCGGCTGCGTCCGGCACCGCAAACCCGACGCCTTCCGCGAACACGAGCGTCTCGCCGGGGCGGAGCGTCGCCTGGTACAACCGGATCTGGGTGCCGTCGGAGTTGTAGAGGACGGTCACGACCGTCGTGTCTGCCGAGTCCTTGTTCGTGACCGTCATGAATTTGAGGGCGCGCCGGGCGTCGGTCCCGCTGCCGGCGGGCGCACCGAGCACGTCGGCGGTGGTCGCGGTCGTGATCTGCGTGAGCTGCCGGTCGGGTGCGCCGGGCACGGGCGGCGCCGCCTCCGAGTACGGGGTGTACGTGCAGACGACGTCGAGGTCGGCCGCATCCGAGGAGGAGACCTGCAGCTTGTCGACGTCGCTGGCGAGAACGACGAGCATCCCCGCTCCCCCTTGTCAGCTGGCCCGGAAGAAGCCAGCGGTCGCGATCTGCGCGGTCACGTCTGAGCCGTCGGGCTGGATCACGAAGTCGTGCTTCGTCGCCGGCAGGATGTTCGAGTCGGTGCCGCCCGTGGAGTCCGCGTCGTAGCCGGTGACGAGCGCGGACACGTCGTCGGCGGCGTTGTCGACCGCGGTCCACGTCTGGTCGGGCATGTCGACGTCGACGCGGTCGTTCGTGTCGTCGTACGTGATCGTGAGCCCGCCCGTCTGGTCGATGACCTTCCGTGCCCAGCCGGTGCCGATCGCGAAGTTCGTGGTGCCGGAGACGAGGTCGGCGAACGAGTCCTTGTCGCGCAGCGTGCCGTCGGCCTCGATCCCCGAGGTGGCGAGCAGGTCGACGACGAACACGGCGTTCGTCGGGTCGTTCGCGTTCACGCGCTCCGCCCACTCGGCGATGCGGCCCTTCCCGCGGTTGATGACGATGTCGGCCATCTACGCGAGCCTCGCCCGGTAGAACCAGCGAACGTCGCCGCCGAACCCCTCGTCCCGGGCGTTCTTCTCCGCCGGCCACTTGTCGGGGTTCTCGACGACGCGGTAGCGCACGTCCCCGGAGGCACAGTGCAGCACGATCGTGTCCGCGTGCCGGAACGTGTGCGTGACGCGCCAGGGGGACTCCTGCGGGCCGCCGGGGCGATGCACGACCCGATCACCCTCCAGCGTGACGAGGCCCTCAGCGAGCCGCTTCTCGACCCAGCTGGTGGGGATGATCGCCTCCCTGGGCGGCTTCCCCTCGATCTCCATGCCGGCGAGCGGCCACGGCTCGTGCTCGAACCCCGGCGTCGACGGGTCGACGAGGATCCGCTCGCAGCGCTCCGGGTCGATCACGGCGGTGCCGTCGTCACGCAGCTCGAGCAGCGCGCCCTCGGGGACGACCATGAGCGACCTGCGCTCGCCCTCGCTGCGATCCGCGAGCAGGCGGACTCTCAGGCCGGCAGCCGCCACGAGGCTACGCCCGCGCGGCGACGATCGCGTCGGCGACGTCCGCCTTTGTCTTCAGCGACTCGGGATCCTCGACTCCGAGCTCGGTGGCGAGCGCGTTCAGCTCGTTGCGGTCGTACGCCTTCGCGAGCTCCTCGGCGGTCGCCGGCGACGGCTCCTCGCTCGGCTCCTCCTCCGGCTCGGCTGGCGTGGCCTCGCTCGGATCGGGCTCGGGTGCCGGTGTGAGCTTCGCTCCGGTGCGCTCGGCGAAGCCGGCGGCGATGTTCCGCTCGGCGAGGTCGTCGCGCATGTCGACGACCTGCCCCTTCTCGAGCAGCTGGATGGTGACGCCGTCGAGCGCGACGTCGCGGTTCTTGAGCATTTTCACGCGCATGGGTTCGCCTCCTCAGCCGGCGTTAGCTCGGTCGACTAGACGGCCTGCCCGCCGGTGTGACGCTCGCGGCTGAGTACGGCGACGGCGGCCATCGGCGTGCCGTTCGTGTGTGTGCCGGTCGTGTCGCAGAAGAGGCGGATGTACCGCTTGGAGCCGACGTAGCCGATCCGGTAGATGGCGCCGTCCTCGCCGTCCGCGTCGATCGTCGCGAAGATCCCGTTCGCGTCGACGGTGCCGCCGACGACGTCGGCCTGGGCGACCGCGCTCCAGTCCGACGCGTTGTCGGAGTGCTGGAGCTTGAGGTCGTGCTTGACGGAGCCGGAGAGGGTGTCACCGGACTCGCCGACGTCGACGATCAGCGACGCCGCGTTGTAGCCGCGGAGGTCGACCGTGTCGCCGGTTCCCTCGGTGTCGTTGTTGACGACGATCGCCTCGAGGGCCTGCTTGACGGCGATGTTGTTGTGAAGGTCGCGCATGGGTTCGGTCGCCTCCTACTGGATCTCGAGCAGCTTGAGGGCCTCCGGCAGGACGGTCTGCCCGCCGACGCGCTTGCGCGCCCAGAAGCGCACGAACCCGGGGCCCTGGGTGTACGGGTCGCGCAGCGTCTCGATCTGGATGCGGTCGATGATCCAGTAGCCGCGGCGCCAGTCGCCGAACGCGACGGCGAGCGCGCCGTTCGCGACGGCCGGCATGTCGGGCGCCTCGACGTACGGGCGGCCGAGGATCGTCGCCGGCGCGAGCGTTGCGAGGCCGGGCTGCCAGATGTACTGGCCGTCGACGGCGTCCTTCAGCTTGCGGGCGGCCGCGACGGTCGCGCGGCGCAGCACCCACGTGCCGTTCCGGGCGTACGCGTCCTTGAGCCCGTAGAAGAGGTTGATGAAGTCGTCGCCGTGCAGCGCGTCGTTCGAGACCGACGTGATCGTCTCGATCCCGTTCGCGCCCAGGTAGCCGGTGTCGGCGGCGGTGAGGAACCCCTCCGGCTTGCCGTCGACGCCGTCGCCTGACACGAACGCGGTGCCCTCGGAGACACCGAACTGCTCGCCGAACTCGCCGTAGATCTCGTCCTCGAGGTTGAACGCGGTGTCCTCGAGGTCCTGGCGGGAGATGTCGGCCAACGCGTGCAGCTCGCGGGTGCCGAGCTCCTCCTTGCCGTACTTCGGGTTCTGGGTCTCGGAGCGGGTGTCCGCCTCGCCGACCCAGACGGCGCCGGCGGTCTGCGTGCGCTTCGGCGCCTTCACGCTGTTGCGGCTGGTCGTGCGCACGCGGCAGATCGTCCGCATCGGCGAGAACTCGACGACGCCCTTGATGATCTCGCTCACGATCTCGTCGGGGGCGAGGAAGCCGCCCTCGGTGTCGTCGGCGACGACCATCGACGTGCGCGGCTCGAGCATGTTCCCGGAGCCGTCCGTGTACGTGAGCAGCTGGCGCTCTTCGTCGGTCAGCTTGTTCGCGCCGAGCCGCACCGCCTTGAGCCAAGCCTGCGCCGCCGGCGACGGCTCCCCGTCGGCGGGACGGTCGCTGTCGAGCTTCGCCTTCTGCATCTGCACGTTCAGCTCGTCGACCTTCTCGTCGAGCTTCGCGTCGATGCGGGCGATCGCCTCCGTCGTCTCGGCGGTGGCCTCCCCGAGCTGCTTGATCTCGGCTTCGCGCTCGGCGTCCTTGGACTGGTACTCGGCCCACGTCGACCGCAGCTCCTCGAAGCCTTCCTTGATCTCCTGCAGCACGTTGCTCACGTCGTCGCCTCCGAAGTTCGGGTGGTCTCGCCGGCGAGCGCGCGCACTCCGTCACGCACCTGCCTTGCGTAGTGGTCGTCCATCACGGCGCGTGTATCGGCCCTCGTCGCGTTCACGGACGCGAGCAGTTCCCCCGCCATCTCCTCGTCGAGATCGACGACGTCCTCGACGTTGCTCGCGGCCGTCTCTACGGCGGGCGCCGGCTCCTCGGAGCGCGCCTTCGACGCGGTGACGTTGCCCTTCGCGAGCCGCGCGGTCGTGGCTGCGCGGGTGGCCGCGCGGTCGGCGCTGCCGGGCTCGGCGGCGAGCTTCGCGGGGACGACGCGCCCCTGCCCGTAGCCGTTGCGGACCTCGGAGACGCGGACGCCGCGGCCCTTGGCGACGTCGTTCACGAACTGCGTGTAGACGTCGTCGACGATCTCCTGGAAGTGCTCGCGCGCCTCCTCGGAGAGCGGCTGGTCCGGGTTCCCTTCGATCTTGTACTTGCCGGCGTAGATGTAGGTCGGGTCGATGCCGGCCGCGTCCCAGAAGCGCGACCAGTCCTCGTGCAGCATGTACGTGCCGATCGACCCGATGAGCGAGCTCGGGGACGCGACGATCTCGTCCGCCTGTGAGGCGAGGTGGTAGCCGGCGGAGCAGCAGAGCGTGTTCGCGATCGCGACGATCGGCTTCGTGCCGCGCGCCGCGCGGATCTTCGCGGCGGTCTCGGTGACGAGGTAGGTGCTGCCGCCGGGGGTGTGGCAGTCGATGAGGATCCCGGTGACGTTCGGGTCGTCGACCATGCGGTCGAACTCCTTGGCCCAGTCCTCGAGGGAGACGACGCCGCTCGACTGCAGCAGCAGTGACGCGCGCGGCATGATCACGCCGCGCAGCGGGACCACTCCGACGACGCCGGCGACCGACGCGGTGCTGACGGCGGGCCCGGAGCCGATGCGCGCCTGGATCTCGTCCGGGGTGAGCTCGTGCCCGGCGTCGCGGGTCGCGACGATCTCCATGATCGTCTCGAGCGTCGTGCGGAGGATCTCCCACGGCGATTCCGCGATCGCCTTGACGACGCGCGGGACGCGGTGCTGCGTGGCGGGCTCGTCGGCCATCGCCTGCGCGTATCGGCGGCTAGTGCCTGCCGTTCCCGTTGAGCGTTAGCACTTCGCGGGGCACGCCGGCGTCCAGGGCGCGCACGACCGCGGTCTCGAGCAGCAGGTCGCGCTGCTCCTCGCTGGCGTTCTCGAGCAGCCAGGAGAGAGCCTGCGTCGCCTGCTGCTGGTTGGGCGCACCGCCGACCGGCGTCGCCTGCAGCTCGTCGCCGTCCCGGTGCGGCGGCTGGTTCTCCATCGCGCGGATCTCGTTCGCCGTCAGCCAGCCGGCCTGACGGGCGAGCCGGTACGCGTCGTACAGCGTCTTGATGTCGGGCTTCGTGAGGCCGTGCAGGACGTGCTCGGCCATGAGCCGCTTCGAGGGGTTGGGCTCGAGCGGGAAGATGTCGCGGTCGTGCGTGATCGACTGGGCGATCGCGGTGAGGATCCAACCGAGCCCGAACGTGACGAAGAACCGCCAGTCCTCGGTCGTCGGCGAGTTGTCGCCGAGGTTCAGGAACGGCTTGGGCATCCCGTAGATCCCGCCGATCTGCTCGCCGGTCATCGCGTTCGCCTCGACGAACTGCGCGTCCTCCATCGACACCGGCAGGTGCGTGACGGCGGCGCCGCCGCCGATCGCCGCGGTGCGATGCCAGTTCTCCTCGCCCTGGTGGTCGCCCTCCCACAGGTCGACCCACTCAGAGGCGGTCTCGCGCGCCATCCGCTCGGGGAACGAGAGCACGACGCGAGCCTCGGCGTTGTTCCTGAAGTAGCGGTACTCGAACGCCTGCCGCTTGAGCCCGGTGAGGATCCCGAGCCGCGCCGCCGAGATCGGCGAGAGCCCGGCGACGCCGCCTGAGAAAGCGATGTTGCGGACGTACAGGATCTCCCGCTGGTCGCGCGTGACCGTCTGCCCCTCGCTGCGGTCCTCGAAAACGAGGCGGCCGCCCTGCCGCTTCGGCGTCACCTTCGCCGAGTCGAGCGCGATCAGCTCCTTCACCGGGCCGCGCAGCCCGTTCGTGCGGTACTTCCTCGCGCACGCGTAGCCGACGCCGGCGATCGACGCGCCCAGGTCGCCGTAGAAGTTGAACGGCGGCCCCTCCGAATTCGGCCGGTCGTGCAGAAGCTCGTACTCCTTGGTGTCGACGGCGACGTCGCGCACGGGCGCCTGCCCGCGGTACACCTTCAGCGGCACCATGCCGACGCCCTGCCCCATGCGCAGGAGGATCCCGAGCAGCGCGGGGAGCCCGATCGCGCGCTCGAGCGGCATGAGCATCTGCCCGGCGAGCGGGTTGCCGCCGACGAGCTCGGCCGGAGGCTCGGGGGAGTATGGCCACGCCTCCGGCCAGGAGCTCGAGCGGACCTCGACGTCGCGGCCGCCGGAGCGGACGATCATCCGAGCACCTGCACGTACAGCACGTCGGCGCGCGGCCACCACACCTGGCCGTCGACGTCGACGTCGCGCTCGCGCACCGGCGAGATCAGGATCTTCGTGTTGACGAGCTCGTAGTGCTCGCGGGTCACCGCGGCGAGGTAGCCCTCGATCGTGCGCGGGTCGTTCTTCAGGTGCAGCCGCACGAGACGGCGAACGGGAGGCCGGCGCCAGAACACGCGTCGTGTATCGGACTAGCGCCGGATCACCCAGGGCTCGGCGAACCCGCCGTTCACGTGGTGCCAGAGTGCGCGGGAGACGCCGGCGATCGCACCGACGGCGAGGTCGATCTTGAGCGGCGAGTCGTCCGACTCCTTCGTCGGCACCGTGTAGCCACGTCGCTTCGCCGGCACGCAGTTGCCGACGTGGCGCACGAGGCGCTCGTCCCCGTCATGGGTGAGCCCACCCTCGCGATACGCCTGCTCGAACGTGTCCGTCGCCGGGCCCATGAGGCTCGGCTTGTACGTCTCGAAGCGGGTGACGACGTCGCCGTAGCGGTCGGCCCATTCCTCGATCTCGTAGTTCCAGCCGGGCGGGTCGCACGCGAGCTCTTCCACGCGATAAGTGCTCATGAAGTCGTCGACCGCTGCGTCGACCTCGAGGCGGGGCGTGCGCCAGCCGGGCTGGTTGTGCGGCGCCTCCCACGCCTCGTGGACGAAGATGTGCGGCGTCTCCTCGATCGTGACGCCGACGATTCCGGTGGAATCGCGCGAGTAGGAGCCGTCGACCACGCCGACGACGCGGGTTCCCGGCGCCACGACGCGGGCGGCCGCGAGCTGCGCGAAGCGCAGCACGTTGAACATGCGCGCTGCGGTGCCGGAGCGCTGGTTCAGCCAGTAGCGGCGGAACTCGGGCCCGTCCACATCGACGTCGACGAGCTGCGCGGCGATCGCCTCGGCGTCCGTGAACTCCCACGCGTCGCCGGAGGCCTCGCGGATCGCCTCGAGCAGCTCCGCCGGCTTCCCGATGTCCCACTTCTCCGAGGCCTGCCGATGGTCGAATAAGAACGTCGCATCGCTCGCATTGCCGTTCTCTATCGCGAGCGCGAGCATGTGCGCCTGCTCGGCGACCGACCCCTCGCCGGGGCAGTACATGGTCGTCGTCTCGAGCTCCCACGAGTCCGCGGCCTTCCGCTTCGGGATGTTCCGGCCCATCGTCTTCCGGGTCTGCAGGAGGCGAGGCTCGGCGAACAGGTGAGTCTCGTCGAAATGCTGGAACGTCGTGCGTCGCCCGTCGCTCGACTTCGGCGCCGACGCCATCGCCTTCATCACGCCGGGCGCGACGCGGTGCATGATCCGCTCGAGCCCGACGTCGTACTCGTTCCCGAGCGCGCAGTGCTCGAGGATCGCGACCGCGGCGCCGTAGGCGAGATCCTCGGTCTGCTCCTCGGTGATCGCGACCATCGGGATAAACGGGTCGCGCACCGCCCGGCCGACCGGCACCCAGATACGTCCGTCCCTGCGCCAGCCGTCGCAGCGCACCGGCGCTGTCGGGTCGAGTTCGGCGATCGCGATCCACGCTGCACGCTCCGTCTTCGCGTACCCCTTGCGGCGCGAGTAGGTGACGCGCCTGACCCGGCGGCGGCCGGCGCGGCGGTGCCCGTGCGGGCACACCGCGTGCGCGCGGTAGATGAGCAGCCGGTCCTCGTCGGTCAGCGTCGCCGGCTGCCCGAGGATGTCGCCGGGCCCGTGGCACAGGTGCGCCTCGATCCAGTCGCACACCTCCGGCCCGAGGGTCGGCCACGGCTCCGCGTCGAGCGGAGGGACGATCAGACGCGTGTCATTCACGCGCCGCCCTGGATGAGCGAGAGCCGCGGGTCCTTGCGCCGGCTCGGCGCGCGCTTCTTCTCCGCGGCCTCGTCCTCGCCGGCGGCGATCTCCCAGCGCAGCCGCTGCCTGTCCTCCGGTGTCGCGCCGAGCTTCGCCTCGTTCAGCCGGATCTCCGCGAGCAGCTCCTTGGACGGCTCGTAGTAGTACGCCTCGATCAGCTCGGCGAGCATGTGCAGCCGCTGCCAGTCCGTCGCGGTGAAGAGCGTTGCCTGCGGCGAGCGCCGCCACACCTCGTACCACCGGCGCGTCGCCGCCGACCACTTGCGGCCGCGGCCCGCGCGCGGCGGGAGCGCCGGCGGCCGCTTCGCGCGCGCGCCGGCGTCGAGTTCGACCGTCCCCGGCGTCGAGTTCCGCCGCTGTCGGCGGCTCGCGTCCTTCGGCACGGGCCCCTTGCCGGACATCAGCGCTCCCCGGCGACGTCGTCGGAGCAGAGCTCGGCGCGGCCGCCGCGGATGAAGATGTGCTGGCCGCCGCATGCGCACTTGATCGACGGCTCGAGGTGGAGGGGATCCTCGCGCTCGAGCTTCCAGCCGGTCGCGTCGTCGACGTTGACCCAGCCGCCGCAGCGCCCCTCGGCGACGCCGACGCCGGGCATCTTGCACTCCGGCGCGGCGTTGCCGGCGACGACGAAGCCGAGTACCGTCCCGTCGTCGGGGTGAGTCGCGCGCTCGGCCGTGTAGCCGTGCCCGAGCTCGATCACGTCAGATCCCCCAGACCCGTACAAACGTTTTTCGACCCCGGCGCGGACTGAGCGGCGGCCGCGCTACCTGGCGGCACCCCCCCTTTGCGAGCGCGGGACGCGCCGCAGCACGTGAGCGGTCGCTCGACGCTTCGCCTCGCGTCGGCCGGCTTGGGGGGCGCCGTCGTCGGGCTCTCGCCGTGGTCGATCGCCGGACGGTGATAGCGAATCATCACGCTGCTCTCATGCGGGCGTCGTCGAGGGCGTCGCACGGTTCGCAGGCGGTGACGACGCCGTCGGGGTCGCAGGCGAGCTCGACGAAGCGTTCCCACACGCCGCGGGCGCGACGCCAGAGCTCGCGTGCCGGCGTCGGGGAGTGGTGCGCGCGGAGGCGGTCGGAGTTTGGCTTGCAGTTTGGGGAAATGCGCAGCCGGCAGCGGTGGCCGTCACGCTCGAGCACCGCGGCGCGGCAGCGCTTCCACACGGCCAGGCTGTAGAGCCGTGACCAGGGCTCGCGGTCATGCCGGATCGCCTTGCGCTGGAGCTCGTGCTTCGGCGCGCACGTGGGGCAGCGGCCCTTCACCGCCTTCTTGGTCGGTGTGCCGCAGCCGACGCACACGGTGGCGACGTCGACCTTCACTCTGACCGTCCGTGCCGGGCGACCTGCTCGACGATCGAGCCGGCGGGGATCTCGATGCCGGCGGCGAGCTGACCGCCGATGCGCTTCGCCACGTCGACGTCGAGCGGGAGAACGAAGACGATCGCGACGGGGCCGACCACGAGCGCCTTGCCGCCGCCTTCACGGTCGGCGACCTTGACGCCGACGCCGGCGAGGGGGATCTGCATCATCGGCAGCTGCACCTCGAGCTCGGTGGGCTCGGGCCTCGCTCGCGTGCCGGGGATCTTCACGAGCGTGTCACGACCCTGGTGAACGCGTCGGCGATCGCGCCGGCGCCGAAGAGGCGCAGCACCTCGGCGACCAGGCGGTCGGCCTCGGCGTGCGCGTCGGCGACGTTGTCGGCCTTCCCGAGGTCCCGGAGGATCGAGAGGATCGCGGTGAGCCGCTCTTCGCGCCTCGGCGCGGCCTGCGTCGTCGGTGTGATCCGCTGCTCGACGCCGTCCTTGCCGACCCTGGTGGTCACGGTTTCCACCACGCCGAGCTTCTGCAGCTCCTTGCGCGCCTTCCCGACCGTGACGTGGCTCACGCCGAGCAGCTCGGCGATCGCGCGGTCGGAGCGCTTCGGGTCGTGCAGGATCTCGGCGGAGACGACCGATCGGATGCGCTTCGGGTCGAGGTGCCGGCGGGCGAGGTTGAGCGCAAGCCCGAGCGTGCGCGCCTCCTCTTCGTCGGCTACGTCGACGTCGACGTAGCTGACAGGGAGCTCGAGCTTGTCGAGGAGCGCGGCGCGGTTGGCGCCGTCGACGACCACCGGCTGCCGGGTGGTCTGGGGGATGGCGCGCACGACGGGGTACACCTGGCCCCAGCGCAGGAGCTGCATCTCGAGGGCCTCGAGCTCGGCGCGGGCGAGCCCGGGGAGCTCGCCGCCGAACTGCTGGGCGCGCACCTCGGCGTCGAGGACGTTCAGCATGCGCCTCGCGACGCGCACCGAGATCTCGTGGTGCTCGGCGAGGTCGGCGAGGTCGGCGTCGTCGAGGCGGTGGGGGACGGCGAGCTTCTCGAGCGCCCACCGCGACTGCGGGGACAGACGCTCGAGGTCGACGCGGTCCAGGGACCGTACGGTCATGCGGTGGCCTCCGAGGGAGTCAGGGTCTCGACCCAGCTCTCGAACGCCTGCGCCGACGTCGCGAGCGGCGCAAGCGCGCAGGCGACGCGGGTGAGGACGTCGGCCTGCTCGCGGGTCGGCGTGTCGTCGCTCTCCTCGATCGCGACCGCGCGCTCGCGCAGCTCGTCGAGCGAGATGTCCGGCTGCCGGTCGCCCTTGTCGTAGCGGCGGTCGACGAGACGCGTGCGGTAGGCGTCGACGCCGGCGCGCCTGGTCAGGATCCACGTCGCATACGTCGAGAACGTCATCGTCGTCTTCGTCGCGTCGTAGCGGAGTGACAACCGCCAGAGCAGCACGCGCATGTCCTGCAGCACGTCCTCCCGCTCGGCTGCGTTCCAGTGACCGCCGTTCGCCCCGAGGACGCGGTTGAGGAGCGCCTGGCAGAACGCCTCCGGGTCCCGAACGTCGTGCAGCTGGGGGAGCCTCACAGTCAGTCGCTCGGTTGATCGGCTGCCGGGAGGCCTAGACGATGAGGCCCTTGCGTTGGAGCGTCCCGAGCACGAGCTCGGCGAGCCGCTCGACCGGCTCGCCTTCCGGCGACTGGATGCGCCCGGCGAGGACGTGGCCGTCTCGGGTGAGAACGCGAACACGGAGCGCGGCCCCGGGGTACGGCTCGTCACCGAGCGTCCGGCCGGTCGGGTCGACGAGCTCCACAGCGAGGCGGAAGCCGCGCCGGCGACAGAGGCCGTGGAGCTCATCGAGCGACAAGCCGGTTCCTCCGGCGGGACTCGTGGGCGAGCTTGCGCCGGCGGCGCTTCGAATCAGGTCGGGTGCGGCTCGAGCGCGGCGAGCCCGCGAACGCGGGGTCGTACCCGAAGAGCGCGTTCAGGCGGGCGATGCCGAGCGACTGCGGATCTGCCGGGCGCGCGACACGACGTCGCCGGCGCGGGACGAGGCCGAGGAGCAGGTCGAGGACCGCACGGACGAACGAGGCCGGCTCCGGCGCCGGGGCGAACCGTGTGCGACGTTCGGGTGGGGCGACGAGTCGTGTGCCGCGATCGCGGGGCACGTGGACGACGTCGCCCGGCATCCGGCGGTCGGGCCTGCGTCTCACGCGGCGACCGCCACCCGCCGGCAGCGCTCGAGCAGGAACGGGGCGAGGCCGGCGATCGTCTGACCGGAGGCCTCGACGACGTCGCGACCGCGTCGGGCGGGCGCCCGCAGCTTCCCGTGCTCGCCGACGATCGCGACGTCCCAGCCTTCACGGGCGAGCTGCTCGAGCGTCGCGTAGCCGCCGGTTCCCTTCGGCGCTCCGAGGACCTGTTCCATGCCGACGCCCTCCCTTCACGTTCAGGGTGGACGCCCGCTGACCTCACTCGGTCCCCAGGGGGCGCGATCGCCGCGAGGGTACAGCACGGTCGCGATGGCGACAAGACGACGCGGCGTCGACGTCGGCCGGCGGAGGTTGACCACCGCGGCGGACGGTGAAACGTTCAGCCCGGCCGCGAGATCAGGAGTTGGCGGACGCGCTCGTTCGCCATGTGCGTGTAGATCGCCGTCGTGCGCGGGTCGCTGTGGCCGAGGAGCGCCTGCAGCTCCGTCTGCGTGCCGCCGTCCTCGAGGTACTCGGACGCGAAGGTGTGCCGGAGGAGGTGCGGGTGGACGGGGATGGCGATCCCGACCTTGCGGCCGCGGCGCTGCATCATCGCGCGCACGTCACGGTCACGGAGCGGCGCGCCCTTCAACGTGCAGAAGAACGTCCGGGCGCCGCGCGGCCGGACGTCCTTCCAGCGGTGCAGGAGCTCGGCGGTCGCCTCGTCGACCCAGACGACGCGGTCCTTGTCGCCCTTGCCGGCGTTCACGCGGATCTCGTTCCGGGCGAGCACGACGTCGCGCGGCTCGAGCGCGAGTGCCTCGGCGCAGCGGAGGCCGGCGCGGTACATGAGACGCATGAGCGCGCGGTCTCGGATGCCGGTCGGGTAGCGCCTGCTCGGCTGCGCGAGGAGCGCCGCGACCTCCTCTCGAGAGAGCCGCTGGGGGAGCTTCTGCGGGCGGTTCGAGCGTGCGATAGAGCGCCACCTTCTCGACGTCGGGCGGCGCGTGACTGACCGCCGATTCCATCGGAATATCGGCGCTCTATCGCACCCTGGGGGCGAGGCCTGCCTCGCCCCTGTGTGGTTCCGGTGCTCTATCCAGATTGGGGCTCGGCGATCCACTCTTGCAGCCCGCAGCCACGAGGGCAGACGACGAGAGACCGCCTCTTGCCGTCGTCGATGTGGACGAAGACGGGGCCGCTCACAGTCGGTCCCGTGCCGAGCAACGCGCGGAAGTCGTCCGGCAGGGGGACGCCCTCGGGGCGGTCGATGAGATGCCCGCAGGCGAGCGCGATCGGCGTGAAGTCCAACGGAGGTAGCGGGCCCGGGAGTCGAACCCGGTTGTCCAGGTTATGAGCCTGGCCTCTGCACCCGGCCGAGTCGCCCGCGTCGCTCAGCGTACTAGACTCCCGCTGCATGTCGACTCACGCGTCCCAGCTCGTGTTCGAGATCCGCGCGACCGACGGCGAGAGCTATCACCTGGCGCCCGCGGCGAACGTGAACCTCGACGAGGAGATCGCCCTGCTGATGAACGGCGAGGGCCGGTTCTCGGGCGAGTGGATTAGCGTTGCCGAGGGCTACCTGAAGACGTCGCAGATCGTCGCGATACGCGTCGTAGGAGAGCCGGAGCGCCGCGCCGTCGAGGCGCGCGTGCAAGTCTGACCCCGCGGGCGAGATGCTCGAGCTCGTCCTCGGTGACGTCGACGTCGACGAGCGGTGCGGCCGCGAGCGCGTCGACGAGAGCGTCCGGGATCGGCCGGCGGAGGATCAGCGCGCGGAGCTTGGCGTCGTCGATCGACGGCACGGGGCGAGGCATGCCTCGTCCTACGGTTGAGAGGGGCCGAAGATGATGCGGCGCAAGATCGGAAGAGCACACG
>ML178784.1:0-17706 GCA_004366385.1 Actinomycetota bacterium
CCCAACCTTCACCACCTCGATATCCGGGCAGTTCACAACGATCGACGCCTCCGCCGAGTTGTTCCCACCCGCCTGCGGATCCTCATTCTCCGCCGCGACCGACACCTCGTTCGGGATCGTCCCGCAGACCGCATTCGACGTCTGCTTGGTCACCCGCACCACGTACTCGGCGCCTTCCGCGAGCTCGATCCCCGAGCACGAGAGCACACCAGCGTCGATCTCGCATGCCTCACCCGTCTGATCGAGAATCGACCAGCCCGAGCCCTCGAGCTCATCGATCAACGACACACCGGTCGCCGTACCCGGCCCGTTGTTCGTGATCGTGATCTCGAACGTCGCCGCCTCACCCGCCGTCACCGGCCCGTTCCCGGACTTCGAGACGGAGATGTCCGGGCAGTTCACGACCACCGTGCCCGTCGACGAGTTGTTCTCCAGCTTCTCCGGATCCTCGTTCGACGCCGACACCGTCGCCGTGTTCTCGATATCCGCGCAATCCGCGCTCGACGTCGCCCGCGAGATCGTCAGCGAGTACGACGCACCCTCCTCCAACTCGATCCCCGAGCACGACAGCACACCAGCGTCGATCACGCACGCCTCACCATCCTGCGCCGTGATCAGCCAGCCGGCACCCGGCAACGTGTCCTCCAACTCCACACCCGTCGCCGTCCCCGAACCCAGATTCGTGATCGTGATCGAGAAGACCGCATCCTCACCAGCCGTGATCGGCTCCTCGTTCCCAACCTTCACCACCTCGATATCCGGGCAGTTCACAACGATCGACGCCTCCGCCGAGTTGTTCCCACCCGCCTGCGGATCCTCATTCTCCGCCGCGACCGACACCTCGTTCGGGATCGTCCCGCAGTCGCGAGCCGACGTCGTCTTCGAGACGACAACCGTGAACGTCGCCCCCTCCTCGAGCTCGATCCCCGAGCACGAGAGCACACCAGCGTCGATCTCACACTTGCCCGCCACGGTCTCCGAGTCGATCGCCCAGCCGTCACCGACCAGCGTGTCGCTCAACGTCACCCCGGACGCCGTCCCCGGCCCCAGATTCGTGATCGTGATCGTGAACGTCGCCACCCCACCCGCCGTCACCGGCCCGTTCCCGGACTTCTCCACCTTCACGTCCGGGCAGTTCACGACGATCGAGGCGTCGGCGTCGTTGTTGTCGAGCTTTGACGGATCCTCGTTCTCGGCCTCGACCGAGACCGTGTTCTCGATCACCCCGCAGTCCTCGCCCGTGGCCGTCTTCGTGATCGCGACCGTGAACGTCGCGCCCTGCTCGAGGGTGATCCCCGAGCAGGAGAGGACGCCACCGTCGATCTCGCACTCCTCCGGCGCCGGCTCGACGATCGCCCAGCCGGAGCCCGGCAGCGTGTCTTCGAGGGCGACGCCCGTCGCCGTGCCCGGGCCGAGGTTCGTGATCGTGATCTCGAACGTCGCCGCCTCACCCGCGGAGATCGGCCCGTTGCCGGACTTCTCCACCTTGATGTCAGGGCAGTTCACGAGGATCGACGCCTCCGCCGAGTTGTTGTCGAGCGCGCTCGGATCCTCGTTCGCAGCCTCGACCGCGACCTCGTTCGGGATCGTCCCGCAGTCGAGGGAGGAGGTCGTCTTCGTGATCGTGACCGTGAAGGTCGCGTCCTCCTCGAGCGTGATCCCCGAGCAGGTGAGGACGTCACCGTCGATCTCGCACTCCTCCGGCGCCGGCTCGACGATCTGCCAGCCGGAGCTCGGGAGCAGGTCCTCGAGGGCGACACCCGTCGCCGTGCCGGGACCGTTGTTCGTGATCGTGATCTCGAACTGCGCGGCCTCGCCGGCCGTCACCGGCCCGTTGCCGGTCTTCTCGACCGTGATGTCCGGGCAGTTGACGGCGATGGTCGCGTCGGCGGTGTTGTTGTCGAGCGCGTCCGGATGCTCGTTCTCCGCGGCGACCTCGACCGTGTTCGGAAGGCCGGCGCAGTCGTCGCTCGTCGTCGCGCGGCTGACCGTGACCTCGAAGGTCCCGCCCTCGAGGAGCTCGAGCCCCTCGCAGCTGAGCGTGCTGCCGCTCGCGTCGAGCGAGCAGCCGGGGCCGGACGCGTCGACGATCTCCCAGCCCTCGCCGGGCAGGGCGTCGACGAGCGACACGCCCGTCGCCGTCCCGGGGCCGTTGTTCGTGATCGTGATCGTGAACTCGGCGACCTCGCCGGCCGAGACCGGGCCGTTGCCGGACTTCTCGACCGTGAGGTCCGGGCAGTTGACCGTCACCGTCGCGGTCGACGAGTTGTTGCCCGGAGTCGTGTCGCCGGTCGCGGTGATCGTCGCCGTGTTCTCGAGCGGCCCGCAGTCGTCGGTCGTGGTCGCCCGCTCGATGCTGACGCTGTACGACGCGCCCGCGTTGAGCGTGATGCCCGAGCACGAGAGGACGTCGCCGCTCGCGTCGAACGAGCAGTCGGCGGCGGTCTGGCTCGTGATCACCCAGCCGGTGCCGGGCGGGTCGTCGCTCAGGGTGACCCCGGAGGCGACGCCCGGGCCGTTGTTCGTGATCGTCATCGTGAACTGGGCCTTGCCGGGCACCGTCACCGAGCCGTTGCCGGTCTTCAGGACGGAGACGTCCGGGCAGCGCACCGTGATCGAGCCCGTGTCCGTGTTGTTCCCCGGCGTGTTGTCGCCGCTCGCCGTGATGTTCACGGTGTTGTTGAGCGTCACGCACTCCGCCGAGGACGTCTGCGTCGTGACGCTGACGGACCGCGACTGCCCCGCCGGGACCGAGCCGAAGTTGCAGCTGACGACCTGCTGGGTCGGAGGCTTCGTCGAGACGGTGCATGCGTTCGACGGGTCGTTGGACTCGACCCAGTTCAAGCTCCCGTTGCCGATCGGCAGGTTGTCGGTCAGCGTCACGGTGGAAGCGCCCGGCCCGCTGTTCGTGACCGTCATCGTGAAGGTCGCCGGCTGGCCGGCGTCGATCGTCTGGCCGTCCGGCGTCTTGACGACGGACACGTTCGGCGCCTGCACGGTGCAGGCGGACGAGCCCGGCCCGAGGATGTTCTTGCTCCCCGGCACGCGGATCTCGCCCTGGCCGATGAGCTGGATGCACATCTCGGAGTCGTCCGAGCCCGATGTGTCGATGCCGCCACGCGGCGCGAAGAGGATCGACTGCTCGGGGACCGTGAAGTTGCTGCCCGCCAGCTTGATCGGGAAGTCGGTCTGGTTGTAGTCCGTGAAGGCGAGGATGCCGTGGACGTGCGGCGAGAGGTTGACGTTCTGGCCGCTGATCTCGATCGGGCCGTGCGTCAGGATCGTGAGCTTCAGCGTGACGTTCGAGATGTTCAGCTGCACCTTGCCCGTGCCGCGGCAGATGACCTTGTTGTTGTCGGCCATCGTGATGGTGTAGTCCGTGCTGAGCGTCAGGTTCCCGACGTCGCACGAGGACCCGGGGAGCGCCTGCGCGATGCTTGCGAAGGTCAGCCCGCCGGTGAGGTACGAGTCGAGGTCGCCCGGCCACCCGTTCGTCACGCCCGGAGGCGTGGCGCCGTTCAGGTCGTTGGGCAGGCCGGCGTTGTACGTGTTGACGCCGCCGAAGCCCTGGCAGTTCCCGGGATGCGTCCCGAACGTGACGGCGCTGTTGAAGATGTTGCTCTGACCGCCGGCGTGGTAGTCCGCGTTCGAGTGGATGCGGCCGTGGATGACGTTGGTGCTGCCGCTGACCTCCGCCTGCTTGTCGTTGCTCGAGTTGCAGTTCAGCTCGGCGGCCTTGCCCACCTGGGCGCGCGCGAAGATGAAGAAGTCCGACGCGTCGTGCGCCGGAGCGCTGAAGGGAAACAGCAGGGCGCCGACGATGACCGCCGCGCCGATGATCGTAAGCAGAGCCGTGCGCTTCGGCGTTACGCCCGCGCGCGTGAGATGACCCACCTTCCCCGTCCCCATCGTGACTTGTCTCCCTTCGCTGCTAGTGAACTCGCCCGAAAACTGCTGAAAGTCCCCCCGAAGTGCCTGGCAGCTGGGCCCCGCGCCCTCATAGCTCCCGGACGGAGGGTATCCCGCGTTCGGGGTATCGGCAATCCCTCGAATGAGTAACAGGACGTCCGTCTAGGTCGACCTGGATACCCCGTCAGGGGGCCTCCCCTGCCCCTTCGATCGGGTGATCGCCACCGCGGGCCCTGCTCGGCGCGCAGGGTGACGGGTGCGGCATCGCTGCCCTGTGCGACACTGCGGGCCATGCGGGTGGTGATCGCGGACGACCATCGGCTGGTGCTCGACGGGATCCGCCGCGCGCTCGAGAGCGACGGCGACTTCGAGATCGTGGGCGAGACGCAGTCGGGGACGCAGGTGCTGCCGCTCGTCGGCCGCGAGAAGCCCGACCTCGTGCTGCTCGACGTGCGCATGCCGCACATGGACGGGCTCGCGTGCCTGGACGAGATCAAGCGCCGGCACCCGGACGTGAAGGTCGTGATGCTCTCCGCCTCCACGAGCCCCGACCTGGTCGAGGCGGCGCTGCGGCGCGGCGCCACGGCCTACATCGTCAAGACCGTGAACCCGGAGGACCTCGCGGCGACGCTACGGCAGGCGCTCGAGGGGAACATCCACACCGCATTGGGAATGGACGAGGAGCGCTCGGGCGCGAAGTCGCTCGGGCTCACCGAGCGCGAACTGACGATCCTCGGCGCGCTCGCGCGCGGGCTCTCGAACGACCAGATCGCGAAGGAGTTCTGGGTCGCGCCGCAGACCGTCAAGTTCCACCTCACCAACATCTACCGCAAGCTCGGCGTGAAGAACCGGACCGAGGCGACGCGCCTCGCGTACCAGCACGGGCTCGTCGAGAGCCCCATCTACGCGGACGAGTAGCCGGTTGGGACGGCTCCGACGCTTCGCGGAGGGGGAGTTCCTCCTCGTCGTCCTCCTGGCCGCGTTCGCCACGGTCTTCGTCCTCGCGTTCCCGCCGACGCTGCTCATCGCGGACTCGTGGCTCACCCTGGTCGCGGGCCGCGAGGTCGTCGAGCACGGGCTCCCCTCCTACGACGAGCTCACGGTGCTCGGCTTCGGCCGCGAGTGGACGAACCAGCAGTGGGGCGCGCATGTCCTCGCCTACGCCACGCACGGGCTGGGCGGCCACGCGCTGCTCGCGCTCGTAACGGCGGCCTTCGTCGTGTCGGCGTTCGCGATCGCCGCAGTCGGCGCGCGCCGGCTCGGCGCCGGCCCGCGGGCCGTCTTCCTCGTCTTCTTCCCGGTGATCCTCGCGGCGCCGTGGGCGTGGGCCGTGCGCGCGCAGATGTTCGCGCTGCCGCTCTTCACCGGCCTCGTCTGGCTGCTCGCCTCCGAGGCCCGGTCACCGTCCCGTCGCGTGTACCTCGCATTCCCGATCCTCGTCGTCTGGGGGAACCTGCACGGGAGCGCCGCGCTGGCAGCACTGCTGACGATGCTGCTCGGCGCGATCGAGCTCGTCGCGAGCCGCGGCCGGTCCGGCCTGCGGAGCGTGGCGCTCGTCGTGCTCGCGCCGCTCGCGGTGCTCGCCACGCCGTACGGCCCGGCCGACACTGCGCGCTACTACCACCTGCTGCTCGTCGACCCGCCGTTCTCGAAGGAGCTGGTGACGGAGTGGCAGACCAGCGACCCGGGGACGGACACAGTGTTCTTCTATCTCCTCGCGGTCCTCGCGCTCGCGGCCGTCCTCGTCGGGCGGCGCAGGCTCGTGCTCTTCGACGTGGCCGCGCTCGTGCTCACCTTCGTCGGCGCGGTGACCGCGATACGCGGCATCCCCTGGTTCGCGCTCACGTGCATGGTGCTGCTCCCCGTCGCGCTCGGGCGCTCGCTGGAGGGAGGGGTGCCCCGCGCGCCCCGCCGCGCGGACGGCCTCCTCGCGCTCGGCGCGGTCGGCGCGCTGGTGGTCGCGGTCGGCGTCGCGCTCCTCCGCGACGAGTCCTGGTACACGAAGAAGTGGCCGGACGGCGCCGTCGCAGCAGTGGAGGAGGCGGCCGCAGGCTCGGACGCCCGGGTGCTCGCGAACATCCGGGACGCCAACTGGATGCTCTGGCGCCTCCCGGAGCTGCGCGGACGGCTCGCGTACGACGTTCGCCTCGAGATCCTCGACGGCGCGACCTTCGAGCGCATCGTGCGCTTCGAGGGCCGGCAGGACCCGGACTGGAAGTCGCTCGCAGACGGCTACGAGGTCGTCGTCCTCGAGACCGAGGACGACGGGGGCTCGCACGTGCCCGAGTTCCTCGCGGAGCCGGGCGCGAGCGCCGTCTACGCCGACGAGCGCGTGACGGTGATCCGGCGACCGGGGTCGTAGAGCCCGGGCTCGTCCAAGCCGGCCCTCCGGACGCGGGGAGCGACCCGCAGTGCGACCGCGACGGTCAGTGCGGCCGCCACGAGCGTGAGGGCGGTCTGCGCGGGCGTCCCGTTGCCGATCTCCTCGGCGCCGTACATCAGGAACGGCGGCAGCCAGGCGACGCCCAGCGTGGGCTGGGCGACGGCGACGACGACGAGAAGCAGCGCGAAGTAGTGGAGCCAGACGATCGGCGAGCACGCGATCGCGGCCGCCACCGCCAGCACGAACCCGCGGCGGGAGTCGCCTCGCCGAGTGACGGCGTACGAGGCGCCGAGCAGCCCGACGGCGAGCGCGACCCACACGAGCCGAGCGAGCGTCTCCCCGGCGCCGAGGTCGAGCGCGAGGGCGTACGCCGAGTAGCCCCACTCGTCCATGTGCTCGCCGAGCCGGCGCACCAGCTCCCGGTACTCGAGCAGGCCGGCGAAGCCGATCGCCGCCCAGGACGCGAGCGCCACCCCCGCTCCGACCGCGATCCCGGTCGCGAGGACGGCGAACGACCTGGCCGCGAGCAGCCACGGCGCGAGCGGCCAGAGCAGCGGCTTGACCGCCATGGAGACGCCGAGCGCCACCCCGCCGGCCAGACGCTCGCGAAGCCGCCACACGAGCGCGGCCGCGAGGGCCATCACGATCGAGACGTTCTCCACGTGGATGGCGGAGAGCACCGGCGGCCACAGGAGCACGAGCCCGTAGCAGCGCCAGTCCCGTACGCCGAGCACGGCGAGGGTCGCGCCCGCGGCCGCGGCCAGGAGCAGCGCGAACACGACGACCGCGACGGCTTGCGGCAGGAGCGTGAACGGGACGAGCACCTGCGCGAGCAGCGGCGGGTAGACGTAGGCGGAGCCGCGCGCGACGGACGGGTCGTCGACGTGCGGATACGGGCTCTCGCCGCGGGTCACCGCGTCGGCCGCGGGCAGGAACGCCTCCCGGAGAGCCCACCCCGCCTCTCCCTCCGCGAGCCCCCAGACGACCACGGCCAACGCGAACGCCGGAAGCACGGCGAAGACGGCGACCGAACCGACGACGACGAACGGGCGGCCGAAGCGGGATCTCGTCACGGTCTCTCCGCAACGAGCGCGCCGAACGGTTGGCCACCCGTTCCAGTGAGGCTCAGGAGATCGTGCCCTCCGGACATCCGACCTGATTGTCCGTGCCGCCCACGACGACGGCCACGGCCGATCGGGTGGTCGGGTCCGCCGGAGGGTCGAGACGCCCCCTCGGGTGACGTCCGACGCATCCCCCACCCTGGGGGAGCATGGTCCGGCCTGCAACCGATCCGTCGGCCAGTTGCGTCCGCGAACGACCATGCCGACCCTGAGAAGGCCCGATGAACTCCAGGGTGAACAACAGTCAAGCGGCGCCGTCCGGCGCCATGTACCCGAGAGGGAGGTCCCTCGGCATGAGCGACATCCTGTTGCGCGCCCAGGTGCGCATCCAGACCGGCCTGTACTCCATCCGCCATCGGCAGGAGGGACAGGGCCTCGTCGAGTACGGCCTCATCATCGCCTCGATCGCGATTCTCCTGATCGTCGCGATGCTGTTCCTGGCCGGCAAGATCGACGACCTCTTCAGCGACACGGGCACCAAGGTCGACAGCCCGGGCCCGCTGCCGTAGGAGACGCAGCCGGCCGCCTCACGGGGCGGGCCGGTTGAAGTACCGGCAATGGAGACGCCGGCCCGGTCCCCCCTCGACCGGGCCGGCGTCTCCATGTTCGCGGACCGGCAGGACGAGCTCGACGACCCGAGTCAGCACGATCGTCTAGTGGCAACCGACCGGTCGGCCAGTTGCGCTCGAGCCTCGCTGCCACGACGCTGGGGAGCGTTCCACGATGAACGCGACGGAACATGGTCAGACACCGGCGCCGCGGGCGCCTCGAAACCGAGAGGGAGGTCCCTCGGCAATGAGCGACATCCTGCTGCGCGCCCAGGTGCGCATCCAGACCGGCCTGTACTCCATCCGCCATCGGCAGGAGGGACAGGGCCTCGTTGAGTACGGCCTCATCATCGCCTCAGATCGCGATTCTCCTGATCGTCGCGATGCTGTTCCTGGCCGGCAAGATCGACGACCTCTTCAGCAACACGGGCACCAAGGTCGACAGCCCGGGGCCGCTGCCGTAGGAATCGCGGCCGGCCGTCGTGGACGGCCCGGCCGAGACAAGACCCGGCAACGGGAAGTGCGCCGGCCCGGTTACCCCCTCGACCGGGCCGGCGCACGTGTTTTCGCGGTTCACCCTTTCGGAACGCCGAGACGGGGGGCAGAATGAGCAGGAGCATGAGTCCGAGTCGGGGACCGGGCAGGGACAGGGGACTCACGTTCGGGTCGGGATGCGCCGATAAGAGCCGCATGCTGCACTCGCCGTGGAAGCCCGAGCGCGCGCCGGAGCAGGCGAGCCGCTCGCGCGAGCGCGGCCAGGCGCTCGTCGAGTTTGCGCTGATCGCGCCGCTCTTCCTCCTCCTCGTCGTCGGGATCATCCAGTTCGGGATCGGCCTCAACTACTGGCTCGACCTGAACCGCATCGCGAACCAGGGCGCGCGCTGGGCCGTCGTCGACAAGTACCCGAACTGCAACGGGACCGTCGGCGCGCCCGGCTGCTCCGCGCCGAACACGCTGAAGGCGCACCTGGAGAGCGAGCCCGTCTCGGGCGGCCTCCAACCCGTCGCGACGATCTGCTTCGAGCCCGCGGCTGCACCCGCGGCTCCCGGCCAGGTCGGCCAGCCGCTCACGGTCCGCGTCGAGAGCAACTTCACCTTCCTTCCCATCATGAACCTCGGGACGATCACGCTTCGCGGCAAGGCCACGATGCGCATCGAGCAGCCGCCCGCCGTCCTCCAGTCACAGGGAGTCGGCCCGTGCGCGTGATCGTTCCGTCCGCTCGTTGCGGGTTTCGCCCGCCGCGTCCCACGTGTGCCAACCGGGACTCATGTAATCGTAGGGACGTGCCGAACTAGGCCCGTGTAGCTGCCGCCGAGAGAGGGAGTCATGTCGAATACGTTCTCCACGAAGGTTTCCGGAAAAGTCTCGTCCCGCGGATGGGCGATCGCGCTCGGCCTGGGCGCAATCGTGCTCGCCACGATCCTCCTGATCGTGTACCTCGACCGCTACCGCGCGCGCGTCGGCGGGGCGACAGCGCCCACGCCGGTGCTCATCGCGAAGCAGACGATCCCCGAGGGGACGCCCGGCACCATCGTCGCGACGACCGGGATGTACGCGCCGACGACGCTCCCGAAGAAGGAAGTCGAGGAGGGCGCGATCGCCTCCCCCGAGTTCCTCGCCGGGCGCGCGGCCGCCGTCGAGATCCTCCCCGGCCAGCAGCTCACGGCCGCCGCGTTCGCCGCGAGCACGACGACGACCGTCGACTCGCAGATCACCGGCACGCAGCGCGCGCTCTCGGTCGCGCTCGACGCCGTGCACGGGAGCCTCTCGCAGCTCAAGGCGGGCGACGACATCGACATCTACATCGGGACGACGAAGCCCGGGACGGAGCAGGAGCCGCAGATCGAGCTCTTCCGCCCGAACGTGAAGGTCCTCGCCGTGCCGACTCCCGAGGGTGGGAACCTCGTCCTCCGCGTCGACACGAAGGACGCCGCGAAATTCGCCTTCGCCGCCGACCACACGCGGCTCTGGTTCGTGCTCCGGCCCGCGGCCGGCTCGAAGCCGACCGTGCCCACGGTGGCGACGAAGGACAACTTGACGACCAACCGACCGCGCTAGGACCGACCGTGCCCAGCCGCCCAGTCAAAGCACTCCTCTCGATCGAGCCCGGCGTCGACGCCGAGCAGGTGCAGGAGTCCCTGCCCGACGAGCCGGACTTCTCGATCGTCTCGGTCGCCACGTCGGCCGAGGAGACGATCCGGATGCTGGCCGACACGCCAGTCGACGTGCTGCTGGTCGCCTGCGCGGGGTACTCCGACCGCGCCCTGCTCCTGCTCGAGGCCGTCGTGAAGCACAACCCGGACCAGCACGTGATGGTGCTCGGGCACGGGTCGCCGAACGGGTTCCTCAGGCGCGCCTTCGAGGCCGGCGCGGACGACATCGTGATGCTCCCGGCGACGCGCGAGCACGTGCGCTTCGAGATCCACAAGCTCATCGCCCGGAAGCAGGGCTCGGAGCAGCCCGTCTCCGCGGAGACGTCGCGCCTCGTCTGCGTCCTCGGGCCGAAGGGCGGTACCGGGAAGACGCTCACGGCCACGAACCTCGCCGTGGCGCTCGCGCAGCGCGGCGAGCGCGTCGCGCTCATCGACCTCGACCTCCAGTTCGGGGACGTCGCGCTCTGCCTCGGCCTGCCGCCGGAGCGCACGGTGTACGACCTCGCGCAGTCCCCGGGCGCGCTCGACTTCGAGAAGCTCGACGCCTTCCTCGCAACCCACACCTCGGGCGTGCGCACGCTCATCGCTCCGCGCCGCCCCGACCAGGCGAGCGCCGTCGGCGCCGAGCTGCTCCGGGAGGTCTACTCGATCCTGCGCAGCACGTTCGACTGGGTGGTCGTGGACACGCCGCCCGGCTTCACCGCCGAGGTCATCACCTCCATCGACAGCTCGACCGACGTCGTCATGGTCGGGATGCTCGACTCGCTCTCTCTGAAGAACACGAAGCTCGGGCTCGAGACGCTCGAGCTCATGAAGTACGACCCCGACCACATCTACCTGCTCTTGAACCGCGCGCACAGCCGGGTCGGCATCAGCCAGTCCGATGTCGAGGCGGTCCTCGGGCGCGCCCCCGACATCCTCATCCCCTCCGATCGCGAGATCCCGCGCACGGTGAACGAGGGAATCCCGATCGTCATCGCGAGGCCGCAGTCCGAGCCCGCCGAGGCCTACGGGCAGCTCGCCGAGCTGCTCGCGGCGCCCGAGGCCGGCCAGGAGCCGCTCGTCGCGGCGGCGGCCGGGGGCTCGCGCTCGAAGCGGCGGCTCTTCGGAAGGAAGGCATAGGCCATGGAACTCCACGAGCGCATCAGTAGCGGCCGCAGCCCGGCCTCCCAGCAGGAGCCGTTCGCCGATCTCAAGAACCGCGTGCACATGGCGGTCATCAGCGAGCTCGGGCCGCAGCTCTTCAACATCGCCATCGACCCGGGCGAGCTCCGCAACCGCGTCACCGCCGACATCCGCCGGCACCTGAACGACGAGGCCGGGCTCGCACGCGAGGACCGCGAACGTCTGACGGCTGAGATCCTCGACGACATCCTCGGCTACGGGCCGCTCGAGCGGCTCATCGCGGACGAGTCGATCACGGAGATCATGTGCAACGGCGCCGACGACGTGTGGATCGAGCGCGGCGGGAAGCTGTACGAGACGACCGTCCGCTTCACGGACGAGTCGCACCTCCGCCGCATCATCAACAAGATCGTGTCGCAGGTCGGCCGCCGCATCGACGAGGCATCGCCGATGGTGGACGCGCGCCTCCCCGACGGGAGCCGCGTGAACGCGATCATCCCGCCGCTGTCGCTCACCGGGCCGCTCCTCACGATCCGGAAGTTCTCGAAGCGGCGGCTGACGATGGAGGACATGATCAACGTCGGCTCGCTCTCGGAGGAGTCGGTGGAGTTCCTGTCCCGGTGCATCGAGGCGCAGCTGAACATGCTCATCTCGGGTGGCACCGGCTCGGGCAAGACGACGCTGCTGAACGCGCTCTCGGCGTCGATCCCGAACAGCGAGCGGATCGTGACGATCGAGGACGCCGCGGAGCTCCAGCTCCACCAGCGTCACGTGCTCCGGCTCGAGGCGCGCCCGCCCAACATCGAGGGCGAAGGGCACATCCCGATCCGCGAGCTCGTCCGCAACTCGCTGCGCATGCGGCCCGACCGCATCATCGTCGGCGAGGTCCGCGGCGCCGAGGCGCTCGACATGCTCCAGGCCATGAACACGGGCCACGACGGCTCGCTGTCGACGGTCCACTCCAACTCTCCCCGCGACGCGCTCCACCGGATCGAGACGATGGTGATGATGGCCGGCTACGACCTGCCGCTGCGCGCGATCCGGCAGCACGTGGCGGCGGCGCTCGACCTCCTGGTCCACATCGACCGCATGGAGGACGGCTCGCGCCGCGTCGTGCAGGTCACCGAGGTGCTCCGGATGGAGTCGGACGTCATCCAGCTCCAGGACATCTTCGAGTTCGAGATCCAGTCGGTCGCGCCCGACCGGACGATCACCGGCGCCCTGCGACCCACCGGCCTACGGCCCGTATTCCTCGAGAAGTTCCGCAAGCGCGGCATCGAGCTCCCGCAGAGCATGTTCGGCGAGCGGGTCGCCGTGCTCGACGATCGCCGGGGCGCCACCGGATGAGGTTCGCGCGGCCGAGAACGCTGGCCGCAGCGCTCGCGCTCGCCACGCTCGCGCTGGTGCCGGCCGCTGCGCTCGGCCAGTCCGGGACGCCGCTGCTCCGCGACGGGCCCGACACCGGTTTCCCGGACCGGGAGTACCTGCTTCAGCTTCCGACCGCGCAGACGCTCGAGTCGGGCCAGGTCACCGTGACCGAGAACGGCGGCCCGGTCTCCGGCGTGGTCGGTGTCGAGGCGCCCGGCAGCGGCACGAGCGGCGTGATCCTCCTGATCGACACGTCGGAGAGCATGGAGGGCGCGCCGATCCAGGGGGCGATGGCCGCAGCTCGCGCGTTCCTGCCGACGCGACCCGCCGCGATGCCCGTGGCGATCGTCGGCTTCGACAGCGAGCGGGAGGAGCTGAGCGGCTTCACGACCGACGCCGAGGCGCTCGCCGCAGCCGTCGCCGACGTGCCGGTGCTCGCCTACGGGACGGCGATCTACGACACGCTGGTCGAGGCCGCCGAGATGGCCACGAGCCAGGGTCTCGAGCGCACGACCGTCGTCCTGCTCTCCGACGGCACCGACGTGGGCAGCACGTCGACGCGCGCCCAGGCGCTGGCCGCGCTCGACGCCGCGAACGTCCGCGTGATCTCGGTCGGCCTGGAGTCGCAGCAGTACAACCCCGAGACGCTGCGGGCACTCGCCCAGAACACCGGCGGGACGTACGTCCAGACGGCCACGCCCGCGGAGCTCGCCCCGGTCTTCAGCGAGATCGGGACACGGCTCTCGCGCGAGTACCTGATCACGTACCGCTCGCTCCTGCCGCCCGACGTGAAGGCGACGGTCAGCGCGACGGTGGCGGGGCTGCCGGCCGCCACCGCGACGTACACGACGCCGCAGCTGCTCATCGAGCCGCGCGGCACGTTCGAGCAGAGCTGGGTCGACGACGTGATCACGTCCCCGTACCTGATGATCTTCGTCGTCCTCTCCGTCCTCGCGCTGTTGCTCTTCGCGGTCTTCACCGGCCTCGACGTTCGCTCGCGCTCCGTGCGCAAGCGGATGGCGCAGTACGTGAACGTCCCGACGGAGGACGAGTCGCGGCAGCGGCGCGCCGAGGTCGCCGGCATGCTCGCCGAGCGTGCGCAGCGCCGCGTCGAGGGGCACCGCTGGTGGCAGTCCTTCGAGCGCGACGTCGAGCTCGCCGGCTTCAAGGCGTCCGCGGTGACGATCGCCGGCTGGACCGTGCTGGGGAGCGTCCTGACCTCGCTCGTCGTCGCGATCGCCTTCCAGTCGCTCCTGGGCCTGCTCGCCGGGCTCATCGCGCCGTTCATCACCCGTGCGGTCGTCGTTCGCCGCATCAGCAAGCTCCGCGCCGCCTTCGCGGAGGAGCTGCCCGACAACCTCGAGGTGCTCGCCGGCGCGTTGCGCGCCGGGCACAGCCTGATCGGCGCGATGGGCGTGATGGTCGACGGCGCGACCGAGCCGTCGAAATCGGAGTTCCGGCGGGTGCTCCAGGACGAGCAGCTGGGGGTCCCGCTCGACGACGCGCTGATGGTGATGGCGGGCCGGATGGACAACCTCGACATCGAGCAGGTCGCGATCGTCACCCGTCTCCAGCGCGAGGCGGGCGGCAACACGGCCGAGGTGCTCGACCGCGTCGTCGAGAACATCCGCGGCCGCATGGAGCTCCGGCGCCTCGTGCGCGTCCTCACCGCGCAGGGCCGGATCGCCCGCTACATCCTCACGGCGATCCCGATCGTGCTGCTCCTCTTCTTCTTCTCGGTCAACAAGGTCTGGCTCGAGCCGCTCTGGATGACCGGCCCCGGCCGGTTCGCACTCGGCACCTGGGTGGTGCTGCTGATCGCCGGCTGGTTCGCAATCAAGAAGATCGTCGAGATCGAGGTGTAGGGAATGGGCATCGAAGTCATCGCAGTCGCGGGCGTCCTCCTCCTCGGAGCGGGCGTGACGATCCTCATCTTCAGCCTCCGGAGCACGTCCGGCACGGCGACGCTCGACCAGATCGGGACGTACGGCTACGTCGCCGAGGCGGCAGGCGGCTCCGAGGTCGAGCAGCCGGGGCGCCGCCCGCTCGACTCGATCGCGGGCCGGCTCGGGGACATCGCCGCCCGCCGGCTTGCGCGCTTCAGCGAGAACGAGGTACGCCAGAAGCTCGTGTCCGCGGGGATGTACGGGACCAGCCCGCGCAAGCTCCTCGGCTACCAGGTGATGCTCGCCATCGCCCTCGCGGTCTTCGTGCTCTGGGCCGTGCCGGTCCTCGGCGGCTCGGGAGTCCTGACGGTCGTCGCGGCCGCAGCCGCGGGCGTGTTCGGCTGGTTCGCGCCGATGGCCTACGTCGACCGCCGGATGCGCCAGCGCTTCCACAAGATCGACCGCCAGATGCCCGAGATGATCGACCTGCTGGTCGTCACGATCGAGGCCGGCCTCGGGATCCTCGCCTCGATGCGGGTGGCGTCCGACGGGCTGGCCGACCCGCTCGGCCAGGAGCTGCGCCTGACGCTCCAGGAGCAGCGGATGGGCCTGTCGGTGTTCGAGGCGATCGAGAGCCTCGGCCGCCGGGCGGACACGCCGAACATGCGGGTCTTCGTCCGCGCCCTGATCCAGGGCGAGAAGCTGGGCGTCTCGATCGGGATGACGATGCGCAACGTGGCGCTCGAGATGCGGAAGCGGCGCAAGGCCGCGGTGGAGGAGAAGGCGCAGAAGATGCCGATCAAGCTCCTCTTCCCCCTCGTCTTCCTCGTCTTCCCTGCCATCATGATCGTCCTGTTGGTCCCGGCACTCATTCACATCTCCGAAGTCCTGTAGGCCGTGGGCACGCTGACGCTCCGCCGGGAGGACGGTCGGATCGTGTGCGAGCGTGTAGTCGTCGCCGACCGGGCCCATCGCCGGATGCGCGGTCTCCTCGGCCGCCGCCGGCTGAGCCCCGGCCAGGGCATGGTCCTCCGCCCCGCGTTCGCGATCCACACGCACTTCATGCACTTCCCGATCGACGTCGTCTTCCTCGACTCGGATCAGGTCGTGATCGCGGTCGAGCGTAACCTGCGCCCGTGGCGCACCGCCTCCTGCCGCGGGGCCCGGGAGGTCGTCGAGCTGGCGGCCGGCGAGTGCGAGCGCCGGGGCCTCGAGGTCGGCGACCGCGTCGCGTGGGCGTCCCGGAGCATGTCGGACGCGCGCTCGGACACCACGGGCTCGCTGTGGGACGACGCTCCCGAGCCGCGCGCCCGCGTCCTCGTCGTCAGCCGCGACCCGCGCTTCGTGAAGCTCGCGCGCTTCCTCTTCGAGGGACGCGGCCTCGAGGTGGAGGAGCTCTCCGTCCCGGATCGCGCCGCCGACGCCGCGCAGGACGCACACGCGGACGTGGTCGTGCTCGACGGCGGCAGCGACGTCGCTGGCGTGCTCCGCGACGCCAACCGGCTCCGTGCGCAGCGTCCCGACGTTCCCGTGGTCGTGGCTGCGGACGCGGGCGGGCGCAGCCCGGCCGGGATGCGTGTCTTCGACCGCTGGAACGAGACCGAGGAGCTCCTCGGGGACGTGGAACGATTGCTGGCGGAGCACATGACGACCGCCGCGCCGGTGCTCGGCGACTAGAAGGAGGCAGGCGAGAGGGGCATGGCCGAGAAGGATCGCGATCGGTGAGCACGGAGGCCGGCAGTCACGCCGGACGGGAGCCGCAGACGCTCGCGGGAGCGCAGGACGAGCGTCTCGAGCGGCTGCACTCGTACTTCCTCGAGGGCTGCTCCGAGAACGTGCGCCCCGCGCTCGGGGCCACGCTCGAGCGGGCGCGCGTCGTGCGCGACGGCTACGACGACCCCGTCGTCGGCGACGACCTAGCCTCCTCCTGGTACGCGTCCGCCGCGGTCGTCGAGCTCGCGTCGGCGCTCGAGCTCGACGAGGCCGACGTGCGTGGCGCGGCCGCCGCGGTCGCCGAGGCGTGCGCGCTCCCGCTCTCAGCAGCCCGCTTCGTCCTCTTCACCCAGTCCGTCGGGAACGAGCGCCTGCTCGAGCTTCCGCCCCTCGCGGCGGCCGAGATCCAGCTCGCCCTCATGCTCGGGCTCGACGTCCTGTCCGAGGTGTCGCTCTGGCGCCGGACCGCGGGAGGCCTCGAGTGCATCCTGTCGCTCGGCGGCGTCGGCGACCCGAGCCGCCGCATCCGCGCCGAGGCGAAGGCCGTGCTCCGCGGACGCACGCGACTGTCGCTGCTCGGCGGCTCGACGCTTCGCTCCGTGCCCGTGAACCGGTTCGGCCAGCCGTACGCGGCCGTCGTCGGCCGCGTGGGCTCCGTCGAGCCGGACGTCGCGCACGCCTACCTCGCCGAGGCCGCTACCGCCCTCGGGCCCGTCGTCGAGCGAGAGCAGCTCCTCGAGCACTCGGCGTCGCGTGAGAGCACGCTCGTCGGGTCTGCGGAGCGGCGGCTCATGCGCCTGGGCTTCGATCTCCACGACGGCCCGATCCAGGACGTGCTCGCCCTCGCGGCGGACGTGCGCCTGCTCCAGAAGCAGGTGTACCCGTTCGTGCTCGAGGAGTACCGCGAGCAGGCCCACGGCCGCTTCGACGACCTCTCCTCGCGCTTGGTGGAGCTCGACCGCGAGCTCCGCGAGCTCGCCCACTCGCTCGAGACGAAGAGCGTGATCTCCCGCCCGCTCGGCGAGATCCTGCACCGCGAGATCGACACGTTCTCCGAGCGGTCGGGGATCGCCGCGACGCTCGAGATCCGCGGCGACCCGGACTCGCTCTCCTCCGGCCAGCGCATCACCGTCTTCCGGACGATCCAGGAGGCGCTCGCGAACGTCCGCGAGCACGCGGCGGCGAGCGCCGTCACCGTGAGGATCCGCGCGCGCCGGAGCGCGATCGAGGTGCAGGTCTCCGACGACGGCATCGGCTTCGAGGTCGAGCGCGCGCTGGCGAAGGCCGCGCAGCGCGGCCGGCTCGGGCTCGTGGGCATGGCCGAGCGCGTGCGCATGGCGGGCGGCACCTTCGAGATCCAGAGCGCCCCCGGCGGCCCCACGAACCTCAAGCTGACCTTGCCGCGCTGGGAACCGCTTTGAACGTGGGGGAACCCATGGTTCCCCCACGAGCCCCCCCCCCCCCCCCCCCCCCCCGCACCCACCCCCCCCTCCCCCCCCC
>ML178784.1:17716-55206 GCA_004366385.1 Actinomycetota bacterium
GTCGGCGGCGCCGGGCACACCCGGCACATCTCCGCAGCCGCTCGACGCGCTACGCAGCGAGCGGGCGGAAGGGCGTCTGCAACGTGGGGGAACCCATGGTTCCCCCACGAGCCCCCTCCTTCCTCGCATAGCACTGAACAGGCCGCGCCTGGCCTCCCGGCCGGCGAAGCCGGCCTCCGGCCTCGACGGCACCGCAGAGAAGCTGCAGCCCTCGTCGTAGGCGCCGGGCATACCCGGCACATCTCCGCAGCCGCTATACGCGCTACGCAGCGAGCGGGCGGAAGGGCGTCTGCTCGGGGTCGATCTGGGCGACGCAGCCGCGGTCCCAGATCACTCGGACGAGCCCGCGGTCGTCGATGTCGTCGACGACCCCGCGATCGCCCGGGCCGAGGCCGGAGTCGTCGGCCGGATCGCCGACGAGCTCGATCCTCGTCCCGACGGAGACACCGGCCCTGATGCGGGCGGCGAGGAGGCGTGCTCCGAGTGGATCCATGGGGCATGTATCGGCGTGAGCACGACAACTCTTGATCCCCCGGGCGGCGGCAGGAGAGGCCTGCGCCCCGACGAAGTCCCTCAGGGCCGGCGAGCTGCTCCGAAATCGACGGCTTAGGATCGGCTCGCCGGCACCGAGCGCCACGGCCCCGGCCGCAAAGAGCGCGATACGCTCAGGCCCAGATGAGGAAGATCCTGGGCAGCGGCAGCGACCTTCCACCCGACGAGCCGCTCGAGGAGCTTCTCGCCGAGCGCCGGCTCGAGCTCGAGGAGCAGGCGGCCGCCCTCGAGGACGCGATCGCCGACCTCGAGCGGCGCGAGAGCCTGCTGCGGGACTCGCGCGCCTCGCTCGAGCGCCTGCTCCGCCTGGGGACGAGCGACCTCGACTCGCGCGAGTCCGAGCTCGCCGAGCTCATCCGCGAGCTGACGGCCCGGGAGGAGCGGTTGCGCGCGGAGGAGGCCGAGCTCACGCGCCGCCGGAGCGAGCTCGGGGCAGTCGAGCTGAAGCGAGCGGGCGTGGAGCAGCGCGAGCGCGCGGTCGCCGAGCGCGAACGAGTGGTCGAGGAGCGCGAGCAGGCTCTCGCCGAGGCCACTACGGCGCAGGAGGGCAACCGGCCCGCCGGGCCCAGCACGGCCGGCGACACGGTCGAGCTCGCCTTCGTCCCCGGGGAGCGCTACCGGCTGATCGAGATCGACGAGGCCGTGGAGCGCGGGTCACTGCTCGAGATCGCGGGTGTGGTGCACGTCGTCACGCGAGTCGGCCCGTCCCCGCTCCCGCAGGACGACCGCCGTTGCGCCTACCTCGTTCGCGGCGTGCGAGGGACGCCCGCGGGCGGCGGCAGCTCGTAGAGCGGCGGCTTCCGGACCGGCGTGGCGTCCGCACCGATCGCCGCCAGCCGTCGCTCCGCCTGGCCCACGAGGAAGCGGGCGACGACGATCTCGTCCTCCGTGAACCGGCGCAGGCGCATCTCGTACACCTCGACCAGGCCCCACGGCTCGCCCTTCACGTAGAGCGGCAGCAGGAGCAAGGAGCTCATCCCGAGCTCGCGCAGGATGAACGCCTCCGCCGGGTCGACGTCGCCGTCGAGGAAGCTGACCGCACGCGCCTCTCCGCTCCGGAGCACCTCCTCCGTCAGCGGGAAGTCCGCGAGACGGTAGGCGGCCTCGGCGCCGAGCGAGATCTCGCGCAGCGAGTGCTCGGTCGCGTCGACGAGCAGGTCGCCCACGACGCGCGAGGCCATGCACGCCGTCGCACCGATGACGAAGACGAGCCACTTGCAGAGCCGCGAGCAGACGCCGTCGACGGTCTCCTCGGCGTCGATCGCGAGCGAGGCGGACACGAGGTCCGCGAGAACCGACGCGTCCCCGCGGCTCCGTCGGCGTGCGTCTGCGGCGACGCCCGAGCCCGGGAGGTCGTCCGTGGCCCCGGCGCGGGCGAGATCGGCGAAGGACGCAATCCGGTCCTTGCCCGCCTCCTTCGCCGCGTACAGAGCCTGATCGGCCGCACGGAGAAGCGCGGGCGGGGTCGCGCCGGCGAACGGGTACGTGGAGATGCCGGCGCTGACGCGCAGCGGGAAGCCGGCCTCGGTGAGGCCGTCCGCAAGGCGCTTCCGCAGCCGAGAGCCGAGCTCCGCGGCCTGCTCCGAGCCGGCCCCCGGGAGCATGACGACGAACTCGTCGCCTCCGAGCCTTGCTGCCACTGCGCCCTCGGGGAGCGAGGCGACGAGGACGCGCGCGACCTCGTACAGGAGCGCGTCACCGAACTCGTGGCCCGCGCGGTCGTTGATCTCCTTGAAGTCGTCGCAGTCGATGACGAGCAGGCTCAGCGTCCGTCGCCGTTCCTGCGCCTGCGCGACCTCGCGCTCGAGGAGCTCCTCGAGGCCTCGCCGGTTCAGGATCCCCGTGAGCGAGTCCGTGACCGCGCTCTGCCGCTCGGCCTGGAGCGCGAGCGCAACGTCGAGCGACGCTGCGACGTGCGCCGCGAGGACCGCGGCGGCGTCGAGCTGCGCGGGGTCGACGCGCTCTCCGACCCGAAGGGCCGCGACGAGCGCACCGAGGTCGGCGCCGCTCGACCTGAGCGGGAGCCAGACGAACGAGCCGAAGCCGCCCTGGTCGGACAGCACGGGAAGGTCGAGCTGCTGTGACACGACCGTGGCGCCGACGAGCGCCCTCGCGCCGGCAAGCGAGCCCGCATCGAGGAGATCGCCCGGCGCTCCCTCCGAACGCCAGCGTGCGAGCTCGACCGGCGCATTGGCCTCGTTCCACACGACCACCTGACAGGCGTCGACCGGGAGGACGCGGGACAGCGACGCTGCCGCCAGGCTCGAGATCTCCTCCGGGTCGCGGAGCCCGCCGAGGTGGACGAAGAGCCGCGCAAGGGCGGCCAGGTCGAGCGTCCCGCGCTCGCGCATTGCCTCGGCCAGAGGAGCCAGCGCCGTTGCGAGCGGGGCCAGGTGATCGGCGGCGTCAGCCGGGAGCGGAAGCTCCGCCTCGACGTTCAGCGCTCCGACGACCGCACCGCCGGCACGCAGCGGCACGGCCAGCTCCGAGACGACGCTCGGGAGCACGCCGAGGTAGTCGGGATCGGCGCCGATGTCCTGCACGAGCTGCGTCTGCCCCAGCCGGACCGCGCGCCCCATGACCCCCTGCTCGACCCGGATGCCGTCCGGCACGACCCCGTACCCGCGCTGGGCGACGAGCCACAGCCGGCCGTGCTCCAGCACGAACGCCGAGGGGAAGAGAGCCGGGAGCGCGTCGCTCAGCGCGCCGACGGCGGCGTCGATGGCCTTCGCCGGCTCCGCCGTCTCTGAGCACGCCGAGACGGCCGCGCGAGCCGCGGCTGCGAGCCGCGCCCCCGCGAGAGCAGCGGGAGCACGGGCGGCGGACGACGCTCGCTCCATGCACCTGAAATCGGCTCTCCGACACGCGCTCTTGAGCGCCTCGGCAGCCGCGCTCGAGCGCGGGCGCTACGCGCCGAGATCCCAGTACCAGTCCAGTATCGCGTCGCCCGCGAACAGCGCGACGACGCCGCCGAGCGCCAGGAACGGCCCGAGCGGGATCGCCTGCTTGCGCGCCCGCGCCCCGTGCCGCACGAGCAGGACGACGGCAGGCACCGCAGCCGCGATGAACCCGAGGAACAGCGCGACCACGACCGCGAGCCCAAGCCCGCAACCCATGAAGAACGCGAGCTTCACGTCGCCCATCCCCATCCCGCGCGGGTAAACGAGCACGAGCAGGAAGAGCGCGAGCCCGGCGCCGAGCCCTCCGAGGATCCAGGCGACGCTCGGCTCGTCGACGGTCCGCCCGACGAGGACGAGCAGCGCGCCCGGGAGGACGATGCGATCCGGGATGAGCCGGTGCTCGAGGTCGGTCCGGGTGACGATCACCAGCACCCAGCAGAAGACCGCGCTGACGGCAGCCTCGAGCGTGAGCCCGAACGCGAGACCGCACGCGGCGCCGAGCAGCGCCGTCGATCCCGCGACGAGCGGGAGCCGCGGCGAGAAGGGGACGCGGGCGAGGAGCGGCGCCCCGATCGGGGCATTGGTTGCGAGCCGGTCGGCGAGGGGGCCGACGAGCAGCCCGGCGAGCAGCCCGGCGAGTCCGGCTCCGACGTCCACGGGACTCGATTCCGCCGCCGTGCGCGCGTTCCTCCCCGTCACTTGCCCGGGCAGGCCCAGCTCGGCGCGAGACGGGCCCGAACGCAACACTCGACGCCGACCCGGCGTCTGCCCGTCACTCGTTCCAGGGACGGCCCTCACCCATCGTGGGGGCGCTCCACCTACCCATCTTGAGTACGGTCGGAGGACTGCGGCAGACCCGCGATCGGCGGGTCGTGAAGGACGAGAACAACGTGACGATCCGAGACCGGCGCCACCTCAGCGGAACCCTCGCCTGGGCCCTCGGCCTCGCTGCGCTCGTGTTCGTGGCGGGCGCCGCCGCGGTCGCGCTGCGAGGCGACCCGAACCTCGTTCTCGGCGCCCTCGCTGCCGTCGCGAGCGTCGCGGCCGCGTGCGGGATCGTGCTCGACCGCGGAGTCCGGCGGGCGCGCTCGCAGGCGCTCCGCGACCCCCTGACCGCACTGCCCAACCGCGTGCTCCTCGAGGACCGCGTCGGCCAGGCGATCCACCGCGCCCAGCGGTCGGGTGAGCCGTTCACCCTGATCTGCGTCGACCTCGACGGCTTCAAGGAGGTCAACGACGTGCGCGGCCACGGCGCCGGCGACGCCGTCCTCCGGACGCTCGCCCGCCGCTTCGAGGCAATCGTCCGCGCGAGCGACACGGTCGCGCGCGTGGGTGGCGACGAGTTCGTGATCCTCTCGCTCGCGACGGGCGACGACGAGCAGGCGACCGCACTCGTGGGACGGCTACGCCACGCGCTCCGGCGCCCGTTCCGGGTCGAGGGCTCGACGGTGGAGATCGACGGGAGCTTCGGCTGGGCCGTCTACCCGACGGACGGCGCGACGCCCGACGAGCTCATGGCGCGCGCGGACGGGCAGATGTACGCGACGAAGCGCGACGTCCCCGACGACCCGTTGCTCGCGCGTCGCGGCGTCGACGCAGGCGTGATCCGCGACGTCGAGATCGCCCTCGCCCGCGACGAGCTCGTCGTCGCCTACCAGCCGATCCTCGACCTCCAGACCGGCGAGCCACGCTCGGCGGAGGCGCTCGTGCGCCGCCTCCTCCCCGATCGCACGCTCCTCCCGCCGGCGGAGTTCGTCCCGCACGTCGAGCGCACGCCGCTCGTCCGCGAGCTGACGTTCATCGTGGTCGCCGACGCGCTCCGCTCCACCCGGATCTGGTCCGAGGCGGGAAGCGAGCTGGGCGTCTCGGTGAACATCCCCTACAAGCTCGTCGACGACCCGCAGTTCGTCGAGGGGCTCGGCGACCTCCTCCGCGCGTCGAACGTCGCTCCCGGCCGGCTCACGCTCGAGATCGTGCCCTCCGGCCCGGGCGCGGGATCGGAGCTCGACCACATGCTGCTCGCGCGCATCGGGGAGATCGGCGTCCGCCTCTCGCTCGACGACTGCGGCCGCGCAGCCTCGTTCGCGGCGCTGCGCGTCCTGCCCCTGGACGAGCTGAAGATCGACGCCGGCTTCGTGCACGGGCTCGGCCGGAGCGAGACCGACTCGGCGCTCGTGCACGGCCTCGTGGAGATCGGCCACACGCTCGGGCTCACGGTCGTCGCCGAGGGCGTGGAGACGAGAGAGGCCTGGAACGTGCTGCACGGCTGGGGCTGCGACCGCGCCCAGGGGTTCTACGTGGCGAGCCCGCGCTCGGCCCCCGAGCTCGCCGAGTGGCTCCAGGGCGCCTGGCCGGCAGTCGCCTAGTAGGAGCGCCCTAGAGAGCCGCCTGGAGCGCGAACGCGACCCCGACGAGCACGAGCACGCCGCCCAACGCGAGCCGCAGAGCGTCCTCGGAGATGCGGCCCGTCGCGCGCGCGCCGAGCCAGCCGCCGGGTAGACCTCCCGCGAGGCCGGCCGCGAGCACCGGGTAGTCCACGCCTTCGCCCCCCGCGGCGTGCGTGGCGAACCCTGCCGCGCCCAGCAGGAAGCCGACGACCAGGTTCGTCCCCGCCGCGCGGCGGACGTCGAGCCCGACGGAGCGCACGAGCGCGGGCATGCGCAGCGTGCCGAGGATGACGCCCACGGCACCCCCGAGCACGCCGATGAGGAACACGAGCACGCCGCCCCGCCCCACGCGCAGCCCCGCACGCGGCCGCGGCGCGATCGGCCGGAGCGCGAGGTCGATCCCGCTCCACACGAGAACGGCCGCGATGAGCCCGTACAGCAGCGCCTCGGAGACGTCGTCGGCGAGGAGCGCGCCGGCGATCGCCCCGGCCACCGACGGCGGCGCCGTCCACGCCACCACCCGCCAGTCGACGCGCCGCTCGCGCGCATGGCTCAGCCCTCCGGCGCCGGCGGCCGCGGCCGAGATCGCGATGTTCGTCCCCGCCGCCGCGAGCGGGCTGCCGGTGGCGATGACGATCAGCGGCAGCCGGAGCGTCCCGAGCACGAGCCCGAGCATCGATCCGAAGTAGCCGGCGGCGAACGCGCCGGCGAACGCTAGGACGAGCTGCCAGGCTTCCAGAGCGTCTCCGGCCGGCCGTCGGCCGCGTTCGCAGCGCGGGCGAGGATGAAGAGGAGGTCGGAGAGGCGGTTCAGGTAGACGAGCGCGAGCGGGTTGAGCGTGTTCACCGTCGACGCCGAGAGCGCCTCGCGCTCGGCGCGGCGGCAGAACGTGCGCGCGACGTGGAGCCTGGCGCCGGCCTCCGAGCCGGCCGGGAGCACGAAGCTCTTCAACTCCGGGAGCTCCGCGTTGAAGCGGTCGCAGTCGCGCTCGAGCGCGTCTACCTGCGCCTGCGTGACGCGGAGCCGCGCCTCGTTCTCCAGCGGCACGGAGAGATCGGCGCCGAGGTCGAAGAGCTCGTTCTGGACGCGGCCGAGCACGTCTGCGATCTCGGGTGCGCACGGCGCGGCGAGCGCGAGCCCGATCGCCGCGTTCACCTCGTCGACGGTGCCGTACGCCGCGATGCGCGCGTCGAGCTTCGAGACGCGCGCGCCGTCGCCGAGCGACGTCTCCCCCGCGTCGCCGCCGCGGGTGTAGATCTTCGTCAGCCGAACCGGCTCGTCTCGATCACGGGGCACGGCCGAAGGTTATTCGCGTCGGTGACCGCGCAGAGCGACGGTCACAGCACCGACACGATCGCCCAGTCGTCGTTCGCGATGGAGCGCCCGCTGCCGAACGCCATGAAGGCTTGTCTTGCGCCACGACGCCGCCGGCGTCGGTGAGGTTGGCAATGGAGCCGAGGGCGTCGGCGTGGTCGTAGAAGCTGCCGGCGGGAGTGTGCAGGGATGCGAGGTCGGTGCCGTGCAGGTAGCGGCGCAGCAGCTGGTTGTTGCCGTCGCGTTCGAGTGCGCGGAGGTGTTGGGGGCGTCGAAGCGCTCGACCGCGGGTGAGGTGTAGTTGGAGTAGGTGGCCGGCTTCTTGTTCGCGTAGAAGGCGAGCACGAGGCGATTCTGCCCGCTGGTGGTGATCGACGGTGCGGAGGGGTTGCCGGAGGCGGCGCTTGCGCCGTTGTGCACGTCGATGGGGGCGGCGGTGTCGGCGCCGGTGATCGCGCAGCCGCCGATCGACCACTTCGACGAGTTCGTGAGCGAGAAGCCGTAGCTGGATGGTTCGGAGGCGCCGGCGGTCTTGCGGTAGCTGGCGTAGCCGACGTTCGAGGACTGGTTCGTGCGCCGAATCAGCGTCCAGCCTGCGGGCGGCGTGATCGTGACATCCGATCCCTTCTCGAAGGCGAGCCCGACGACGAGCAGGTCGCCCGCCACCGTCCCCGTCGGCTCGCCCACGGTCGCCGTGCCTGAGCTGCCGGTCGCCGTCGCGCACGGCGTGCGCAGCGTCGGCGCAGAAGACGCGCGCCCCAGCGACTGCCGCCGGGGCGCGACTGCGCACAGATCAAGACCTGCCCTGATCCCGGACCGGGCGCACCGTCGAGCAAGTCAGATGCTCGCGGCAGGCACGCGGATCGCGACTTTCGACCGCGCTCGTCGGTCTGGCGCAGAGATCGCCGTCAGGCGCGCGCGACGGGCTCCTCGCGGAGCTGGCGCCCGAGGAGCTCGCGCGCGATCACGAGCCGCTGGATCTCGCTCGTGCCCTCGTAGATCTCGGTCACCTTCGCGTCGCGGTAGTAGCGCTCGACCGGGAACTCCTTCGTGTACCCGTACCCGCCGAGGACCTGGATCGCCTCCGCCGTCTGGCGGCGCGCGGTCTCCGAGGCGAAGAGCTTCGCCTTCGCACCCTCGGCCGTGTGCGGACGGCCCTGCTGCTTCAGCCAGGCCGCGCGGTAGGTGAGCAGCCGCGCTGCGTCGATCTCGGTCGCCATGTCCGCGAGCTTCCACTGGATCGCCTGGAACTCGGAGATGCGCCTCCCGAACTGCTCCCGCTCGAGCGCGTACTCGCGCGCCGCGTCGTAGGCGGCCTGCGCGATGCCGAGCGCCTGCGCCGCGATCCCGATCCGGCCCCCGTCGAGCGTCGCCATCGCGACCCGGAACCCGCGCCCCTCCTCGTGGAGGAGCCGGTCACGCTCGACGCGCACGCCCTGGAGGACGAGATCGGAGGTCGTCGACGAGTTGAGCCCGAGCTTCTCCTCCTCGCGCGTGACGCGCACGTGCGTCGCGTCGAGGACGAACGCGGAGACGCCCCGGGCGCCGGCGGTCTCCGGGTCGGTGCGCGCGAAGAGCAGAAACGTGCCCGCGCGGGAGCCGTTCGTGATCCACTGCTTCGAGCCGGTGATCCGCCAGCCGTCTCCGTCCGGCTCGGCAGTCGTCCGGAGGGAGCCGGCGTCCGAGCCGGAGGAGGGCTCGGTGAGCGCGAACGCGCCGATCTCCTCCCCGCGGGCGAGGGGCGGGACGAAGCGCGAACGCTGCTCCTCCGTGCCGAACGCGAGGATCGGCAGCGTGGTCGCGCTCGTGTGCACGGCGACCGTGACGCCGACGCCGGCGTCGGCGCGGGACAGCTCCTCGAGCACGAGCACGTACGAGAGGAAGTCGGCGCCCGCGCCGCCGTACTCCTCGGGGACGCAGACGCCCATGAACCCGAGCTCCGCGAGCTTGGGGAAGAGCTCGTCGGGGAAGCGGTGCTCGCGGTCCCAGGCGGCCGCGTCCGGCGCGATCTCCGTGTCGGCCACCTCGCGGGCGAGCGCTTGGATCTCGCGCTGGTCGGCGGTGAGCTCGAAGTCCATCGGGTCGGACTATAGGGACGCGGGGCCTGCCGGCTCGTCGCGGGCGGCGGCGTCGCGCGGCCCGCGCGGCCAGGGGACGAGCGACCGCCGCGGGCCGGGGCGCAGCTCGGCGCAGAGGACGGCCGACGCCGCCGGCCCTCGCTGCCCGTAGCGCACGCCCTCGGCCTCGAACGCGGGGCTCGGACACCAGCCGTCCCGCGTCAGCTCGTAGGTCTCCGACTCCTCGACCTCGAGCCAGCCCTTCTCGAACAGGCGCATCCATCCCTCCTCGTCCTCCTGGCGGAACCAGCCGTAGTCGCCGGGCTCGCCCAGCGGCACGGTGACGAGCAGGCGGCCATCCGGCGAGAGGACACGCCTGAGCTCGCGGAGCGCCCGCACACGCGCGCGCCCGTCGCGCTCGACCGGCAGCCCGTACACCGAGTTGTCCGAGCCCACGTGCTCCAGCGTCGAGACGAGCAGCGCCTGGTCGACGGAGCCGTCCTCGAACGGCAGCTTGCGCACGTCGGCCACCACCGTCTCCATCCCCTCGACGTCCCGAGTGGCGAGGTCGACGCCGACGAGCTCGACGCCGGAACGGATGAGAGCGGCGAGGTACGCCGGCTCGGCGTAGGCGTACCCGATCTCGAGCACCCGGCCCGACGGCCGGAGCCGCGACAGGACCCAAGGGATCTCGACCACGCGCTCGTCCGTCCGCGGGGGCGCGAAGTGGGAGGTGATGCGCTCGCCGCGCCGGCGCGCGGCGAGCCCGATCGCGACCGCGTCGTCCAGCAGGCGGATGCGTGCAAACTCGGCGCTCGAGGTGAGCTCGAGCATGAAGGCCGCCCTGGACAGGGTCCCGTCGGCGAGGACGGCGAGCGCCCGCTCGAGCGCGGCCGGCTCTGGGCCCCGGCGGACGACGAGCCTGAAGGCGCGCTCGACGAACTCACGGTCCGAGTCGGCGTGAGCGCGGAGCTCGTCCGCGAGCCGCTCCTCCATCTACCCGTACTCGTAGAAGCCCCGGCCGGACTTGCGGCCGAGGCGGCCGGCGGCGACGTACTGGCGGAGCAGCGGGCAGGGCGCGTACTTCGGGTCGCCGAGGCCATCGTGCAGCACCTCCATGATCGCGACGCACGTGTCGAGCCCGATGAGATCGGCGAGCGCGAGCGGGCCCAGCGGATGCGCGAACCCGAGCTTCGCGATGGTGTCGATCGCCTCCGGCTCGGCGACGCCCTCCAGCAGCGCGTAGGCGGCCTCGTTGAGGAACGGCATCAGGATGCGGTTGGAGACGAAGCCGGGGAAGTCTCGCGCCTCGGCCGGTGTCTTCCCGAGCTCCTCGGCGAGCCCGACGATCGCGGCGGCCGTCTCGTCCGAGGTCTGCACGGCGCGGACGACTTCGACGAGCTTCAGCACGGGCACGGGGTTGAAGAAGTGCATCCCGATCACCTGCTCCGGGCGGCCCGTGGCCGCCGCGAGCGACGTGATCGGGATCGAGGAGGTGTTCGAGGCGAGAATCGCCTCGGGCGGAAGGGTCGCGTCCGCCTCGCGGAAGACCGCGGCCTTCACGTCGACGTCTTCGACGACGGCCTCGACGAGCAGGTCTGCCGGGGTGAGCCCGTCGACGACGGAGACCCGGGCGAGCACCTCGTCCGCGGGCGCGCCGCCCTTCTCCGCGAGCTTGCCCAGGCTCGTCCGCATGGTCTCGAGCGCCTTCTCCGCGGCGCCTGGCACGGCGTCGTGCAAGGACACGCGCCGGCCGGACGCGGCCACGACCTGCGCGATGCCGCCGCCCATCTGGCCGGCGCCGACGACGAGGACGTGCTCGAAGCGCATCGTGCGGAGTATCGCGCGCCTACGGGCGTGGTGCCCCGGGCAGGTCCGGGCGCGCGCCGCGCGCTCTCCGGCGGAGCGCCCAGGCGAGCACGAGGGCAAGGACGACGAGGCCGATCCCGACCTTGATCAGCTGGCCTCGCGGCTCGCCGCCCGCTGCGACGAGCTCACCCGGGTCGACGACGCTGCACGCGGAGCCGAGCCACGCGCCGTCCGGTGCGCGCGTCAGCAGCAGGCCGACGGACCTCGCTCTCGGGAGCACGAGATCGCAGTCCGATCCCGACGGGGCGCGGATCGTCACGGAGCCCTCGACGCCGCCCTTCACGCGCTGCTCGACGTCGACGGTGACGAGGGCGACGCGCTGCCCTCCCACGTCCCCCTCGCGCTCCGACTCGAAGCGCCCGACGAACGCGACGTCCGCCTCGTCGAGGCGGTCCTCGAGCGGGAGCTCCGAGCACACGCACGCGAGCGCCCCCTCGGTGAGAACGAGTGCCGCGAGAGCGGCCACGACGAGCGCACGCACGCCGCCAAGTTACAAGTTGCAACTAACGGGATCAGCGGCAGCAGTGGGCGGCTCAGAGAGCGGCTCTGCGCGCGGTGGAGAACCGGCCATCGACTTGTAACAACTTGTAACTTGGGTGCTCGTGCTGAGGCACGACCGCGGCACCCGCCGCGGGCGGAGTCAGACCTCGAGCAGGAGGGCGTCGCCCTGGCCGCCGCCGGAGCAGATCGCGGCGAGACCGAGCCCGCCGCCCTCGCGCCGGAGCTCGTGCACCATCGTCGCGACGATCCGGCCGCCCGAGGCGCCGATCGGGTGCCCGAGCGCGATCGCGCCGCCGTTCACGTTCACGATCGCCTCGTCGGCGCCGAGCATGGCCGTCGAGTTCTTCGCCACCGAGGCGAAGGCCTCGTTGATCTCCACGCGGCGCACGTCGCCGATCGCCTTGCCCGCCTTCGCGAGCGCCTGCTCCCCGGCGCGGGCCGGCGTCCGGGCGAGGTAGGCGAAGTCGTCCGCGACGTACCCCTGCGAGAGGATCGTCGCGAGTGGCTCGATGCCCCGGCGAGCCGCGAAGGCCTCGGAGCAGAGGACGACGCAGGAGGCGCCGTCGTTGACGCCTGGCGCGTTGCCGGCAGTTGTCGTCCCGTCCGGGTCGAAGACCGGCTGGAGCGCGGCCAGCTTCTCCAGTGTCGTGTCGCGGCGCACGCTCTCGTCCGCCGTCACCTCGCCGACCGGGACGATCTCGTCGTCGAACCGGCCCGCGTCCTGTGCCGCCGTCGAGCGCTGGTGCGAGCGGAACGCCCACGCATCCTGGTCCTCGCGCGCGATCCCGAGCTCGCGCGAGACGAGCGACGCCTGCTGCACCATGTGCAGCCCGTCGAAGGACGACGTGAGCCCGTCGAAGACCATGTGGTCGACGACCTCGCCGTTCCCGAGCCGATATCCGAAGCGCGCCTTCGGAAGCAGATACGGCGCGTTCGACATCGACTCCATCCCGCCCGTCACCACGAGCTCGTGCCCGCCCTCGCGGATCATGAGGTCGGCGAGCTGGAGCGCGCGGATCGACGACGCGCACACCTTGTTGATCGTGTCCGCGGGAACCTCCTTCGGGATCCCGGCGCCGACGGCGGCCTGGCGGGCGGGCGCCTGCCCCACGCCGGCCTGGAGCACCTGCCCCATGATCACGTACTCGACCTCCGACGGCTCGAGGCCCACACGCTCGAGGCCGGCCCGGATCACGATCGAGCCGAGCTCGGGCGCGCGAAGGTGAGCGAGCCCGCCGCCGAGGCGGCCGAACGGCGTCCGGACGGCAGAGACGATGACGGAGCGCGACATCGCGCCCAGCCTACACATGCACTGCCGCCGATCCCGGCATCCTCGGGCTTGTGGGCTTCACGCGGGCGATCCACGCGTTACGATGCCCCGCAGCCGTGGCCGTCGCGGTGGCGGAACACTCTGTGGTCGTCCTCGACGAAGACGATCGAGTCGTCGAGGAGCTTCCGCCTGCGCAGGGACACTTCGGCGTGTACGTGCCCAAGAGCCCGCTGGACGAGCTCCCGAGCGCGCGCGCGGCGTTCGGCCCGTACTTCGCGCGGGCGCGACACACCGGCGAGCCGGTCGAGTTCGCCGAGTTCGTCGACGGCCGCGTCGTCCAGGTCGCCGTCGTCCCGGAAGGCCGGCGGCTCGTCGTCACCTGGCACACGCTCGGGATCCTCGACGTCCTCACGCTCGACGGACTGCGGACGTCGCTCGCAGCGATCATCGAGACGCTCGCGCACACGGAGCTCGCGCTCGAGCGGAGTGCGACCAGGCGCTCGCTGCGCCTCGTCGAGGGCGGCCTGTGACCACGCGTCCCACTTCGTTCGCCGTCGACGCCGAGGATCGGATCGTCCGGACGAGCTGCCAGGGCGAGATGGCGGCGTTCCTCGGTCATCCGCTCTGGGAGTACCTCCCGCACGCCGAGAAGGACCTCCGGCCCCATTTCGAGGAGGCGCGCCGCGTCGGCGAGGTCGTCACGGCCGTGATCTTCTACGGCGGGAGGCTGATCGAGATGCGAATCGCGCCCACCGGCCAGAGCCTGGCGGTGGACGTGACGCGGGCCGTTCCGCTGGAGCTCAGCTCCCTCCGGACGCTTGCTGCGAGCCTGAGTTCGTTCGAGGAGGAGCTAGGCGCTCGAGTGCCTGGACGACACGATCGACCAGCTCTCGCGTCTCGGCGAGCTCTTCCCTGAGCGCGGCGAGCTCGGCGGCCTGCTCGGACACCCCGTCCTTCGTGCGCACCAGCTCGCTGACCGTCGTCTCGGTGAGCTCGGCGATCCGCCGGAGCCGGGGGAGGGACGGCGAAGTGACGTCCCGCTCCCAGCGGGACACGGTGATCGGCTCGACGCCGAGGGCCTCGGCGAGCTGCTTCTGGGTGAGACCCGCCGCGCGCCTGGCGGCGCGGACACGCCCCCCCACTCCTCCGCTGTCGTGGGAACTCGTGATGGGGAGTTCCTATCACAATCGTTTAGTCGTTCGCAGCGGGAACGGTCTGTCTCATCGCCCCTTCAGGCGCACCCGCCGGCCGCACCGCTCGCACCGCTGGTAGCGCTCCGTCAGGAAAAACGGCCGCCGGCGCCGCGGCAGCCGGTGGCCGAGGATCCGGCAGCGCAGCATCTACGCGTCGGCGTCGTGCTCGTCGGGCCCGACCTTGACCAGCATCTTCCCGATGTTCTCGCCCTGGAAGAGGCCGACGAACGCGCGCGGGGCGTTCTCGATCCCCTCGATGACCGTCTCGTGGTAGCTCAGCCGGCCGTCCCGGACCCACTCCTGCGCCTGGGCGAAGAACTCCGGGAAGCGGTCGTAGTGGTCGCTGATGATGAAGCCCTGGATCTTCAGGCGCTTCGTCACGACCATGAAGACGTTGCGCGGGCCGGGCGACGCCTCCGTGTCGTTGTAGCGTGCGATCGAGCCGCACGCGGCGACGCGGCCGTGCAGCCGCAGCGCGCCGATCGCGGCCTCCAGGTGGTCGCCGCCGACGTTGTCGAAGTAGATGTCGATGCCGTCGGGCGCGAGCTCGGCGAGCGCATCGTGCACGGGCCGCTCGCGGTAGTCGAACACGGCGTCGAGGCCGATCTCGCGGAGCCACGCGAGCTTCTCCGCCGAGCCCGCGCTGCCGACGACGCGGCAGCCGGCGATCTTCGCCATCTGCGCCGCGGCGCTCCCGACGGCGCCCGCCGCGCCGGAGACGAAGACGGTCTCGCCCTCCTTCGGCGCACACAGCTGGAAGAGGCCCCACCACGCGGTGAAGCCGGGCATCCCGAGCACGCCGAGCGCGAGCGACACCGGCCCACCCGCCGGGTCGAGGGTGCGCATCGCGGAGCCGTCGGAGAGCGCCCACTCGCGCCAGCCGAGCATGTGCAGCACCCAGTCGCCCTCCGCGAAGCCGGGGTTCCGGGACGCCGCCACGCGTCCCACCGCGCCGCCGTACAGGGGCTCGCCCAGCTCGAAGCTCGCGGAGTACGAGCGCGACGCGCTCATCCTCGGCCGCATGTACGGGTCGACCGAGAAGTACGCGTTGCGCACGAGAACCTCGCCGTCGCCCGGCTCGGGGATGGGGGTCTCCGCGAGCTCGAACGTGCTCTCGTCCGGGAGCCCCTGCGGGCGCGCGGCGAGCCGGATCTCGCGGGAGACTCCGTCCACGCCGCGATGATATGCGGGTGCACTCGCTGAAGGGGCAGCTCCTGATCGCCGCGCCGTCGCTCGTGGACCCGAACTTCCGGCGGACGGTCGTGCTCATGGGCGAGCACACGGACGACGGCGCGCTCGGCGTCGTGCTCAACCGCCCGTCGGAGACACGCGTCCACGAGGCGCTCCCCGAGCTGACCTCGCTCGTCGACGGCGGCGAGCCCGTCTTCGTGGGCGGTCCCGTCCAGCCGTCGGCGATCGTCATCCTGGCCGACTTCGTCGACCCGGAGCGCGCAGGGTCGCTCGTGCTCGAGACGGTCGGGTTCCTCCCCGCGGAGGTCGACCCGGACGAGCTCGGCGACCTGACGCGGGCACGGGTCTTCGCCGGGTACGCGGGCTGGGGCCCGGGGCAGCTCGACGACGAGCTCGCGGAGGAGTCGTGGATCGTCGAGCCGGCCGTCCCCGGAGACGTGTTCACGGCTGCCCCGGGCGACCTGTGGAGCGACGTCCTGCGGCGGAAGGGCGGCCCGTACGGCGTCCTCGCCCTCATGCCGGTCGACCCGTCGGTGAACTGATGGTGCGCAAGATCGGGATCCCCGAGCGGGGATCCCGATCGCGCGAAGGCAGAAGGACCTGAAGCGCGGCCCCTTTCGCGGCCGCGATCGCAGCGACAAGACAGCCGCCCCACACACACATGCGCACGGGAATCCCGCGTGGGGACTCCCGTCGCGCGAAAGAGCCAATGACCTGACGCGCGGCCGGGTCGGGCCTGGTGCTCTAGGCTCCCGCCGCGTGGCCGGCATCGGGCACCGACTGTCCGCGATCCCCCGCTCGCTGGTCCTGCGGGCGGCCGGGAGCCACCGTCTCCAGCGGCTCGTCCAGGGCCACGGGATGCGCTTCGGCGCGGCGCGGTTCGTCGCCGGACAGACGCTCGACGAGTGCGTCGCGGTCCTGCGCCGGCTGAACGACGCCGGGCTGCACGCGAACACCACGCTGCTCGGGGAGGCGATCCCGGACGCCGACGGCGCCGAGGCGGTCGTCACCGAGTACGAGCTGATTCTCGACCGCCTCGTCGCCGAGGAGCTGCGCGCGAACGTCGCCCTCAAGCTCACCCACCTCGGTCTCTCCTTCGAGGAGGAGCTCGCGTACGCGAACGTGGAACGCCTCGTCGCGCGCGCCGGGCGGCTGGGCACGTTCGTCCGGATCGACATGGAGGACTCGCCGTTCGTCGACGCCACCCTGCGCATCTACGAGCGGCTCCGGGACGCGGGCCACGATCAGGTCGGCACCGTGCTCCAGTCATACCTCTACCGCACGCCGGACGACCTCGAGCGGCTGCTCCCGCGCGCGCCGAACCTGCGGATCGTCAAGGGCGCGTACCTCGAGCCGCCCGAGCTCGCGTTCCCGGACAAGCGCGACGTCGACCGGGCGTACGTCGAGCTCGTCGAGCGCGGCCTCCGCGGCGGCGCGTACATCGCGGTGGCGACGCACGACGAGCGCATCATCCGCCACGTGCAGGCGTTCGCGGAGCGCGAGGGCATCGGCCGCGACCGCTTCGAGCTCCAGATGCTGTACGGCGTGCGCCCGGCGCTCCAGCGCGAGCTCGCGGCGCAGGGCTACAAGGTGCTCGTCGCGACGCCGTTCGGGCCCGACTGGTACCCGTACCTCATGCGCCGTCTGGCCGAGAGGCCCGCGAACGTCACGTTCTTCCTCCGGAGCCTCGTGCGGCGATGAGCGCGATTCCCGCGCGCGCCGAGGTGGTCGTGGTCGGGGGCGGCGCCATCGGCACGAGCGTCGCGTTCCATCTCGCCGAGGAGAGCGTGGACGTCTGCCTGCTCGAGCGCGACGCGCTCTCGTCGGGATCGACGAGCCGCGCGGCGGGAGGCGTGCGCACTCAGTTCTCCGACCCGCTGAACATCGCGATCGGGCTCCGCGGCGTCGAGGCGTTCTCCCGCTTCGCGGAGCGTCCAGGCGGCGAGATCGACTTCAGGCAGGTCGGATACCTCTTCCTGCTCGACCGCGAGGAGGACGTGGAGGTGTTCGCGCGCAGCGTCGCGCTCCAGAACGAGCTCGGCGTGCCGAGCCGCGTCGTCACACCCGCCGAGGCGGCAGCGCTGTCGCCGCTCGCCGGGCTCGACGGGGTCCTCGCGGCGACGTTCTGCCCGCTCGACGGGCACGCGAGCCCGGAGGCGGTCGCGCAGGGGTACGCCGCCGGCGCGCGTGAGCACGGCGCGAGCGTCGTCACCGGATGCGAGGCGCACGCGGTCGAGGTCGAGGACGGCGAGGTCACCGGCGTGACGACGAGCGCGGGCGCGATCGAGACCTCGGTCGTCGTGTGCGCGGCCGGAGTGTGGTCCCCCGCGCTCGCGCGCACCGCCGGCGTCGAGCTCCCGGTGGAGCCGGTATGGCGCGAGGTCGTCACGACGGCACCCGTGCCAGGCCTCCCAGAGCGCATCCCGCTCACCGTCGACTTCACGACCGGCTTCTACTTCCACCGCGAGGGACCGGGGCTCCTGATCGGGATGGCCGACCGCGACCAGCCGCCCGGCTTCGACGCGCCCACCGATCCCGACTGGCTCGAGCGCGTCACGGAGGTCGCCGCGCGGCGGGCGCCCGCGTTCCTCGACCTGGGCGTCGCGCACGGCTGGAAGGGCTACTACGAGGTCTCGCCGGATCACAACGGGCTGGTCGGCGACGCCCAGGGCGTCGAGCGTTTCCTGTACGCGACGGGGTTCTCGGGGCACGGGTTCATGCAGGCGCCGGCCGTCGGCGAGATCGTCCGCGACCTCGTCCTCGGCCGCGAGCCCTTCGTCGACGTGACGCCGCTCTCCGCGGAGCGCTTCGCGACCCGGGCGCTGCGCCCCGAGCACAATGTCATCTGAGCCATCTGAGTCGCCGCAGCACGACACGCTCGTCTTCGTCCCTGCGCTGAACGAGGAGGAGAGCCTCCCGGCCGTCCTCGACGAGCTGCGCGCAGGGCTCCCGGACGTGGACGTCCTCGTCGTGGACGACGGCTCCACCGACGCGACCGCGGACGTTGCGCGCGCCGCCGGCGCCGCGGTGCTCTCGTTCGGCGAGAACCGCGGGCTCCGCGAGGGTGTTGCCGCCGGCTACCGCTGGGCGCACGAGCACGGGTACGCACTCGCCGGGCGCGTCGACGCCGACGGCCAGCACCCGGTCGCCGAGCTCGCGCGGCTGCTCGAGCTCGTCCGGGCTGGCGAGTGCGACGTCGCGGTCGGGTCACGCTTCGCCGCGGGCGACGGCCACGCCGAGTATCGCTACGAGCCGTCGCCGGCCCGGCAGCTCGGCACGGCCCTCCTCCGCCGCGGCATGCGGGCAGCGCTCGGGCGGCCGTTCCGCGACGCGACCAGCGGCATGTACGCGGCGCGCGCGGCCGCGCTGCCCGTCCTCGCGGAGCCGTACGAGAGCGGCGCGCCCGAGGTCGAATCGTTGCTCCGCCTGCGGGAGGCGGGCCTACGCGTGCTCGAGGTGCCCGTCCAGATGCGGCAGCGCGCGAGCGGCGAGTCGAGGCTTCGCGGGCGACGCGCCGTCGAGCTCGTCGTGACGGTCGCCGCGACACTCCTCCTGTACGGGCTCTGGCGCCGGTTCGTCTCCCCGCGCGCCCGCCGGACGAGGTAGCGTCTGGGCGTGCGCTCGGCTCTCCTGCTCGCCGCCCTCGTGCTCTCGCTCGGCATCGCTGCCGGTTGCGCGGGCGACGAGCCCGAGACGTCGCCGGCGAACGAGTGGGCGGATATCTTCTGCTCCGCGACCGTGGCCTGGACGGATGAGCTCCGCCGGATCGCGGGCACGCTGACCGACCTCACGACGATCTCGAGCGCCAAGATCGAGACGGCCTCGGAGGAGGCGCGCGAGGCGACCGACGAGTACCTCGACGAGGTGCGGGGACTCGGGGCCCCGGACACGGAGTCGGGGGAGGAGATCAAGACCTCCCTCGACCGGCTCGCAGACGAGGTCGACGGCGAGATGGACGAGATCGAGGACGCCGTCGACGACATCCAGGGGCTGACCGGCCTCGTCACCGCCGGCCGCGAGGTTTCCGCCTCGGTCGCGGCGATGTTCGTCTCGCTCCAGCGGGTGTTCGAGACGATCGAGAGCTCTGATCCCAGCGGCGAGCTGAAGACGGCGTTCGAGGAGTCGGACGCCTGCGACGAGATCTCGTCTCGCTGATCGCGCTACCGGCGTGGCGCCGGCCGCAGGCTCTCGAGATGTCGGTGCACCTGGTGGATCACCACCGACCCCTCGCCGACCGCCGACGCGACCCGCTTCACCGAGCCCGCCCGCACGTCGCCGATCGCGAACACGCCGGGAGCCGACGTCTCGAACATGTGCTCGCCGCCGCCCGTGAGGACGAAGCCGCGCTCGTCGCGCTCGATCGCGTCGGGCAGCCATTCCGTGTGCGGCTCGGCGCCGATGAGCGCGAAGACGGCGTCCGCGGCGACGGTCTCCTCCGCCCCGCTCGCGTGCCTGAGCGTGACCCGCTCGAGCCGCTCCTCGCCCTCGGCGGCGACGATCTGCGTCGACTGGCGCACGTCCACGCCGGCGGCCCCGATCTCCTCGATCAGGTAGCGCGACATCGTGTCCGTGATGTGCTCGCGCCTGCAGACGATCGTGACGCGCTCCGCGTACAGGCTCAGGTGCGCCGCCGCCTGCCCGCCGGAGTTCCCCGCGCCGATGACGAACGCGCGTCCACCCTCGAACGCGAGCGCGTCCGCGGCCGAGTAGCCGTAGAAGAGGCCCCGCCCGTGAAACCGCTCGAGTGACGGGATCCCGAGCGTCCGCCACGTGACGCCGCTCGCGAGCACGACGCTCCTGGCCCGGATCCGCTCGTCGCCCACCTCGAGCACGTGGGCCTCGCCGCCCGGCGTGAGCCCGGTCACCTCGCGCATGAGCAGGAACGTCGTCCCGAAGACCCACGCCTGCTGGTAGGCGCGCGTGGCCAGCTCCCCGCCGGTGAGCCCGCGCGGGAAGCCGAGGTAGTTCCGGATGCGCGCGCTCGAGCCGGCCTGCCCGCCGATCGACTCCCGCTCGACGACGATCGCGCGCAGCCCCTCCGACGACGCGTACACCGCGGCCGCGAGCCCCGCCGGGCCTGCGCCGACGATCGCAACGTCGTACTCGCCGTCGTCCTCGCCGAGCGCGGTCGGCACCCGGTACGCGTGCGTCGCGAGCTCCTCGATCGTCGGGTCGTGGAACACGCGCCCGTCCGGCCCCACGACGACGGGGTCGGCCGAGCCGGGGCAGCCGCACTCTTCGAGGATCCGCCTGCCCTCCTCCGAGTCGCTCGCATGGAACGCGTGCGGGACGCCGTTCCGCGCCAGGAGATTGCGGAGCTGGTACCCGCGCGGCGACCAGCGGTCCGCCACCACCGTCAGCTCCCGGCGGCCTTCGGCGTTCGCCCGGCGCCACTCGTGCAGGAGCTCGGATACGGTTCGATGGAAGAGCTCGTCCGGCTCGTTCCACGGCTTGAGCACGTAGTAGTCGATGTGGCCCTGCGCCATCGCCGCGCGGATGACGGTCGTAGTCTCCTCGTCGCCCCAGGCGCCGAAGTCGATGAGGAGCCCGCGCTTCGCGAGCGGGTGCAGCGACCCGACGCGCGCGAGCAGCTCCTCCCCGAGGAGCCCTCCCTGGCCGCGCGCCGCGAGCACGAGGGCGACGCGACCACCCTCCTCCTGGAGTCCCTCGAGCTGGCCGAGCGCGGCCTCGACGGAGGGGATGCACGCGACGCGGTAGTCGCGCTCGTAGCGCCGGAGCTCGGCCGTGATTCGCGCGAGTGCGTCCGGGTCGGGATCGACCGCGAGCAGGAGCGGCCGGCCGTCCGCCGGGTCGCTCAGCCGGTGTACGCCGCCAGCTTCCACTCGCCGTCCAGCCCCTTGAGCACGTGCGTGCCACGATCCTCGAACGGGAGCCCTGACGCCGCCGCGAGCGCGCGCGTGAGCTCGGAGACGAGGATCTCGCCCTCGCCGGCCGCAGCCATGATCCGCGCCGCCTCGTGCACGGTCACCCCGCGCACGTCCTCGCCGACCAGCTCGACCTCGCCGACGTGGACTCCCGCCCGGATTCGGAGCCCCGCCCGGGTCGCGGCGCGCCGGATGGCCGCCGCGCAGTGCAGCGCGCGCGCCGGCCCCTCGAAGGTGGCGAGCAGCCCGTCCCCCGTCGTCGCCACCTCGCGGCCGCCGAAGCGCTCGAGCTCGCCGCGCGCGGCGAGGAGATGCTCGGAGAAGAGCTCGCGCCAGCGCGGGTCGCCCTCGCGCGCGGCGATCGCGGTGGAGTCGACGACATCCGTGAACAGCAGCGTCGCGAGCACGCGGCTGTGGATCCCGGTCGGGAAGCCCGCCCACGCGCGGATCCCGGCCCACTCGATCTGCACGCACGGCTCGTCGCCGAGCGTGAAGCCGTCGTGGCCGGGAGGGATGTCGAAGACGTCGCCCGGCCCGAACTCGGTCTCGGTCCCGTCGCTGAAGATCACGCCCATGCGGCCGGACACGATGACCCCCAGGTGGCGCGCCTGGCACCACTCGCCCCCGATTGTCGGCTTCATGTGCTCGGACCAGCGCCAGCCGGGCTCGGTGACGAGTTGCGCGACGGTCAGGTCGCCGAGCTCGACGACGCGGGCGCTGATCCGCGGGAACTCGATGACGTCGTCGGGCCGGTCGAGGCTCTTGACCAGGTAGTCCGCCACGTGAGCGTCAGCGCGCGCTGACGGTGTCGCCGACGTCCGCGAGCGCGCGCATCGCCTGCGCGACCGCGATCGGCAACGTGGCGAGGAAGAGCGAGACCGGCCCGCCGATCAGCAGCACGCCGATCGTCTGCCAGAAGCCCTCGACCTCGATCGCCCAGATCACCGTCCCGATCGCCGCCATGACGACGCCGAGTGCCCCGACGATCGTGAGGACGGCCGCCCACATCCTGAGCGTCCCGTAGTGCGTCATTCGACCTCCTGAGATCCGATTCGGTCCGAGTCTACGCCAGCCTCACGCGCCCGCGTGCAGGCCGCGGACGGTGTCGATCGTGTCGGCCTCGTCCGCGCGCTTGTCCGGCCGGTAGCCCTTCACCCGCGCGAAGCGCAGCGCGAGCCCGGCGGGGTAGCGCGGGCTCGCCTGGACGCCGTCGAAGGCGATCTCGACGACGAGCTCCGGCCGCACGTGGACGACGTTCCCCTTCTCGTCGGTCATGAGCGCAAGCAGGTGCTCGGTCTGCCACGCGAGCATCTCGTCCGTCATGCCCTTGAAGGTCTTGCCGAGCATGACGAAGCCGCCCGTCTCGGGGTCGCGCGCGCCGAGGTGGAGGTTCGAGAGCCGGCCCTGCCGCCGTCCGTGCCCCCACTCAGCGGCGAGCACGACGAGGTCGAGCGTGTACGCGACCTTGACCTTGAGCCAGCCGAGCCCGCGGCGGCCGGCCTCGTACGGCGCATCGAGCGACTTCACCATCACGCCCTCGTGCCCGTGTGCGAGCGCCTCTTCGAGGAAGCGCTGCGCCTCGACGGGATCCGCGGTCTCGATCCCGCGGACCCTCAGCTCCTGCGGCACGCGCTCCTTCAGCGCCGCGAGCCGCTCGCGCGCAGGCTGGTCGATCAGGTCGTCCCCGTCGAGGTGGAGCACGTCGAAGAAGAAGGCGGAGAGCGGGGTCGTCTCGCGCAGCTCCTCGACGTTCGCCTTGCTCCCGAACCGGCTCATCGTCTCCTGGAACGGCCGCGGCCGTCCGTCCGGGTGGAGCGCGATCGCCTCCCCGTCGAGGACGATCGCCTCCACGGGGAGCCCTGCGACGGCCTCGGCGATCTCCGGCACGCGCGCGGTGATGTCGGCGAGGTTGCGGGTGAACGCGCGCACCTCGTTCCCGGCGCGGTGCACCTGGATGCGTGCGCCGTCGAGCTTCCACTCGACCGCGGCGGGCCGGATGCGCACGAACGCGTGCTCGAGGCCGTCGGCGGTCTGCGCGAGCATCGGCTGCAGCGGGCGCAGCGGCGTAAGGCGGAAGCGCGCAAGGCCGGGGCTGCCGTCCCGTACGGCCGCCGTCGCCACCTCGGCGAGGTCTCCGGAGAGCATCGTCGCGCGACGGACCTCGTCGACGGGGACGCCCGCCGCCTTCGCCACCGCGGCGGTCATCACACCCTCGAGCGCGCCCTGTCGCAGCTCGCCGAGGAGCAGCCCCGCGAGGAACGCCTGCTCGCCCTCGGTCGCGCGCGCGAAGAGCGCGTCGAGCTCCTGGCGGCGGGCGGCCTGCGAGCTCTTGCCGGAGATGGCCGCGAGGCTGGAGGCGGCCGCATCCACCTCCAGCAGCTCGAGCGTCGGCCCGGCGGCGGGCGGCGGCAGCGAGCGAAGCGCAGCCCAGCCCACCCCGATCGTGCCCTGGGGGAGCGTGCCGGAGAGGTACGAGACGGCGATGCCGACCTCTTCCGCGTTCGCCTGCGCGAGGCAGTCGGCGAGCCGCGCGACCTTCGCGAGACGCGAGGACGTGGCCGCGACCTCTGCCGACGCGCGCGCGATCTCGTCGAAGTGCACGGCCGTACTCTCGCAGCGCAGGCGGGGATCGAGCGCGAACGACGGGTGCGGACGTGTCGGCCCGCGCCAGGTCCTCTTGGTGCAGCTGGTGTCGACCCGCAGCGCGAAAGACGTGGAGCGAACGGGGGCGAGGTATCAGCCGCTAGACACGGTGTCTGACACCGATTCTGCGCGAGGTGACCACCACAGCCGCGACCGGAGACCTGCCTGGCGGCGGGTGACCCGGGGCCGGGCCGCAGAGGCTCGGCCCCCGGTCGTCGCTCCGATCAGGAGGTCGTGCAGTGCTTCGCGTGCGCCGCCTGGAGGCGCTCGACCCGCTTGTCGAGCTTGGCGATCAGCGCGTTGACGCGCGCGAGATGCTTCGCCGCCCGAGCCTTCTGGGCGTCGGTGAGCTTGCCGCTGTCGATCCGCTTCTGGATCTTCGCGGCGACCTTCGTGAGGCGCTTGCCCGCGTTCTGCTTCTGCGTGATCATCGAGTCGAGCCGCTTGCAGAACGCCGCCTTGTCCTTCTGGGCCGGGCGCTCCGCCGGGGGCCCGCCCGCCAGCGCCGCGCCGGTCGCCGTGAGGCCGCCGAGCGCGACCGCAACAGTCGCAGCGACCATCCGAGCCTTCACCATCTGACTGCTCCTTCCGTCCGTCTATGCCGGGAGAACTGCTCGGCTAAGAGATCGGCGACCCGGGTGATGCTTCTCTGTGCGCCCTGTAAGGGTTCGGTTAGAACTCGGGACGGCTACAGACGGGCGATCTCGGCGAGCTCCTCCGCGCTCAGCCGCCAACCCGCCGCGGCGGCGTTCGCGCGCACCTGCTCGGGCTTCGTAGCGCCGGCGATGATCGATCCCATCCCGGGCGTCGAGGCGAGCGACGAGACCGCCAGCTCCAGGATCGTGTGGCTGCGCTCCTCGGCCCAGGCGGTGAGCCGCTCGACGCGCGCGAGGCGCTCGTCCTCGGGCTCGCGGCCGTGCAGTCGCGTGCCCTCGGGCGCCGGCTCGCCACGCCGGTACTTCCCGGTCAGCAAGCCGCTCGCGAGCGGGAAGTAGGGCACGTACGCGACGCCGAGCTCGCGGCAGAGCGGGAGCACCTCCGCGTCATCGCCGCGCTCGAGCAGGCTGTACTGGTTCTGGAGGACGGTGAACCGCGCGGTGCCGAGCTCTCCCGCGACGCGATCGGCTTCCGCGAGCTGCTCGGCGGAGAAGTTCGAGCAGCCGAGCGCGCGCACGAGCCCCTCCTGCACGAGCCCGTCGAGCGCGACCAGCGTCTCGGCGATCGGCGTCCTGGAATCCGGTCGGTGGAGGTAGTAGAGATCGACGCGGTCGGTGCGCAGGCGCTCGAGCGAGCCCGCGATCGCGCGGCGCACGTTCTCGGCCGACGCCTGCCCGGGCTCGTCGCGCCAGCCGAACTTCGTCGCGAGCACCGCCCGCTCACGGCGCCCCTCGACGAGCTCGCCGAGGAAGCGCTCGCTGCCGCCTCCGTTCCCGTACACCTCGGCCGTGTCGAAGAAGGTGACGCCCGCGTCGAGCGCCGCCTCCACGACGGCGCCGGTCTCCTCGAAGCCGATCCTCCCTCCGAAGTTGTTGCACCCGAGGCCGACCCGGGAGACGCGCAGCCCGCTGGCACCGAGGTCGACGAGCTCCACGGAGCCAACGCTACAGGGACGTAGATCGAGGCAGCGCGGTCGGGGACTTCCCCGATGAGAGGCGCTCGCCGCGAGCCTACGGTCGGCATGACGAAGGAGGTGCGACATGGCCGAGCAGCTCACCGAGCCGACCGCGACGCGCTCCCCCTGGGAGCGGCGGGCGGGATGGCTGACGTTCCTCGCGGTACTCGTCCTGGCGCCGCTGGCGGCGGTGCTCGTCCTCTGGGCGTTCCCGGCGGCGTTCGACATCGAGTGGCGGTGCACCGGCACGCAGGGCGTGACCCGGACGTCGGGCGACCTCTACATCGCCTTCTTCGCCGTGGTCGGCACCTTCGGCTGGATCGCGATCCTGCTCGCGTCGGTGTTCGCGAGGATCGCGGAGCGGCCGCGGCTGGCGGCGACGCTCGCGCTCGGCTGGTTCGTCGTCCTCGTCGGCGCCGCGCTCGTCATGGCCGCAGCCGTCGGCCCTGAGCTCTGCCAGGCGTAGGCCGCAACGCCGCCCACGAGACGAGAAAAGGCCCCGTCTCCGGGGCCTTCGCAGTAGCGGGGGCGGGATTTGAACCCGCGACCTCCGGGTTATGAGCCCGGCGAGCTACCAGACTGCTCCACCCCGCGTCGCGGGCCGCAGTATAGCGCGTGCCTACAGCGAGAGCTCGGCCGGGGCGGACACCGGCTCGCGGGTCTGCGCCGCGACCTTGTCCAGGATCGCCTCCAGCAGCCGACCCGAGGAGAGAACGTGCTCGCGGGCGAGGACGCGCGCGCCCTGCGGGCTCTGCGCGGAGATCGCCTCGCGGATCGCGCGATGCTGGAGGTCGTTCTTGCGGTACAGCTCGTCGAGGTCGTCGCCGGTCGCCCACACCGGCTTCACGAGGAACGTGCGGCGCGCGGCCTTCGCCATCCGCTCGATCAGCGGCACGCCCGCGGCGGCGTAGATCACGTCGTGGAACGAGTGGTTACGGTGCAGCCACTCGCGCGCGAGCTCGAGGTCCTGCCGGCCGGCGTGGCTCATCTCCACGAGCTCGAGCGTGATCTCGCTGAAGCGCTTCTCCGCCCGCTCGAGCTCCTCGAGCTCGGCGGCGGACATCTTCGGCGTCGCGATCTCGGTGGCGAGGCTCTCGAGCTCGGCGCGGACGAGGAAGGCCTCGCGCAGCTCGTCCCGCGCGAGCAGCCGCACGCGCACACCGCGGTTCGGCTCGAAGGTGACGAGCCCGAGCGCGGCGAGCCGCCGCAGCGCCTCGCGCACGGGCGTCCGGCTGACCTGGAACTGCTCGGAGAGATGCTCCTGGCGCAGCACGCTCCCGGGCGGGATCTCGCCCGAGACGATCGCCTCCTCGAGCGCGAGCGCGAGGTCGTCGGCCTTCGTCCCGTCGGCCATCTATGCCTGCTCCAGCGCCAGCAGCCGGTCGTAGGCGGGCAGCGTCAGGAACTCGGTGAACTCCCCCGCGAGCGCCAGCCGCTCGAAGAGCGCGCGCGCCTCGCCGTACACCGGCTCGTCCGGGAGCCCGGCCGCGACCTCCGCGATCACACGCTCCACGTCCTCGCGCGAGCAGCGGCCGTGGCGGATCCACTGCCAGACCTGCGACCGGGAGATCTCCGCGGTCGCGGCGTCCTCCATGAGGTTGTCGATCGCGGCCGCGCCCACGCCCGAGAGCCAGGCGGCGATGTAGCGGATGCCGACGGAGACGTTCGCGCGCAGCCCCTCCCCCGTGACCTCGCCCGGAGTCGCCGCCAGGTCGAGGAGGTCGGCGGCCTCGACCGAGACGTCCTCGCGCAGACGCTCCAGCTGGTTGGGCCGGTCACCCAGCACGGAGTCGAAGCACTCCGTCGCGACCGGCACGAGGTCCGGGTGCGCAACCCACGTGCCGTCGAAGCCGTCGCCGGACTCACGCACCTTGTCCTCGCGCACGCGCGCGAGCGCGATCTCGTTCACCTCGGGATCCCTGCGCGACGGGATGAACGCCGCCATGCCGCCGATCGCATGCGCGCCGCGGCGGTGGCACGTTCGGACGAGCAACTCGGTGTACGAGCGCATGAACGGGACGGTCATCGTCACCTGCGCGCGGTCCGGGAGCACGAAGTCGGGCCGCTCTCGGAACTTCTTGATCGCCGAGAAGATGTAGTCCCAGCGGCCCGCGTTCAGCCCCGCCGAGTGCTCGCGGAGCTCGTACAGGATCTCGTCCATCTCGAACGCGGCGAGGATCGTCTCCACGAGGACGGTCGCCTTGATCGTCCCCACGGGGAGGCCGAGGTGCTCCTGCGCGATCAGGAACGCGTCGTTCCAGAGCCGCGCCTCGTGGTGGCTCTCGAGCTTCGGGAGGTAGAAGTACGGCCCCGTGCCGCGCTCGAGCAGCCGCTCGGCGTTCCGGTGCAGGTAGACGCCGAAGTCGAAGAGGCTCGCGGAGACGGGCTCCCCGTCGATCTCGACGTGCTGCTCCACGAGGTGCCAGCCGCGAGGACGGACGAGGAGCACCGCGACCTCGTCGCGCAGCTCGTAGCGCTTGTTCGGCGTCTCGACCGAGATCGTGCGCTCGATCGCGTCCGTGAGGTTCTGCTGGCCGCCGACGACGTTCTCCCAGGTGGGGGAGTTCGCGTCCTCGAAGTCGGCCATGTACATCTTCGCGCCCGAGTTGAACGCGTTGATCACCATCTTCCGGTCGCCGGCCGGGCCGGTGATCTCGACGCGGCGGTCCTGGAGGTCGGCCGGCACGGGCGCAACCCGCCAGTCGCCCTCGCGGATCTCGCGCGTCTCCTCGAGGAAGGCGGGGAGCTCGCCCGCCAGCAGCCGCTCCTCGCGCGCGGCGCGCGCGTCGAGCAGCTCCGCGCGTCGCGCCCCCAGCTCCCGCTCGAGCAGCGCGACGAGGTCGAGCGCCTCCGGCGTGAGCACTCCGGCCTCGTCCGGGCCGTGGAGAGTGACACCCGGGCTGACGGCCGGAGTGCTCACGCGGTCGGCGTCACCTCGAACTGGGCCTCCTCGGTCGAGCCCTCGAGGGCGCGCGTCGAGGCCTCGCCGCCCGTGATCGCGTCGAGCACGGCGTCGAAGTAGCCGGCGCCGACCTCGCGCTGGTGCCTGGTCGCGGTATACCCGTGCTCCTCGGCGGCAAACTCCTGCTCCTGGAGCCGGACGTACGCTGTCATGCCCTCGGCGGCGTAGCCGCGGGCGAGCTCGAACATCGAGGCGTTCAGCGCGTGGAAGCCGGCGAGCGTCACGAACTGGAACGCGTACCCCATGTCCGCCAGCTCCTGCCGGAAGCTCGCGATCGTCCGGTCGTCCAGGTGCTTCTTCCAGTTGAAGGACGGCGAGCAGTTGTAGGCGAGGAGCTTGCCCGGGAACTTCGCGCGCACGGCCTCGGCGAACTGCGCGGCTTCGTCGAGGTCGGGGGTCGACGTCTCGCACCAGAGCAAGTCGGCGTACGGCGCGTACGCCAGCGCGCGCGCGATCGGCGCCTCGATCCCGGGCTCGACGCGGAAGAAGCCCTCGGGCGTCCGCTCGCCGGTGAGGAACTCGCGGTCGCGCTCGTCGACGTCGCTGGTGACGAGCGTCGCGGAGAGCGCGTCGGTGCGCGCGAAGAGGACGGTCGGGACGCCGAGCACGTCCGCCGCGAGCCGCGCCGAGACGAGGGTGCGGATGAACTGGCTCGTCGGCACGAGCACCTTCCCGCCGAGGTGGCCGCACTTCTTCTCGGACGAGAGCTGATCCTCGAAGTGGACGCCCGCGGCGCCGGCCTCGATGAACGACTTCATGAGCTCGTACGCGTTCAGCGGCCCGCCGAAGCCGGCCTCGGCGTCCGCGACGATCGGGGCGAGCCAGTAGGTGCCGTTCCGCCCCTCGGCCGCGTCGATCTGGTCGGCGCGGAGGAGCGCGTTGTTCAGGCGCTTGACGAGCGCGGGGGCGCTCGACACCGGGTAGAGGCTCTGGTCCGGATAGGTGTGGCCGGAGAGGTTCGCGTCGGCGGCGACCTGCCAGCCGGAGAGGTAGATCGCCTTCAGGCCCGCCTTCACCATCTGGACCGCCTGTCCACCGGAGATGGCGCCGAGCGCCGCCACGTACGGCTCGCCGTGCAGCAGCTCCCAGAGCCGCTCCGCGCCGAGACGCGCGATCGTGTGCTCCACGTGGAAGCGCCCGCGGAGCCGCTCGACGTCTGCATCCGTGTACGGGCGCTCGATCCCCGCCCACCGGTCGTGCCCGTTCGTCCCCATCCCGCTCATCGACTCTCCTCCCCTGTTCGGCGGATTGTGTCCGAGAGACTAGCTCTCGGATCCTAGTCGTGCAAGCGGATGGTGCGTGCATCGCTTAGAAATGCGGTTCACCGTCGCCGACTTGGATGCAATCGTGCTCAAGAAAGGATCCGAGACCGCTGTGTGGATACGATCGCGGCATGGTTCTCGCGGCCTTCCTCGCCGGGCTCGCTCTCACCGCCGTCGCCGCGGCGGTCTGCGCCGTGCGCGGCGTGCGCCTGTGGCACCAGGCGAGAGCGACCGGGAGGGAGTTCACCGCCGAGCTCGCGACCTTCGAGGAGCGCTCCGCGCGCACCGAGGAGCTGCTCGCGGCCAGCGAGGAGTCCAGGGACGAGCTCGAAGCCGCGCTCGAACGGCTGCGCGTCTCGCGGGCCCGGCTCCGGGTGCTGCTCCAGGCGCTCGAGCGCGCGCAGGCCAGGACACGCTGGCTCAGGGCGTTCCTGCCGGTGCCGTGACCCGCGTCGCGGCCGTCGACCTCGGGACGAACTCGACCCGGCTCATCGTCGCGGACGTCGAGGACGGCCGGGTGGCCGAGGTGGTGCGGCGCCTCGCGATCACGCGCCTCGGCGAGGGCGTGGACGAGCGCCGCAAGCTCCTCCCGGTGCCGATCGCACGAGTGCGGAACGCGCTCTCTGAGTACCGGCGCGAGGCAGAGGGGCTGGGCGCGGCGCGCGTGCTTGCGATCGCGACGAGCGCGGTGCGCGACGCGGAGAACGGCGAGGCGTTCCTGGGCGAGGTCGAGTGGAGCTACGGCTTCGCGACCCGGCTGCTCGACGGGGACGAGGAGGCGGCGCTGATGCTGCGCGGCGTGTCGGCCGGGCGGACGGTCGCGCCGGGGACGCTGCTCGTGGACATCGGCGGCGGCTCGACCGAGCTCGTGCTCGCGGCGGCGAACGGCGCGCCGGCCTCGGTCAGCCTCGACGTCGGCTGCGTCAGGCTCACGGAGCGGTTCCTGCTCTCCGACCCGCCGACTGCAGACGAGCTGGACGCCGCCGCCGCGCGCGTGCGCTCGCTGCTCCCCGCCTGGGAGCCGACGGCCGCGATCGGCGTCGCCGGCACGGTGACGACGCTCGCCATGCTCGACCTCGGCGACACCGAGCACGACCCGGAGCGCACGCACGGCCACCTGCTCTCGCGCAGCGCGGTCGAGCGGGAGCTCGAGCGGCTCGCGGGGATGACGCAGGCGGACCGGGAAGCACTGCCGGGGATCGAGCCGGGACGCGCGGCCGTGATCGTCGCCGGCGTCGTGATCCTGCGCGAGGTCCTCGACGCGTACGGGCTGGATGAGGTCGAGGCGAGCGAGCGCGACATCCTCCACGGCGCCGCGCTCGCGGCCGCGGAGCTCCCGGAACGGGAGGAGGGCGCCGCGCCTCCGGGCGCGTACACGTGCTGCTGAGGGCGAGGCAAACCTCGCCCCTACGCGTGCGTCAGGCCGCCTGCTCGAGCACGGGCGACGCGCCGAGCCGTGCGAAGATCGCCCGCGCGTCGCTCAGTGCCTGCGCGTCGCCGCAGCGACCGAGCCCGAGTAGCGCGTACGCCTGCTCCACGACGCTGCCGTAGGCCTCCCAGCGCTCGGCGGCCTCGCGGTAGAGATCCGCGGCCGCGCCCAGCGTCCCACGGGTCTCGGCCAACGCCGCGCGTGCCGCCGGTCGCGCGCTCCGATCCCAGGCGGACTCCTGCTCCGTGTCCTCGAGGAACGCCTCCACCAGGTCGGGGCGCCCGGCCGCGACGGCAATCCGCGCCGGCCAGCCGAGGCAGAAGGAGCGCCAGCCGATCGGCCCGCCGCGCGTCGTCCCCTCCAGCTCCTCGACGAGCGCGGCCGCCCGCTCCTCGTCGCCGCGAGCGGATGAGACCAGCGCCGCCACCGTGAGCCCCGGGACGAGCACCTGCGGGTCCCGGCTCTCGAACGCGATCGGCAGGAGCTCCTCGACGTGCCCCGCGGCGACGTCGACCGCTCCCCTGTGCACGTGGAGCTGCGCGAGCTCGACGTGGGCGAACACCTCGAGCTGACCGCCGCCGTGCTCCTCGACCCAGCGCAGCACGTGCTCCGCCTCCGTCTCGAGCTCCGCCCACGCCCCGAGGTTGTAGAGGGCGCGGAGGCGCTCGCTGCGACACCAGATCTCCGTCGACACGATGCCGCGCGCACGGGAGAACTCGATGCCCTCCTCCCAGACCTCGCGAGCAGCGTGCGCAGACTCGAAGTAGTAGAGCGAGTCCGCGAGGTTGTTGATCGCCACGGCCGTGGCACGCCCGAGCCCGAGGCGAAGCCCGAGGTCGCGCGCGAGCCGGCTGTCCTCGACGGATCTGGGATCGCCCGAGTACCCGTGAACACCGGCGCGGGCCTGCACGAGTGCCATCACGTCCTCGACCCCGAGCTCGGCGGCCAGCCCCAGGCCCTTCTCGATGAATACCGATGCGTCGTCGGCTCTGCCCCCGATCGCGCTGCGATGCGCCGCGCTGCCGTAGGCGGCGACGAGCTCCGGATCGGGAGCGCGCTCGAGGACGGCGATCGCCTCGTCGCCCAGCGCGTTCGCGCGGTCGACCTGGCCACGCGCCCACATCAGCGTCGCGAGGTTCCTGATGGCGACGGCCGCCGCGCGCTCGTCGACCGCGCGAAGCACGACGATCGCCGCCTCGTCCGCCTCGATCGCCTCCGCGATCGCCCCGCGCTGCATCAGCACGGGTGCGAGGGCGACGAGCACCCTCGCGCGCGCGAGCTCGTCACCCTCGACGAGGCCGAGGGCACGGCGGAGGTACGCCTCCCCCGCCTGCGTGTCGAACTGCGCGGCACGCTCGCCTGCGAGCACGAGGAAGCGGACGAGCCGGCCCTCGACCTCGGGGCGGCGGGCGTCTCCGGCCGCCCGCGCCAGCTCGAAGGCCTCTCCGTAGTGGTGGACGAGGATCTCCGCATGGTCGGCGACGCGCTCCCCGGCCGTCTTCTCGATCCAGGCTGCGGCTGCAGCGTGCTTGTCCGCGCGGGGAGAGCGCGGGATCTGCTGGTACGCGACGTCACGGACGAGGGCGTGCCAGAAGGAGAACTCGTCCTCGCCCTCGATCGAGGAGACGCGCACCGGGCGCACGAACTCGCGTCGGATCAGCTCGTTCAGCTCGCGCCTGACGTCGCCTCCGTCGCGGTCGCCGATCTCGGCCACGGCTCCGGCCCAGAAGACCCGTCCGACCACGGCCGCGTCGTGGAGGAGCGCCTTCTGCTCGGGCCTGAGCGTGTCGAGCCGCGCCGCCATGAGCGCCTGCACCGTCTCGGGGACGGCAAGCCCCTCGACGCTGCCACGCTCCTCGAGCATGCGCGCGAACTGCTCCGCGTAGAGCGGGTTGCCGCCCGCGCGCTCGAGCAGTGCGGCCTGCGTCTCGGCCGGCAGGAGCGTGCGGTCGAGGAGCAGTTGGAAGAGCCGCCCCGCGTCCTCCGTCGACAGCGGGGAGAGCGAGATCGTCGTGGCGTTCCGCTTCCCGCCGCCCCAACTCGGCTGCCGCTCGAACAGCTCCGGGCGAGCGGTGCAGAGGAGGAGGAGCGGCACGGGAGCGCTCCAGTCGAGCAGGTGCTCGAGGAACTCGAGCAGCGCCGCGTCCGCCCAATGCAGGTCCTCGACGACGAGGATGCACGGCCGGCGCGCGGCCATCGCCTCGAGGAGCCGCCGCCAGGCGGTGAACGTCTCCTCGCGGCTCGCCGCCGCCCCGTCCAGTCGGGCGCCGACGAGCGGCGCGACGCACGACGCGAACCAGGCGCGCTCCGACTCGTCGGCGACGTAGTCCGCGAGCGCCGTGTCGAGCTTCGCCGCCGCCGCGCGCTGGTCGTCCGACTCGAGGATCCCGGCCTCCGCCTTGACGATCTCGCCCAGTGCCCAGAACGTGATCCCCTCGCCGTACGGCAGGCAGCGGCCGTGGCGCCAGGTCACGAGATCGGGCCGCTCGTCGAGCGCGGCGCGGAGCTCGGTCACGAGGCGGCTCTTGCCGATCCCGGGCTCCCCGACGACCGTCACCAGCTGCACCGACGACTCGCGCTCGGCACGCAGGAACGTCTCGAGGAGGAGCGTGCGCTCGTGCTCGCGGCCGACGAACGGCGTGTGCGTCGCGGCCTCCGGTTGGCCGACGCGGCTGCGGGCGCCGAGCACTCGCCAGACCGGGATCGGCTCGGCCTTGCCCTTCGCCTCGACCGGCTCCAGCGGCTCGAAGGCGACCGCGGCCCCGACCGTCCGCATCGTCACCTCGTCCACGAGCACCGAACCGACGGGCGCCGCCGACTGGAGGCGCGCCGCCGTGTTCACGACGTCGCCGGTCACGATCCCCTCGCCACGCTCAGGCCGGGCGCCGAGCGCGACCACGGCCTCGCCGGTGGTGACGGCCGCACGAACCGCAAGCTCGAGCCCGTCCTCGCGGAGCTCGTCGATCGTCTGCAGGATCCGGAGACCGGAACGCACCGCGCGCTCTGCGTCGTCCTCGTGCGCCACCGGGGCGCCGAACACCGCCATGACCGCGTCGCCGATGAACTTCTCGACCGTGCCGCCGAAGCGCTCGATGTCGGCCTTCACGCGCTCGTGGTAGGGACGCAGCGTCGCGCGGACGTCCTCCGGGTCGGCGCGGTCGGAGCGGTCGGTGAAGCCGACGAGGTCGACGAAGAGCACGGAGACGACCTTCCGCTCCTCCCCGGGCGGCGTCGCGACGGCGAGCGCCTGGCCGCACGCGAGGCAGAAGCGCGCGCGCTCGGGATTCTCCTCGCCGCATGCAGGGCAGACCTGCATCCCGCCGGATCTTCTCAGCCTCGCCGCAGCACGTCTACGCCGCGGGCGGCAGCTCGGGCGGGTCGTCGTCGTCCGGCGCCTCGTCCTCCGCCAGGCGCCGCAGGAGCACCGCGCGGGAGAGGACGCCCACGAGCCGCCGGTCAGCGTCGACCACCGGCACGCGCTCGAGGTCCTCCTCCTCGAGGAAGCGGAACGCGTCCTCGAGGGGCACGTCCGGGCCGATCGTGTGATCCGGCGGCTCCGCGATGTCCCCGAGCCGCGCGGAGCCCGGGTCGCGGCCGGCGGCGACGACCTCGCGCACGAGCGTCTTCCGCGTGATCACACCCACCAGCCGCTCGCCCTCGGTCACGTAGACCGCGCGCACCTCGGGCGGCAGCAGGAGCTCGCCGGCCGCCTGGGCAGTCGCGTCGGCGGGGAGGTGCCCCGGCTGCGACACCATCGCCTCGCGGACGACGCTCACCCGCTCGTCGCTCACGGGAAGATCCCCCGCGCCTCGAGCGCGTTCGAGACCTCGCGGATCCCGCCCACGAGCGCGGCCGTCCGCAGTGACGTCTCGCGCTCGGCGGCGAGATCCCAGACGCGGTCGAACGCGTCCGAGAGCTTCTCGGCGAGCTTCGCGCGGATCTCGTCCCGCGTCCAGAAGAGCCGCCCGAGGTCCTGCACCCACTCGAAGTACGACACGGTGACGCCGCCGGCGTTCGTGAGGATGTCCGGGAGCACGGGGATGCCGCGCGTGTCCAGGATCGCGTCCGCCTCGAGCGACGTCGGCCCGTTCGCGCCCTCGACGACCATGCGGGCGCGCAGGCGTGGCGCGTTCTCGCCGGTGATCTGGTCCTCGCGGGCCGCGAGCACGAGGATGTCGCAGTCGAGCTCGAGCAGCTCCTCGTTCGAGATCCGCCGCCCCGCGTCGCAGCCCTCGAGCGACCCGTGCTCACGCACGTACGCCTGGAGCGCCGGGACGTCGAGCCCGTCCTCCGAGTGGATCCCTCCGGACACGTCGGAGACGGCCACGATCGTCGCGCCCAGCTCGTGCAGCTCGGCGGCGGCGATGCTTCCGACGTTCCCGAAGCCCTGAACGACGCAGCGCTGCTCCTCGACCGGCCAGCCGAGCCGCGTGCACGCGCTGGCGATCACCATCACGACGCCGGCGCCCGTCGCCTCGTGCCGGAACACGGACCCGCCGATCGAGATCGGCTTCCCGGTCACGATCTCCGGCACCGCGTAGCCGCGCTGCATCGAGTACGTGTCCATCATCCACGCCATCGTCTGCTCGTTCGTGGCCATGTCGGGGGCGGGGATGTCCTCCTGCGGGCCGATCACCGGCAGGAGCTCGGAGGTGAACCTGCGAGTGAGCCGCTCGAGCTCGGTGGGCGAGAGCGAGCGGGCGTCGCAGCGCACGCCTCCCTTGGCACCGCCGTAGGGAAGCCGGAGCAGCGCGCACTTCCACGTCATCCACATCGCGAGCGCGGCGCACTCGCCGAGCGACACCTCCGAGTCGTAGCGGACGCCGCCTTTCGTCGGGCCGAGGATGCTCGAGTGCTGCACGCGGTAGCCGGGGAAGACGACGCGCTGCCCGTCATCGAGCCGCACCGGCACGCTGACGATCAGCGAGCGCTCGGGGAAGCGGAGCCGCTCGGCGATGTCCTCAGGGATCCCGGCGACGGGCACCGCCTGGTCGAACTGCGCGACCGCCATCCGGTACAGCGGCGTGTCCCACTCGAGCGGGGCATGGGCCAGCGCTTCGGGCGGGCTCGCCACGGCGCGCCGAGTGTATCCCGCGCTCCACGCGAGCATGATCACGGACGACAACCGGGCGACTTCACACCTCGAAGAGTTGAACCGCTCGGGCACCCATGACGGGGCCTGCTTGCCGCGCGGCCGGGATCCCCGCTCGAGGATCCCGGCCTTGCGCACACAGCGGGCCGGGGGCGGGACTCGAACCCGCACGCCCCACGAAGGGACACCTGCTTTTAAGGCAGGCGCGTCTCACCCGTTCCGCCACCCCGGCGAGACGAGTGTACGCCGCTCGGGTGAGGTCCGAGCAACCGCGGCCGCGCGACCGAGAGCCTTCCTGTCCTGGGGCTACGACCCGGGCTGGAGCTGGCTCGGGTCGAAGCGCTCGGGGCCCTGGAACTGGAAGGCTCGGAAGAAGGTCGAGACGGCCTTGTCGTCGAACTGGCGGCACTTGGCGAGGTAGCCGTTGCCCTCCTCGCCGTCCGACACCCACGCCCCGAGTGCGAATTGCTTCTTCAGCTTCGGGAGCGGCGCCATGACGGTGCCTGTCTGGTGGGTCTCGTAGAAGGAACGGAGCGAAGCCAGGGTCTCCTCTGGCAGCTGGTCACCGTAGAGGATGAAGATCCCGCCGTGCTCGAGGTTGTGCACGACACGCGCGATCTCGAGCGGCTCGTCGTAGGCGCCGAAGACGGCCGCGATACCGAAGTGCGGCCCGGTCGTGGGCGGATCCGTGTTCCACTGGGCGCTGACGCCGCCGGGATCGTCGATCGAGTGCTCGCCCGGGAGGGCCTCGGCCACGTTCAGCGTGCAGCCCGCCGACTCGAGGGCGGCGCGCGCCTCCGGCTCGCCCGGGTCGCCTCCGCCGATGGTCAGCGCGGCCAGGACGACGACGGCGACGACCGCGAGCGTCGCGCCCGCGCCGTACAGGAGGAGACGCCGCGTGCGACCGGGATCGTCGACCCTCGGGGTGGAGCGCTGCTTGGGCGCCTTCACGCGTGGCTTGTCGGGCATGACCGCGCGCGAATGTAGCAGCAGCCTCGGTTCACGCCCGGTTGTGCCGGTGGGTCCCGGCGCTCCGTCCGCCCCCCTCTCTACCGTTCCTCGACCCAGTGGTCATCGTCGCCCTCCTCATCGGGATCACGGTGGGCGCGCTCGGCGTCCTCCTTCTCCTGCGCCCTGCGCTCGTCGAGCGCCGGCGGCGCACGGACGAGGTGATCGCGCTCCAGCGCGAGCTCGCCGCGGTCGAGGCGTCGCTCGAGACCGAGCGGAGCGTGCTCGACGAGCGGCTCGAGGCGACGATCAAGTCGCTCTCGGCCGAGGCGCTCGACCAGAACACGGCTCGCTTCCTCGAGCTCGCCGACTCTCGGCTCTCCGGCTACGTCGCGCCGCTCAAGGAAGATCGGAAGAGCACAC
>SIRU01000055.1 GCA_004366385.1 Actinomycetota bacterium
CGGACGGTGGGGGCGGCGCCGTCGTCGCCGATGACGTCGGCCGCGAGGTCCCCGAGACGATCGAGATCGAGCGACTGTGCGCCGCGGTCGGCGAGGTCGCGGTCCGCCCGGTGCGCGATCAGGTACGCGCGCTCGGGATCGAGCCCGGTGACGACCAGCGCGCGCGCCATGAGCCCCTTCGAGAACGGGATCTCGTCCCCCAGCGGGAGCGGCGTGACGTACCGGCGTTCGCTCATGTCATATTCGTGCCATTTGGAGCAGCTTCCCGTCAAGGTCCGGCTCCCCGGCGACCGAGACGACGTCGTTCGCTGCGAGCACGACTTCGGCCCCGCGCGCGAGCGCGTGCTCGGCGACGACGTCCACCGCGGCGGCCTTGAGCTCGACGAGGTACACGTCGGCCTCGATGCCGCCCAGCTCGTCGTGCAGCGCGGCTCGATCCGCGAGGTTTCCGGAGACGTGGACGACGTCGGCGCCGTGCCCGGACGCGAGCTCCGTCGCCAGGGTGGCGTGCGCCGACGCCGGCGCGGTGCAGAAGTACGCCACCGAGCGCCCGCGCACGTCGGCGATCGGCCGCGGGCGGAGGACGGTCGCGACGAGGTCGACCTCGGGGGGCAGGGCCGAGCGCACGGCGTCGCGCGTGTGCTCCCAGCCGGATCCCGCTTCCGCCATCGTCAGGACGACGAGGTCGGCGCGCAGGAGCCGGAAAGCGTTCAAGTAGCCGGCCGCGACGTCGGGGCTCTGGTGCCCGCCGACGACCACGACCGTGCGGTCGCTCGCGACGGGCGGCAGCGCGGCGCCGCTGCCGTCGAAGACGACGAGCTCGGGCGCGAGGCGCTCGGCGACGCGGGCGGCCTCCTGCACGTTCGACGCGAACACCGCTCCCGCGAGTCCTCCGCCGCAGCGGCGGGCCCCGACGGTCTCGACACCGACGAGCGCGGCGGTCTCGAGGTGGTCCGAGGCCGCATGCCGCCCGCCCCGTGAGAGCGCGACGAGCGCGTCCACCGTCGGCGGCACGGTGATGATCTCCGGCTCGGGAGGGCCGCCGCGCCCCATCGCGACCACGACGACGCGCCGGTCGACTGCGAGCAGGCGCGCGACATGGCCCGTGACGGCGGTCTTCCCCACGCGCTTGCCCGTCCCGACGACGGCGAGCGAGGGAAGCGCGAACGGCTCGAAGACGGGAGGGTCGAAACGGAAGTCGGCGCCGGCGTACGTCACGCCGAGCGCGAGGACACGGCTCGCGAGCGCGAGCCGCTCGACCGGCCCGAGGACCGGCTCGTCCGAGAGGTCCACGACGATCGCCGGCGAGTAGCGGGCGATCGCCGACTCCACGTCCTCGGCGAGGGGGACGCCGTACTCCTCTCCTCCACGCAGCTTCTCCGTGCCGCCGATCAGTACCGCGGCGACGACCTCGTACGGCAGCCCGGCGAGTGCATCGCGGACGACGGGCGCGTAGTGCTCCCCGTCGACGATCGCGAGGGCTCTCACGTCCTCGCGGTGACCTCGTCCTCGATCGCGCCCGTGAACTTCGCGTACTCGAGCGTGTCGAGCGTGAAGGAGACGAGCTTCAGCTCGCCGTGGAACGGGTGGCGACGCCAGATGTCCACTCTCCGGTCGGAGATCTCGACGACGTTGTAACACGGCCGCGTATTGCCCCTGAGCCGCAGCGACGAGACCGTTCCCGCGTTCACCACGAAGATGTCCTCGAGCCGCCAGACGTAGGGCACGTGCTTGTGACCGGAGAGGACGAGCCGCACGCCCGCGCGCTGGAGGCACTCGATCGCGTCGCCGGCGTCGTAGACCACGTTGCGCTCGCGGCCCGTCCCGGGGACCGGCAGGAGGTGGTGGTGCAGCACGAAGATCTTGAGGTCGGCCGGCTCGTCCGCGAACTGCTCTTCGATCCAGCGGTAGCGGCCCCGCCCGATCTGGCCGTGATCGAGGTCCGGTTCGCTCGAGTCGACGGCGACGATGGCGACACCGTCCTTCCGCAGGACGGAGTTCCGCTCACCGAACATCTCCTCGAAGTGGACGTACCCGACGTTGCGAGAGTCGTGGTTCCCGGGCACGACGACGATCGAGTCGCAGTCGATGCGGTCGATGTACTCGCGAGCCGTCAGGTACTCGTGGCGGAAGCCGAAGGTCGTGAGGTCGCCCGAGCAGACGACCACGTCCGGCTTCAACTCGTTGATCTCGCCGATCGCACGCTCGAGCAGGCTGGCCTCGAAGTACGGTCCGCCGCAGTGGAGATCGGAGATCTGCGCGATCCGGAAGACGCCGTCCGACCCTGACATGGCCACAGTCTACGAGGCAGGCGTTGTCCGACGCCGCCGGTACCCTGGCTCAGGTGCGGGTGGAAAACCCCGTTTTCCAGGCATATTGTGGATCGACGCCGCCGCGGTTCGCGAATCGGAGCGAAGTCGAGTGCGCGAAGATCCTCGACTACTACGGCATCCCGTGGGACTACGAGCCACGGACGTTCGTGCTCGAGCGGGACGCGGAGGGCCGCGTCGTGAGCGCGTTCACCCCGGACTTCTACCTTCCAGAGCAGGAGCTCTTCATCGAGGTGACGGTGATGAAGCAGTCGCTCGTGACGCGCAAGAACCGCAAGCTCCGCGAGCTCCAGCGGCTCTACCCTGAGGTCAAGGTGAAGCTCTTCTACCGGCGCGACATCGAGAGCCTCGCGCAGCGCTACCGGCTCCGGATGGCGTCCTGACCGTGCAGCCCTCGGATCTCCGCTCGGAGCACGGCGAGGTCGGCGGCGTCTACCTGACGAGAGCGCAGATCGCCGCGCGGGTCGCAGAGCTGGGCTCGGAGATCGCGCGTGACTACGCCGGCCTCGACCCGGTTCTCGTCGCCCCGCTCAAGTCGAGCGTCGTGTTCCTCGCCGATCTCACGCGGGCGCTCCCGATCCCGCACACGCTCGATCTCGTCGAGCTCGCTCCCTACGTCGGGGAGCAGAGCAGCGGGATCCGGCTCTTGAAGGACGTCGACGCGTCGATCGCGGGGCGGCACGTGCTCATCGTCGAGGACGTGGTCGACACCGGGCTGACGCTGAACTTCCTCGTGCGGACGCTCGGCCTCCACGGGCCGGAGACGCTGCACGCCGTCACGCTGCTCGACCGGCCGTACCGGCGGCTCGTCGACGACATCCCGCTCCGCTACACGGGGTTCACCGTGCCGGACGAGCTCTTCGCCGGCTACGGCCTCGGGCTGGACGAGCGCTGGCGGGCGTTCCCGGACCTGCATCACGTGGTGCCGCTCGAGCTCCCGCGCGCCGCGATCGAGGCGGCGTAGGCGACGGCAGCTCGACCGCCGATTGGCACACATTTGTCACGGGTCGTCACACACGTGTGACGCTTTCGGCTGTACGCTCGAAAGCGGGTGGTGGGCTGGGGTGCCCCACCGGAAAGGCGCTCTTTCCGAGACCCGGCGAGTGTGAGTCGGAAGCGCGTCGCGGCGCTCGGGCGCCGACTCAGAGGTAGAGCAACGGGTCGACCGCCACGCCGTTGACCCGCACCTCGAAGTGCAGGTGCGGCCCGGACGAGTTGCCGGTCGACCCGACGAGCGCGACCGTCTGTCCCTGCGACACGCGCTGACCCACCGAGACGAGGATCGCGGACGCGTGCGCGTAGAGCGTCGCGAGCCCGTTCCCGTGGTCGACGACGACACAGTTCCCATACCCCCCGCGCCAGCTCGCCCAGATGACCGTCCCGGCGGCCGCCGCCCAGATCGGAGTGCCCGTCGGCGCGGTGATGTCGACGCCCTCGTGCATCCGGCCCCAGCGCATGCCGAAACCGCTCACGACGGTCCCGTTCACGGGCCAGATGAAGCCTGACGCGGACGGGACGCCGGTCCCCGTCGATCCCGCCGCCGCCGCGGCCTGCGCTTCGCGGATCGAGGCTGCGAGCGCCGCGCTCTCGGCGGCGAGCGCCTCGACCTCCTCGAGGTACTCCTCGCGCGTCTCGCGCGCGTCGAAGATGGCGTCCTGCTTCAGCCGGCGGGCCGCCGCGAGCGAGTCGCGGCCCGCGGCCAGCTCGTTCCGGACCGCGCGCGCCTCCTCCGTGCGCGCCGCGATCACGGACACCGTCGCCTCTTGGACACGGCGCGTCTCCGCCGTCGCGGCCCGTTGCGCGGCCGCCTTCTTCTTCGACTCCCGCACCTGGTTGGCGATGCGCTTGTCCTGGAGCCCGATCCGCTCCATGAACTCGAAGCTGTCGACGATCTCCCGGAAGCTCGACGCCGAGACGATGAACGACAGGTAGTCCGGCGTCTCGCTGACGTAGATCGCGCGCACGCGGGCCTCGAGGATCGAGACCGCCCTCCGGTGCTCCTTCTTGAGCCGCTCGAGCTTGCGCGTCTGACGCTGGAGCCGCTCCGTCAGCAGCTCGAGCCGCGCGCGCTCCGTCGCCAGCTCGGCCTCGAGCGACGACAGGCTGCCCTGGGCCTGCTCGACGGCCGACTGCGCCGCTCGCAGCTCCGCGACGACCTCGGAGAGCTGCGACGTGAGGACGCCTTCGTTCTGCTTCGCCTCCGCGATCTCGGCCTGGAGCGCGGCGATCCGCGCGTCGACCCGCGCTTTCTCCGAAACCGGGTCCTGACCGGACGCAGAGGCGGCGAGCGCGAGCGCGAACGCCAGGCAGACCACGACGGAGAGACGCCGTCGCATGATCAGGAGATTCGCTCGCGGGTCGGACGTCCCTTCTCCGCCGGCAGCGCGCCGTCGCGCCCGTGCCCCTCTCGCTCGAGGGCCTGGAGCGTCGCGGCCGCCTCCCGCCGGAGCGGCCCGACGAGCGCCCGGTAGTCCTCGTCGGAGACCGTCCCCGTGCGATGGTCGAACTCGAGCTCGCGGAGGGACGTCAGCGCGCGGTCGCGCGCCTCGAGCAGCTCGAGCCGCCGGCGCTCGGTCTCGTCGAGCTCCTCGAGCTCGTCCGACTCCGGCTCCGGCTCGCGGATGAAGGGCAGCGCAACGGCCACGACGCAGCAGATTGCCAGCAGCGCGGCGAGGACGAGAGCGAACGTCAAGACTCGACGGGGACGGCGGCCTGGCGTGCGCGCTCGACGAGCCGCCGCTGCTCGCGCGCGTCGGGCCACAGTGCGATCAGGGACCCGAGCAGGAACACCGCCCCCGCGATCCAGATCAGGTTCACGAGCGGCTTGACGAAGACGCGGAAGTACACGGTCCCGTCGGCGTCGATCTGCTCGGCGATGACGAACAGATCCTCGCCGGTCACGCGGTCCGAGCGGATCCCGACCTCGTTCGAGACCTGCTCCTCGATCGTGTACGCGTTCTTCCCCGCCTCGAGCGTGCCGAGGTCGCGGCCGCCACGGCGCACCTCCAGCGTCGCCCTGATCTCCGTCGCGTTCGCCGCCTGCCGCTCGTCGAGGGAGCGGTAGGTGAGCGTGTAGTCGGCGATCCGCATCGAGTCGCCGCGCTCCAGCCGCGCCTCCGCGACGGTGTCGAAGGCGCTCGACCCCGCGATCCCGACCGCGAGCAGCACGATCGCGGCGTGGACGACGTAGCCGCCATAGCGCCTCCGGTTGCGGGCGATCAGCGACGAGAACGCGCCCGGCCACGACGCCGCCCCGAGCGCCTTGCGCGCCTGTGTCCCACGCACGAACTCCAGGACGATCGTCGCCGCGACGAACGCGGAGAACGTGTACGCCACGAGTCCCGGCACAGAGCTGCCCGCGCCGAGGACGAGCAGGACGACGCCGGTCGCAAGCGCCACCGCGGTCGGCCAGCGGAAGGTCGTCAGCAGGCTCTTGAGGGACGCGCGCCGCCACGCGATCAGCGGCCCGATCCCCATGAGCAGGAGCAGCGGGAGGCCGAACGCACGCAGGAAGAAGTCGTAGTACTCGCGGCCGAGGACGACCGCCTCGCCGCGCACGGCCTCCGAGAGCAGCGGGTACACGACCCCCCAGAGGATCGTCAGGCACAGCGCGAGCAGCAGCAGGTTGTTGTAGAGGAACGCAGCCTCGCGCGAGATCGGCGACTCGAGCCGCGTCGGCGAGCGCAGCTGCGGCAGGCGCCAGAGGAGAAGCCCGAGCGAGACGGCGACGACGACCGCGATAAACGCGAGGAACCACGGCCCGATGGAGCTCTGCGTGAAGGAGTGGATCGAGTTGACGACGCCCGAGCGCGTGAGGAACGTCCCGAACAGTGAGAGCGAGAACGCGAGGATCACGAGCAGGACGTTCCACACCCGGAGCATCCCGCGCTTCTCCTGGATCATCACCGAGTGCAGGAACGCGGTCGCGGCGAGCCACGGCATGAGCGCGGCGTTCTCGACCGGGTCCCAGGCGTAGTAGCCGCCCCAGCCGACCTCGACGTAGGCCCAGTGGGCCCCGAGCAGCTGCCCGATGCCGAGCGCGGCCCAGGCGAAGAGCGTGAAGCGGCGGGTCGCCACGAGCCAACGCTCGTCCGTCCTCCCGGACAGGAGCGCGCCGATCGCGAACGCGAACGGCACCGTCAGCCCGACGTAGCCGAGGTAGAGGAGGGGCGGGTGGGCGAGCATGTACGGGTTCTGGAGGCTCGGCGTCATGCCGGCGCCGTCGGCCGGGGCGGCCTGCGTCGCGAACGGGCTCGCCACCGCGACGAGCAGGAACGAGAAGAAGGTCGCCACCGCGGCGAAGACGGGGACGACCCACACGATCAGGTCGCGCGTCCAGCGACGGTTCAGCAGCACCGCCGCCGCGCCGAACCCCGTCAGCACGAGGAGCCAGAGCAGAAGCGAGCCCTCCTGCCCGCCCCAGAACGCGGAGATCGTGTACCTCGTCGGTAGCGCCTCGCTCGTCGTGCGCGCGACGTACGTGAACGAGAAGTCGTTCCGCAGCAGCGCCGCGAGCAGCACGAACGAGGCGACGAGCGTCGAGCCGAAGGCCGCCACCAGCGCGTTCCGCGCGGAATACGCGAGCCGGCGGCGGCCGAGCCGCGCGGCGGCCGCGCCCGCGACGAGCGCGTACGCGGACAGGCCGAGCGTGAGCAGGAGGGCGGCGCGACCGAGCTCGGCCATGGCTACGAGGTCAAGGCGATTCGTCGTTCGCTTTCGCCACGTACTTCGACGGGCACTTCGTGATCATCGAGCCGGGCTCGGCCACGAACGTCCCGCTGCGCAGCTCGCCATCGACGACGATGTGCCGGCCGACCTTGAAGAGGTCCGGCACGGAGCCCGTGTAGGTCACCGGCACGGCCGTGGTCGTGCGCGCCGTGCCCCCGACGTCACGCATCCGGAAGCGCAGGCCGCCCGCGTGCGCGTCGCCCGTCACCGGCCCGACAACCGCCCCGGCGAGCTGCACGGTCCCGGTGCGCCCGGCGAGCTCGCTCGGCTGGATCGACGGGTTGCCGCCGCCCGCGATCGAGGTGTAGAGGAGGAACACGGCGAGCGCGCCCGCCACGAGGAGCGCGATCACGAGCCGCGCGGGGCTGGCCTTGCGTGCCACGTGCGTCAGTCTAGCCCTCGCCGGCCCGCCGGAACCGCCACCTGCCGAGCCGGTCGCGAGGTGGTCATCTCGCCCAGAATCGGTGTCAGACACCGTGTCTAGAGCGCGTCTAGCTCGCCCCCGTCAGTGGGCTGTCGCCGCGCTGCTCGTAGGCGTCTGTTGCAGAAGTGAGCACGGCGGTTCAGGACAGGGCCGTTGAGGCCGGTGCGGCGCAGAGAGAGCGCATCTCCGAGAAGCGCGGTACGAGGACTTGCTCGGCGTTGCTACGCGGCGTCGCGCTCGACGGCGCGGCGCTCGGGCAGCCGGTACCCGTGCTCGACGCAGAGCGAGCCGGGCGACTCCTCGGTCAGCGCATCGCAGTAGCCCTTCCCGTAGGCGGCGCGGATGAAGGCCGCGACGACCTCGAGGTTCCACTCGCCGACGTCGGCCGCCTCGCGCCAGAGGTCGGTCAGGCGAAGGTCGATGTCGAGCTCGAGCAGGTCGATGCGGGAGGGCTCGGATAGCACGCTCCGAGCGTACGCAGGGGGTCGGACGGCACGGAACCTTCCGGCGGAGCGGCAGTGCGTGGAGTGCCGGCGGCGATACCGAGGGCGAGGCAAGCCTCGCCCCTACTGGCTCTCCTCGGAGCGCACGGTGAACGGCAGCGTCCAGAACTCGCGCGACTGGCCGTCGATCGTGAGCCGCCACTCGTAGCGCCCGGGCTCGAGCGGCAGCGGCGTCGAGTTCACGGCGACCGGGAAGTCGAGCGGCGTGCCCGGCTTGAGGCCCGGGGGCCTCCCCACCTCGAACTCGCCGCCGAACGCCACCGGCTGCTCGTCCTCGTCCTCGGTCCGGATCACCACCTCGGCCCCGTCCGCGTCGAGCAGCTCGACCGAGAACGCGTGCCGCGTGTTCGCCTGGTCCCACGGGACCTGGATCAGGAGACCGATGCCGAACGCAGATGGCTCCGGCCCCGTCTGCGACCACCCGCCCCCGACGATCGTCAGCTTGCCGTCGGAGACGACCGCGTAGTCCGCGAGGATCATCGTCGCCTTCACGACGGGGAGACAATCACATCGGGGCGTACGATGGCTCCGTGTCGTCCCGGATCCGCGTCGGCCCAGCGAGGGTCCCCTCGCGCGAGTCGCCCGAGGAGGCGATCTCGCTTCTCCTCGAACGGGGCTACTCCGCCTGCGAGATCGACTTCGAGAGCGGGTTCTGGATGGACTACCCGTTCGCCGAGCGGCTCGGCGAGGTCGCGCGGGAGCACGACGTCGCCCTCTCGGTGCACGCACCGCTCTTCGGCTTCATGGGCCACGTCGAGGCGAGCGGGCGCAAGTTCGCGTCCGCGGTGGGCGCGCTCGACCGCAGCGCCGGCATCGCAGCGGCGAGCGGCGCGGAGGTGGTGGTCTTCCACCCCGGATTCCTGCTCGAGCGGTCACGGGAGGACGCGATCGCGTCGGTCGTCGAGCAGCTCGGGACGCTCCGCGAGCGGCTCGCGGAGAAGGGTCGCGCGGTGCCCTTCGGGGTCGAGGTGATGGGTCGCGTGCGCGACCTCGGCTCCATCGAGGACGTCCTGGAGATCTCGCGCCGGACGGGCTGGGTGCGCCCCGTCCTCGACTTCGCGCACATGCACGCGACGAGCGACGGAGCGTTCACCGACGTCGCGTTGTTCTCGGCTGCGCTCGCCGACGCCGACGACGTGCTCGAGCCCGGGGCGCCGTTCCACGTCCACTTCTCCGACATCGCGTTCGCGAACCGAAACGAGACGAAGCACCTCCCCTACGGCGAGGGCACGCTGCGCGCCGAGCCGCTGGCGGAGGCGCTCACGCTCTTCGAGCGGCCGGCGACCGTGATCTCCGAGTCGCCGGACGAGGGTTCGAGTCAGGCGATCCGGGCGGT
>ML178785.1:0-92323 GCA_004366385.1 Actinomycetota bacterium
CGCCGCTCGGTGAGCTCGACGTGACCGAGCTCTTCGGCGAGGTCGGCGGCCGCGCGGTGCTCGCCTGCGCCCCGGCTCGCCGGGACGAGGTGCTCGCGCTCGGCGCCGAGCTCGGCGTCCCCGTCCACGGCATCGGCCTCGTCGACGGCGGTACCCTCATCGGTGCGGGGCTCGCCGAGCTCCGGCGGGCTTGGGAGGGCGACTAGGCATGTGTGGTGTCTTCGGCATCCGGTCGGAGGAGCGGGACGTGTCGCGTCTCGCGTACTTCGGGCTGTTCGCGCTGCAGCACCGCGGGCAGGAGTCGGCGGGAATCGCCGTCTCGGAGCAGGGCCGGCTCACCGTGCTCCGCGACATGGGCCTCGTCGCGCAGGTGTTCAACGAGCAGCAGCTCCAGGCGCTCCCGGGCGAGGTCGCGATCGGCCACACGCGCTACTCGACGACCGGCGCGAACCGGTGGGCGAACGCGCAGCCGCTCATCCACCACGGCCGCGAGCGCACGGTCGCGCTCGGGCACAACGGGAACCTCGTGAACGTCGAGGAGCTGCGCGCGGAGCTCGTGGCGGAGGGCGTGCGGCTCGCGTCCGGCTCCGACTCGGAGATCATCGCCGCGCTCGTCGCGCGCGAGCAGGCGCCGCTGATCGAGGCGTTCGCGCGCACGATGCGCCGGCTCGAGGGCGCGTACTCCGTGACCGCGCTCGTCGACGGCACGCTCGTCGCGTTCCGCGACCCGCTCGGCTTCCGCCCGCTCACGATCGGGCAGATCGGGGACGACTGGGTCGTCGCCTCGGAGACCTGCGCGCTCGACCTGATCGGGGCGGAGGCGATCCGCGACGTGCGGCCGGGCGAGATCGTGTGGGTGGACGGCGAAGGCCTCCACTCGGCGCAGGGGGTCCCGGCCGGGCGCAACGCGCTCTGCATCTTCGAGCACGTCTACTTCGCGCGGCCGGACTCGCGGCTCGCGGGGGTCGAGGTGCACGGCGCGCGCGTGCGGATGGGCGAGCGACTCGCCGAGGAGGCGCCGGTCGACGCCGACCTCGTCATCGGGATCGCCGACGGCGGCACGCCCGCGGCGATCGGCTTCTCGAACGCGTCCGGGATCCCGTTCAACGAGGGCTTCGTGAAGAACCGCTACGTCGCGCGCACGTTCATCCAGCCCGACCAGGCGATGCGCGAGCAGGGGATCCGGCTCAAGTTCAACCCGCTGGCCGAGATCGACGGCAAGCGCGTCGTGGTCGTGGACGACTCGATCGTGCGCGGGACGACGACGCGCCAGCTCGTGCAGATGCTCTTCGACGCGCGCGCGGCCGAGGTGCACGTGCGCGTCTCGTCGCCGCCGATCGTGTCGCCGTGCTTCTACGGGATCGACATGCCCGACGAGGAGCAGCTCGCGGCCGCCCGGCGCACGGTGGAGGAGATGCGCGCGCTCATCGGCGCAACCTCCCTCCACTACCTCTCCGTCGAAGGCATGCAGGCCGCGACGACGCTCCCGGAGGACGCCGTCTGCCGCGCCTGCTTCACGCGCGACTACCCGACCCGCGTGCCCGAGAAGGTCGAGAAGCTCCGCTTCGAGCCGGCCACGGCCTGAGCGGACGTGACCCGAACGGCCATCTTGCGAACCGCCCCGGCGGTTCGGGCACCATCGGAGGAGTGCAGGACGACGAGGCGACCACACTGATGCTCGAAGCGCTCTTCGACATCAAGGCGGCCGTTTACGAGATCCACGACGAGGTCGTGGGGAGAGACGAGGAGCACGATGCCGAAGAAGGGGAAGAGGACGCCTGAGGAGCGCGCCGCCGAGCTGGCGCGTCGGGCCGATCTCGATCGCCGGCTGCTGGAGATGATCGAGCGCCTCAAGGCGCGCACAGCGGAGAGGCGAGCCGCCGAAGGCCGCTGAGCCCCGCTACCGGTTCAGGTCATCAAGCGTCCCCGCGTCGCGGCCGATACAGGGCGCATGGCGGACGAAGCGGCGATCTCGCACGTGCTCCTCGAGAGCCTGCGCGAGCGGCTGCGCTCGCGACCGGCGCGGTCGGCGATCGAGCTCGCGGTCTGCGCGGCCATCGAGCCCGAGGCCGAGCAGCGGGCGTGGGGGCTCGTCGCGCTCGCGCACCGGCTGCGGCGCGAGAAGGCGCTCGAGCCGGCGCGGCTCGCAGTCGACGGCGCGATCGCGCTCGACGCGGGGCCCGCGGTGACGCGGGCGGCGCGCACGGTCACGGTCTCTCTCCTCGCCGACGACGGTCACCTCGGCGCGGCGGCGGCGCTCGGCGAGCAGCTCCTGGGCGAGGCGCAGGACCCCGGTGTGCTCAAGGCGCTCGCCCGCGTCTACTGGGAGCTCTGGCAGTCCACGAACGACGAGGCCTGGCACGAGCGCTGGTGGCAGGTGAACGTCCTCCGCACCGACGGCCGGCCCTCGCCGGACGAGGGCGAGACGAGCCTCGCCCCTACGGGTCCCTCGTCGTAGGCCAGCGCCGGTAGCGCACGGCGCGCCGAACCGCCCGCGGGTCGTCGCCGCGCTCGAGCAGCGCCTGCCTGATCTCGCCCTCTTGCGCCATTCGCAGGAAGAGCCACGCGATCGCGACCACGGTGACGAGCGACCCCTCGAGCATCATCAGCGAGCCGGCGAGGCTCTGGTCGCCCTCCGGCGAGAGCCCGAGGTAGCCGCCCTCGCCGTACACGTCGTAGAAGACGCTGCCGCTCCACACGAACACGTTCCCGATCAGCGTCGCGACGAGCCGGACGCCGACGATGTACGCGAGCTTCCAGCCCGTCTCGAACCACTCGGGCGCGGGCAGCGTCTCCAGCACCGGCAGCCAGAGCACGATCCCGGCGGAGAAGAACGCGACGTGCTCGAGCGCGTGGACGCCGCTGTTCGTCACCGCCGCCTCGTAGAGGAACGGGACGTGCCACAGCACGAGGTTCGCCGTCCAGACCGGGAACGCCACGAGCGGGTTCGCGCACACGCGCAGGCGCATGACCCCCGGGAGCGCGAGCACGGGGCGCAGCAGCGGCCCCGTGAGCCCCGCGAGCAGGCAGAGCGGCGCGAGGTCGCCGATCAAGAGGTGCTGCGCCATGTGGAACGAGAAGAGCTCCTCCTCGCCGATCGCCGCGATCGGCGAGGCGACGGCGACGAAGAGCAGCGCGATCCCGAGCGCGAAGAGTCCGATCCGCCACGCGGGGACGGGCTGGCCGCGACGCCTCAGCGTGCGGGCGCGCGTCGCGTACGCGATCGCGAGCACCGCGATCGGCGCGAGCTGAAGCGGGTCGAGCGTCCAGCTCGTCCACATGGAGAGCGCGGGCACGGCGTCACTGTAGAGCGGACTTTGTGGCTCAGAGCCACAAGGACTTTCAGACCGCGGGTGCCGCCGGGACGCGACGTAGACTCGCGGCGTGGAGCCGGGGAAGGAGACCTACGCGGCCGCCGGGGTCTCGATCGAGAAGGCGGACGCGGTCGTGGAGCGCCTGCGCGCCGCCGTCGAGTCCACGGGCGCGAGCGGCTTCGGCGCCTTCGCCGGGCTGCATCCGCTCGACGACACTCGTCTGCTCGCCGCCTCGACCGACGGCGTCGGCACGAAGCTGATCCTCGCGCGCGCCCGCGGCGCCCTCCGCAACTGCGGCGCCGACCTCGCCGCGCACTGCATCAACGACGTGATCACCTGCGGCGCGGAGCCGCTCCTCTTCCTCGACTACGTCGCCGCGAACCGGATCGAGCTCGAGCAGGTGGCGGAGCTGGTCGAGGGCGCGGCCGAGGTGTGCCGCGCGGCCGGGGTCGCGCTCGTGGGCGGCGAGACCGCCGAGCTGCCCGGGATCTACCGCGACGACGAGCTCGACTTCGCCGGCACGTGCGTCGGCGTCGTGGAGCGGGAGCGCGTGATCGACGGCTCGCGGATCGAGGCGGGCGACGCGGTCGTCGGCTTCCCCTCGAGCGGCGTGCACGCGAACGGCTTCACACTCGTCCGCCGCATCCTCGAGGTCGAGGACTACGACGGCGAGGACCTGCTTGCGCCCACGCGGCTCTACCTGGACGACGTGCGCCGGCTCCGGGAGCGCACCGATGTCCGCGGGCTCGCGCACGTCACCGGCGGCGGGATCCCCGGGAACCTCGCGCGCGTGCTCCCCGACGGCCTCGCGGCCGAGATCGACTGGCGCGCCTGGCGCCGCCCGCCCGTGTTCGAGTGGCTCGCACGGCACGTCGCCGAGGACGAGCTCCGCCGCGTCTTCAACCTCGGGATCGGGTTCCTCGCCGTCGTCCCCGACCCCGGCAGCGACGACCTCGTGGTCGGAGCGGTCGTCGCAAGTGGCTCAGAGCCACAAGGTGGAGTGGGCGCGTGATCGGCGTCCTCGCGAGCGGGGAGGGGACGAACCTCCAGGCGCTGCTCGACGCCGGGCTCCCCGTCGTCGCCGTCGCCTCGAACCGGCGCGGCGCGCGCGCGCTCGACCGGGCTGCGCACCTCCCCACCGCCGCCTTCCCGCTCGACGAGTACTCGGACCGCGACGCGCGCGACGCGGCCATGGCGGACTGGCTCCAGGAGCACGGCGTCCGGCTCGTCGTCTGCGCCGGGTACATGCACGTCCTGCGCCCGGTCTTCCTCGACCGCTTCCCCGACCGCGTGGTGAACGTCCACCCGGCCCCGCTCCCCGAGTTCCCCGGCGCGCACCCGCTCGAGGACGTCCTCGCCGCGGGTGCCCCGAACGCGGCCGCGACGGTTCACTTCGTGGACGCGGGTGTCGATACGGGAAAGGTGATCGCGAGCGAGCCCGTGCCCGTGCTCCCGGGCGACACCGTCGAGAGCCTGCGCGAGCGCGTGCACGCCGTCGAGCACCGGCTGCTGACCGAGGTGGTGAGAGAGCTCTGCGCGCGCTGATCTCCGTCTACGACAAGACCGGCCTCGTCGCGTTCGCGCGCGGGCTCGTCGACCTCGGCTTCGAGCTCGTGTCCAGCGGCGGCACCGCGGCCGCGCTCGGGGAGGCGTCGGTCGCGGTCACGCGCGTCGAGGACGTCACCGGCTTCCCCGAGCTCCTCGACGGGCGCGTGAAGACGCTGCACCCGATGATCCACGCGGGGATCCTCGCCCGGCGCGACCGCCCCGAGGACGTCGCCGCGCTCGCGGAGCACGGCGTCGAGCCGTTCGACCTCGTGTGCGTCAACCTGTACCCGTTCGAGCACGTCGCGCACCGGCTCGGGGTCGAGGACGACGACGTGATCGAGATGATCGACGTCGGCGGGCCGTCGCTGCTGCGCGCGGCCGCGAAGAACCACGCGCACGTCGTCCCCGTGTGCCGGCCGGAGGACTACGAGGGCGTGCTCGCGGAGCTGCGCGAGCGCGCGGGGACGACCACGCCCGAGACCCGCCGCCGGCTCGCGACGGTGGCGTTCGCGGCGACCGCGGCCTACGACTCCTCGATCTCGCGCTGGTTCCAGGGCGAGGAGGAGCTGCCCGAGACCTTCGTCCCCACCTTCGACCGTGTGCTCGACCTCGCGTACGGCGAGAACCCGCACCAGGGGGCCGCGTACTACGCGGAGCGCGGCCGGCGCACGCACCTGCTCTCGCGCGTCGAGCAGCTCTCCGGGAAGCCGCTCTCGTTCAACAACCTCAACGACCTCTCGGCGGGGAGGCTCCTCGCGCGCGAGCTCGACCACCCGGCCTGCGTGATCGTGAAGCACGCGAACCCGTGCGGCGTCGCGGTCGCGGAGCGGATCGAGGACGCGTACGAGCGCGCGCTCGCCGCCGACCCCGTCTCGGCGTACGGCGGCGTCGTCGTCCTCAACCGCGGCGTGACGGCCGCGCTCGGCGCCGCGCTCGCCAAGCAGTTCGTCGAGGTGCTGTTCGCACCGGGGTACGACGAGCAGGCGATGGAGGCGCTCGCGGGGCGGTCGGCGCGGATCCTCAACGACACCGAGCGCCGCGCCCTCGTCGAGACCGAGCGCGACTACCGCCGCGTGCTCGGCGGGCTGCTCGTCCAGGACCGCGACTGGGGGCTGCCCGAGCGCGAGCACATGGAGGTCGCCTGCGGGGAGATCCCGCAGGATCAGTGGCTCGACCTCCTGTTCACGTGGCGCGTCGTGAAGCACGTCACCTCGAACGCGATCGTGCTCGCGCGGCGGGGTCAGACCCTCGGGATCGGCGCGGGGCAGCAGAGCCGCGTGGACGCCGTGCGGCTCGCGGTGGAGAAGGCACGCGCGCTCGGGCATTCGCTGGAGGGGGCCGTGCTCGCGTCGGACGCGTTCTTCCCCTTCGCGGACGGCGTCGAGGTCGCGCTCGAGGCGGGGATCGCGGCGATCATCCAGCCCGGCGGCTCGAAGCGCGACGACGAGGTGAAGGAGGCGGTCTCGAGGGCCGGCCGCGCGATGGTGCTGACGCACCAGCGCCACTTCCGGCACTAGAGACTAGGGAGAGCCAAGCCTCGGCCCACGAGCGAGGCGCGAGCAGGACGGCGGAGGTCGCGACTACGAGATGCGCCGCGAGAACTTCTTCGTCGCGGCACCGCCGGCCGTCGTGGCCTTCACCGCGCCGGCGAGCTGCTTCCCGCGGGCGTTCTTCGGCAGGCGCCACGTGCACTCGGCGCGGGTCTGCTTGATCACCGTCGACGCGCGGATCTTCGTCTTGCCGACGGTCGCGGTGCACGTCGCACGCAGCACGCGCGCGTCGAGCCGCAGCGTGGCCTTGAACGTGGCTCCCGCGCGAGCCTTCGTCATCGTGAACGACACGACCTTGGGGCGCGCCGGCGTGGCCGGAGGCTTGGGCTCGGCGGGTGCTTGGAGCGTGACGAGGTAGGGGCTCGTCGCGAGGTCGGGGCAGTCGCTCCGCCCGTGGCCGTAGTAGTCGTCGCGGCCCACGTCGAGCTTGGCCGGGAACGTCCAGAAGCCGACATCGCCCGCCCACATCAGGTCGTCGTTCGGTGCGGTCACGTGCCCGGCGCGGTGGTGGTTCGGAGCACACGAGGGCACATAGCCGAGCCCGTGCAGGATGTCGTGGAGCATCGCGTACTCCCAGTACCTCGGCGCCTGGTTGGCGGCGGCGAAGGCGTTCGACCCGCACGGGACCGGCGAGGAGGGGAGGCCGCGCAGGTACATCGCGACGACGTTGCCCGGGAGCGAGGGCGGCCAGAAGGCGCCGCCGCACGCGTACGTGGAGCTGCCGTCGTAGTAGACCGCGTACAGCTTCTGCGGTGCGTTGAAGCCGAGTGCCTGGAGCTCCGTCTGGATCCCCTCGCGGACGAACGCGCCGGCGGCCGCGAGCTGGGCGTCCGTCTGCGCAAGGCGCACGAACGTGACGTCGAGCGAGCCCTGGTAGGTGTCCATGCGCAGCGCCTTGCCGCCCGTCTCCTGCGCCAGCCACGCCTGGAACGACGAAACCGAGCCTTCGAGGGCGCCGTTGTCGTCGAGGTGCCGGTCCTCGCCGTCGGCGGGTACTGCGTAGACGACGTGGATCTGCGGCCCGCTGACGTCGTCGGCGCGATCGGCGGTCGCGCGCGGCAGCGCGCTCGACGAGGCGGATGCGCCCGCCGCCAGGAGCCCGGATGCCGCAAGTAGAACGATGAACCCCGCCGCGCACCGCAGTCGGTGCCCGTTCACGCAACGCATCCTGGCACGTTTTCGGGGAAAAGCCACCCGCGGCTAGGGCGAGAGCTTCGCGATCGCGTCGCCCGGGCGGACGGTGCCGCCCTCGACGACACGCGCGTACATCCCGCGCAGGCGGTACGGGCGGCCCGCCTTGCCGTTCACGAAGCGGATCGCGGCCGGGCCGAAGCGCTCGGTGAACTTCGCGCAGCCCGTGTGCGGCACGTCGGTCACCTCGAGCAGCGCCGAGCCGACGCGGAGCCGCGTGCCCGGCGGGAGGTTCTCGACCGCGAGGTCGAGGTCGACGTAGAGCTGGTCGCCGGCGAGCGGCCAGCGGTCGCGGCTGCCTGCGACGAGCTCGATCACGCGCGCGCTCATGAGCGTGATCTGCGTCGCCGGGTCGTCGGCCCGGCCGTTCCGCGCATTGCGGGCCTGCCAGTCGTCGCCGACCAAGCCCTGCTCCGCGTCGAGCACGCCCTCGTCGAGCACCTCGCGCTCGCCCTCGGCGGGGCGGCGGACGACGAGCTCCACCGTGCCCTCGCTCGCGGGCGCGGCGAGGATCGCGGGCAGCCCCGCCTCGAGCTCCTCGGCGCCGACGTACAGCGACATCGGCGCGGAACGCTAGCCGAACGCGCGGCGGCGGCTCACGACGTGACGACGTCGACCGTGTCCGCGAAGCGCCGGTGGAGCGGCCGCTCGCTGCCGTCGCCTCGCAGCAGGCCGCTCTTCCACGCGTTGCCGTCGCTGTCCGCGAACGTGAACCAGACGAAGACCTCGATCTCGGGCGCCTCCGCCGCGAGCTCGAGTGCGCGGGACGCGTACTCCGCCTGCACGTCCTCGGGGACGCCGCGGGGCTCGTCGGGCGCGGCGGCGTACGCGAGCTCCGTGACCCAGAGCGGGGACTCGTCGCGCTCGAACCACTCGTTCAGCGCGTCCGCGAAGCGGCCCATCGAGGTGAGCGTGACCACCGGCCAACGCGACTCCCCGTCCGGCGGCACGCCCGACTGGACGGGGTACGGGTGGTGCGCCCAGGCGTCGAACTCGATGCGCGGCTGCTCCGCGGCGAGGAGTTGCGCGAACGTCGCGGGCGCGTGGCGGTCCTGCATGCCCTCGGGCGACGGCTCGTCGCGGCCGTGCGACGCCGTCTCGCCGGCGGCGACGAGCGCGTCCGGATTCGCCTCCCTGATCCCCTCGTGCGCGGCACGGTAGAGCGCGGCGTACAGCCCCGGCGAGACCGACCGCCCGGCGTCGTCGAACTGCGGCGCGAGGAACAGCTCGATGTTCGGCTCGTTCCACACCGACCAGCGGCGCACCGACGGGTACCGCTCCGCCAAGGCGTGCGCGAACTCCCGCAGCGTCGCGGGGTCGGTCGGGACGCGGTTCGGCCCGAGGCCGCCGTTCGCCCAGCCCGGGGTGCCCCAGATCGTGAGCATGACCTCCATCTCTCTCGCTTCCGCGGACGCGACGAGCTCGTCGAGCTCGTGGAGACGCGGCTCGACGAACGGAAGCTCGCCCGGCGCGGGCCGCTCGGGAGCGGCCTCGTACCAGCGCACGAGCGCCCGGACGAGCCCCGCGCCGGTCGCCTGTGCCCGGTCGAGCAGCTGCGCCCGCTCGGGGTGCCAGCGGAAGCTCGCGTCGTCCATGAACCCGACGAGCACGGGCGGCCCGGCCGGCTCCGCGAGAGGCGGCAGGAACGGGACACGCAGGCCGTCCGGCTCGGCCCGGTTGAGCGCGGTCACGCCGACGCCTGCGACGAGACCGAGGGCGAGGGCTGCCGCGATCAGACTCGTGCGACGTCTGCTCACGCAGCTCGAAGGATTCCCGACGAGGCGGAGGGCGAAACGGCGCGCGGGCCGCCGCGGAGCGTCCCGGATACGCTTGCGCTCCGATGGCGCGCCGCGAATACCCGACCGTCCTCGAGCTCGTGGGCTCGACGCCGATCGTCCGGCTCGAGAAGCTCTCGCGCGAGGTCCCGGGCGAGCTGCTGGCGAAGCTCGAGTACCTGAACCCCGGCGGCTCCGTGAAGGATCGCATCGGGCTCGCGATGATCGAGGCCGCGGAGCGGGACGGCCGCCTGCGCCCCGGCGGCACCATCGTCGAGCCGACCTCCGGCAACACCGGGGTCGGGCTCGCGATCGCCGCGGCGCTCCGCGGCTACCGCTGCATCTTCGTCATGCCCGACAAGATGAGCCAGGAGAAGATCTCGATGCTGCGCGCGTACGGCGCCGAGGTCGTGATCACGCCGACGGCGGTCGACCCCCACTCGCCCGAGAGCTACTACATGGTCTCCGATCGGCTCGCGGAGGAGATCCCGGGCGGCTTCAAACCCGACCAGTACTCGAACCAGGCGAACCCGCAGGCGCACTACGAGACGACCGGGCCCGAGATCTGGGAGCAGACCGACGGCGGCCAGGTGGACGCGATCGTCATCTCCGTCGGTACCGGCGGCACGATCACCGGGGTCGGCCGCTACTTCAAGGAGCAGGGCTCGAAGGCGCTCATCGTCGGCGTCGACCCCGAGGGCTCGGTCTTCACTGCCGACGAGGAGCACCCCGAGGGCCCGTACCTCGTCGAGGGCATCGGCAAGGAGTGCTGGCCGGACACGCTCGACTCCTCCGTCGTGGACGAGTGGGTGCGCGTGACCGACCGCGACTCGTTCCTCATGGCGCGGCGGCTGGCGCGCGAGGAGGGGTTGCTCGTCGGCGGCTCGACCGGCACGACGGCATGGGCGGGGATGGAGGTCGCGAAGCGGCTCGGGCCGGAGGCGCGCGTCCTCATGCTCTTCCCCGATTCCGGCCGCTCGTACCTCTCGAAGCTGTACGACGACAACTGGATGATCCAGTACGGGTTCCTCGAGCGGGCCACGCCTCCGCCCGCGGTCGAGGAGGTGCTCCGCTTCCGGCGCGTCGGACACGAGGTGCCGGACCTGGTCACGATCGGGACGCACGAGAAGGTCGGCGCGGCGATCGGCGTGATGCAGAAGTACGGGATCTCGCAGCTCCCGGTCGTCCGCAACGAGCCGGTGGACTCGCTCGCGGACGTCGTCGGCTCGCTCCAAGAGCGCGGGCTGCTCGAGCGGGTGTTCCTGAACGCGGACGCGCTGAACGAGGACGTGGCGGTCGCGATGCAGCCGCCGCTGCCGGCGGTGGACGCGGACGCGTCGCTCGACGAGGTCTACGAGGGTCTCTCCGGCCCGGCCGCCGCGGTCGTGGTCGCGAGCGGCGGCAGGCCGACCGGGATCCTCACGCGCTCCGACCTGCTCGAGTTCCTGTCGGCGCGGCGCAGCCAGGTAGACGGCGCCTAGGCCGCCTGGTCGAGTGGCTCGGGGCGAGGCTTCGGCTTCGCGGCGGCGTGCGCCCGGCGAGGCGTCTCGGCTCGGATCGCCGCGTACACGGCGCCGATGATCAGCACGGAGCCGAGGAGCGCGAGCGGGCCAGGGCGCTCGGCGAGGAGGAGGACGCCGAGCGCGATGGCCACGAGCGGGTTCACGTACTGGTGCGTCACGACGAGCGAGATCGGAGCCACGCGCAGGAGCCACGCGTAGGCGGTGAAGCCGACGAGCGAGCCGACGATCACGAGGTAGACCCACGCGAGCACGGCGTCGGTGGCGAAGGTCGAGGCGCCGACCTGGCCCCACTCTCCGACCGCGAGCGCACCCAGGCTGAGGAGGAGCCCGCCCGCGAGCATCTCGTACACGGCAGCCACGAAGGGGTCGCGCGGCATGCCGAGCCGGCCCGAGAGGAACGACCCGATCGACCACGAGATCGTCGCGGAGATCATGATCGCGAGCCCGAGCGCGGTCGACCCGGAGCCGAGGCCCGGGGCGACGACGAGCCCGAGGCCGAGGAGGCCGGCCAGCGTCGAGAGCCTGGTCGCGCGCGCCACGTCCTGCCCGGCCGCGAGCCGCATGAGGATGATCTGGAGCGGCACCGTCCCGGCGATCATCGCGGCGACGCTCGAGTCGATCCGGGTCTCGGCGACGTGAACGAGGCCGACGCCGACGGTCAGCAGCAGCAGCCCGGCGATCGAGCTCCCGAGGAGCTCGCGGCGCGAGACGCGCAGGCTCGTCCCGCGCAGGGCGAGGACGGCGGCGAGGATCGAGCCGGCCACGAGGAAGCGGCTGCCGCCGGCGAGGAGCGGCGGCATCGTCTCGACCGCGACCTTGATCCCGAAGTAGGTCGAGCCCCACACGATCCACACCGTGACGAGGGCGATCCAGACGTGTTTGGGGGGCGCGGTCATGTCAAGGGAACGTTCGGGCGGGTGTTCCTGTGAGAACGTCAGTGGTAGCGGTCGCAGTTCCATTACCGCCATGGAAGGTTTCGATGGAATCGAACGCTCACGCTTATGTACCCTCACGCCGTGACCCCACTCCCCGACGGCTGGCTCGACGAGCTCGCGTCGTTCCTCGCGATCCCGAGCGTCAGCGCCGACCCCGCGTACGCCGACGACGTCACGCGCGCGGCCGAGTGGGTCGCGGGCTACGTGCGGAGGCTGGGCGGCGAGGTGGAGCTGCGCGAGGACGGCCGACTCGTCGTCGGCGAGATCCCGGGGCCGCCCGGCGCGCCGACCGTCCTCGTCTACGGCCACTACGACGTGCAGCCGCCGGACCCGCTCGAGCTCTGGGAGTCGGACCCGTTCGCGGCCGAGGCTCGCGGCGAGTGGCTGTACGCCCGCGGTGTCGCCGACGACAAGGGCCAGCTCTGGATGCAGCTCAAGGCGATCGAGTCCCTCGTCGAAGACGGCGGCGCGCCCGTGACCTTCCGCGTCGTCTGCGACGGGGAGGAGGAGACGGGCGGGAACGCGATCTCGCGCTTCCTCGACGCCGACGACGGGCCCGCCGACGCGTGCGTCTGCCTCGACGGCTGGATGAAGCGCCGGAACACGCCGGAGCTCGTGGTCGCGACGCGCGGCCTCGTTGCGCTCGATCTCGACGTCAAGACAGGTGATCGCGACTTGCACTCCGGCCACTACGGCGGCACCGCGCTGAACGCGATCCACGCGCTCGCGACCGCTCTCACGGCCCTGTTCCCCGAGAGCGGCCGTCTGCCTGAGCCGCTGCGCGCGGGCGTGACGCCGCCGGACGAGGACGAGCTCGCCGGCTGGGCGGAGCTCCCTCCCGGCGCCGAGGAGCTCGCGCGCGTCGGCGCCGTCCCGCTCGACGAGCGCGCGGCCCAGGAGTTCTACGAGCGCGCCTTCGTCGAGCCGTCGCTCGACGTCACGGGGATCCTCGGCGGCAAGCCCGGCCTCCGGAACACGACGCTCGTCTCGCGCGCGTCCGCAGGCGTGACGATCCGGGTCGCGCCCGGCCAGGACGCGCACGAGCTCGCAGCAGCGGCCGAGCGCCTCCTCCGCGACGCCCTCCCCGCGGGTGCGGCGATGGACGTCGCGGTCGAGGTCACGCCGCCGGCCGTCCTCCCCCGCGACACCGAGGCTCTCCGCCTCGCGCGCGACGCCTTCGAGCGCGTCTTCGGCCGCCGGCCGCTCGTCGTCCGCGCGGGCGGCACGCTCCCGATCCTCGCCGCGCTCGCGCGTCGAGGCATCCCGACCGTGATGACGGGGCTCGCGCTCCCGGACAGCCACACGCACTCCCCGAACGAGCGGATGCTGCTCGAGACGTTCCCGCTCGGCGTCGCCGCCGCGCGCGAGACCTACCTCGCGCTCGCCTCCCTTCCCGCGGCCCGAGGAGGCTGATACAACACCCGGACGTTGCGCGCCACACCCTCGACTCGGGCCGGGCGCGCTGCGCTCCTGACCACCGCCTGCGTGCTGCTGGCGCTCGCGGCCGGGCTCGCGCCCGCCGGCGGCGGGCCGGCGCAGGACACGCGGCCGAACATCGTCGTCATCCAGACCGACGACCAGACCGCCGACTCGCTCCGGTACCTGGCCAACGTCCGCCGGCTGCTCGTGCGCGAGGGCGTGAGCTTCGAGAACTCCTTCGCGTCGTACCCGCTGTGCTGCCCGTCGCGTGCCACCTTCCTGACCGGCCGGTACGCGCACAACCACGGCGTCCTCGGGAACGAGCCGCCCCGCGGCGGCTACCCCGCCCTCGACCACTCGAGCACGCTCCCGATCTGGCTCCAGCGCGCGGGTTACCACACGGCGTTCGTGGGCAAGTACCTGAACGGGTACGGCGAGTCCGGGGACAAGCGGGTGATCCCGCCGGGCTGGAGCGACTGGCGCGCTGCGCTGCGCAAGCCGGGCTCGCGCAGCCTCCTCTACCTCGGTTTCACGCTGAACGAGAACGGCGTGCTCGTCGAGTACCCGCGCAGCCGCCACAACTACCTCACGGACGTGTTCACGCAGCATGCGGTCGACGCCGTCGAGCTCGGCGCCTCGACCGGCACGCCGTTCTTCCTCTGGCTCGCGCACTTCGCGCCGCACGCCGGGCGGCCGCTCGACGCCGACGACATCCAGGCACCCGGCGTGACGCTCAACCCCAGGCCTGCGGGACGGCACAAGGACGCGTTCGCGGGCGAGCCGTTCCTCCCGCCGCCCTCCTTCGACGAGCGGGACGTGTCCGACAAGCCGCCGTACGTGCGGAACCGCAAGCGCCTGAGCGCCCTCCAGATCGACGCGATCCGGGAGGCGCACGAGCAGCGGCTCGAGTCGCTGCTCGCGGTCGACGAGGGCGTGGCGGCCGTCGTCGACGCGCTGCGCGAGACGGGCGCGCTGGCGAACACCGTCATCGTCTTTACCTCCGACAACGGGTACCTGCTGGGAGAGCACCGCCTCACTCCCGACCGCGGGAAGGGGTCGCCGTACGAGCCGTCCGTCCGCGTCCCGCTCGTCGTGCGCGGGCCGGATCTCCCCCGCGGCCGGCGCATCGTCGAGAACGTCTCGAACGTCGACCTCGCGCCGACGATCCTCTCCCTCGCGCGAGCCGCGCCCGGCCATCCCCTCGACGGCGCCTCGCTGCTTCCGCTCGCCCGCGGCCAGACGAAGACCCTCGGGCGCGACCTGCTGTTCGCCTCGAGCACGTTCACCGCGATCCGTACCGAGCGCTGGCTGTACGTCGTGCACAAGGAGGGCTCGAAGGAGCTGTACGACCTGAGGGCCGACCCGCACCAGCTCAGGAGCAGACACGCGGACCGTGCGGTGCGAGGGGTCAGGGCCGAGCTCGCGAGACGGCTCGCGCTCCTCCGCACGTGTGCAGGCCCGCGCTGCCGGCGCGCCGATCTCGGCCGTCCCGCGCGGTAGCGGCGACACCTCTGACACCCTGCCGGTCCGCAGCGGCCGCTACCCTCGGAGGCCGATCGAACGTCATACGAGGCAAGCGGCCCACGGGCGGTGGGCCGGCGCCGACTGGAGAAGGGGGTCTCCTGAAAGCTCGATCACAGGTCGTCCGACGTGTTCTCCTGCCCGCCGTGGCGTGCGCGCTCACCGTGCTCGCGGCGGGGTCGCAGGCTGCGCCGGCGGTCACGCAGCAGGCGGACCCGAGGCCGAACATCGTGGTCATCCAGACCGACGACCAGACGGCGGACTCGCTTCGCTACCTGGCGAACGTCCGGCGCCTGCTCGTGCGCCAGGGTGTGAGCTTCGACGACTCCTTCGCGTCGTACCCGCTCTGCTGCCCGTCGCGGGCGACGTTCCTGACCGGCCAGTACGCGCACAACCACGGCGTGCGCGGCAACGAGCCGCCGCTCGGCGGGTACACCGCGCTGGATCATTCGAACACGCTGCCCGTCTGGCTCCAGCGCGCCGGGTACCAGACCTCGTTCGTCGGGAAGTACCTGAACGGCTACGGGAGCGCGGACAACCGGACAGAGGTGCCGCCGGGCTGGAGCGACTGGCGCGCGGCCGTGCGGGCGCCCGGGGAGGGCACGCTCTCGTACGTCGGCCCCATCCTGAACGAGAACGGCGCGATCGTCGCCTACCCGCCGACCCAGGCCAACTACCAGACGGACGTCTTCACCAGGAAGGCGGTCGACGCGATCCGGCGGGGCGCCTCGTCGAGCGAGCCGTTCTTCCTCTGGCTCGCCTACTTCGCGCCGCACAGCGGGCTGCCCGTCGACGCAGACGACATCCCAGCGCCGGGCGTCAGGCTGACCCCCTCGCCCGCCGCGCGCCACCGTGACGCGTTCTCCACGGAGCCGGTCCCGTGGACGCCTGCGTTCGACGAGGCGGACGTCTCCGACAAGCCGCGCGCGGTGCGCACCCTCCCGCGGCTGACGACCGACCAGCTCGTGGCGCTCCAGGAGGCCTACCAGCAGCGGCTCGAGTCGCTGCTCGCGGTGGACGAGGGCGTCGCAGCCGTCGTCGACGCGCTGCGGACGACCGGCGAGCTCGAGAGCACGCTCGTCGTCTTTACCTCCGACAACGGGTTCCTGCACGGCGAGCACCGCATCCTCCCCGACCGCGGGAAGGGCTGGCCGTACGAGGTCTCGGCTCGGGTCCCGCTCGTCATCCGCGGCCCCGGGATCCCGCGCAACCGGCGGGTCAAGGACCTCGCCGCGAACGTCGATCTCGCGCCGACGATCCTCCAGCTCGCGAAGGCGGCGCCTGGCCGCGTCCTCGACGGCCGTTCGCTGCTCCCGCTCGTGCGCGACCCGCTGGCCGACTACGGCCGCGACCTCCTGCTCGAGTCGAGCACGTACATCGCGATCCGCACGGAGCGGTACGTGTTCATCGCGTACCACAAGCTCCGCGGGCGCGAGCTCTACGACCTCCGGACCGACCCGTACCAGCTGCAGAGCCGCCACGACGACCCCGCGTTCCGCGAGATTCGTACCGAGCTGGCGCAGCGGCTCGGGAGCCTCGGCACCTGCTTCGGAGCCTCCTGCTACGCGGGCCCGCGGCTCCGGCTGCGCCTGAGCCGGCAGGCGAACCTGTCGGTGCGCGCCCGGATCGGCGGCGAGGACGCCTCGTGGATCGCGTCGACACGCTTCTACGTGAACGGGAAGCCGGTGGCCGCCCGCTCGCGCGCGCCGTTCGGCGCCATCCTTCCGCGCTCGCTGGTGCGGAGCGGGGCGACGATCCGGGCCCACGTCCGGACGACGGACGGCCGCAGCGTGACGATCACGCGCAAGGTCGCCACGCCCGGGTAGCGGAGCGCTTCCGCCCTCAGTCCCAGCGCCGCGACAGCCGGAACGCGGCGTTGATGAGCCCGACGTGGGAGTACGTCTGCGGGAAGTTGCCGGACTGCTCGAGGGTCTCCGGGAGGATGTCCTCGGAGTAGAGGCCGAGGCCGTTCGAGAGGGAGAGCAGGTGCTCGAAGAGCTCGCGCGCCTCGTCCGTGCGGCCGATGATGGCGAGCGCCTCGACGAGCCAGAAGGTGCAGACGAGGAACGCCGCCTCCATGTGCCCGAAGTCGTCGCGGGTCGCGTAGCGCCTGAGCAGCCCGTGGCCGCCGTCGACCGCGAGCGCCTCGCGGATCGCGTCCACGTGCGAGGCGGCGCGCGTCTCGTCGTCCCCGAAGTAGCCCACGTGCACGGCGAGCAGGTTCACGGCGTCGAGCTGCGGCTCGCCGGCGACCTGCGTGAGCGCGCCGACCTCGTCGTCCCAGCACTGCCTCTCCAGCAGCTCCGCCGCCCGCCGCTCGACGTCCCGCGCGCGCTCGGCGAGCTCCTCCGCGCCGAGAGCCTCCGCCACCTCGACCGCCCGCCGCGCGCCCGCCCAGTGCATCAGCACCGTGAAGGTGTGCAGGCGCGTGCGCTCGCGGAACTCCCACGGGCCCGCGTCCGGCTCGTCGAGCCGCGCGTCGATCTGCGAGACGAGCCCCTCGACCGTGTCCAGCGCCGTCCGGGGCGGCACCGAGCCGACGAACCGCTGATCCAGAAACAAGCGAGAGATCGCGAGCACCATCTCGCCGTAGACGTCGTTCTGGACGTGCTCAAACGCCTGGTTGCCGACGCGCACCGGCTGCTCGCCGCGGAAGCCCTCCAGGTGGTCGAGCTCGCGCTCCGGCGCTTCCGGGCTGCCGTTCAGGCGGTACGCGGGCTGGAGCACGCCCTCGTTCTCCTCCGCGAGGTTGCGCAGGTACTCGAGGAAGCGCTCCATCTCGTCCGAGTGGCCGAGGCGCTCGAGCGCGTCGAGCGTGAAGTAGGCGTCGCGGAGCCAGCAGTAGCGGTAGTCCCAGTTGCGGCCCGACCCCGGGTGCTCGGGGAGGCTCGTCGTCGTCGCCGCGAGCAGCGCGCCCGTGTCCTCGTACTGGTGCAGCTTGAGGACGAGTGCCGAGCGGATGACCTCGGCCTGGTAGTCGCGCGGGATCCGCGTCTCCTTCACCCACCGGCGCCAGTAGTCGAGCGTGCGCTCGAGGAAGCGCTCGGCCGTCTCCTCCAGCCCCGCCTCCAGCGGCTGCCCCCACGTGAGCACCAGGTGGCGGTCGCGCTCGACGAGGAACGGCCGCTCGTCCTCGACGTACGCGAGCGGCACGTTGGTCGTCAGCCGCACCGGCGCGGGAAAGCCGCGGTACTCGACGTGGTTCGACGCGGCCCAGCTCGTCGGCTCGAGCAGGCCGTAGTCGTAGACGGGCCGGCAGCGGACGACGGCGCGCGGCTCGCCCGAGAGCGGGCGCACGACGCGCACGAGCATGGGCGGCTTGAAGAAGCGGTCGTAGAGGAAGAAGCGCGGCGCGAAGTCGTACACCTCGAACACGCCGCTCGGGCCGGAGAAGACCGTCCGCAGGACGTTCGTGTTCTCGACGTAGTCCTGGCGCACCTCGGTCGCGTCGACGCCCTCGATCGCGAACGCGCCGCCCTGCTCCCGGTCGAGGAGCGATCCGAACACGAAGCTCGAGTCGGGCCGCGGCCAGCACATCCACTCCACGGAGCCGTCCTTGACGAGCGCGCTGAACGAGCAGTTCCCGATGATCCCGAAGCCGCGGAGCATCGCCGAAGCGTAGGTTGTATCCACCAGGGAGCGCAGCCCGAACGGAGGAATGCTGCCGAGCCGCACCCGACAGCACCCACTCGTCATCGCGAGCAACCGCCTGCCGGTGCGGTTCAGGGTCGACCGCGACCGGATCGAGGTGCGCCCCTCGGCCGGGGGGCTCGCGACGGCGCTCGGGGCCGTCCGCGGCGACGCGCTCTGGATCGGCTGGCCGGGCACGGTGGTGCCCGAGCGGCTCAGAGCGGACGCGACGAAGCGTCTCGCGAAGGGCAACTTCGTCCCCGTGTTCCTGTCCGCGAACGAGGAGCAGGACTTCTACAACCGCGTCTGCAACGACACGCTCTGGCCGCTCCTGCACTACTTCGGCGACCGGCTCCGGATCACGCCCGAGGCGTGGCAGCGGTACGTGAACGTGAACGAGCGCTTCGCGGACGCGATCCTCGAGCACTCGGGGCCGGACTCGCGCGTGTGGGTGCACGACTTCCACCTCATGCTCGTGCCCGCGATGCTGCGCCGCCGAGCGCCGAACCTCTCGATCGGCTTCTTCCTGCACACGCCGTTCCCGTCCTCCGAGGTGTACCGGCTCCTGCCCGCTCGCGAGGAGGTGCTGCGCGGCCTCCTCGGAGCCGACTACGTGAGCTTCCACGTCGGCGACTACGCGCGGCACTTCCGCTCGTCGTGCCTGCGCATCCTCGGCCTCGACTCGCAGCCGGACGCGATCGAGGTCGACGGGCGCCGGGTCGGCATCGGCGTCGACCCGATCGGGATCGACACCGCGGGGTTTCACGAGGTGCTCGCGGACCCGGAGACCGCGCGGCTCGTGACGCAGCTCGAGGAGCAGTACGCGGGCCGCAAGCTCGTGCTCGGCGTCGAGCGGCTCGACTACACGAAGGGGATCCCGCAGAAGCTGCTCGCCTTCGAGCGGCTGCTCGAGCGCGACCCGGCGAAGGCGCAGACGGTGACGATGCTCCAGGTGCTCGTCCCCTCGCGACTCGAGAGCCCGGAGTACGTGCAGCAGCGCGACGAGATCGAGCTCCTCATCGCGAGGATCAACGGGCGCTTCGGGCAGCCGGGCCAGACTCCGGTCGAGTACCTGCACCGCGATATCTCGAAGCAGGGGCTCGTCGCGCTGTACCGGCGGGCGGACGTGATGATGGTCACGCCGCTCCGCGACGGGATGAACCTCGTCGCGCAGGAGTTCGTGCTCTGCCAGGCGGCGCCCGGGCCGCCGAGCCGCTGGCGCGGGTCGCTCCTCCTCTCCGAGCTCGCCGGGTCGGCGCAGGTGCTCCCCGGCGCGATGCTCGTGAACCCGTGGAACGCGGACGGCGTGGTCGAGCGGCTGGAAGCGGCTCTCGAGCTGGACGTCAGCGAGCGGCGCCGGCGGCTGGAGACGATGGCGAAACGCGTGGAGGCGCTCGACTCGAAGCGCTGGGCAGACGGGTTTCTGACGCGGCTCGGCAGGTTCTCGCGCCGCGACCGCCGCCGCAAGCCTCCGCCCGAGGTCGAGGGCGAGGTCAGGGAGCGGCTGCTGCGGCGGTTCGCGCGCGCCCGTTCCCGCTCGATCCTGCTCGACTACGACGGGACGCTCCGCGAGCTCGAGCCGCATCCCGACCTCGCAATCCCGACGCGCGAGATCCGCGCGCTCCTGCGGCAGCTCGCCGCGCTTCCCGACACGGACGTGCACATCGTCTCCGGCCGCCGCCGCCGGAACCTCGAGCAGTGGCTCGGGGCGCTCCCGATCCACCTCTGCGCCGAGCACGGCTACCTCGCGCGCGAGCCGGGCGGCGAGTGGCAGACGCTCCTCGACCTCGACCTCACCTGGATGCGGCCGATCGAGCGGATGCTGCGGCGGGTGGCGGCCGACGTGCCCGGCGCCCACGTCGAGCGGAAGTCGTGCAGCGTCGCCTGGCACTACCGCGAGGCGGAGCCCGAGTACGGCTCGTGGCGCGCCCGGGAGCTCCTCAACGACCTCGGCCAGCATCTCGCCGGCGCGCCGGCCGAGATCCTCCAGGGCCACCGCGTGATCGAGGTGCGCGCGCGCGGCGTCGACAAGGGCGTGTACGTGCGGCACGTCTTCCCGGACGGGAAGGAGCCCACACACTTCGTGATCGGCCTCGGCGACGACCGCACCGACCACGACCTGCTGGACGCGCTGCCGTCAGGCTCGATCGCGGGGCACGTGGGCGGGCTGCTTCCGAGCACCCGGGCGGGCGGCGGCGCCCGCGACCACGTCCACGTCCTGGGCCCGGGCGAGGTGCGTGAGCTGCTGCGCGACCTGGCGGCAGCGGTCACCGAGCCCACGGCTGCGCGCGCGACGTCCTAGAGCGGCGCGCGCGACCTTGTGGCTCAGAGCCACAAGCTGCATCTGTCGGATCGCACCGAGCCGGAGATGTCCCGACCACGTCGCGGGCGGGCGAGAGACACGTTGTGGCTCAGAGCCACAAAGTCGGTTCAGGATCGCGTGGCGACTCGTCGGGTCGCGGTCATCCGGTGTCGTGCGCGATCAGCTCGACGAGCTCCTGCGTCGCCGGGGCGGCGATCCCGTGGCGCTCGGCGGCTCGGAGGACGCCGCCGCCGATCGCGTCGAGCTCGAGCGGGAGCCCTGCGGCGCGATCCTTCTGCATCGAGCTGCGAAGATCGCCGGCCGCCTCGCACGCGGCGAGCGCGCGGTCGACGTCGAACTCGACTCCCTCCGCGGCCGCGATTGCGGCGACCTCGCGCATGCACGACTCGATGCGCCGTCGCCAGACGGGGTCGCTCATGACCGCGGAGAGCGGGGCCTGGAGCGCGGTCGTCGTGAGCGCCACCGGCCCGAGGGTTGCGAGCTTGCGCCACAGGATCGCCGCCTCGCTCGCGCCGACCGCGCACGAGAGGCCCGCGTGCTCGAGCTCCGCGCGAATCGGCTCGGCTCGTGCGTGCGGCGCGAGCTCGACGTGTGCGAACGCGCTCCGCTGGGCGATCCGGCCGACGTCGACGCGCTCGGACTCCACGTAGACGACGCCCGGGAGCACGGCGTCGTCGCCGAACCTCGCGCGCAGCAGCGCGACGTGCTCGATCCCGTTCAGCAGCGGCACCAACATCGCCTCGCCGATGCGCTCCGGCGGAACGAGCGCGAGCGCGGCCTCGAGCTGGGTCGCCTTCGGCGTGACCCAGATCACGTCGACTGCATCGCCCAGCACGGTGGCCGCGGGCACCTCCACCTCGAAGTCGCCGAGCACCTCGCTCTCCACGCGAAGCCGGCCGTCGAAGCGCGCGTGCGACTCCGGCCGGAGCAGGAGCACGACGTCGTGCCCGTCGCGCGCGAGCGCCGCACCGAGCAGCCCGCCGACGCCGCCGGCTCCGAGGACCGCGTGCCGCATCTACGCGGCGACGGCGGTGCGCCGCCGGAACGCGGCCGCGTGGCCGCGCGCGTTCGCCTCGCGCAGCTCGTCCTCGTCCAGGGCGCCGATCCGCTGCAGGAGGTCGAGCTCGTCCCGGAGGTGCGTCCGCATCATCTCCGGCCCGTCCGTGGCGATCGTGAACGCGACGCCGTGCTCGACGAAGCGGCGGAACGTCTCGCGCACGGCGTCCTCGTGCGGGAGCGCCTTCGTGAGCAGGTTCGAGGTCGGGCAGATCTCGAGGACCGTGCCGAGCTCTGCGAGGGCGCGCATCAGCTCCGGGTCGCCGGCGGCGAGGATGCCGTGGCCGATCCGCTCGGGCCGGAGGTGCTCGACGACCTCGGCAATCTCCTCGCGGCCCATGTCGCCGCCCTCCTCGCCGACGTGGATCGTCACGCCGAGACCCGCCTCGCGCGCGGTCTCGATCAGCGGCACGAGCTGCGTGTAGTCGTAGCGCCCGCCACCCGGCCGCGGCCCGGCGATGTCGACGCCGACGATCCCGCGGCTCGACCAGCGGATCGCCTTCTCCACGATGATCTCGTTCAGCCGCCGGTCGAACGTGCGGTCCATCATCAGGATCAGGCTCGCGCGCACCTGCGGGTACTCGAGGCTGGCACGGTCGAGCCCGCGGATAGCGGCCAGGATGATGTGGTCGAGGTCGCGCTCGCCGCCGCGGTTCCGTTTCATCGGGTTGAAGCGGAGCTCGAGCGTCGTGATCCCCTGCGAGCGGTACGCGCCGCCGATCGCCGCGTGCACCGAGCGCTCGACGGCGAGCGGGGAGGACTGGATGAGCTCGGTCCAGTGGTAGATGGCGTCGAGCGCGTCCAGGCTCTCGACGCCCTTCGGGTCCGAGACCGTGACGAGCGCGTCGAACGCCCAGTAGTCCTTCACCGGCAGCGCGATCCCCTGCTCGTGCGCGAGGCTCCAGAGGATGTCGGAGGCGACGGAGCCTCCGAGGTGGGTGTGGAGCTCGGCGAGACCTTCGTCTCTCACGTTCGCGCGAGTCTAGTGTTGGGCCGGTGAGTGTCAACCGCCTGGCGGTGAAGGCGACGAACCACTGCCTCACCGGCTGCGGGATCGGCGAGGTGCTCGGGCTGGTGCTCGCGACGTGGTGGGGCTGGGGCGACGCGGCCTCGATCGCGCTCGCCGTCGCGCTCGCGTTCTTCTTCGGCTACCTGCTCACCTTGATTCCGCTCTTCCGTGCGGGCACCGCGGTGCGCGCCGCGCTCGGGATCGCGCTCGCGGCCGACACGCTCTCGATCACGACGATGGAGATCACCGACAACGCGATCCTGCTCCTGTGGCCGGGCGCGATGGACGCAGGGCTCGGCGACCTGCTCTTCTGGGGCCCGCTCGCGATCGCGCTCGCCGTCGCGTGGGGGCCGACGTTCCTCGTCAACCGCGCGCTGATCGGCCGCGGGAAGGGCCACGCGCTCGCGCACGGCACGCACGGGCACCACGAGTAGGGCGAGACATCTCGGGCGACGTAGCTCTAGCCCGGTGGTCCTGTGGAGATCGTGAGCGTGACGACCGTGTTCAGCTCGACCTCGGTTCCTGCCCCCGGGTTCTGCGCGATCACGGTCCCCTGCGGCTCCTGGGAGGACTCGGGACGCTGTGTGTGTCTGAGCCCGAGATCCTCGAGCGCTTCCCGCGCGTCACCGGAGGTCATGCCGACGAGACCGGGCACGTCCACGGTCTCCGGCGCAGGCCGCGCGGCCACGTCGAGGACGACGGTGACCACTGTGCGGTCGACCTCCTGTCCTGCTGCCGGCCTCTGGCGAACGACCGTTCCCCGCTCTGCGTCCGAGGCGACATCCCGCGTCTCGACCTCGAGCCCCTCCGCCTCGAGCATCTCCGTCGCGTCGTCGACGTCCATCCCGACGACGCGCACGAGGACGACGCGCTGCGGGCCGTCCGAGACGGTGAGAGTGACGACACCGTCTTCCGGAGCCTCCTCACCCGCCGCCGGCGACTGGTCGACGACCTCGTCCACGGCGGCATCGGCGGTGAAGGTTCGCTCGACGTCGCTCTCGAGATCCTCCTCGGCGAGCCGGGCCTCGGCCTCGGTGAGCTGCAGCCCGACGACGTCCGGCACCGTCTGCTCGTCCTCGCGGATCACGAACCAGTACACCCCTGCGGCGATCAGAAGCATGAGCAGGAGCACGCCGACGGCGATCCCGAAGTCCCGATCCAGGTCCGGAGGAAAGCGCCGCCGCGGCTCCTCCGGCGGCCCGTCCGAGACGATCACGGTCTCGTCCTCGGCTGAGACCCGGCGCTCGACGACGTCCGGAGGCAGCGGTCTCTCGCGCGGGCCCATGCCGTCGCCATTCCCGGTGTGCCGACCCCGGAAACGCGCCCGTGCGGAAGGTGCAGCGCTCTCGGGTGCTGGAACCGCGCGCGGCCTACGAGCGTGCGGCGGCCCGCGGGTCCGGCAACGGTGTCAGAACCGGCTCGATCTGTGCACGGATGTGCTCGAACGCGGGCGGGAGGATCAGCTTCTCGCCCAGGTGCTCCGGGTCCTCGTCGATGCCGAAGCCGGGGCCGAGCGTCGCAATCTCGAACAGCACGCCGCTCGGCTCGCGGAAGTAGATCGAGCGGAACCAGAAGCGGTCGATGATCGGGGAGGGGCGCAGGCCGGCGGCCGCGACGCGCGCATGCCACGCGCCGTGCTCCTCCATCGTCGACGACCAGGCGACGTGGTGCACGGTGCCGGCGCCGCCGAGGCCGCGTTCCTCCGGCGACTCGTCGTACGCGTAGACGCCGCCGCGCGTGTCGCCGCGCGCCTCCCAGACGCCGTCGCCGGCCGCCGTGAAGCCGAGGATCTCCTGGAGCACGGGCCGCGAGACCTCCGGGGCGCGCGTGTACGCGCGCACGGCGTCGAAGCCCTGGAGCGCGTGCTCGGCGGGAATCTCGGGATGCTCGGCCATGAGCGGCTCGTCCTCGGCGGCCGTCACGACGAGCCGGTGCCGCAGCCCCTCGGGATCCTCGAACACGACGTCGCCGTCGCCCCGCTCCACGGCGACACCCTCGTCCGTGAGCCGCCGCTCCCAGAAGTCGAGCGACTCGGCCGAGCCCACGCGCCACTCGACGGTGTGGATCATCCCGTCGCCCGCCCGCCCGCGCGGGATCCCCGGGTACTCGAAGAACGTGATGTCGCCGCCCGGGCTCCCGTCCTCGTCCGCGTAGAAGAGGTGGTAGACGGTCGGGTCGTCCTGGTTCACCGTCTTCTTCACGAGCCGCAGCCCGAGGATGCGCGTGTAGAAGTCGACGTTGCCCGGCGCGTCCGCCGTGATGCACGTGACGTGGTGGATGCCGTCGAGCCTCACTCCCGCACCCTAGCCGCCTGTCGTTAGGCTGCGTCTGGTGAAGATCGGGATCGTCGTCCCGTTCTCCTGGTCGTTCTGGGGCGCGGTCGTCGAGCACGCGGAGTCGCAGGCCGCTGCCCTCGAGGAGCTGGGACATGAGGTACGGCTGGTCATGGGCAACGACCCGCCCGGGCAGTTCACGCGCGCGCTGCACCCCCGCGTCGGACGCCACGGAGACCCGCCGCCGAACGTGATCCCCGTGGGACGCTCGGTCATCGTCCCGGCGAACGGCTCGCTCCCGAACATCGTCCTCTCGCCGCGCACGTACTTCCGCATCCACCGCGCGCTCGAGCGCGAGCGCTTCGACGTCCTCCATCTGCACGAGCCGATGACGCCGGCCATCTGCACGGCGACGCTCGTGATGGCGAGGACGCCGCTCGTCGCCACGTTTCACGCATCCGGCGACCTCGGCTGGATGCGCTATGGCGGCCCGATCTGGGGGTTCCTGATCGACCGCATCGACCACCGGATCGCCGTGTCGGAGCGGGCGCGCGAGTCACAGAACCGCTGGCTTCCCGGCGAGTACGAGGTGCTCCCGAACGGGGTTCTCGTTCCCGAGGAGGCGCCTGCGGGCGACCGCGAGCACCGGATCGTGTTCGCCGGGCGGCAGGAGCCGCGAAAGGGTCTCCAGGTGCTCCTGCGCGCCTGGCCCGAGCTCCGGCGCCGGACGGGGCTGCGCCTGACCGTGGCGGGCGCCGACCCGCTCGCGGTCCGGTTGCTCCTCGCACGCCTCGGGGTGTCGGACGAGGGCATCGACGTCGTCGGCTTCCTGAGCCAGGAGGAGCTGACGGAGACGTTGCTGCGCTCGAAGGCCCTCGTCGCGCCGTCGCTCGGGCAGGAGAGCTTCGGGATGGTGCTGACCCGCGCCTTCGCCTGCGCGCTGCCGGCGGTCGCCTCCGACATCCCCGGGTACCGGGAGGTGCTCGACGAGTCGGCCTCCGTGGCCGTGCCGCCGGACGACAAGGGCGCGCTCGCGGACGCCGTCTCCGCGCTCGTGGACGACGAGCCGCGGCGTGTCGCGCTCGGGGAGGCGGCGCGCGCGCTCGCGATCGAGCGCTACTCGTGGCCCCGGATCGCGCGAAGGCTCGAGGAGGTCTACGAGCAGGTGACCGACCGGGCCCGGGCGGGCGGAGAGGCGCGCGCGGCATGAAGCTGTTGGGGCGCGCGTGGGGCAGCATCTGGGTGCAGGCGGGCGTCCTCGTGGCGCTCGTCCTGGTCGCGCTCACCGTCCTCTGGTGGCGCGGCCCCGACTGGGGCGCGGTCTGGGACGCGTTCCACATCGTCACCTGGAGCTGGATCGCGCTGGCGCTGGGGCTGAACGTCGTCTCGACGCTGTTCCGCGCGCTCTCGTGGCGGATGACGCTCGGGCAGGCGCTTCCGCAGGAGCACCAGCCGCAGCTCGTCCACGTCCTCTCTGCGTTCGGCGTCGGCCTCTTCGCGAACGCGGTCGTCCCCGGGCGGCTCGGCGAGCTCGCGCGCGTCGCCGTGCTCCGCCGCCACCTTCCCGACGCGCCGCCGGGGACGAGCGCGGCGCTCGTGGGGAGCGTCTTCGCGCACCGGCTCTTCGACCTCGTCCCGGCGACCATCCTCGTCGTCTGGGTGCTGCTGACGGCGGAGGTCCCGCACTGGGCAATCGTCGCGCTGCTGATCGTCGCCGCGGTCGGCCTCGCGCTCTTCACCGTCGCCTGGATGAGCGCGAAGCGCGGCCATCGGCCCGTGATGCGCGACGGGGTGAGCTCCGTCCGGCACCTGCTGAGCATGGCCCGGCAGGGGCTGACCGTGCTGAAGGAGCCGCTCCCGCTGGCGGCCGCGGTGCTCCTCCAGTGCCTCGGCTGGCTGATGCAGCTGCTCGCGGTGTTCGTGACCATGCAGGCGTTCGGGATCGACGCGCCGCTGCCGGCCGCCGGCCTCGTGCTCGTCCTCATGAACATCGCGACGATCGTCCCGCTCTGGCCCGGGAACGTCGGGCTCGTGCAGGCGGCGGTTGCGCTCCCGCTCCGCAACTACGGCGTCCCGTACGCGACCGGCTTCGCGTTCGGCCTCGTCCTCCAGGCGCTCGAGATGCTGTGCGGCGTCGGGCTCGGGCTGATCGCGCTCGCGCGCGAGGGGATCTCGGTCGCGGTGCTGCGGCGCATGAGCGACGACGATGAGCCGCGCGACGTCGACGGGGTGCACGAGCTGATGGAGGACCTCGAGCCCGAGTCGGCCCGTGAGGCCGCTTCTCTCTCCCGCTAGCCTCAAGGGCGTCCTGACCGCGGCCGAGGCCGCGGCGGCGCTCGCGGAGGGCTTCGGCGGCGGGGACGAGCTACCGGTCGCGGACGGCGGGGAGGGGACGGCCGAGGTGGTGTTCAGGGCGCTCGGAGGGGAGTGGCGGAGCGCGCAGGTGGCCGATCCGCTCGGGCGGCGGGTCGAGGGGCGGTGGCTCGTGGTGCCGGACGTCTGCGCGGTCGTCGAGGCGGCAAGCGCGATCGGCCTTCCGCTGCTCGCCGTCGACGAGCGAGACCCGCTGCGGGCGAGCAGTCGCGGCCTCGGGCAGCTCATCGTGGAAGCGATCGAGAGTGCGCCGAAGTGGCTGCTCGTCGGACTGGGAGGTACGGCGACCGTGGACGGCGGCGCCGGCCTGTTGCAGGTCGTCAAGGCGCTGCCCGACACGACCACCGCCCTCTACGACGTCGGCACGCGTCTCCCCGATGCCGCGAGGCTGTTCGGTCCGCAGAAGGGCGCCTCGCCGGACGACGTTCGTACGTTGGAGCGAAATCTGCGCTCGATGACGGAGCTGCGGCCGTTCGCCGAGCTGCCCGGCTCCGGCGCTGCAGGCGGGCTCGGCGCAGCTCTCGCGTCGCTCGGCGCCGACCTCGTGCCGGGAGCGGCGACCGTGCTCGATTTGATCGGTTTCGACGAAGCGCTCGTCGGCTGCGACCTGGTCGTCACGGGCGAGGGCGCGGTGGACGCGACGACGCTCGAGGGGAAGGCGCCGTTCGAGGTCGCGCGGCGGGCGCGCGAGGCGGGCGTCCGCTGCGTCGTCTTCGGAGGCCGCGTGGAGGTCGAGATCGAGGGCGCCGAGACGGTCGCGCTCTCGGGCGATCCGGCGCGGGCGCGAGCGGATCTGGTGGAGCTCGGGCGGGCGCTCGCCGCGGGTGGAGGGTCGGGCACGCCCGGCCCCTACCACGACCTACGAGCACGGCCGCAGGGCGACAGACCTCCGGCGTCGTAGGGGCGAGGCTTGCCTCGCCTTCGCGGACCGCGGCGCCCGGGTCTAGCGGCTCTCGGCGGCCTCGAGGCGGTCCGCCATCGCCTCGAGCAGCTTCCACGCGACCTCGGGCCGCGCTTCCACGAACGGGCGGAAGACGAACACGGGGAGCCCGTACGTGCGCAGCTCGGTGAGCGCCTTCACGCTCGCCGTGCGCGGGCGGCGGTCGATCAGCGCGATCTCGCCGAACGAGTTGCCGGGGCCGAGGCGGCCCACCTCCTGGCCCTGCACCTCGACGCTCGCCTCGCCGCTCTCCACGACGAAGAACATGAGCCCGCCCTCGCCCTCGAGCGCGATCGGGTCGCCGGGGTTGAACCGGCGCTCGTTGAACTCCTCGGCGAGGCTCTCGAGCTGGCGGTCGTCGAGGCCGGCGAAGAGCGAGACCTTGCGCAGAAGGTCAGGAGTCGGCTTGGCCATGGGCCGATTCATACACGAATGGCACCCGTTCTGTCACGTGGTCGGGTCGGCGGGCGACAGCTCCTCGATTCGCAGCTCGGCTGCCTCGAGCCTCGCGACGCACGCCCGGTACAGCTCCTCGCCGCGCCGGAAGAGCGCGATCGCGTCGTCGACCGCCACGTCTCCCCGCTCGAGCCGCGTAACGATCTCCTCCAGCTCGCGCTGCAGGGTCTCGAACGACGCCTCCTCGCTCATTGCCGCACCTCCTCGACGCGGGCGCCGAGCTCGCCCGACGCGAGCTGGATCTCGAGGGCGTCTCCGGGCGCGACGGCCGCGGCTTCGCGCAGCGCCTCGCCGCCGGCGCGCACGATCGCGTAGCCGCGCGCGAGCGTCCCGTGCGGCGAGAGCGCCTGCAACCGCGCGCCCGTGTGGTCGAGGCTCGCGCGGCGCCGCTCGAGCAGGAGCCTCGGCGCCCGGTGGAGCCTGTCGCCGAGCCGCGCGAGACGGGTCGTGTCGCGCTCGAGCGCCGAGCGGAGAGACTGGCGGAGGCGGCGGCGGGTGGCATCGAGAGCTGCGCGCAGCTCTGTCGCGTCCGGGACGACGAGCGACGCCGCGGCGGTCGGGGTCGCGGCGCGCGCGTCTGCCGCGAGGTCGCAGAGGGGCGTGTCCTGCTCGTGCCCGACCGCGGAGACCACTGGCACCGGCGAGGCCGCCACGGCGCGAACGACGCTCTCGGAGCTGAACGGGAGCAGGTCCTCGAAGCTGCCGCCGCCGCGGGCGAGCACGACCACGTCGACTTCCGGGTGGGTCGCGACCGCGCGCAGCGCGGCCACGATCGCCTCGTCTGCGCCCTTGCCCTGGACGCGCGTCTCGCAGACGACGACCGCGGTCCCAGGGAAGCGTCGGCCGAGCGTCGTCACGAGATCGCCGCGCGCCGCCGCGTCCGCTCCGGTGACGATGCCGACCGCGCGCGGCACCGCCGGCAGCCGCCGCTTGCGCTCGGCCGCGAAGAGCCCCTCCGCCGCGAGCTTCCGTTTGCGCTCCTCGATCGCCGCGAGGTGCCCGCCCACGCCGACGCGCTCGATCGTCGTCGCGCGCAGCGCGAGCTCGCCCTTCAGCTCGTATAGCTCCGCCCGTCCCGCGGTGTGCACGGTCTCGCCCTCCGCGAGACCCAGCTCGAGCCGATCGTAGGTCGTCCTCGGGATCGTGACGCTCAGCGTCGCCCCGGTCTTCGGGTCCTTGAGCGTGAGGAACACCGTCGCCCAGGCCGGGTTGCGCCTGAGCTCGGTGACCTCTCCCTCGACCCAGACCGACGGCAGCTTCCGGAGCCACACGGAGACGCCGCGGTTGAAGGCGGAGACACTGAACACCTTCCGGTCGCCGTGCAGCACGTGCTCCACCTTCACGGCCGGAGCGTATCGGCGCTTACAGCAGGATCTCGGCCGCCGTGGTGGGGTCGCAGCCGCGCGTCACGAGCTCGACCGCGTCGTGGAGGTCGACCTCGCTACCGGCGATCCGCTCGGCCAGGTGCACGGGGTAGCCGGCCTCGATCAGCACGTGCAGGCGCCAGCTCTCCACCTTCGCGGGCTCGTTCTCGTTCCACAGGGGAGCTTCGGTCGTCTCGGCCATGGCGTGGGATTCGGTGTCCTAGAGACGTTCCCTGCGCGAGATAGTTGGCGGAGGAGGTCAGACGCCCGCGGACGAGCGGGACGCCTCGATCCGGCGCGCGAGCTCCACGATCCGGTCGTCGAGCCGCTGCGACGCGGCGTCGGCAGCCTGCTGGAGCTGATCCGCGATCAGGCCGTCCGCGCGGCGCAGGAACGCCTCGCTCGTGCGGTCGAGCTCCTCGCGGAGCCGCTTCGCGGCCTCCTCGCGGATCGCCTTCATGCGGTTCTCGAACTCGAGGGCGCCAGCCGCGCTCAGGCGCTCGACCTCCCGGGCGGTCTCGCGTTCGAGCTCCGCCACCTGCCTGCGCTCGAGCTCCGCGAAGGCGCTCTCGATCCGCTGGCGCGCCTCGCTCTCCGCCCGGTCGACGTGCTCGGCGACGGCGTGCTCGTGCTGCCGCAGGCGCTCCATCACCTCGTCGATCGCGCGCCGGCGGTCGTCGGTCTGGGACTGGAGCTCGTCGAGCGCCTGCGTGAGCGCCTCCTTCGCGGTCCGCTCCAGCTCGTCGCGGAGCCGGATCGCCGCCGCGCGCTGCTGGTCGGCGGTCGTCCCGAGCTCCTCGGCCTCGGCCTCGATCCGCGCCTCGACCGACGCGATCTGCTGCCGCTGCCGCTGCTCGAGCGTCGTGACCTCGTCCTCGAGCGCCCGCTGGGCGCGCTCGAGGTCGGACTCCCACGCGCGCAGACGCTCCTCGGCGCGGCGCTCGACCGCTGCCACCATCTCCGCGAGCCGGTCGGAGAGCTCGCGCTCGCGCACGGCCAGCTCACCGCGGCGCTGATCCGAGATGCGCCGCTCCTCGGCGGTGTACGCCGACATGGCGTCGGCGTGCGCGCGGGAGATCGCGACGCGCAGCAGCTCGATCTGCTTCGCGGTCTCCTCCTCGGCCGCGCTGCGCACTGCCCGGCGAGCCTCGGCGATCAGCTGGTCGGTCCGGGCCGCGCGCGCCCGCGAGCGGCGGAGCAGGAGCACGAGGACGCCGGCGAGGACGAGCGAGGCGACGAGGGCCGCGAGCAGGATCCAGCCGATCAGCGGCACGCGACCACTCTAGAGGCGGGCGGCGACGAGGGCCGCGGCGAGGAGCACGGTGGCGAGGGCGAGGAGCCGCAGCGCCCGCTCCTCGGTGTCGATCAGGCGCTGCGCGTCGAGCGGCTCGCGCGTCCCGTCCGCGAGCTCGAGCTCGCCGTCCACGGCCGTCACGCGACGGCGGAGGTGACGCACGTGGTTCGAGAGCGTCCGCTGCGCGAGGGAGAGGACGACTGCGAACGCCGCCGCGAGGACGGCCGCGACGCCGATCTCCCCGGCGACCGCCACGTACCCGCAGAGCACCGGGAACCCGCCCCACGCGAGCCCGAACCAGAGGTCGCTGTGGAAGCGTCCGCCGGCGAGCTCGAGGTTGTAGGCGACGACGAGGAAGAGGCCGATCGGGACGAGGAGCGCGAGCCACGGCTCGAACAGCGCCGCGCCCGCGAGCCCGATCGCGCAGGCGGCGGCGATCGAGGCGGCGGCGAGGGCGACGAGCATGCGGTCGGGGATCGCCGTGCGCAGCGGACGGCCGCTGAGCTCGTCGAGCGCGTGTGCGCCGATCCCGACCGCGAGCGCGAACGCGGCGACCGCCGCTCCCAGCCGTCCCCACGCGACCACGGGCGCCAGGCAGCCGCCGATCACGACGTAGGAGAGGTGCCAGGCGGTGTAGGGGGGGTGGAGCAGCGTCACGTAGTCGCGCCAGCCGCCGGGCGCGAGCGCGTAGAACGCCGGCCGCGCCGGCGTCTCGGCGTCGGCCGACCCTACTTTGTGGCTCAGAGCCACAAAGTCGTCCGGGCGGCTCTCGCTGCTGGTGCGGCTCACGTCCTCAGGCCCCAGAGGACGACGCCCCCGCCGAGGCTCAGGCGCCGCACCTCGATCCCGTCCACCCCGGCGTCGCGCCAGAGCGCGAGCTGCCGCTCGAGCGGGTAGCGCTCCCAGAAGTCGCGGATCGAGCCGCCGAGGAACGAGCCGACCTCATCCCAGCCCCGCCCGAGCACGCGGCCGGCGAGCGGGAGGCCGACGCCGACGTAGAGATCCCAGAGCGGCCGCGCGAGCCCGCCCGGGACGCCGAACTCGAGCGAGGCGACCAGGCCACCGGGGCGGACGACGCGCGCGAGCTCGGCCAGGGTCGCGCCGGGATCGTCGACGTAGCGGAAGAGGTACGTGACCGTGAGGTGGTCGAAGTGCGCGTCCTCGAACGGGAGCGACTCGGCGGAGGCCTCGACGACCTCCGCGCGGCCACCGAGCCGGGCGCGGGCGACCGCGAGCATCTCCGGGCTCTGGTCGAGCGCGGTCACGCGGAAGCCGCGGCGCAGGAGCTCCGCCGAGACGAGGCCCGTCCCGGCGGCGACGTCGAGCACGTGTCCGCCGTCTCGGGGGAGTCGCGAGACGAGGAAGCGGCGCCAGCGTGGGTCCTGGCCGAGCGAGAGCGCGGCGCCGACGCGGTCGTACGTGGGGCCGAGCGGGGCGAAGAGGTCTCGCGCGTGCGCGGTGCGCGCCGACATCGGCCTATTGTGGCGGCGTGGCGTTGGCAGACGACATCGAGCGCGCCGCCGGGCTCGCCGCGGAGGCTGCCGGGGAGGGCGGCGACGTCGTCTCGGGCGTGATCGCGACCGAGCCGCAGCCCGGGGCGCGCGTCTACCTCTGCTCGTTCGACGGCGCGGACGGGTTTCGGAGCTGGCTCGCGGTGCGCGAGGACGGGTCGGCGGTCGAGTCCCGCGTGGAGCTGCGCGAGGCCGTCTCGATCGCCGCGCTCTGCGAGGTGGCCGCGGATGCGGCCGGAGGCGGAGACCTCGACACACTGATCTCGAGCCTGGAGCGGCTGCGGCTCGCCGAGGCGCCCGAGGGAATCGAGCTCGCGGAGGAGGCGGCGCGTGCGCTGCGCGACGTCGTCGGCGAGCCGCCCCGGCTCGCGACGCCGGCGCTGCTCGACGAGATCGGCGCGGCGACGCGCCGGCTCGAGCGTGAGCTCGATCCCACCGGCGGCTCGCCGTTCGCGGCCGCGCTGAAGTCTGCGCAGGATGCCGTGGCCGAGCTGCAGCGCGAGCTCGAGGCGGGGTACCGGGTCGAGCTGACGTGACCGGCGCGGGCGGGCCGGGCCCGGCCCCTACAATCCCGGCATGGAGAGCGGAGGCGGCGGCTTCTTCCCGTTCGGCGGGGGCGACCCGGAGGACCTCCTCGGCGCGCTGCGCGAGTTTGCGGAGAAGCAGGCCGAGTCGGTGCAGGACGCGCAGCGCGAGCAGTACGCCACGCTCACGCTGAACACAGCCGTCCAGCTGACCGCGGCGGCCCTCAGCCAGGTGCAGGTCGAGGGCTCCTCCGACGCGCAGGCGATCGCGCTCCGCGACGCGATGCGCGTGCTCTTCCCGGAGGCGGTCGCGCTCGTCTCGGCCGCCCGCGAGGGCTTCATGCGCTCGGCCTGACGCCGCGGGCGACTACGGACGGCGGCGCGCGGCTCGTCCGGGAGAATCGGCGCGTGGAGCTCCTCGACCGAGCCGTCGTGCGGTCGCTGCCGGCGGTCCCGCGCGGGATCGTGCAGCGGCTCTCGTCCCCGTACATCGCCGGCCCGGCGCTGGCGGACGCGCGGCGCGCCGTGGCGGCGCTGAACGCGGCCGGGAAGCTCGCGACCGTGGACGTACTCGGCGAGGAGGTGCGCGTGCCCTCCGAGGCCGAGGCGGTCGCACTCGAGTACCACGCCGTCCTCGACGCGATCGCCGCCGACCGGCTCGACGCCAACGTGTCCGTGAAGCTCACGGCGCTCGGGCTCGAGATCGAGCTCGACCTCTGCCGCTCGCTCCTCGCGACCCTCGTCGCCGACGCGGCCGCGCGCGGGATCTTCGTCCGCATCGACATGGAGGCCTCGCCGTTCGTCGACGACACGCTGCGGCTCTACCGCGAGCTCCGTGAGGTCGGGCGCGACAACGTCGGCGTCGTGCTGCAGTCGGCGCTGCGGCGGACGCTCGCGGACGTCGACGCGCTCGCCGTGTTGCGGCCGAACGTCCGGCTCTGCAAGGGGATCTACGTGGAGCCGCCCGAGATCGCGTTCCAGAAGCGCGATGAGATCCGGGAGAGCTTCGTGCGCGTGCACGAGGCGCTCCTCGAGGCCGGGTGCTACGTCGCCGTCGCGACGCACGACGAGTGGCTCCTCGAGCGGGCGCTCGCGCGCGTGGCCGGCCGCGATCCGAGCGAGTACGAGCTCCAGATGCTGCTCGGCGTACGCGAGGGGCGCGCGTCCGAGCTCGTGGAGCAGGGCCATCGCCTGCGCGTGTACGTGCCCTACGGTGACCGCTGGTACGAGTACTCGCTGCGGCGGCTCCAGGAGAACCCGGCCCTCGCGACGATGCTCGCGAAGGCGACGGTGCTGCGGCTCGTCCCGGGCCGCTCGGGCTAGGTAGGCAGCGCGGTGAGCAGCGACCAGCCGCCGTCGATCACGATCGTCTGCCCGCGGATCATCTCGGCCTCGGGCGAGCAGAGGAAGGTGACGCAGGCGGCGACGTCCTCGGGCGTCACGAGCCGGCCAACCGGGTTGCTGCGGCCCATCTGGAGCATCGCCTCCTTGTGCGGGAAGTGCTCGAGCGCGCCGGTCTCGACCACCCCGGCGGAGACGGCGTTCACGCGGATCCCGCGCGGCGCGAGCTCGACCGCGAGGTAGCGGACGAGCGCCTCGAGCGCGGCCTTCGACGCGCCGACGAGCGCGTAGTCGTCGAGGACGCGGGTGGAGCCGAGGCTGGAGATGCCGAGGATCGAGGAGCCCGGCGGCATGGAGGGCGCCGCCGCCCGCGTGAGCGAGAGGAGCGCGCGCGCGTTCGCCGAGAGCGTCCAGTCCCAGTGCTTGTCCTCCGTCTCGAGCGCTGGGCGGATCACGCCCGTCGCGGCCGCGTGGATCAGGACGTTCAGCGGGCCGAGCGTGGCGACCTCCTGCGCGACGCGCTCTCCCGCGACGTTCCCGCGGACGAGGGTCGGCTCGGCGCCGAGTGCTCGCAGCTCCTCCGCGGTCTCCTCCGCGGCCGTGTCACCGCGCATGTAGCCGATCGCGACGCGTGCGGCGCCGAGCTGCGCGAAGCGGAGCGCGATCGCCTTCCCGATCCCGCGCGACCCGCCCGTCACGAGGACGGAGGCGCCGTCGAAGCTCATTCGTTCGTGCCGGAGACGGGCGCCGACGAGGGGATCGTGTCCCAGCCGATCCGCGAGCGGGGCTCGTGCGTGCCGTCCGCGGCGAACGACGACGCGTGCCCGAGCCGGTCCAGGCGCTCGATCTGCTCCTCCCCGTAGCGGCGCACCGGGTGGTCGTCCGGGAGGTCCTCGACGAGCTCGCGGACGCGGGCGCGGATCTGGTACGCGAAGTGCGGCGTCGCGGGCCCGACGAGCGCGTCGACGTCCTCACGGGTGGGCTCGGCCATGCACGCGAGAGCCTATCGGCGCGCTACGCGCCCGAGTCGGCCGGCTGTTCGTGGGTCGCGTGCCGGAAGAGCAGCACCGAGACGATCAGCGTCCACACCGGCAGTCCGAGGCAGACGCCGAGCCAGCCGATCGGCGGGATCGCGAGGATCAACGCGAGGACGAGGCAGAACCAGGCGAACCAGTGCGGCAGCGGCCCGTGGCGCCTGGTCGCGAGCCCGGTCGCGACGAGCAGCGGGATCGCGAACAGCTCCACGCCCGCGAAGAAGGCGTCGCCGACGTGGACGAGCGCGTCCACGGACGTGTCCGAGATGTTCGCGTGGTCGAAGGCGGCCTGCGCGTGCGGGAGGTAGATCGCCATCAGGCACACCGAGGTGGCGATGCCGCTCCCGAACGCGATCGCGGCGAGCCGCCCCGTACCACCCTCGGCCTCGGTGAGCGTCGACCGGAGGCTGCCGAGCATCCAGACGAACAGGAGCACGCCGAAACCGAAGAGGATCCCGCCCGCGAGGATCGCGGTGTCGTTCTCCTCGACCCAGCTGACGAACGCTCCCGTGTCCTTCCCCTCCGGCCGGTCGTCCTTCTCGAGCAGGAAGGTGGCGACGACCCAGAGGACGACGGCGCCGATGCCTGCGAGCGGCTCGTACCGGTGCCACGACGACACGGCTACGACGGTACTCCCGAGCCCGATGCCCACCGCGCCGGCGGGATAGCGTCCGCCTGTGCGCCGCGTGTCGACCGTCGAGCTGATGCTGCTCGCGACGATCCTGCTCTGGGCGCTCAACCTCAGCGTGACGAAGTACATCCTCACGCACGGCTTCGAGCCGCTCCAGTACGCGAGCGTGCGCTACGGGCTCGCGGCGGCGATCTTCGTCGGGCTCACGCTCTTCGCGGAGCGGACGCTGAGGATCGCGCGCCGGCACCTCCCGGTCGTCGCGCTCGCGGCGGCGTGCCTGTTCCTGAACCAGCTCTCGTTCGTCTTCGCGCTCGACGCGACCACCGCGTCCACCATCGGGCTGCTGCTGGGCGCGATCCCGATCTTCGCGGCGCTCTTCGGGCTCGCGCTCGGGACCGAGCGGCCGTCCGGCCGCTTCCTCGTGGCGGCCGCCATCTCGTTCGCCGGCGTCGCGCTCGTCGCGCTCGGCTCGGGCGGCGAGGTCTCGGGGAGCTACCTCGGGATCCTCCTCGGGCTCGCGACGGGGGCGACGTGGGCGGCGTACTCGGTCGTCGTGGGGCCGCTCATGGCGACCTACTCGCCGTCGCGGATCAGCGCGGTCGTGATCCCCGGCGCCTGGGTGGCCCTCGCCCTCGCCTGGGCCGCCTCCCGGCCGGCGGAGCCCGACTGGGACGTGGGCTGGGAGCTGTGGGCGCTGCTCGTGTTCGCGACCATCGGCCCGCTCGTGCTCACCAACGTGCTCTGGTTCCGGTCGATCCACCGCATCGGCGCGAACCGCGCGACCCTGGCGGCGAACCTGCAGCCGTTCGTGGCCGCCGTGCTCGCCGTGATCCTGCTCTCCGAGTCGCTGTCGGCGCTCCAGGTCGCGGGCGGCGTCCTCATCGCGCTCGGGATCCTCGTCGTGCGCAGGAGGGCGGCTCCTCCCCAAGCCGCCTAGAATCAGCCGCATGAGCGAACACGACTTCATGCCGATCGACGGGTGGGACCACATCGAGATCTGGGTCGGGAACGCGAAGCAGGCCGCGTACTTCTACGAGCACGCGTACGGCTTCACGCGCACGGCCTACGCGGGCCCGGAGACCGGCGTCCGCGACCGCGCCAGCTACGTGCTCGAGCAGGGTGACATCCGCTTCGTCCTCACGAGCGGGCTCCGCGCCGACAGCGACATCTGCAGGTGGGCGGCGCAGAAGGGCGACAGCGTGCGCGACGTCGCGCTCGCCGTCCCCGATGCGACGAACGCGTATCGCCAGGCGGTGCAGCGCGGCGCGCGCGGCGTCGCCGAGCCGCACTGGGTCGAGGACGAGCACGGCCGCGTCGAGCTGGCCGCGATCGCGACCTACGGCGACAACATCCACACCTTCGTGAACCGGAAGGAGTACTCGGGCGCGTACCTCCCCGGCTACCAGCCGGTGTCGGAGAACGGCGGCGGCCCCGGTCCGGGGATGGGGCTGATCGCGATCGACCACGTCGTCGGCAACGTCGAGCTCGGCCGCATGAACGAGTGGGTCGGCTTCTACGAGCGCGTGCTCGGCTTCACCGAGCTCACGCACTTCACCGACGAGGACATCTCCACGGAGTACTCCGCGCTCATGTCGAAGGTGATGACGGACGGCGAGGGGAAGATCAAGTTCCCGATCAACGAGCCGGCCGAGGGCAAGCGCAAGAGCCAGATCGAGGAGTACCTCGAGTTCCACGGCGGCCCCGGCGTGCAGCACGTCGCCATGCAGACCGAGGACATCGTGAAGACGGTCGCGGCGCTGCGGGAGCACGGCGTCCTCTTCATCCACACGCCCGACACGTACTACGACGTCGTCCAGGAGCGCGTCGGCGAGATCGACCAGGACTGGGACGACCTGCGCTCGATGGGCATCCTCGCCGACCGCGACGAGGAGGGGTACCTGCTCCAGCTCTTCACGAAGATCGTGCAGGACCGGCCGACGCTCTTCTTCGAGGTGATCGAGCGCCACGGCTCGCGCGGCTTCGGGATCGGCAACTTCAAGTCGCTGTTCGAGGCGATCGAGCGCGAGCAGGCGCTACGCGGGAACCTCTAGCCCGAGGTCGCCGAGCAGCTCCTCGCACTCGCGGACGTAGCGGGTCGCGCCCGCCGCGCGGTAGAACGCGAGGGCCTGAGCGAGCTGCTCCTCGGCTTCCTCGCGGCGACCCTCCTCCGCGAGCCGTCGGGCAGCGAGGCGACGAGCGTCGGCCGCCGCGACGCGCATGCCGGCCTCCTGGAAGAGCTCGGCGGCCCGCTCGTGCTCGCCCGAGACGAGGGCGAGGTTCGCCGCGCTCAGCCGCGTCTCGGGAAGCCGCTCGAGCAGTCGGCGAAGGTCGTCGGCGTGGCCGAGGCGGTCGGCGACGAAGGCGAAGTCGACGATCCGCCACTCGCCGGTCTTGTCCGTCTGCCGAAGGAGCTCGTCGGCGAGCACGCGCGCTTCGTGGTCCTGTTCGAGCTCGACGTGCACGCGGGTGGCCATGGCGAGAGCCGGCACCACGAACTGCGAGTCCTTCATCCGGCGCACGTCGTCGAGCACCTCCTGCATGTCCTCGAGTGCGCCGTCGACGTCGTCGCGGGCGAGGAGGACACGCACGCGGTTGCGGCGGATGTTGACGGTGGGGGTCAGGTCGTCGCTCCCGCTCTCGGCGAGGCTGGCCTCGGCCAGCCGGAGGCCCTCGTCCCAGTCGCCCGACCAGAGCAGGTTGCCTGCCAGCTGGGCACGGGCCCACCGCGCCAGGGGAAGCGCTCCGAGCTCCTCGCTGATGCGGGCGGCCTCGCCGTGGAACTCGCCGGCGCGCCGGAAGTCGCCGAGACTCGAGCTGGCCGCGCCGAGGTTGTTGAGGGCCCGCGCGGCAACGGGAGAGCGCATCGCGAGTGCGACCTCGACGGCGCGCCCCAGCTCGGCGAGACCGCGATCGTCGCCGAGCGAGACTCGAGAGCTGCCGACGTTCACCAGCGCAGTGGCGCGGAGCTCGTCGAGCCCGAGCTCCTCGGCCATCGCGAGCGCCTCCTCGCCGACCGTGATCGCCTCGTCGTACTCGGCGGCCAGCATCCGGTAGCGCGAGAGCTGGCCGAGCACGTGCGCCTTGGCCGTCGACGCCGGAAGCTCGGCGACCGACGCCGCCGCGTGCTCGAGGAGAGCGTCACAGCGCTCGCGGTCTCCCCGGTACCACCAGACCTCGGCCAGGAGCGTGTCCACCTCGGCCGCGTACTCGATGCGTCCGGCTGCCAGCAAGGCCTCGCGCGCCTCCTCGAGCGACCGCTCCCGGTGCTCGTGGCCGCTCACGTGCCGAGCGCGCGCGAGACCGAGGAGAAGCTCCGGGAGTACGGGATCCTCGCGCGGCCAGAGCTCGAGCGCCAGTGCGTAGTAGCGCGCGGCCGGGGCGAACGAGTTGAGCGCGAAGGCGCGATCCCCCGCCTCGCGGAACGCGGTCCGCCCGCGCTCGGCCAGGTGCGGGTCCTCCAGACCCGCGGCCCGCGCGTACTCGAGAGCGGAGGCGTAGTGGTGGGCGACCATCTCCGCGTGGTCGTCCGCTCGACCGAGCGACTCGATCCATTCCGCCGCCGCTCGATGCTTGCGCACTCGCTCGGCGCGCGGGATCTGCTCGTAGGCGACCTCGCGGACGAGCGCGTGACGGAACGTGTACTCGTCCTCTCCCGCGACCGAGCTCTGCCGTTGCCGCGTCACGAACTCCTTCCGCGACAGCGAGTGGAGCTGCTCCTCGAGCGTCCGCCGCTCGCCGCCGAGCGCTCCCAGCCAGAAGGCCCGGCCGGTCACCGCTGCGTCCTGGAGCAGCTGCTTCTCGGCCGGCGGGAGCGTGTCCAGCCGCGCGGCGATCATGCCCTGCACGCTCTCCGGCACGACCGTCTCCCTGGGTCGCTCGAGGAGCATCCTCGTGAACTCCTCCGCGTACAGCGGGTTGCCACCGGCGTGCTCGAGGAGGCGCGCCTGGAGGTCGGCGTCGATCGCAACCTGTCCGAGCAGCTCGTGGACCAGGGCCGCCGTCTCCCCCTCGGAGAGCGGCGACAGGAGGATGGTCGAGGAGTTGACCTTGCCGCCACCCCAACCGGTCCGTCGCGTCAGGAGCTCCGGGCGCGCGGTGGCGAGCACGAGCAGCGGCACGCCGCTCGCCCAGTCGACGAGGTAGTCGACGAAGTCGAGGAGCGCGTCGTCGGCCCAGTGCAGGTCCTCGAGGACGAGGACGAGCGGGCGCTCGTCCGCGATCGCCTCGAGGAACCGGCGCCAGGCGGCGAACGCCTCGCCGCGGCGGTCGTCGGACGGCTCGTCGACCTCCTCCACACCGGCGAGCGGTCGCAGCCGCCGCTCGATCCACACCGCGTCCGGTGGGTCCGCGACGAACTGCCGGACGCACTGGTGGAGCTTCTCGACCGCCTGCTCGGCACCGTCGGACTCGAGGATCCCCGCATGGGCCTTGACGATCTCGCCGAGCGCCCAGAAGGTCACGCCGTCCCCGTACGGAAGCGAGCGGCCGTGCCGCCAGAAGACGAGACCGTAGGCGCCCGCCTCGATCGTCTGGAAGAGCTCGTACACGAGCCGGCTCTTCCCGATTCCCGGCACGCCGACGAGCGTGACGAGCTGCGGGCCGCGCTCGCGCACGACGCGGGCGAAGGTCTCGCGGAGCAGGGTGAGCTCCTGCTCGCGGCCGACGAGTGCAGCGCCTCCCACGCGCTCGACTGCGACGCGCGAGCGCGCGCGTAGCGCTTCCCGGACGGCGACGGGCTCGGCCTTCCCCTTCGCGTCGGCTGCCGGCGCATCGTCGTACTCGATTGCGCGCTCGGTTGCCCGGTAGGTGGTCTCGTCGACGAGGATGCCGTTCGCCGGCGCCGCCGACTGGAGGCGGGCCGCGGTGTTCACGACGTCGCCCGAGGCCATTCCCTCGCCCGCCTCCGGCCTCGCGTCGAGCGCGACCAGCGCCTCCCCCGTCGTGATCCCGATGCGGACCTCGAGCTCGCCCTCCTCCGTGAGAGCCTCGCGGATCGCGAGCGCGGCCCGTACGGCCCGCTCGGGATCGTCCTCGTGCGCGACCGGGGCGCCGAAGACGGCCATCACCGCGTCCCCGATGAACTTCTCCACGGTGCCGCCGAACCGTTCGAGCTCGCCGCGGACGCGCGCGTAATACGGCTGCAGGAGCCGACGGACGTCCTCCGGGTCGAGCGACTCGGCGCGGGCGGTGAAGCCGACGAGGTCGCAGAACAGGCAGGTGACGACCTTGCGCTCCTCGCGCGCCGGCGCGCCGACCTCGGCCGCGAGCGGTGTCGCGCACTGCGAGCAGAAGCGCGCGTCCTCGGCGTTCTCACGCCCGCAACTCGGGCAGCTCCGCATGTGCCGAAGCGTAGAGTGCTGGAGCGCGCGCGTCCCCTGTGCGCGCAGAATGCCGTCCATGGCGCTCGCGCGCACGCAGTACGTCCGCTCGGGCGACGCCGACATCGCGTACCGGGTCATCGGCGAGGGCGCGCACGACATCGTGCTCGCGTTCGACTTCGCGAGCCATCTCGAGGAGATCACCGAGCTCCCGGAGCTGAGGGAGTTCGTCGAGGGCCTCGGGCGCTTCGCACGCGTGCTCCTGTTCGACATGCGCGGCGTCGGGATGTCGGGCGGGGTCACGTCCGCGAGCGCGGCGCTCGAGTCGTGGATGGACGACGCCGTTGCCGTCATGGACGCCGCGGGGTCGCGGCAAGCGACGTTCGTCGCCCAAGGCCAGGCGGCTCTGATGGCGATGATGACCGCGGCCGCCTATCCCGACCGCGTGGCGTCGCTCGTGCTGATCAACGCCTGGGCGCGCTTCGCCCGTGCCGACGACTACCCGTTCGGGGTGCCGGAAGAAGTCCACGAGCCGTTGCTCCGCGCGCTGGAGGAGCAGTGGGGAACGGGCACCGACCTCGCCATCGTCGGGCCGTCGCTCGTCGACCGGCCGGGCCTGCGTGAGTGGTGGGGGCGCCTCGAGCGCTACTCCGCGCCGCCGGGCGTCGCGCGAGCGAGGATGCAGGCCACGCTCGACCTCGACGTGCGGGGCTTCCTCCCGCTGATCCGGGTTCCCACGCTCGTGATCCACAGCCGCGACAACGCCCTCGTGCGGATCGGCCACGGACGCTATCTCGCCGAGAGCATCCCCGGGGCGACGCTCGTCGAGCTGGACAGCGCCGACCACGTGTTGAGCTTCGATCTCGACATCCGTGGGCTGATCGAGGAGCGGGTCACGGGCGTCCGGACCGACGTCGCCGCAGCCGACCGCGTTCTCGCGACCGTGCTCTTCGTCGACATCGTCGGCTCCACGCAGCATGCGAGCGAGGCCGGCGACGAGAGCTGGCGCGCCGCTCTGGGTCACGTGGAGCGCGTGGCCGAGGATGCGATTCGCCTGCACGAGGGGACGCTCGAGCGGCACACGGGTGACGGCGCCCTGGCGACGTTCGACGGGCCGGCGCGGGCGATCCGGTGCGCGCTGCGCATCGGTGACGGGGCTCGGCGCGGAGCCGTCGACGTCCGTTGCGGGCTGCACGCCGGGGAGGTGATCCGCCGCCCGGAGGGGCTCGCCGGGCTCGCGGTGCACATCGGTGCGCGCATCTGCGACCTCGCCGCGCCCGGTGAGGTGCTCGTGACGCGCACGGTTCGCGATCTCGTCGCCGGCTCCGGGATCGCCTTCGAGGACCGCGGCGAGCACGAGCTCAAGGGAGTCCCGGACACGTGGGCGCTCTACGCCGTCACCGGGTGAGCGCCTAGCCTTCCGCGCATGTCGCCGCAGCGGCGCACCGCGCTCGTCTCGGTCGGGGCCGCGTGCCTGCTGATCGCGATCAAGCTGACCGCCGGGATCGCGAGCGGCAGCCTCGGGCTGCTGGCGGAGGCGGCGCACTCGGGAACCGACCTCGCGGCCGCGCTGCTCACGTTCTTCGCCGTCTCCGTCGCCGTGAAGCCGGCCGACCCCGGCCACCCGTTCGGGCACGGAAAGGCGCAGAACCTCGCCGCGCTGGCGGAGTCGGGCTTCCTGATCCTCGTGAGCCTCGCTATTGCGGCAGCCGCCGTCGCGCGGCTCGCCGGCGCCGTCGAGTTCGAGGTGGAGCCGACTCTGTGGACGTTCGCGGCCGTCGCGCTCGTGATCGCGATCGACGCCTCTCGCACCGTCGTCTCGCTCCGCACGGGCCGCCGGTACCGAAGCGACGCGCTGCTCGCGAACGCGCTGCACTTCGGCAGCGACCTCGCGGGGACGCTCGCCGTCCTGGCCGGGCTCGTCGCGGCCAGCACCGGCTTCCCGGAGGGGGACGCGATCGCTGCGCTGTTCGTCGCCGGGCTCGTCGTCGCGGCGGCCGCCCGGCTCATGCTCCGGAACGTGGACGTGCTCATGGACCGCGCGTCGACGGACGCGGAGGCGACCGCTCGGGCCGCGATCGCCGAGCTCGACCCGCCGGTGGAGCTCCGACGCCTGCGCGTGCGGGAGTCGGGCGGCGCGCACTTCGTGGACGTGGACATCGCGATCGCGCCGGAGGCCGCGGTCGGCCAGGGCCACGCCGCCGCGGACCGGGTGGAGGAGGCGCTGCGCGCGCGGCTCCCCGGTCTCGACGTCGTCGTTCACGTCGAGCCGCGCGACCACGCGGGGATCCGCGAGCGCGCTCTCGCGGCGGCGCTCGGCATCCCACACGTGCGCGAGCTCCACAACCTCGCCGTGCTGGACGTGGACGGGCGGCTCGAGGTCTCGCTCCATCTGAAGCTCCCCGGCGATCTCCCGCTCGCGGACGCGCACGAGCTCGCAGAGCAGGTCGAGCGCGCGATCTGCGCCGCCGTGCCGGAGGTGGGGGAGGTCGTGACGCACCTCGAGCCGCTCACCGAGACCGCGAGCGCGAGCGAGGTCGAGCTGGATGCGGCTGCGGTCGAGCGCGCCGTGGTCGAGGAGACGGGCGCCGCGCCGCGCGCGCTTCGCTTCGTGCGGACGGACGAGGGCATCGTCGCGTACCTGACACTCGCGCTCGCGGGCGACGAGTCGCTCGCGGACGCGCACGCACGGGCCAGCGCGATCGAGGAACGAGTGCGCGCCGCCGTCCCGGGCGTGGCCGACGTGGTGGTGCACACGGAGCCGTGACGCGATGAGGCTCTGCATGTTCCACCCGGTCGACCACCCGCTGGAGCGCGGGTGGCCGGGCCGCGTCGACGGCGACCGGGTCGTCCAGCTCGCCGCGCAGACGCTCCAGTCGTACTTCACCGGCGGCGGCTCGGCGCGCGAGCACGCGGTCTTCCCCCTCGCCGGCGTGCGCTTCCTCGCGCCGGTGCTGCACCCGCCCGCCGTGCGGGTGTTCGAGGAGCAAGTTACAACTCGTAACTTGGTCGAGCCGGCGTTCGCGTTCGCCAATCCGGCCGCGATCGTGCATCCGGGCGCGATCGTGCATCCGGGCGCGAGCGTGAGCCCACTTCGTGGCTCAGAGCCACAAAGTGCTCTGCGGCTGCGGCCGCGGGTGGCCGCGGTCGTCGGCGCCGGCGGCGCGATCGGCGGCTTCACGCTCCTCGCCGAGTGGCGCGACCCGAGCAGGAGGCCGCCGAAGGACCGCGACTTCGCGCTCGGCCTCGGGCCGGCGGTGGTCACCGACGCCGTCGAGGGCGACGTCGTCGTGCGCGCCGGCAGCTCGGAGCTCCTCCGAGCGCGCGACGGCTTCGACTGGGAGGCGGCGCGCGACCTCGCCGCCGAGCGCACGCGTCTCTTCCCGGGTGACCTGCTGGCCGGCCCGGCGCTCGGCGAGGTCGAGGTCGAGCCGGGGCGCGTCGAGATCGAGTCGGCCGAGATCGGCACTCTCGAGCACACCGTCGCCGCGTGAAGCTCGTCCTCGACTGGGACGGGACCGTGACGGAGGTCGACGGCCTCCACCTCGTTCTGCTCGAGTTCGGCGACGAGCGGATCTACGACGCGGCGGAGAGCCGGCTGGGGCGCGAGCTGACGCTGAACGAGGTCATCGCGCTGGAGTTCGAGACCGTCCGCGCGCCGCTTCCGGAGGTCGTGGCCTGGATGCGCGAGCACGTCCGCCTCCGCGCGGGCTTCACCGAGCTCGCCCGCCGGCACGAGCCGCTGATCGTCTCCAGCGGCTTCCACGAGCTGATCGAGCCGATCCTCGAGCGGGAGGGGATCGAGTTGGAGGTCGTCGCGAACCGCCTCGACCCGGGGCCCGGCGGCTGGAGAGCGGTCTTCCGCGACGGCGCCGCCTGCGCGGTGTGCGGGCAGCAGTGCAAGCGCGCCGACGTCGCCGGCTTCGACGGCTTCGTGTACGCGGGGGACGGCTACTCGGACCGCTGCGTGGCGGAGCTCGCCGACCGCGTCTTCGCGAGAGACGGGCTCGCCCGCTACCTCACCTCACGAGGTGTCCCCTTCGAGCCGTTCTCCGACCTGCGCGACATCGCCCGCGCGCTCTGACGCGTGCTCGTCGAGATCCCACAGCCCTACGACTTCGAGCTCTCGCTCACGCGCTTCCGCGAGTGGGGGACGGACGGGGCGACCGTGTGGCACGAGGGTGGCCTCCACCGTGTCGTCGGCGGCGTCGAGGTGCGTGTGGGCCCGGTGCCGGGCGGCGTGCGGATCGAGCCCGGTTCCCCGGGGGCCGTCGCGGAGATCTCGGCGCTGCTCGGCCTGCCGTTCGACCTCGAGCCGTTCCACGCCTGGGCCGCGCGGGAGACCGCGCTCGGCCCGATCGTCGAGCGGCTCCGCGGCTTCCGGCCCACGCTCAACCCGAGCCCGTTCGAGGCGCTCGTCGTCGCGATCACGACGCAGCAGATCTCACTGCGCGCGGCTGCCGCGATCCGCGGGCGCCTCGTCCGCCGCTTCGGGACGCAGCACGGCGTCGCGTGGGCCTTCCCGACCCGCGAGCGCATCGCCGCCGCAGCCCCGGAGGAGCTCGTCGCGATCGGCTTCTCACGGAGCAAGGCCGCGTACGTGGTCGGGCTCGCGCGCTCGGAGCTGGATTTCGACGCGCTCGCCGCGCTCCCAGACGACGAAGTGGCCGCCGCGCTCACCGCGCTCCCCGGGCTCGGCGAGTGGACGGCCGACTGGTTCCTCGCGCGCCACCTCGCCCGGCCGCACGCGTGGCCCGCCGGCGACCTCGGCGTGCGCAAGGCCGTCTCGTCGTTCTACGCTGACGGCCGGCCGCTGACGACGAAGGAGGTACGTGTGATGGGCGCGCGCTTCACGCCGTTCCAGAACCTGTCCGCGCAGTTCCTGCTCATGGGCGCGAGGCTTGCCGGATGAAGGTCCGCCGTGCGACCCCTGCCGACTACGACGCGGTTGCCGAGCTCTGGAAGGAGTTCGACCACGAGGTCCCGCCGCCGACTCACGAGGGGCCGCACGACCTCGAGAAGGAGCTCGCCGAGATCCGCGAGATCCTCGCGGGCGAGATCGCGTTCCTCGCTCTCGACGACGACGGGACGCCCGTTGGCTTCGCGCTTACGCGCCGCCGCGCGCCCGGCTTCGGCACGCTCACCGACCTCTTCGTGCGCCAGGGCGAGCGCCGCAGCGGCGTCGGCACCGAGCTCATGCGCGAGGTGCTGGCCGCGTTCCGCGAGGAGGGGATCGAGCAGCTCGACCTCGAGGTCGTCGCCGCCAACACCGTCGCGCGCTCGCTCTACGCGCGCTGGGGGCTGAAGGAAGAGGTCGTGATCATGGCTGGGCGCGTCGTTGCGCTCGAGGAGCGGCTCGGGCGGCAGGAGGCGTCTTCGTTCGGCTCGATCCACGTCCAGACGGACGACGTGAGCGGCGTCGTCGAGGCCGTGCGCCAGTTCGTCCCGCGGCTTCCCGGCGGCTCGCGCGGCTCGATCGTCGCGCCGCCGCGGCACGGCTGGACCGCGGTCTACGACGACGTCTGCGACCGCAACCCGGACATGCTGCGGCGGCTCGCGAAGGAGCTCTCCGACCGCATGGGCTCGGTCGTGGCGCTGCTCGGCGTCGAGCGGGAGGAGCTCGTGCGCATGATCCTCTTCGAGCACGGCCGCATCGTCGACGAGTACCTCTCCGTGCCCGAGTTCTACGGCCCGCTGCCGCCCGGCGACGTCGTCGGGCTGGCGGCGAACCCACGCGTCGTCTCGCGGCTGACAGGCGCCGATCCCGAGGCCGTGCGCCGGATCGCGGTCACCGCCTCGTCGCCCGCAGATCACGCGCCCGCGCGCGAGCTGCTCGCGGAGCTCGCGGCCGCGATGCGGATCGAGGGCGCGGAGCACGGCTGGTCGGACGCTCCCGAGCTCGAGGGTGCCGAGCGGATCGCGCGCGCGTGAAGGTCGTCCTCCTGCACGCGTGGCCGCCGGACGAGCGGATGTGGGACCGGCAGGTGGCGACACTGCGCGAAGCCGGGCACGAGCCGGTCGCGCCCAGGCTGTACGGGCGCGGGCCGTCGATCGACGGCTGGGCGGGGCAGCTGCTCTCCGAGGTGGACGGCCTCTTCGTCGCGGTCGGCGCGTCGATGGGCGGCTACCTCGCGCTCGCACTCGCGCGGAAGGCGTCTGAGCGCGTCCCGGGCCTGGTCCTCGTCGGCTCGCGGGCCGCCGCCGACGCGCCCGAGCGGCGCGCGTTCCGCGACGAGGTGATCTCGCGCCTGCGCACCGAGGGCGTCTGGGCGGAGCTCGAGACGGAGGTCGACGCGGAGGACCTCGCCGTTGCGCAGGAGGCGATGCGCGACCGGCCCGACCTCACCGGCGTCGTCGCGTCGTTCGGAGGGCCGCTGCTCGTCTGTGTCGGCGACGCCGACGAGATCGTCCCCGTGGAGGAGGCGCGCGGGCTCGCGGAGACTGCGCTCCTCGGCTCGCTCGAGGTCTTCGAGAGTGCAGGCCACCTCCTCGGCCTCGAGCAGCCCGAGCGCTTCGACGCCGTCCTGCTGGAGCTCCTCTCGCAGTGGACGTGACGCTCGCCGAGCTGCGCGCGCGTCTGGACGAGGACGGCCTCACGCTCCTCGACGTGCGCTCGCCGCACGAGTACGCGGGCAAGGCGCGCGCGCCGTGCGACCCGCGGCACGGCCACATCCCGGGCGCCCGGAACCTCCCGCTGGAGGGGCTGCTGGTCTGCGAGTCGGCGGACGAGGTCCGCGACCTCGTCGCCCTGCCCGAGGGAACGGAGGTCGTCGCCTACTGCCACAGCGGGAGCCGCTCCGGGATCGCCGCCGAGGTGCTCCGCGCCGCCGGGTACGAGGCGCGGAACTACGTCGGCTCCTGGCACGAGTGGTCGCGCGACCCGGCGCTGCCCGTGGAAGCGGGCTCGGCGTCGTGAGGCGCGCGTGGTGATCGTCGCCGCTGTCGCCGACGACGCCTTCAAGGACGTTGCGGTCATCCTCCTCGTCTCGTCGATCGCCGGGCTGGTCGCCGTGAAGCTCCGGCAGCCGCTGATCGTGGCGTTCGTCGTGGTCGGCGTGCTCGTCGGCCCGAGCGCGCTCGGCATCGTCCAGCCGGGCGACGCGCTCGAGCTCCCGGCCGCCCTCGGTGTTGCGATCCTCCTCTTCGTCGTCGGTCTGCGCCTCGACCTGCACGTGGTGCGCTCGCTCGGCGCGGTGGCGCTCGTCGTCGGCTGCGTGCAGGTGGCCGTGATCACGGCCGGCGGGGCGGGCCTCGCGCTTGCGCTCGGGCTGTCGCCGGCGGCTGCGCTCTACGTCGGGATCGGGCTGGCCTTCTCGAGCACGATCGTCGTCGTCAAGCTCCTCTCCGACCGGAAGGAGATCGACGAGCTGCACGGTCGCCTGGCCGTTGGGATCCTCATCGTGCAGGACCTGATCGTCGTCCTCGTGCTCATCGGCGTGACGACCGCGGGCGAGGAGGGCGAGACCCTCGGCGAGGCGCTTGTGACCGTGACCTTCGGGAGTCTCGCGTTCCTGGCCGTTCTGGTGATCCTCTCCCGTTGGGTGCTCACGCCCCTCGTGCACGCGCTCGCGCACGAGTCCGACCTGCTCCTCCTGTTCGCGATCGCCTGGGCGATCGCCCTGGCTGCCGCGGGCGAGGTCTCCGGGTTGGGGACGGAGGTGGGTGCGTTCCTCGCCGGCGTCTCGCTCGCCTCGACGCCGTACCGGGACGCGATCGCGTCCCGGCTCGTGACCGTGCGCGACGTCTTGCTCCTGTTCTTCTTCATCGAGCTCGGCTCGCGGCTCGAGCCTGACGAGGCGCTCGACGAGCTGCCGGTCGCCCTCGTGCTCTCGGCGTTCGTCCTACTCGTCAAGCCGGCCGTCGTGGCCTTCCTGCTCGTCGTGCAGCGGTACCGGAGCCGCGTCTCGATCGAGACTGGGCTGACGCTCGCGCAGATCAGCGAGTTCTCGCTGATCCTGGCGGCCCTAGGGCTCTCCGTCGGGCACATCGACGAGGAGACGGCCACGCTCATGACGGTCGTCGCGCTCCTGACCATCGCGGTGTCCTCGTACCTGATCCTGAGCTCCGAGGCCCTCGCGCGCAGGCTGGCCCCGTTCCTGGAGCCGCTCGAGCGTCACGAGCTGCGAGACCTCCCTGAGCTCGAGCTGGAGGCGGTGCCGGAGGTGGTCGTCTTCGGGCTCGGCCGGTTCGGCGACGGGATCGCGACGGGGCTCCACGAGCGCGGCGTGCGCGTACTCGGCGTCGACTACGACCCGATTGCGCTGTCGCGCTTCGCCGAGGGCGGGATCGACGTGTTCTACGGTGACGCAGAGGACCCCGAGCTTGCGGGCGTCCTCCCGCTCCCCGAGTCCGGGTGGGTTGTGAGCACGATGCGGCGCGTGGACGCGAATCTCGCCCTGCTGACGGCGCTCGACCAACACGGGTACCGGGGCCGGCGCGCCGTCGCCGCGCACCGGGTCGCGGACGCGGAGCGGCTGCGGGAGGCCGGGGCGGACGAGGTCTTCCTCCCGTACGCGGCAGCGGCGAAGGAGGTCGTCGAGCTCGTGACGAGGTCGGCCGAGGTCGACGTGGCCTAGCGTCCCACGCCGGCGGCGGTGTCGAGGAAGGCGCCGCAGAGCCGGCGGCCGTGCTCGTTCCACGCCTGCATCCGCTGCTCCCCCTCGGTGAGGAAGTCCTCGGGCGCCATCGGCAGCTCGGCCTCCTCCTCGGCGATCCAGGTGCGCAGCATCGGCAAGGTCGCCTCCGCGTGGAACTGGAGCCCCCACGCGTGCGCGCCGAGGCGGAACGCCTGCGTGCAGCGCGCGCTCCGCGCGAGCTCGGTTCCTCCTTCCGGGACGGCGTAGGTGTAGTGGTGCCACTGGAGCGCGTGCGTCGTCGGTGGGAGCGTGCCGACGACGGGGTCGGCTCGACCCTCGGGCGTCAGCTCGATCTCCAGCCAGCCGATCTCGGGCTCGGGCGCCGGCCCGACCCAGGCGCCGGCCGCGCGCGCGAGCATCTGCGCGCCGAGGCACACGCCGAGCGTCGGCACCTCGTGCTCGAGCGCCGCGACCAGGAACTCCGCCTCGCCCGCGAGCCAGTGGAAGTCCTCGTCCTGATCCGGGTGCATCGAGCCGCCGAAGACCATCACGGCGTCGTACGCCGAGGGCGGCTGCGGCCGCCCTCCGAGCGGGACCTCCCAGCGCTCGAGCCGGTGCCCCGCGGCCTCGACGCTCTCCTCGAAGACGCCGCCGGGGACGTTCGGGCCGTGGGTGACGGAGAGCACGCGCATCGAGGGGCGACTCTAGCGCCCGGCCTGTGGAACGAAAGTCGCACTCTTGTCGCAGGAAGTCGGTGTCTGACACCGGGGGAGGGCGCTGAGCACGGAGTCGTGCGGTGCCCGGGCGGTGGACTGTCGGTTGCGGACGGTTCCCTGTGGGGAGATCGGCGCACTCTTGTCGCACTCGCGGGCGCGGGCGGCTGTGGACAACCCTCCCTAGCGGGTCAGAACAGCGTCGGCTCACGCGGCGGAGGCTCGATGCCGCCTGCGGACGGGATCCCCGCCTCGTCGAGCAGGCCGCGGAGCAGCTGCGCGCTCCGCGGAGCGAAGTCGTCGCGGTTGTTGTTGAACATGGCGTAGACCTCGTCCGCCTCGCCCGCGAGGCGCTCCAGCTCCGGCACCCACTCCGAGAGCTCCTCCTCCGCGTACAGCCAGTCGAAGCGGTCGGAGGACTTCCCGCCGCGGATGTTCCACGTCTTCACGTTGCGGCCGTGGAAGCGGACGTACGCGACCCGGTGCGTCGCCGCTGCCACCGGCGGGAGCACGTTCGACGCGCGCGTCCGCGGCGCGTCCACCGACACGTACGCGAGCCCCTCCCGCTCGAGAAACGCGAGCGTGCCCGCGCGCTCGCCCTCCTCCAGCCACGAGCGGTGCCGGAACTCGACGAGCGGCACGAGCGGGTCGAGGAGGGCCCGCACGCGCGACAGCTCGTCCAGCGCCTCAGCGGACTTCACGAACCGTGGGTGGTACTGGAGCAGGATCCCGCGCAGCTTCCCGGAGAGCTCGAGCGGGGCGATCGACGCACGGAAGTCCGCGAACGCGCGCTCCTGCTCGGCCTCCTCGTGCCGCGTCAGCGACGCGTGCGCCTTCACGTGGAAGACGAACTCGGGCGGCGTGCGCTGCGCCCAGCGGCCGGTCACGTCGGGGTCGGGCAGGTGGTAGAAGGGCGAGTCGATCTCGACCGTGTCGAACCGCTCCGCGTAGTACGCGAGCCGCGCTTTCCCCGTCGAGACCCCGCGCGGGTACCACGTCTTCACGAGCCCCTCGTCGGCGAACGAGCACGTCCCCAGGCGCACGGTTGCGGGCACGCGCCCACAGTACGCGGGCCGGCCCGCCCGGAACCGCTACTTGGTGACCGGCTGGCGGAGCCCCGGGAGCGACAGCACCGCGTTCCCGACCCGCACGCGCGCCTTCGCGGGCATCGGCAGGTCGAGGTACGTCGTGTTCGTCTTCGCCTGCGCGAGCGACGACGAGCCGAGCGTGAGCACGAGCCGCGACCCCTTCGGGATCACCGTCACCTGCCCGGAGAGCTGGATCGAGACCTTGCGGAGGCCGTTCCGCGTCGGCACGCCGCCCGACCCGAGGACGATCTGCCGCCCCTGCGGCGTGCGCGCCGTCAGCACCGCCACGAGCCTCGACCACCCGCCGCTCGCCGCGATCGACACCTTCAGCTGCGGCGTCCCGAAGGTCTCGACCTGCGCCCGCAGCGGCGCCGAGCGGCGCACGACGCGCCCCTTCGGCGCGAAGGTCGTCACGCCCGGGAAGGCAACCGTCGTCGTCTTGAGGAGAGGGAGGGCCGCCCGCCGCACGGCCGTCCCCGGGAACGTCGCCGGCGCGATCGAGACCGACGTCGGCACGGTGCAGCCGAGGCCGCGCAGGTGGCAGTCGAGCCAGACGCGGACCTCGTTCAGCAGCGCGGGCGTGTCGGCGGCGGGGAAGCTCGAGGGCGGGTGCCCGTGCAGCCCCACGTACAGGCCTTTCGGCCCGAGCAGGCGCTGGAAGGCCCTCGTCCCGTGCTCCATCCCGAACAGGAAGTCGCGGCGCCCCTGCGCGATGAACACGGGCGCTGTCACCTGCCCGAGCCGCGAGAAGCTCGAGCGCTCCGCGGCCCAGGGACGTGCGGCAGCCGTGCTCCCCGCGAGCGCGGCCGCGAAGACGGGCGCCAGCGACGGGTCGCGCCGCGCCTCCGGGATCGCCGCCGCGAGCGCCGCCACCGTCCCCGATCTCACGAGCCCCTGCGGCATCAGCGCCGCCGCGAGGTCGGTCCAGCTCTGCACCGCCACCACCGCGCCCCAGGGCACGCCGGCGACGAGGGAGTTGAGCGCGATCCCGCCGCCGTAGGAGATCCCCCAGGCGGCGATCCGCGTCGGCGCGATCCCGGGTTGCGCGGCGAGCCACGCGTGCACGGCGCGCGCGTCCGCGACGTCCCGCGACCCGGCGAAGCCGGCGAGCCCGCCCGACTGGCCGTGCCCGCGCGCGTCGATCGTCAGGACGACGTAGTCCTTCTCGACGAGCCCGTACGCCGTCGCGAAGGTGTTCACCTGCTCGCGGTTCCCGGCGAGCCCGTGGAAGAGCACGACCGCGGGCCAGCCGCCGGCGGGTTGAGCCCCGCCCGGCGTGTAGAGCGTGGCCGCGATGGGGACGCCGTCGTCCATGGGGATGACGACGTCCTGCCGCGCGAGCGGCGCGCCGGCCGCCTGCGCGGCGAAGAGCACGAGCGCGGCGACGGCGGTGCCGAGGATCCCGATCCGCGTCACCACCCCAGGGTAGAGGCCGTTTGTCAGCAGGAGGTGAGGGATGCCCGCGGGGCCCGGCCGTAGTATCCGGCCGAATGGACACGCGCCCGATCGGCGTCTTCGACTCGGGCATGGGCGGGCTGACCGTCCTGCACGAGTGCCTGGTCACCCTCCCGCAGGAGGACTACGTGTACCTCGGCGACGGGGCGCGCCTGCCGTACGGGCCGCGTCCGCTCGACGAGATCCGCCGCTTCGCCGCGGAGATCGCCGGCTACCTGGAGAGCCTCGGCGTGAAGCTCGTCGTCGCGGCCTGCAACTCGGCGACCGCGGCCGCGCTCCCCGACCTCCAGCGGCGGCTGTCCGTCCCGGTCGTCGGCGTGCTCGCGCCGGAGGCGCACGCGGCGGTGCTCGCCACGCGCAACCGCCGCATCGGGCTCCTCGCGACGGAGGCCACGGTCGCGAGCGGCCGCTACGCCGAGCTCGTACACGCGCTCGACGCGGGCGCGGAGGTCGTCCCGGTGGCGTGCCCGCGCCTCGTCCCGCTGATCGAGGGCGACGACCCCTTCGGCGAGGAGACGGCCGAGGCGGTGCGCGAGTACGCGGCGCCGCTGCGCGAGGCCGGCGTCGACACGGTGATCCTCGGCTGCACGCACTACCCGCTCATCCGCCCGGTGCTCCAGCGCGTGTTCGGGCGCGGCGTCACGCTCGTCTTCTCCGCGGAGGAGACCGCGCGCGAGGTCGCGGAGCTCCTCGAGCGGCGCGGGATCGGGAACGGCGAGGGGCGGGAGGGCGGGTGCCGCTTCCTCACGACCGGCGACACCGCGCTCTTCCGCGAGATGGGGCGGCGCTTCCTCCAGCTGCCGATCGCGTCGGTCGAGCGCGTCGAGCTCGCGGCGCTCGAGGCGGCGGCGGCATGAGGGGAGACGGCCGCCGCCCGCACGACCTCCGCCCGCTCGACGTCAGGCTCGACTTCATCGAGCAGGCGCACGGCTCCGTGCTCTACGGGCAGGGGAGGACGCTCGTCCTCTGCACCGCGACCGTCGAGGAGGGCGTCCCGCGCTGGCTCAAGGGCCAGGGGCGCGGGTGGATGACGGCGGAGTACTCCATGCTTCCCGCGTCCACCGGCGAGCGCACGCCGCGCGCCGTCTCGCGCGGGCGGCCGGACGGGCGCACGGTCGAGATCCAGCGGCTCATCGGCCGCGCGCTGCGGGCCGTGTGCGACTTCGGGGCGCTCGGCGAGCGGACGCTCTGGCTCGACTGCGACGTCCTCCAGGCCGACGGCGGCACACGCTGCGCCTCGATCACCGGCGCGTGGATCGCCGCGCGCCGCGCCCTCGACCGCTTCGGCTTCGGGAAGGCGCTGCCCGGGTCGATCGCGGCGGTGTCGGTCGGCATCGTCGAGGGCGAGGCCGTGCTCGACCTCGACTACGAGGAGGACTCGAGCGCGGAGACGGACATGAACGTCGTGATGACCGGCGAGGGCGCGCTCGTCGAGGTGCAGGCGACGGCCGAGCGCGACCCCTTCTCGCGCGACCTCCTCGACGAGCTGCTCGACCTCGCGGCGGGCGGCATCGAGTCGCTGACGGCGGCGCAGCTCGAGGCGGCGGCCGCGCCGCGCGCCGACGTGTCGAGCTGACCTTGTGGCTCAGAGCCACAAAGTTGCCTCCCGCCGCGCAGCGCCCGTGAGGCTCCTCCTCGCCTCACGGAACGAGAACAAGCTCCGCGAGCTGCGTGCCGCGCTCCCCGAGTGGGAGGTCGAGCTGCTCGACGCTCCCGACGAGCCCGCCGAGGATGGCGAGACCTTCCTCGAGAACGCGCGGATCAAGGCGCGGCACGGCCGCGCGCACGCCGCGCAGGGGGACTGGGTCGCGGGCGAGGACTCCGGGATCGAGGTGGACGCGCTCGGCGGCAGGCCGGGCGTGCACTCGGCGCGCTGGGCGGAGGACGGAGTCGCGCGGCTGCTCGCGGAGCTGGAGGACGTGGAGGACCGGCGTGTGCGCTACGTCTGCGAGCTCGTCGTCGTCTCGCCAGGCGGCGCGGAGATCGCGGTGCGCGGCGAGCTCGAGGGCGCCGTCGCGACGGCGCCGAGGGGAGACGAGGGCTTCGGCTACGACCCGATCTTTCTCCCGCTCGGCGAGTCGCGCACGGTGGCCGAGCTCGGGAACGGGTGGAAGGCGCAGCACTCGCACCGGGCGCGCGCCGCGCGGGCGCTCGCGGACGCGCTCGCCTGAGCGTGGTAGCGTCGCGCCGGTGAACGCGTCGAGCGCGCTTGAAGAGCTCGTGAAGCTCTCCGGCCAGGTCGAGCGGGCCGTCGTCGTGGACGCGAACGGCGCGGTGCTCGGCTCGACCGAGGACGACGCCGCGGAGGCGCAGCGCCTCGCAGACGCGGCGGGCCGGGCGCTCGCGGTCGGCGGCGAGCTGCACGCGTCCACCGAGGCGGTCCGCGTCGAGATCGAGCTCGCCGAAGGTGGGCTCTTCGCGCTGCGCGAGGGTGGCCGGACGATCGCAGCGACGACCGCGCCCGGCGCCACCGCGGGCCTCGTCGTCTACGACCTGCGCACGTGCCTGGAGCGGATCGACGCGCCGAAGCCGAGGCGGCGCCGCGTCAAGGTGCAGGAGCCGCCCGAGGAGGGCGACGAGGCGTGAGGAGGCTCATTCGGCTCGTTCTCCTCGCCGCGCTCGCGGTCTGGGCCTGGCGGTACGCCGTGGGCGTGCGGCGCCCGGCGGAGCGCGCGACGGTCGCGTTCCCGGACGGGTCCGCGATCGTCCTCGAGCGTGGCTCACCCGGGTTCGAGCGCCTCGCGGCCGAGGCCCGCTCCGCGCTCGGGCGATGAGCGACGAGCTCGCGCGGATGCTGGTCGATCGGGCGCTGCTCGAGGGCGACTTCCTGCTCCGCTCCGGCAAGCGCTCGACCTGGTACCTCGACAAGTACCGCTTCGAGACGGAGCCGGAGGTTCTGCGCGAGCTCGGCGACGCGCTCGCGGGGGCGGTTCTCGAGCACGAGCCGGACGCGATTCGGCTTGCCGGCCCCGCTCTCGGTGGGGTCGCGTTGGCCGCCGCGGCATCGCTGTCGTCCGGGCTGCCGTTCATCATCGTGCGCGGTGAGACCAAGGAGTACGGCACGGCGAATCGCATCGAAGGCCCCTTCGAGCCCGGGGAGCTGGTCTGCCTGCTCGAGGACGTCGTCACGACCGGCGGCGCCCTGGCGGAGGCTGTGTCGGCCCTGCGAGACGAGGGCCTCGTCGTCCGGAACGCCGTCTGTGTGGTCGATCGGGAGGAGGGCGGTTCCGACGCTCTCGCGCGGCTCGGGGTGCGCCTGCGGGCGCTCTTCCGGGCCGAGGGGTTGCTGGAGCTGCGAAAAACCGCCGCAAAGCGGCATGGTTGAGCCAAATCCGAAGGGCTGTTAGGCTCACTCGGTTTCCGAGGGCGAACCCGACGTTAGGAGGACGGACAGTGACGAAGCAAGAGTTCGTGGATGCCGTAGCCGACAGGGCCGGCATTTCGAAGCGCGATGCCGGCGTAGCCGTGGAAGCGATGCTGGACACGATCACGGATGCGCTCAAGAAGCGCGATGCCATCACCTTCACGGGTTTCGGGAAGTTCTCGACGTCCGACCGCGCCGCGCGCCAGGGCGTCAACCCGCGGACCGGCGAGCGGGTGCAGATCGCCGCGACGACCGTGCCGAAGTTCACGGCCGGAAGCGCGCTCAAGTCGGCCGTCAAGGGCGGCTAGCGCGAGAACCGCGACAGCGAGGGGATTCGAAGGGCCGCCGCGAGGCGGCCCTTCTTCTTGGGCCCGGTTCCCGTCCCGGGACATGTCCATGTGGAGCGATCGGCGCACTCTCGTCACACGTTCCCCCGTCCGCCGCGGACATGTCCAGGGTCTGACCCTTGTGGTCGCTTTGCAGGGCGAACTGTCCCTTCCGGCCATGGCTTGCGGGCGCCGGCCTTGAGATACGAACGTATGTTCGGTACGCTCGTCCGATGCAACTGGCGTTCGACGCTGCCGACCGCCTCGTGGAGATCGTGCACGCGCGGCGCGGCGCCGTCTCGGCCGAGGAGGCCGTGCGCGTCCTCTTCGCGCTCGACCGCGCGCCCGCCGAGCTCGCGCGCTCGCTGCTCGCCGACGTCGTCGACGGCGACGCGCGCCTCGCCTGGCTCGGCCCCCGCGTCGGGCTCGCAGGCGACGCCACACGCGAGACGCTGATCGAGGACGCCGAGATCGTCGTCTTCGACCTCGAGACGACCGGGCTCTCCGCCCGCCGCGACCGCATGTGTGAGATCGGCGCCGTCCGCGTCCGCCGACTCGAGATCGCGGACACGTTCGAGACGTACGTGAACCCGGGCACGCTTCTGCCGCCTGCGATCGAGCGGCTCACCGGGATCCGCGAGACCGACCTCCGCCGCGCGCCCCGCCCGGAGAGTGCCGTCCGCCGCTTCCTCGCCTTCGCCGGCGACGCGCCGCTCGCCGCCCACAACGCCCGCTTCGACGTCGGCTTCCTCGACCACGAGGTCGAGCGCCTGTCCGGGCGCCGCGTCGCCGCGCCCGTCCTCGACACCGTCTGGCTCGCGCGCCGCCTGCTCGTCCGCCGCAGCGAGCGTTTCTCGCTCCCGTGGCTCGCGCACTTCTTCGGGACGGCCACCGCGCCCTGCCACCGCGCGCTGCCGGACGCGCTCGCGACCGCGGAGGTCCTGATCGCGCTCCTCGGGCTCGCGCAGGAGCGCGGCGCGCGGACGCTCGCGGACGTGCTCGAGCTGGCCGCGCCACGCGAGCGCCGCCTGCACGCGAAGCGCCCGCTCGTCGCCGGCGCGCCGACGACGCCCGGCGTCTACCTCTTCCGCGACCGCAACTCCACGGTGCTCTACGTCGGCAAGGCGCGTGACCTCCGCGCGCGTCTCCGCTCGTACTTCTCCGGGAGCCGTCAGCGGCCCGCGGTCGAGGCCGCGCTGGGCGCGCTGCACCGCATCGAGTGGCGCGAGCTCGGCTCCGAGCTCGAGGCCGAGCTCGAGGAGCTGCGCCTGATCCGCGAGCTGCGCCCCCCTGCGAACGCGCGCGCGTCGAGACCCGAGCGCGCCTGCTACCTCGCGCGCCGCGGCGAGCGCTGGGTCGTGACCTCGACGCCCGGCCGGCTGGGACCGCTCCCGAGCAAGCACCGCGCGCGTCTGGCTGCCCGGGCGCTCGAGGGCTTCGACGACCTCCCGGCCGCGCTCGCAGCCGTCCGCGCGCGCCTTCGCCGCCTTGCAGGCGACCAGCGGTTCGAGGACGCGGCCCGTCAGCGCGACCGGCTCGCGGCGCTGGAGGACGCCGCCGCGCGTATCGAGCAGCTCGAACGTCTCCGCGCCGCCCGCCTCTGCCTCCTCGCTCCCGCGCGCGAGCCCGGCTTCCGGCGTGCGCTCTTCGTCGCCGGCGGCCGCATCGCTGCGACCCGCACGGTGCCGGACGGCCCAGCGGGCCGGCTCGAGGTCGACGCCGGCCTCGCGGAGTGCGCCCGTGTGGAGCCGTCGCTCTCGCCGGAGGACGCCGCCGATCTCCTCATCGTGGACGGCTTCCTTCGCCGCCCGGGCCCGGAGCTCCGCATCGTCTCGCTCGGCGCAAGCGAGATCCTCGCCGCGTGAGAGGAGCACGGTCGAGAGTTGCGAGCTCGCCCGAGACCGTGCGTAGGCGGCGGACGTGCGACCTTGTGGCTCAGAGCCACAAGGTCGCACGAGCACTCGCGCTGCGTGCCCGCACCGCGACCCTCGGACGCCCCGGCCGACACAATGGCGCCGTGGACGACGTGCGCGGCTTCGGCGACCGGCTCGGCGACGCGATCGAGCGGAAGCGGAGCCAGCTCGTCGTCGGGCTCGACCCGCGGCTCGACCTGCTGCCGATGGAGCTGCGCGGGGAGGGCGTGCTCGGGCGCGCCTCCGCGGCGGCCGCGGTCGAGCGCTTCTGCAAAGGGATCGTCGACGCCGTCGGCCCGTACGTCGTCGCCGTGAAGCCGCAGGCCGCGTACTTCGAGGCGCTCGGCTCGGACGGCATCCACGCGCTCGAGGAGACGTGCGACTACGCGCGCGCGGCCGGCCTCCTCGTCCTGCTGGACGCGAAGCGCGGCGACATCGGCTCGACCTCGCGCGCATACGCGGAGGCCTACCTCGAGCCGCGCGACACGGCAGGCCCGCTCGCCGACGCGCTGACGGCGAGCCCCTACCTCGGGCTCGACTCGATCGACCCCTTCCTCGCCGCGTGCCGCCGCCACGGGGCGGGCCTCTTCCTCCTCGTACGCACCTCGAACGCAGGGGCGGCCGACATCCAGGACGCGGCGCTCTCGGACGGGCGGCCGCTGTGGCAGCACGTCGCCGACCTCGTCCGCGAGTGGGGAGAGCCGTTCGTCGGCGAGCGCGGGATGTCGAGCGTCGGCGCGGTCGTCGGCGCGACCGTCCCGCGGGCGGTCTCGGAGGCGCGCAGGCTCCTCCCGCAGACGCCGCTGCTGCTGCCCGGGATCGGCGCGCAGGGAGCGACGCCAGCGGACGTCGCCCGCGCCTTCATCCCGGGGCCGGCCAGCGCGCTCGTCACCGCCTCGCGCTCGGTCATCTACGCGTTTCGCGAGCGCGAGGAGGACTGGCGCGTGGCCGCCGCGGCCGAGGCGGAGCGGTTGGCGGCGCAGGTGTGGAAGGCCGCGGGGTGGTGAGGATGCGAGGCGTTGCAGGAGCGCGACGACCGCGGCTGCGCGAAGCCGGCCGCCTTCAGGCCCTCTTGCTCTCGCGCGACCGGGATCCCCACTCGGGGATCCCGGTCTTGCGCACCAAGTAGAGTGTCGCGCCGGTGATGCGCAGAGCACTGCTCGCCGTCGTCGTTCTCGCCGCCGCGCTCGCCGCTCCGGTCCAGGCCTCGCAGGAGCAGGCGCCGAGCGCGCGCGGCCCGGAGATCGACGCCGCCGCCTGGTACCTGGTGGGCCAGGACGGCACCGTCCTCGCACAGCGGGGCTCGCGTCGCCAGCGCGCGGTCGCGAGCATCACGAAGGTGATGACCGCGCTCGTCGCGCTCGAGCAGGCGCGGCCCTCCGACGTCGTGCGCGTGAGCCCGGCTGCCGCGGGGCTCGGCGGCTCGACGATCTTCCTCCGCGCCGGGGAGGAGCAGAAGCTCGGGACGCTCGTCCGCGGCGCGCTCATCCCGAGCGCCACCGACGCGGCCGCCGCGCTCGCGCTCCACGTCGGCGGCTCGACTCCGCGATTCGTCGCGCTGATGAACGCGAAGGCACGCGCGCTCGGCCTCCGTGACACGACCTTCCGCAACCCTCACGGGCTCGACCAGGCGGGCCACGTCTCGAGCGCGCGCGACGCGACGCTGCTCGTGCGGCACGCGCTCGGCGTGCCGTTCATCCGCGACGCCCTCTCGCGGACGACCTTCACGCTCGGGAGCGGGCGCGAGTTCGAGACGACGAACGACCTCCTGAGCGCGTGGCCGCCCCTCGTCGCCGGGAAGACCGGCCACACCGCTGCCGCGGGCTGGTCGCAGGCCGCCTCCGCTCGCGGGAACGGCGCGACCGTCTACGGCACCGTCCTCGGCGGCCGCACGCGCGAGGCGCGGAACGCTGCCTTGAAGACGCTCCTCCGGCACGGCATCGCGAGCTACCGGCGCGTGGCCGCGGTCGACCGCGTGCGCGTGTACGCGGAGGTGGAGACGGGCTACGGGCAGCCTGCGGCGCGGCTCGTCGCCCGCCGCACCGTCCCGGCCACCCTGCTCGCCGGGAGGCCGCTCGTGGAGAAGGTCGTCGCGCCCAGCTCGCTCGAGCTCCCGATCCGGCAGGGCCAGCGGCTCGGGCGCGTCGAGGTCTGGGACGGGGACGAGCTCGTCGCGCGCGCGCCGCTCGTCGCCGCGGAGGCCGTCGCCGAGCCCGGTTTCCTCGGCAAGGCGGGATGGCTCGCGAGGCGCACGGCCGCCAACCTGTGGGGGCTGCTCACGTGATCGTCACGGCCACCGTCAACGCGGCGCTCGACCGCACGCTGACCGTCCCGGCCTTCCAGATCGGCTACCGGCACCGCTCGAGCGACGTCCTCTCGCTCGCGGGCGGGAAGGGGATCAACGTCGCGCGCGCGCTCAAGCGGCTCGAGATCCCCGTGGTCGCCACCGGGCTCGCGGGCGGACGCACGGGCACCCGCATCGTCGAGGAGCTCACGGCCGAGGCGATCCTCAACGACTTCGTGCGCATCACCGGCGAGTCGAGAACCTCGTCCGCGGTCGTCGACCCGACCACCGGCACGTACACGGAGATCAACGAGTGGGGCCCGGAGGTGACCGCCACCGAGCTCGAGCTGCTCCTCGAGAAGCTGCACTACCTCGCGCGCGGCGCCGACTTCGTCGTGCTCGCCGGATCGCTCCCGCGCAAGGTGCCGACCTCGTTCTACGGCGACGTGATCCGGGACCTCGCGCGCCGGGACGTGCGCGTCGTCCTCGACAGCGAAGGCGAGGCGCTGCGCGCGGGCGTGGACGCGGGGCCGTACCTCGTCTCGCCCAATCAGAACGAGGCCGAGCAGCTCGTGGGGCAGGAGCTGGAGAGCGACGAGGACTTCATCATGGCGCTCGACGCGATCGCCGAGATGGGCCCGCGCAACATCGTGATCACGCTCGAGAACGGCTGCTTCGCGCTGCTCCGGCACGGCCGGAAGACACGCCGAGTGCGCGCGTTCGCGCCGCACGTGGAGCCGGTGTCGCGCGTGGGCTCCGGCGACGTCCTCCTCGCGCAGTTCCTGGGTGCGATCGTCGAGGACCGTTCGCCGGACGACGCGATCAGGCTCGCGGTCGCCGCGGGCGCCGCGTCCGTGCGCGAGCTCGGCGCCGGCCGCTTCGACCCGCAGCTCGCGGCGAGCGTCGCGGACGGCGTCGAGATCGCGGAACTACAACCGGCGCGCTCGTAGGCTTCGCCGGAACGCCGTCGCCGGACGCTGCTAACGTCACCCGATGGAGACCGAGCTCCGTGGGGAGGAGATCGAGCGGCTCGTCGCGTTCGAGCGCAAGTTCGGCCAGGAAGGGCTCACGTTCGACGACGTGCTGCTCGTCCCGGCCGAGTCGTCCGTGCTCCCGAACGACGTCTCCACGGCCACGCGGCTGACGCCCGGAATCGCGCTGACGATCCCGATCGTCTCGGCCGCGATGGACACGGTCACCGAGGCGAGGCTCGCGATCGCGCTGGCCCGCGCGGGCGGCATCGGCATCGTCCACCGCAACCTCTCGATCGAGGATCAAGTCGCCGAGGTGGACAAGGTCAAGCGCTCGGAGTCCGGGATGATCGTGGAGCCGGTGACGCTGCGGCCGGGCGACAGCGTGGCCGAGGCGCTCGAGGTGATGGCGCGCTACCGCATCTCCGGCGTCCCGATCACGGACGACGACGGCGTCCTCGTCGGCATCCTCACGAACCGTGACCTCCGCTTCGAGACGGACACGACGCAGCTCGTCTCGGTGCTCATGACGTCGCGCGACCTCGTGACCGCCCCGGTCGGCACGACGCTCGAGGAGGCAGAGGCGATCCTGCATCGCCACAAGGTGGAGAAGCTCCCGGTGGTGGACGCGGACGGCCGGCTGAAGGGCCTGATCACGGTCAAGGACATCTCGAAGAAGGTCAAGTACCCGCACGCGACCAAGGACGACCAGGGCCGCCTGCGCGTGGGCGCCGCGGTGGGTGTCGGCCCGGACGCGCTCGAGCGCGCCGCCGCGCTCGTCGACGCCGAGGTGGACGTGCTCGTGGTCGACACCGCACACGGCCACTCCCACGGCGTGCTCGACGTCGTGCGGACGCTGCGTGGCCGTCACGAGGTCGAGCTCGTCGCGGGCAACGTCGCGACGGCCGACGGCGCGCTCGCGCTCGCGGATGCGGGAGCCGACGCCGTGAAGCTCGGAGTCGGGCCCGGGTCAATCTGCACGACCCGTGTCGTCGCGGGCGTCGGCGTGCCGCAGGTGACCGCGATCTACGAGGCCGCGCAGGCGCTCGCGGGGCAGGACGTCCCGCTCATCGCGGACGGCGGCGTCCGCTCGTCCGGCGACATCGCGAAGGCGATCGCGGCCGGCGCCGACACCGTCATGCTCGGCTCCATGCTCGCAGGGACGGACGAGGCGCCGGGCGAGGTCATGGTCGCGCAGGGCGAGCGCTTCAAGGAGTACCGCGGCATGGGCTCGCTCGGTGCGATGAGGGCGCGCTCGTTCTCGAAGGACCGCTACTTCCAGGGCGACGTCGAGGACGTGGACAAGCTCGTGCCCGAGGGCATCGAGGGCCGCGTCCCGTACAAGGGCCCGCTTGAGCCGATCGTGCACCAGGTGGTCGGCGGGCTCCGGCAGTCCATGGGCTACTGCGGCGCGGCCACGATCGCGGAGATGCAGGAGAAGACGCGCTTCACGCGCATCACCCCCGCCGGCCTCCACGAGAGCCACCCTCACGGCGTCACGATCACGAAGGACGCGCCGAACTACCGCAGGGGCTAGAGGTGGCCGAGGTCGCGCACCTGCCGGCGCCGGACGCCGCACCTCCCGAGGAGAGACCGGTTCTCGTCGTCGACCTCGGCGGCCAGTACAGCCAGCTGATCGCGCGGCGCGTGCGCGAGGCGCGCGTGTACTCCGAGCTCGTGAGCCACCGCCTGTCCGCGGACGAGATCGCACGCCGCGACCCGGTCGCGCTCGTCCTCTCCGGCGGCCCCGCGTCCGTGTACGCGGAGGGCGCCCCGGAGCTCGACCCGCGCGTCTTCGAGCTCGGGATCCCCACGCTCGGCATCTGCTACGGGATGCAGCTCATGGCCCGCGACCTCGGCGGCGCCGTCGAGCGCACCGACGCGTCCGAGTTCGGCAAGACGGAGCTCACCGCGGACGAGTCCGAGCTCTTCAGCGACCTCCCCTCCGACCAGACGGTGTGGATGAGCCACCGCGACTCCGTGACCGCGCCGCCGGAGGGCGCACGCGTGACCGCGTCGTCGCCCACGACACCGATCGCCGCGTTCGAGGATCCGGCGCGCCGCCTGTACGGCGTCCAGTTCCACCCGGAGGTCGTGCACACGCCGCACGGCCAGGAGATCCTGAAGAACTTCCTGTACGAGGTCGCGGACGCGCCGCCGACCTGGACTCCCGCGGCCGTGATCGAGGAGCAGGTCGAGCGCATCCGCGCCGCGGTCGGGAGCGAGCGCGTCCTGTGCGCGCTCTCCGGCGGCGTCGACTCCGCGGTCGCCGCGCTGCTCGTGCACAAAGCGGTCGGCGACCAGCTCACCTGCGTCTTCGTCGACCACGGCCTCCTGCGCGAGAACGAGGCCGAGCAGGTCGTGGAGACCTTCGGCGGTCACTTCCAGGTGCCGCTCGTGCACGTGCAGGCGCAGCGGCGGTTCCTCGACCGGCTCGCCGGCGTCTCCGACCCCGAGGAGAAGCGCGTCATCGTCGGCGAGGAGTTCATCCGCGTGTTCGAGGAGGAAGCGGCGAAGCTCGGAGACGTCCGCTTCCTCGTCCAGGGAACGCTCTACTCGGACGTGATCGAGTCGGGCGGCGCCGAGGACGGCGTCGCGGCGAAGATCAAGTCGCACCACAACGTCGGCGGGCTCCCCGAGGACATGCGCATGGAGCTCGTCGAGCCGCTGCGGCTGCTCTTCAAGGACGAGGTGCGGCGCGTGGGGGAGGAGCTGGGGCTGCCCGAGCGCATGGTGTGGCGGCAGCCGTTCCCGGGGCCCGGGCTCGCGATCCGGATCATCGGCGAGGTGACGGAGGAGCGGCTCGCGATCCTGCGCCGCGCGGACGCGGTGCTGCTCGAGGAGATCCGTCGCGCCGACCTCTACCGGAGCCTCTGGCAGAGCTTCGCCGTGCTGCCGGCGATCCGCTCCGTCGGCGTCCAGGGCGACGAGCGGACGTACGCGTACCCGGTCGTCGTCCGCGCCGTCACCTCCGAGGACGCGATGACCGCCGACTGGGCACGCTTGCCGTACGAGGTGCTCGAGGCCGTCTCGAGCCGGATCATCAACGAGATCCCCGGCGTGAACCGGGTCGTCTACGACGTCTCGTCGAAGCCGCCGGCGACCATCGAGTGGGAGTGAGGGAAGCGCGGCCCGGAACGCGAGTCCCCTCGCCTGGGGGTGGAGGCGCGGCCCGGGGCCGGCGATCCTTCCTGTCGATGCGGCTCTCCCTCCTCACCTGCGCCGTTGTCGCCGTTCTCGCGCTTGCGCTCCCCGGGCGGGCGGCAGCGAGCGAGCCGCTCTGGGACGCGAACGTCAAGTTCCTCTCGCTGAAGGTCAACAAGAAGGGCGAGGCGCTCGTCTCGTACCGGCTGCGAAGCGGGAAGCGCAGGAACGTGCTCGTGTGGGGCGCGATCAACGCGCGGCCGCCGACCGAGGGCGTCGAGCAGGTGCGCTTCCGCTGGGACTACGCCGGCGGCTGGGGGAAGTACCGGAACGGGAAGTACTGGACGCGGTTCCGCGACCGCTGCCGGCGCTACGACGGGCCGCGGCTCGCGCTGCTCGTGGCGGCGTGCAAGGCGCCGGACGGCTCCTACTGGGCGGTGCAGGCGTGGCAGCGGCGCCTCCCGCTCCTCGGCTTCGACCCCTGGCACCCGGCGCAGCTGAACGTGGAGCTCCACGTCTCGCACTGGAGGGGGCCGATCGCGCAGCTCGAGCTGTACCCGAACTGGACGTACGGCGGGCAGTGGCAGGGCGTCTTCGGCCGCTACACGTATCGCGGCGTGCCGATCTACGGCTTCTCGTCGACGCCGCGGGGCGTCCCGAAGGACAAGTACGGGCGGAACGTCTTCATCGACACCCTCGACTCGGCGTACGGGAAGGGCTGGAAGCGCGAGTCGGGGATCCTCACCCACCGGCGCACCGGGACGTTCTGCCACAGCTTCGTGCCGCAGCACGGGTTCCCGCACTACCCGAGCCAGGAGCTGCGGCCGCCGGCGCCCGGGAAGCGCCACCGCGTGACCGTGGGCGGGCCCGGCGTCACGCCGATCGTGCGGTCGACGATCGCCGGTCTCACACGCCGCGACCGCCATCGCGACGAGGAGTTCAACGCGATCTTCGACCGCGTCATGGCGGGCGACTCGATCTGCGCGCACGAGCGCTGAGCTGGAGTAGGGTCGGCGGGTGAGCGACGCCTGGGACGACGAGGGCTTCGGCGCCGAGGACGACTGGGAGGGCTCGGAGAGCGTCGAGACCGACCTCGAGGACGACGCGCTCGGCGACCTCGACGTCGAGCTGGACGAGGCGGAGCCCGAGGAGGACACGGTCGCCGACGACGAGGCGGGGTAGCGCGTGGACTTCCGCGACCTCCTTCCCCGGCGGCGCATGGTGCGCCACTACACGGAGGAGCCGGTGCCGCCGGACGTCGTCGAGCGGGTGCTCGAGACGGTGCGGCGGGCGCCGAGCGCCGGCTACAGCCAGGGCCAGCGGCTGCTCGCGCTCACGGAGGCGGCGGGGCGCGCGGAGGTCGCGCGCGTGCTCGGCGACGCGGGCTGGACGGCGTCGGACGGCCGCGAGCCGTGGCTCGAGAGCGCCCCGGTTCACGTCCTCGTCTGCACGCGCGAGGACGACTACCACGAGCGCTACCGACGGGAGGACAAGCTCCTGGACGGCGCGGAGATCGAGTGGCCGGTGCCGTTCTGGTTCGTCGACGCGGGCGCCGCGCTCATGCTCGTCCTGCTCGCGGCGATCGACGAGGGGCTCGCAGCGGGGCTCTCCGGCGTGCCGCGCGAGGCGGCGGCGGAGCTGCGCGCGTCTTTCGGGATCCCGGAGGACGTCGAAATCGTCGCGCTCGTGACGCTCGGCTACGCGGCGCCCGACCCCGGCTGGAGCGCGGTCACGAGCCGCGCGACGCAGCCGCGCCGCGACTCCGGCGAGGTCGTCCGCTGGGAGCGCTGGTAGCTCACCGGATGCGGAAGCCGGTGAGCCCTTCCGGCGCCTCGTCGTGGACCTCGACGCGGTCGACGCGCGGGCCGTCGTGGACGAAGTCGACGAGGCGGGCGACGGCGGCCGGCTCGCCCTCGAAGACCGCCTCCACCGTGCCGTCGTAGTTGTTCCGCGCCCAGCCCGCGACGCGGGCCGTCTCCGCCCGCCGCCGCACGGAGTCGCGAAAGAACACACCCTGCACGAGCCCGTGCACGACGACGCGCCTCCGAACATAAAAACCGGTGTCAGACACCGTGCTTGTCAATCCGCCAGTGCGCCAAGTTGGTCACAACTCATCCACAGGCGGCGAGCCTGTGTCCAGGGAGTCTTCGATTTCGCCATGTCCTTTCGACGTCGAGCGCGGTGGTCGCTCGAAACCGGTGTCTGACACCGGGGTCTCGAGTGCCACGACGCCCGCGGGGTCGATGTCCACTCGCACACGGTCGCCCGGTTGCGGATGGTCGGGGGCGGCGACGGCCGCCACCAGCGGCTCGCCGTCGTCCCGCTCGAGCGTCAGCCGCACGAGCGGGCCTTGGCGCACGGCCTGCGTCACCACCGCGCCGCCGTCCTCCGCGAGCGCGACCCGCACCGCCTCCGGGCGGATGACGACGCCGTCTCGCACGTTCGAGAGCCCGAGGAACCGCGCCGTGTCCTCGTCCGCCGGCCCCGCCCACAGCTCGTCCGCCGACCCGACCTGAACCACCCGCCCCGCCCGCATCACCGCGACGCGGTCGCCGAGCGCGAACGCCTCCGACTGGTCGTGCGTGACGTAGAGCGCCGTCACGTCCAGGGAAGCGAACACCTGCTCGAGATCGCCGAGGAGCCGGTCGCGGAGCCGGCGGTCGAGCGACCCGAGCGGCTCGTCGAGGAGGAGGACGCGCGGCTCCGGCGCCAGCGCCCGCGCGAGCGCCACGCGCTGCTGCTCCCCGCCCGAGAGCGTCGCCACCGCGCGCCGCTCGAAGCCCGCGAGCCCGACGAGCTCGAGCACCTCGCGCACCCGCGCCTCCACGCTCTCGCGCGACTCACCTCGCATCCGCAGCCCGAACGCCACGTTCCCGAAGACGTCGCGGTGGTGGAAGAGAGCGTGATCCTGGAACACGAGCCCGATCCCGCGCCGGTGCGGCGGCGTCCCCGCCAGGTCGACCCCGCCGAGCAGCACGCACCCCGCGTCCGGCCGCTGGAGCCCGGCGATCACCCGCAGCAGCGTGCTCTTGCCCGACCCGCTCGGCCCGAGCACCGTGACCACCTCGCCCGCGGCGACCTCGAGCGTGACCCCGGCGAGCGCCTCCGTCTCCCCGAAGCGCACGACCACGTCCTCGACCCGCAGCATCAGAACCACCCGCTACGGCTCTCGCGCAGCCGGTCGACGAGGAAGACCGACACGGCGACGACGACCATGAGGATCACCGCGAGCGCATACGCCTGCCCGACGTTCAGCTCCCCCGGCCGGCCGAGGAAGCGGAAGATCGCGACCGGCAGCGTCGGGCTCTCCGGCCGTGCGAGGAACACCGTCGCGCCGAACTCCCCGAGCGAGATCGCGAACGCGAACCCGGCGGCGACCGCGAGCGCGCGTCCGGCCACCGGCAGGTCGATCTCTCGCCGCACGCGTCCGGGCGAGGCCCCGAGCAGCGTCGCCGCCTCCCGCTGCCGCTCGTCGATCGCCCGCAGCGTCGGCGCCACGATCCGCACCACGAACGGGATGGCGACGAGCGCCTGCGCCACCGGCACGATCCACGGCGCCGCCCGCCAGTCGAACGGGGCCGTGTCGAACGCGATCACGAACCCGAAGCCGAGCATCACGGCCGACGTTCCGAGCGGGAGCATGAGGAGCGTGTCGAGCACGCGCGACCCGCGCGGCTCCGCGATCGCGAGCGCGGCGAGCCCGCCCACGACGAGCGCGATCGCGGTCGCCGCGGTCGCGTACAGGATCGAGTTCGCGACGGCCTCCCACGGCGACGCGAGCAGTGCCGCCGTCGGCTCGAAGAGCGCGCGGTACGCGTCCAGCCCGTGCCCCTCGCCGACCGCCAGCGAGCGCTCCACGAGCACCGCCAGCGGCGCACCCAGGAACAGCGCCAGCGACCCGAGCGCCGCGCCCACCGCGACCCGCTCGCCCCGCGTCCGCACCGGCCGCAGCACGTCCCGCTCCGGCCGCTGGTGGCGCGCGACCGCAAGCCGAGCCTCCAGCCGCGTCGCCGCCGTGACCGCGAGCAGGACGCACGCGAGCTGCACCAGCGAGAGCACCGCCGCCGCGCGCAGGTCGAAGATCCGCGCCGCCTGGTTGTAGATCTCCACCTCGAGCGTCGCGTAGGCCGGCCCGCCGAGCACGAGCACGATCCCGAACGAGGTGAACGAGAAGAGGAAGGCGATCGCGGCCGCCGCCGCCACCGATGGCGCGAGCAGCGGCAGCGTCACCTCGCGGAAGCGCCGCCACGGGCCGGCCCCGAGGGTCGCCGCCGCCTCGCTCACGCGCGGGTCGAGCCGCGCCCAGAACCCGCCGACGACGCGCACGACCACCGCGACGTTGAAGAACGCGTGCGCGACGAGGATCGCCGCCCAGCCGCGTTCGAGCCCGGGCGGGAGGAGCGCGAGGAACGCGAGCGCGACGACGAGCGTCGGCAGGACGAACGGCACGGTGACGAGCGTCCGCACGAGCGCCCGGCCGCGGAACGCGAACGTCCCCAGCACCCAGCAGGTCGGCAGCGCCACCAGCACGGTCAGCACCGTCGACGCGAGCGCCTGCCGGACGGTGAACCAGAGGACGTCCCGCGTCAGCGGGTCGGCGAGCACGTCCAGCGCGGGGCGCTCTCCCGAGACCAGCCCCCGCTCGACGATGGCGGCGAGCGGGAACGCGAAGAAGAGCGCGAGGAACGCGAGCGGGACACCTCGCGTGAGCGCGCGCCAGCCCGCCCCGCCCTGGCGACGAACCGGCGGACGACTCAGCGGAGCACGGTCGCCGTCCACTCCCTGATCCACCGGTCCCTGTTCGCGGCGATCTCCTCCGGGGGCAGCGAGAGCGGGTCCTCGGGGACGACTGCGAAGCGCTCGAACTCGGGCGGGAGCTCGGCCAGCGGGTCGACCGGGAACACGAACATCGAGAGGGGGACGTCCTCCTGGAAGCGCGTCGAGAGCAGGAAGTCGATGAGCTTGCGCGCGCCGGAGGGGTTCGGCGCCCCGCGCAGCACGCCCGCGAACTCGATCTGCTGGAAGCAGCTGTCCACGACCACCGCGGTCGGCGCCTCCTCCGGCCGCGGGCTCCGGAAGATGACCTCGGCGGGCGGGCTCGACGCGTACGAGACGACGATCGGGCGGTCGCCGTTCCCCGACGAGCCGGAGAAGCGCACGTTGTACGCCTCCTCCCAGCCGTCGACGACGAGGACGCCGTTCGCGCGCAGCCGCTCCCAGTACCGACGCCAGCCGGGCTCGCCGTAGCGCGCGATCGTGGCGAGCATGAACGCGAGGCCGGGCGTCGAGGTGGCCGGGTTCTGCACGACGAGAAGATTCCGGTAGCGCGCCAGCCCGAGCTCGCCCAGGTTCCGCGGGGGCTCGAGCCCGCGCCCCTCGAACCACTCCAGGTCGACGTTCAGGCAGACCTCGCCGTGGTCGATCGGCGTGACCCGGTGCTCCGGGTCGAGGATCCACTGCTCGTCGATCTTCTCCAGCTCCGGCGACTCGTACGCGTCGAAGAGGTCGCCCTCGAGCGCGCGTGTCAGCAGGTTGCTGTCGACGCCGAAGAAGACGTCGCCCTCCGGGTTGCCGGCCGTCAGCAGCGCGCGCGAGAGCGCCGCGCCCGCGTCGCCGGTCTGGAGGATGCGCAGCGTGAGCCCGCTCTCGGTCTCGAACTCGCGCTTGACGTCGTCCGAGACGACGAAGGACTGGTGCGTGACGAGCACGACCTCGGTCGGCTCGTCGCCGCCTCCACGGGCGAGGACGACCGCGAGGCCCACGACGACGACGGCCGCGACCGCCGCCGCCGCGTAGAGCATGCGCCGGTCGACGCGCTCTAGGCCGCTCACGGCGCCTCCTCCGTCTCCGGCCCCGGCCGCACCGCGAGCAGGACGCCGCGCTCGACGTCCACGTGCGCCGCCTCGCCCGTGAACCGGTTCGACACGCCGCGGCTCGACCCCGCCTCGAGCGTCTCCCCGGCCAGCGGGTACGCGAGGCCCTCGGTGCGAATGCCCTCCGCCGGGCCGTGCAGCGCGAGCAGGGAAACGAGCTCGCCCAGCTCGCCGTCGAGTGCGCGCGAGCCGCGGATCACGTGCACGCGCGCGTCGCCGACGACCGCGTCGACCTCGACCCCGGCGTAGCGCGCGGAGCCGAGGAGCAGCAGCGCGGAGACGAGGTGGTCGAGCCGCCGCCCGGGCCCCGCGAGGACGAGGATCCGCTTCGGCGAGAGCTCGAGCGCGGCGTCGAGCGCGAGCTCGAGGTCGGTCGCGTCCTTCTCCTCCGGGTGGCGCTCGACGCGCGCGCCGGCCTCCTCGGCCTGCGTGACGGCGGTGGGCGTAGCGGAGTCGAAGTCGCCGATGACGAGATCGACGTCGAGCCCGAGCGCGTGTGCGTGGTCGACGCCGCGGTCGGCCGCCACCACGGGCGCGCCCGCCGGGACCGCGCGCGCGGACTCCGCGGGCGGCGCCTCCCCGCCTGCCACGACCACCACCACTTCCTCTGACACGTGCCTCCCTCCGCTGGCATTACCCAGATCAGGTTCTGCGGGTCGGCGGCGCCTCCGGCCGCCCTCTCAGCCCGGTTGTCCCGAGCTCCCCGTTCACGCTTCGCATCCTACCCCGGCAACGCGGAGGGCCGCCTTCCGGCGGCCCTCCTGTGGGGGTGCTGCGGCGATGGGTTAGAAGAACAGGTCCTTGTCCGGGTATGTCAGCAGCTGCCGGTACCCGTTGCTGCCTGTGCTCGTGATCGGGTTCGCCCCGTTGATGTCGTTCGGCACCGAGGAGCTCCGCGGCACCGGTGCGTTGAAGAGCTCCGTCGGATTGCAGGTCTTCGGATCCTGGATCGTGATCGTGACCTGCGGGAGCGTGCTGCTCGAGAAGTTCGGCAGCGTGCGCACCAGGTCGACCTTGAACGCCACGATGCCCAGAGTCGCGCCCTGGAGGTTGCCGCTCGTGAACGGGAAGTTCGTCCGGTCGTAGTTGATCGAGATGTCGCTGTCGTAGACCACAGCGCAGATGTCCTTGCCGATGAGGCTGTTCAGGCCGAGCGACCGCAGCGGCATGACCGCCGGGATCTTGTCCAGCCTGTTCTGAGGCACCGTGCCGCCCCAGTAGTTGTTGATCCCGGTCTGCCGGGTCGGGTTCTCGAGGCAGGTGTTGCTCGTGCCGCTGACCCACTTCTGCGGGATGCACGTCGGCGCGAACCAGCCCTCGTCGCCCGTCTGGCCGGTCTTGACCGTGATCTGCTGCTTGCCGGGGTTCGCCGGGTTGTTGAAGTACCGAAGCGGCGTCCGCTGCCCGTAGGCGGCGATGTCGTCGTTGACCTCCTTGTCGGAGAAGAACTGCGGCCCGGACGGCGTGATGAGCCCGCCGAGCTTATTGACGTGGATCCCATTGTCGATCGAGTCCTCGTCGATGATCAGGAGGGTCGCTCCTCGGCCGACCCAGTCCTTCGTGGCGTCGTCCGTGCCTCCCGCGGCGGTGTTTGCCGCGGTGCCGGTCGTCCGTGTGATCTCCAGTCCGCCGACGGTGACCTTCGCGGTCGCGTTCACGGTGGTCGTACCCGCGGAGGCGCTCGTGAAGACGATCGTGCACTCGCCGTCGTCGTTCAGGTTGTCGTTGGGATCGGGCTGGTCGTCGTCGCACGTGCTGGCCGCTGCGTCGAAGACTGCGTTCGATCCACCGGCGTCGCTCAGGAGCCAGCTGACATCGCCGACCGTCGCAGGCTTCCAGCCGGTGCCGTCGTTCACCTCGACGAGAACAGTGACCACGTGGGGCTCGTTCAGCGGGTTCTCCGCGGCGAGCGGATCGAGGCTGATCCGGGCGTTCACGTAGGTCTTGACCGCCGGGCCGCAGCTGGTCTGGCCGCCGCCGCAGGGGACGTTCGCCGTGGCCGGGTCGGTGTCGCGGGTCACGTTGATCCCGCCTACCGAGATCGTGACCGTCGCGTTGGCGGTGTAGATGTTGGCGGCGGTCGAGTCGATCACGACCGTGCACTGCCCGTTCACCGTGCCCGCGCCGGCGCAGTTATCGGCGACGGGGATGAACCCGGTGGGTGTGATCGTGACCGTCGGCTTGGTGCCGTCGGGCGCGTTCACGAAGCCGCCGCTGCCGTTGTTGGTCTTGACCGTGACCGTGAACGTGTGCTGCTCCCCGACCCGGTTTGTGTCCGTGCCCTCGATCAGGATCGAGGCGTCGACGTAGGTCTTGACGCCTGGGCCGCAGCTCGTCTGGCCGTCGCCGCAGGGTGCCCCTGTGTTCGGGTCGGTGTCGCGGGTGATCTCGAGCCCGCCGACGGTGACGGTGACCGAGGCGTTGGCGGTGAACACGCCGGGTGTGGTGCTGTTGATCACGACCGTGCACTTACCGTCCACCGTGCCCGGGTTGTCACAACTGTCGGAGACGAGCGTGAACCCGGCCGGCAGGATCGTCACCGTCGGCTTGGTGCCGTTCGGCGCGTTCGCCCAGCCGGAGCCGTTGTTGACCTCGACGGTGACCGTGAACGTGTGCGGGTCACCGACCTCGTTCGTCTTCTCACCCGGCGTGATCGAGATGCGGGCGTCCACATACGTCTTGACCGCCGGGCCGCAGCTGGTCTGGCCGCCGCCGCAGGGGACGTTCGCCGTGGCCGGGTCGGTGTCGCGGGTCACGTTGATCCCGCCTACCGAGATCGTGACCGTCGCGTTGGCGGTGTAGATGTTGGCGGCGGTCGAGTCGATCACGACCGTGCACTGCCCGTTCACCGTGCCCGCGCCGGCGCAGTTATCGGCGACGGGGATGAACCCGGTGGGTGTGATCGTGACCGTCGGCTTGGTGCCGTCGGGCGCGTTCACGAAGCCGCCGCTGCCGTTGTTGGTCTTGACCGTGACCGTGAACGTGTGCTGCTCCCCGACCCGGTTTGTGTCCGTGCCCTCGATCAGGATCGAGGCGTCGACGACGCGCAGCGGGCCCTCGCACGCGCCGATGACCGGTCCCGGGTTGTCCGGGTCGCCGTCGTAGCTCGCGCGGTACGAGTAGATGCCAACCGAAGGCGTGAAGGGGAGTGCGGGATCGATGGTGACCGTCGTCGCAGGTGCGTACGTCCCGCCGGTCGGGTCGGGAGGTCCGCCGTTCGCGTCCCAGGTTGCCGTCGCGTCCGCCGGGCCGGTGCACGTGCCGTTCGTGAACCGCTCGAGGGTGATCGTTCCCGTCAGCTCGTCTCCGGATGAGCTCGCGACCACGACCTTGTCGTGGACCGACGTCCCGACCTCGACGGCGGACGCACCGTCGCCGAGGTTGACGTGCTCGTCGTCACCGATCACCGCGTGGATCTCGGTCGTGACGGTGGGCTTCGAGCAGTCGTCGTTGCTGATGTAGAGGAGCTGACCGTTCAACGTGACGCGATCGCCCATGACGGTGCAGAAGAAGCTGTTTCGGGATCCCGCCAGCGTGATGCGACCCTTCGGGGCGAAGATGTGACCGCCTTCGAAGAACGACGTGCTTCCCTCCACGAGCAGCGCGCTCTCGCCGTCGCCGGCCTCGCTGTTGACGACGCCGAGCTCGCTCATGAAGAGCAGGCTGTGCGTGTAGGCGGTGAAGGTCGTCTGGTTCGAGCCGGACACCTTCATCTTTCCGCGCGTGACGATCGTCACGGTGGCGTTCAGGTTGCTCGGAGAGAGGTCGACCTCGCCCTGGACGTAGTAGAGACCGGTCGCCATCTCGGCTCCTTGCACGCTGCCGGACAGCTTTCCGCTCGACGTGTCGCACGTGAGCGGCGACGGAATCGTGTTGACGGCCGGTGTGGACGTGCACTGGTAGTACTGACCGAGGCCACCCGCGGCGATAGCCGCCGGGCTACCCGGTGCGAAGTGCTCGTGGAAGATCGAGTTGTTGTCGAAGTCGAAGTTCACAGGGAAACCGGCGGGTTGCGTCGGCGTCGACCGCGGAACCTGGTTCGGCGCGCCAGGGGCGTAGAGCGTCCCCGCACCATCGGGATCGGGGCCGCTGAAGCAGTTCGTCGAGCCTGGCAGGTCGAACGCGGGCTCGTTCGGAGGATTCGAGCGAAGGCCGTACTCGGTGCCGTGTCGCAGCTGGTTCGTCGAGCCGCCCATGATGATGTGGCTGCGGCTCACGACTCGACCGTCGATCACGAGCTCGCTTCCGGAGACATCGAGCACCGTCTGCTTCCCGAACGTCGTCGAGTTCGCCCACACCGCATCGGGACCCAGCGTCCCGGCGTGCGTGCGGTTGCTCGATCCCCCCACTCGGCGGTCGGGTGGAATGCTCGCGAGCGTCGCGAGCGTGGGATCTCCTGCGACGCAGTCGGTCGGAACCGGAGCAGTCAGAGGCAGGGTGGGCGGGGTGTGACTCCCCGCAGCCGAGAACGGCTTCATGAGCCCGAGCGTCAGCGCGAACGCGAACACCATCGCGGCCAGCGTCCACTTCAGGGCCGCACGCTTTCTCGACCGCCTCCGCGATCCCTCCGCGCGGCGCCCTCCTCGTCGCCGTCCCTCGTCGTGCCGCTCGTAGTCCGATACGCCGAACGCCCGGTTCATTCGCCTACCCCTCCCTTTGGCCCGCAGGCCTCCCCGTGTGATTTCGGTGCACGGGACGTCCGCCGGTCCGCGAGTCGACCGCTCGCGCGCACGCGAGCGTCAACGCCCCGCAGACCTTCGATCTAGCGTTCCCAGACGCGGACAATCCCCTGACCCCCAACTATCACGCCAAGATAGTGGCCCCGCCATCTAATGAGATCTCGCGCCCTTTGTCAACCGCCATCGGTCGGACGCAGTCGCGCGGCCCAGGCCGGGAGCGGGCTGGTTGAATGGCCGGATCGCGGCTCCGTCACATCCCGTCCGCCGGAACACCGCCCTCCTGAGCGCGTGCCTGCTGCTGCTCTCGGGCGTCCTCCAGCTCGCCGTGGCGGTGGCGACGATCACGCTCGTGCTCGTGACCGGGATCGAGTCGATCCTCGGCCTCGGGCCGGCGATCTTCCTCACCGCGGGCGCGCTCGCGGCGCTCCCCGCCGGACGGCTCATGGACCGGTTCGGCCGCGTGCCCGTGATCGCCGGCGGGTTCGTCGTCGGCATGGCCGGCTGCCTGCTGACCGCGCTCGGCTGCGTGGTCGACAGCGCGCCGCTCGTCATCCTCGGGTTCCTCGGCGTCGGCGCGATGAACGGCGCCGTCCTCCTCGCCCGCACGGCCGCCGCGGACATGTACCCGGAGGACAAGAAGGCGCGCGCGATCTCGTACGTCCTCTTCGGCGCGCTGTTCGGCGCCGCGCTCGGGCCGCTCGTCTTCCGGCCGCTGTTCGCAGGGAAGGACCTCGAGCTCGACACGCTCGTCGTGCCGTGGTTCGCGGCGGCCGCGATGTGCGTGGTGGGGCTCGCGATCGCGCTCTCGATCAGGCCCGACCCGCGGACGATCGCGCTCGAGCTCCAGGCGGCTGGCGTCGCCGCCGGCGACCCGCCCGCGGAGCCCGCCGCGCCGCTCCGCGAGATCCTGCGCCGGCCGGGGGTGCCCTCGGCGGTGATCGCTGCGCTCGCGAGCTTCGCGGTGATGGCGGGCGTGATGAACCTGACCGGCTACATCGTCGTCGGGCACCAGCACGAGCAGGCCGACGTCTTCACCGTGATCAGCCTGCACATCGTCGGGATGTTCGGGCTCGTGCTCGTCGTCGGGCAGCTCGTCGACCGCGTCGGGCGGCGGCGCTCGCTGATCGCGGGGCTCGCGGTCATGGCGGTCTCGACGGTGATGCTCGCGTGGGTCGTCTCGATCCCGGCGATGTCGCTCTCGCTCTTCCTCCTCGGGCTCGGCTGGAACGTGTCGTACGTGGCCGCGTCAGCGGAGCTCGTGACGCACGCGAAGCCGGTCGAGCGCGGGCGGCTGGTCGGGTTCACCGACCTGATGGCGGGCCTGCTCGCGGCCGGGCTCGCGCTCGTCGGCGGCCTCGCGTACACGGAGTGGGGGGTCGTGGCGATCGCCGTGGGGGCGACCGTCGCGGTCGTCGGGCCGGCGCTCGTGATCCTCTTCGGGCGCCGCCCGGTGCCGGCGCTCGAGCCCGCCGGATAGACGGAGGCGCATGGCGGTGCATCCGCCGCAGGAAGGGCCGCCGCCGGCACGAACTGGACACCCGTGGCGACGGGGACAGAAGAGCGGCTGCCGAGGCGCCGCCCGTCGACTCGGCTGCTCGCCGCTGTCGGCGTGCTCCTGCTGGCGGGGCTCGCGGCGCTCCTCGTCTGGCTGATCGTCCTCGACGACGACAGCGACGAGCCGAGCCGGGCCGCCGCCGAGCTCGTCACCGTCGAGGAGCTGCGCGCCCTCGCTGCGGAGGAGGACGGGCCGGTGTTCTGGGCGGGGCCGCGACCGGGGATGCAGTACGAGGTCTCGCGCACCTCCGACGGCCGGATCTACATCCGGTACCTCCCGCCCGACGTCGAGGCCGGAGAGCCGCGCGGCGACTTCTTGAGCGTCGGCACCTACCCCGGCGAGGACGCGTTCGAGGCGACGCAACAGCTCGGCGAGGCGGAGGGCGCCGTGACGAATGAGCTCGAGGGCGGCGGCATCGCCGTCTACAACGAGGCGACGCCGACGAGCGTCTACCTCGCCTTCCCGGGCGTCAACCGCCAGGTGGAGGTCTTCCATCCCGATCCCGGGACCGCCCGCGAGCTCGCCTACACCGGCGCGATCCAGCCGATCGTCGCCGAGGAGGCTCCGCCAGAGCAGACGGGGCAGCCGATCGCGGTCACGGAGGAGGAGCTGCGCGAGATCACGGCTGCCCGCGAGCTTCCCGTCTACTGGCTGGGGCCGCGCGAGGACGTGACGTACGAGCTGACGCGGCTCCCGAACGGCCAGGTGTACATCCGCTACCTGCCGGAGGGTGTCGAGGTCGGTGACCAGCGGCCGGAGTTCGAGACGGTGGGGACGTATCCCGCCGCGGACGGGGTCGCGGCGGTCCGCGAGTCCGCAGAACGTCTGGGCGGCGAGACGTTCGAGCCGCCGGGCGGCGGGCTCGCGTACTTCACCGAGAGCACGCCGACGAACGTCCACTTCGCGCCGGAGGGGGCGAACTACCGGGTGGAGGTCTTCCACCCGGAAGCCGGCCGCGCCGAGGAGCTCGTGCGCGCCGGCGACGTCGTGCCCGTCGACTGACATGCGAACGGGAGGCGGAAGCCTCCCGTTCGCTGGTGGAGCGCCGCCCCCGGGTTCGTGCCCCGGGGCGGCTCCTGCTGCCTGGCTAGTTGGCGGTTGCGCAGATCGCGTACGCCGTAACGGTCACGGTCTGGCCGCTGAAGCCACTGAGGATGACCGCGGAAGCCGTCCACGTGTTGTTCGCGCTCGGGTAGGAGCGGAACATCACGACCTGGCTGCGAATCGAAGTGTTGCTCGTGTTGATGTGGCCGCCGCCGCCGACCACGCGCTTGCCGGTCGGGCAGGTCGCCGTCGCCTCGACGAGCACATCCTCGTTCGTCGACGAGCTCTGCGCCACAGCGTTGTTGACGATCTCCAGGCCGGAGACACCGTTCAGGCCAGCGGGGCCCTGCGGACCTGTCGCCCCCTGCGGGCCGGCGGGACCCTGCGGGCCGGCGGGACCCTGCGGGCCGGCGGGACCCTGCGCGCCGGCGGGACCCTGCGCACCGGTCGCACCGGTCTCGCCCTGCGGGCCCTGCAGGCCCTGTTCACCCTGCGGCCCCTGGGCGCCGGTCGCACCGGTCTCGCCCTGCGGACCCTGGATGCCCTGCTCGCCCGGGTCACCCTTCTCGCCCGGAGGGCCCTGCGAGCCAGCCGGGCCGGTGGCGCCCGTCTCGCCCTGGGCCCCCTGGAGACCCTGGATGCCCTGCTCGCCGTGGAGACCCTGGGGGCCCTGTGGACCCATCGGGCCGGTCTCGCCCTTCTCGCCCTGGAGACCCTGGGGACCCTGTGGACCCATCGGGCCGGTCTCGCCCTGGGCTCCGGTGTCGCCCTTGTCGCCCTTCTCGCCCGCGTCGCCCTTGTCGCCCTTCAAGCCTTGCTCGCCCTGGGCGCCGGTGTCGCCCTTGTCGCCCTTCTCACCCTTCTCACCCTGCGGGCCCTGGGCGCCTGCGGGTCCCTGGACACTCCAGCTCAGCGGAACCTCGTTTGTCTTGCACGGCGTCGTCGCGTCGACGATCTTGATCGTCCCGGAGCTCGGAACGACGCACGAGTAGATGGTGTTCGCCAACGCCGCGGGCGCGAGCACGACGAACGCGCCGAGGACGACGGCAACCGCCGCAACGCGCACTCCCCAAGTCTTTCTCCTCCCCGGCTTCCGCGAGCCGAGTCCCCTATGCCTTGTCACGTCTTCTCTCCTTGCTGTAGGTGCCGCATTACGTACGAGGCGGCGAAGGACGCCGTCCCCCGCTTCCGCCGCTGTGGCGTCAACGTTCTTCCCCTTCGCCGCAGTGCCCTTGACCACTTCTGTCTCTCCCGCCGTCGCTCTGTCCCGTGACGGGGATCGAGGCCGCTCGCATACGCGCCGACCTCTCGACGTGAGCAGAGCTGCGAGGAAGCAGCTCGCGAGGACCCCGACGATTCTTCAGAAGCCACGCCTGGTGGCTGCGCCGCAGCGATGAACCCACTTCCCCTTTGTCCCCTTGCCCGATCGTGGATACGAAAAGCGGCTTCCCCAAGCCGCCGGACTCATCCTGTACGCGTCGCCGAACGCGTCAACCACCCGTTCGGCTAGTTGTGCGCCCGACGGCTGCTAGAATCGCCGCCGGCGGACGGAGGTCCGCCCTCTTTCTGATGAAGACGTACACGGCAAAGCCCGGCGAGATCGAGCGCCAGTGGTACCTCGTCGACGCCGAGGGCCAGACGCTCGGCCGTCTGGCGACCCGGATTGCGGACACGCTCCGCGGGAAGGGCAAGCCGCAGTACACGCCGCACGTCGATACGGGCGACTACGTCGTCGTCGTGAACGCGGAGAAGATCGCGGTCACGGGGTCGAAGCTCGACACGAAGATCTACTACCGCCACTCCGGCTACCCTGGCGGTATCCGGCAGCGCACGCTGCGCGAGCAGCTCGAGCGCCGGCCGACCGAGGTCCTGCGCAAGGCGGTGAAGGGGATGCTCCCCAAGAACAAGCTCGCCTCCGCGCAGATCGGCAAGCTGAAGATCTACGCCGGACCGGAGCACCCGCACACGGCCCAGTCCCCCGAGCCGTTGGAGCTGAGCTCGTGAGCGAGCTAGCGCAGTACCTCGGCACGGGGAAGCGGAAGACGTCGGTTGCGCGCGTGATCCTGCGCCCAGGCGACGGCGCGACGTGGATCAACGGGCGCACGCTCGACGAGTACTTCCCGCGCGAGACGCACCGCAGGATGGTCATGGCCCCGCTCGAGGCCGCGGAGGCCGCGCAGACGTACGACCTGCGCGTTCGTGTCCACGGCGGCGGGATCTCGGGCCAGGCGGGCGCGGTGCGGCACGGGATCGCCCGTGCGCTCGTCGAAGCGGACCCGGAGCTGCGGGTTCCGCTCAAGCGCCTCGGCTTCCTCACGCGCGACGCCCGCATCGTCGAGCGCAAGAAGGCCGGCCTGCACAAGGCCCGCAAGGCGCCCCAGTTCTCGAAGCGCTAGCAGCGGTTCGAGAACTGGCGTAGGGGCGAGGCTTGCCTCGCCCTCGTGCTGAGACGCGGCCCGTCCCGGTAGGGTCGCGCGCGATGGCCAGGCGCTACTTCGGCACCGACGGCGTCCGCGGGATCGCCGGCGACGACCTCACGCGCGAGCTTGTGGAAAACCTCGGCCGCGCGGCGACGCTCTGGGCGCGGAATGCCGCAACGAGCGGACAAGGGTCAGACCCTGGCCATGTCCTCGTCGGACGGGACACTCGCGCGTCCGGGCCTGTCCTCGAGAAGGCGCTCGCGAGCGGTATCGCCTCCGCCGGCGGCACCGCCGTCCTCGCGGGCGTGCTCCCGACCCCTGCGGTCGCGCTCCTCGCCGAGCGGCTCGGCGCGGTCGTCACCGCCTCGCACAACCCGCCGGAGTACAACGGCGTGAAGTTCCTCGGCGCCGGCGGGCGCAAGCTCGCAGACGACGAGGAGGAGGCGATCGAAGGCCACCTCGACGCTCCAGCACCCGGCGGCGGCTCCGTCGAGCGCGTGGACGACGCGACCGACCGCTACCTCGACCACGTTCTCGGCCACTTCGGCGCCGACCTCTCCGGCCTGCGCATCGGAGTCGACTGCGCGAACGGCGCGTTCTCGGCGATCGCGCCGCGCGCCTTCGCGAGTCTCGGCGCCGAGGTGCACGCGATCGGCGTCGAGCCGGACGGGACGAACATCAACGTCGGCTGCGGCGCGACCGACTTAGTAGCTCTGAGCCACAAGGTGCTGGACGCGCGCCTCGACCTCGGCGTCGCCTTCGACGGGGACGGAGACCGCATGCTCGCGGTCGACGAGCGCGGCGAGCCGCTCGACGGGGACCAGATCCTCGCGATCCTCGCGCTCGCGCTCGGCGTCGATCTCGTCGCCGTGACCGTGATGACGAACCTCGGCTTCCACCGGCTCATGGCGGAGAACGGCGTCCGCGTCGTCACGACGCCCGTCGGCGACCGCTACGTGCTCGAGGCGCTGCGCCGCGAGGGAGGCACCCTCGGGGGAGAGCAGTCCGGTCACGTGCTCTGGCTCCGCGACCACGTCGCCGGCGACGGCCTCACCTCCGCGCTCCTCCTCTGCCGCGCGCTCGCCGGCCGCGCCGCGAGCGAGGCCGCCGCCGCCCTCCCCCGCTACCCGCAGGCGCTCGAGAACGTCCCCGTGCAGCGCCGCGAGCTCACGCCGGCGATCGTCGACGAGGCCGCTCGCGTCAACGCCGAGCTGGGCGACGAGGGCCGCGTCCTCGTGCGCCCCTCGGGCACGGAGCCGGTCGTCCGCGTCCTCGCCGAGGCCCCCGATTATGAGAAAGCGGTGAAGCTCTGTGGTACCATCGCCGCGCTCGTTGCAAAGGAGCTCGGCTGAGCCCGACGAAGGGCGCCGCCGGGCTCTTCGTCGTTCTCAGGGAGGCGAAGCCGTGTGCGGAATCATCGGGTACGTCGGGTCGCGTGAGTGCAAGTCGCTGCTCCTCCAGGGCCTCGAGCGCCTGGAGTACCGAGGGTACGACTCAGCGGGGATTGCGCTCCTCGAGGACGGCGGGCTCGCCTACTCCCGCGCCGTCGGGCCGCTCGGGAACCTGATCGAGCGGGCCGGCTACGACGGCTCGACGGCGACGACCGGTCTCGGGCACACGCGCTGGGCCACGCACGGAGGCGTCACCGAGGCGAACGCGCATCCGCTCGCGGGCTGCGACGCCTCGAAGGTCTCGATCGTCCTGAACGGGATCGTCGAGAACTACCGCGAGCTCAAGGCGAGCCTCGCCGCGGAGGGCCACGCGTTCACCTCCGAGACGGATGCGGAGACCGTCACGCACCTGATCGAGCGCCACTACGACGGCGACCTCACCGAGGCCGTGCGTGCGGCGTTCGCCGAGCTCGAGGGCCACTTCGCGTTCGTCGTCATCCACCGCGACCATCCGGGCCTCCTCGTCGCTGCGCGCCACCAGGTGCCGCTCGTCGTCGGGCTCGGTCACGGGGAGACCTTCCTCGGCTCGAACGCGGCGGCGTTCCTGCGCGAGACCCGCACGGTCCAGTTCCCCGGCGACGGGGAGATCGTCTCGGTCACGCCCGAGGGCCCGCGCTTCCAGACCGCCCACGGGGAGCCCGTCGAGCACGAGACGCTCGAGCTCGACTGGGACGACGAGGGCGCGGAGAAGGGCGGGTACGAGACCTTCATGCTCAAGGAGATCCACGAGCAGCCGGACGCCGTCGCGGAGACGATCGGGGATCGCGTGCGCCACGGGACGCTCGTCCTCGAGGGGCTCGACATGTCGGGGCCGGACGTCAAGCAGCTGCGCCGCATCGTGCTGCTCGCGTGCGGCACCGCGTACCACGCGTGCGTCGTCGGCCGCTACGTGATCGAGGAGTGGGCGCGCATCCCGGTCGAGTTCGACATCGCCAGCGAGTGGATCTACCGCAACCCCGTGATCGACGAGCACGACCTGGTCATCGGGATCACCCAGTCCGGCGAGACGCGCGACACGATCGAGGCGCTCAAGCTGGCGCGCGAGAAGGGCGCGCGCACGGTCGCGATCACGAACATGATGGGCTCCCAGGTCACGCGCGAGGTCGACTCCGTGCTGTACACGCGCGCCGGGATCGAGATGGGCGTCGCGGCGTCGAAGACCTTCACTGCGCAGGTCGCGCTCCTCTACCTGGTCGCGCTGAAGCTCGCGGAGATCCGCGAGACGCTCCCGCCCGGCGAGATCGAGTTCATCCTCGACTTCGTGTACAAGCTCCCGCGCAAGATCCAGCAGTTCCTCGACGGCGACCACCCGATCGAGGAGATCGCGCGGCGCTACCACGACGCGCACTTCTTCCTCTACCTCGGCCGGCACATCGGGCTCCCGGTCGCGCTCGAGGGCGCGCTGAAGCTGAAGGAGATCTCGTACATCCCCACCGAGGCGTACTCGGCGGGCGAGATGAAGCACGGGCCGATCGCGCTGCTCGACGAGGCGACGCCGGTCGTCGTCGTCGCGACGAACATCCACGTCTACGACAAGATCGTCTCGAACATCCAGGAGGTGCGGGCGCGCGGCGCGCACGTCATCGCGATCGCGACCGACGGGAACGAGGACATCCAGCACCACGCCGACGACGTGATCTACGTCCCGAAGACGCCCGCGTTCCTCCAGGTGGTGCTCGCGATCCTCCCGCTCCAGCTCCTCGCGTACCGCATCGCGCGGCTCCGCGGCCTGAACGTCGACCAGCCGCGGAACCTCGCGAAGACGGTCACCGTCGAGTGACGCAGGGAAGCTCCGCCTCGCATCCCGCCCCTCGCCTCAAAGAGACATGTCTGCGGGCGCCGGGTAGGGAAGCGACGGCAGATGGCTAGCGGTGGTCGAAAGCGCTGCTCAAGACGCCGCTGTGTCGACAGCCGGTAGACACGGTGTCTGACACCGAATTCGCGCGAGGAGGCCACGATTGCGCGAACGGGCCGGCGCTCGGGGCGGCGTTCGCTCAGAGCTCGTCGCCGTAGCGGACGAAGAGGTCGTCGAGCGCCTCCCGCAGCAGCGACGCCTCGGTGCGACCGGTCGCCGCCGAGAGCTTCGAGAGCCGGTCGAGCGCGGCCTTCGAGTAGTAGTTGGACTTGAGCGTCATCCGGTCCTCGACGTAGATCGCGACGCGGGCGCGGCCTTCACGCTTCGCACGGAAGAGCGCCTCGTCGGCCGCGCGCAGGAGTGGGCCGGCGCCTGTCGCGTGCTGCGGCTGGGCGGCGATCCCGATCGAGACGTGGATGCCCTCACGCTCCTCGAGGTGCGCGCGGATCTCCTCCATGAGGATGAGCGCGCCCTCCGCGGTGGCGCGGGGGAGGGCGACCGCATACTCGTCGCCGCCGAGGCGGCCGACGACGGCCTCGCCGGGGACGCTGGACGTGAGCGTGCGCTCGACCGAGCGGAGGACGGCGTCGCCGGCGTCGTGGCCGCGCTCGTCGTTCAGCTCCTTGAAGTTGTCGATGTCCCCGAGCGCGAGGGCGAGCGGGGTGTCGGCGGGGAGCTCGGCCAGCGCCTCCTCGAAGCTCGTGCGGTCGTGCAGGGCGACGGCGTTCATGGAACCTCCTTCGTAGTAGTGAGCGTATATATACATATGACGCGCATACGTGTCATCCCTCGAGCGAGGGACACGCCCTGGCACCCGCGGGGCCGGAAGTACGCTTGCCGCATGAGCGACCCGGTCGAGGCGCCGCCCCACTCGACGCGCGCCCTGCGCGCCGTGCGCATCCCGGGCCACGGGGTCGAGGACGACGTCGTCGCGGTCGAGGAGCCCCTGGAGATCCGGATCGCGGGCGAGCCGGTCGCGGTCACGATGCGGACGCCGGGGCACGACGAGGAGCTCGCGATCGGCTTCTGCCTCACCGAGGGGCTCCAGCCGGTCTCCGCCCGCCTCCCCGACGACCTGGCCGCGAACACGGTCGAGGTGGAGGCGCGCGGGTTCGACCCGGAGCGGCTGCGGCGGCACTTCTACACCTCGTCCTCGTGCGGCGTCTGCGGGAAGGGCGCGATCGAGTCGGTGCAGGTGGCGGCGCCGCGGATCGAGGGCTCGCTGTGGGTGAAGCCGGACGTGCTCGCGTCGCTCCCGGAGCGGCTGCGGGAGTCGCAGCGGGCGTTCGCCGCGACCGGCGGCCTGCACGCGACCGGCCTCTTCTCCGCCGAGGGCGAGACGCTCTGCGTGCGCGAGGACGTCGGCCGGCACAACGCCATGGACAAGGTCGTAGGCTGGGCGTTCCTCGAGGGGCTGCTGCCGCTCGCGACCTCGGTGCTCTGCGTCAGCGGCAGGCTGTCGTTCGAACTGGTGCAGAAGGCGTCGGTCGCGGGCTGCCCCGTGCTCGTCGCCGTGGGCGCGCCGTCGTCGCTCGCCGTCGAGCTCGCGGAGGACCGCGGGATCACGCTCTGCGGCTTCGCGCGCGAGGGCCGGATGACGGTGTACTCGGAGCCGTGGCGGGTCGTGTAGCGGCGACGGGCCTGCTCCTCGTCGGCGGTGCGTCCGAGCGGTTCGGGTCCCCCAAGGCGCTCGCGCGCTTCCGCGGCGAGGCACTCGCCGAGCGGGCGTGGCGCACGCTCGGGGAGACGTTCGAGGAAGTGCTCGCGGTCGGCAAGGCCGCCGACGCGCTCGAGCTTCCGTTCCCGGTGCTCGACGACGGCGCGGACGAGCACGCGCCCGTCTTCGGGCTGCTCGCCGGCCTGCGGGCGGCGTCGCACGACGTTGTCGTCGCACTTCCCGTCGACTGCCTGCTCGTGACACCCGAGCTCGTGCGCGAGCTCGCCGAGGCGCGCGCGGTCCCGCAGACCGGCCCGCTGCCGGGCGCCTACTCGAAGGCCGACATCCCGCGGCTCGAGGAGCGCATCGCGCGCGGCGAGCTCTCCCTCCGCGGCGTGAACGAGACCGTGCTCGAGGCCGACGAGACGCTGCTCCTGAACGTGAACACGCGCCTCGACCTGATCGCGGCGCAGGTCGCCGACTGGGCACGCGAGCGCGAGGACGTGCGCGGGGCGGTCGTCGTCGGCTCGCAGGCCCGCGCCGGCACGCCCGCCGACCGCTTCTCCGACCTCGACCTCATCCTCGTCGTCGACGACCTCGAGCCCTACGCCGCGGACGCGAGCTGGGTTGCAGCGTTCGGCACGCCCGTGCTCACGTTCCTCGAGGAGACGCCCGTGGGGGCGGTCGAGCGCCGCGTGCTGTACGACACCGGCGAGGACGTCGACTTCCCGCTCCTCTCGGCGAGCGCGCTCGAGCGGCTGCAGGCCGACGAGGACGCGAGCGCAATCCTCGCGCGCGGCTTCCGCGTCCTCTATGACGAGATCGGGCTCGCCGAGCGGCTCGCGGAGGCGGCTCGGCGCGCTCCTACGCCGCGGCGACCGACGCAGGCCGACTTCGACGGGCTCGCGAGCGACTTCTGGTACCACGCGCTCTGGAGCGCGAAGAAGCTCCGCCGCGGCGAGGTCTACACGGCGCTCCGCTGCCTCAACGGCTACCTCGGCGCCCGGGTCGTGACGCTGCTCGAGTGGCACGCTCGCGCGCTCGACCCCGCTGTCGACACGTGGCACGGCGGACGCTTCCTGGAGCGCTGGGCCGACCCGGGCGCGCTCGCCGCGCTCGAGAACGCCTACGCGCACTACGACCTCCGCGACGTCGCGCGCGCCCTCTGGGCCACCATCGACCTCTGGCAGGGCCTCGAGGAGGAGACGGCGCGCAGGCTTGGCCTGGACCTGACGCTCGACCACCCCGACCTCCGGCGGCGCGTGGCCGAGGTCGCGCCGGATCCGCGGTGAGCCTCCCGCATGCGCTCGTCGTCGGCGGCACCGGGATGCTGGCCGGGCTCACGCGGTCGCTCGCGGAGCGCGGGCACCCGGTCACGGTGGTCGCGCGGCGTCCCGCCGAACTCGGCCCGCGCGTCTCGCAGCTCGAGCTCGACTACCGGGACACGGAGGCCCTGCGCCGCGGGCTCGCAGAGGCCGTCCGCGCGCGCGGCCCGATCGAGCTCGCGGTCGCGTGGATCCACGCCGTCGCACCCGAAGCGCCCCGCACGGTGGCGGACGCGGTCGCCGCCGGCGGGCTCCTCGTCCACGTGTTCGGCAACCGCGTCCGGCTCCTCGACCCCGCTCCCGCGCACCTGCGCTACCGGCAGGTCCGCCTGGGCGGCGTGCGCGAGCCGTCCGGCTTCCGCTGGCTGACGGACGGTGAGATCTCGAGCGGCGTGCTCGCCGCGCTCCACGCAGCCGGTCCGATCGTCGAGGTCGGCGTCGCACCGGGTCCAGGCCGATAGGGTCCGAGCCGTGACGCGCGCCGTCCTTCCGCTCGTCCTCGCGCTCACTGCTCTTGCAGCCGGCTGTGGGGGCGGCGGCGAGAGCGCCGACACCGAGGCGACCGACACGAACGGCCACGAGGGGGTCCCGGTCGTCGTGTACTTCCTCCGCGACGGGCAGGTCTGGCCGGTCGAGCGGATGAGCCATCTCGGCGCCGGCGACGCCAGGAGCGCGATGAGCGAGCTCCTCGAGGGCCCGACGGACGACGAGTCCGAGCTCGGGCTGACGTCCGAGGTCCCGAGCGACGGCATCACCCGGACGACCGTCTCGGGAGGGACGGCGTCGGTCGAGGCTGCGGACGAGCTCTCGGACGAGGCGCGGGCGCAGATCGTGTACACGGTCACCCGCGACGCGGGCGTGACCTCGGTCGAGATCGACGGCGCCTCGTACACGCGCGCCGACTTCGAGGAGCAGACGCCGTCCGTGCTCGTCGAGTCGCCGCTCGCGTTCGGCGGCGTCTCGAGCCCGCTGACTGCGCGCGGCACCGCGAACACCTTCGAGGCGACGTTCCAGTTCGAGATCCTCGACGAGGGCGGCGAGGTGATCGCCGGAGACTTCGTGACGGCGACCTCCGGCACCGGCACGCGAGGCACCTTTCGCTTCGAGCAGCCGTTCGTGGCCCTGGAGGAGCAGGACGGCGCGCTCGTCGTGTTCGAGCTCTCCGCCGAGGACGGCTCGCGCATCCACGAGGTCGAGATCCCGCTCCGGCTCGTTCCGTAAGCTGAGGCCATGGCAACGGCGCCCTGGCGGTGCTCGCAGTGCGGCACCATCAACGAGCCGGTCGCGAACTCGTGCCGCACCTGCGGCAAGTGGCCGAGCCTCTTCGATCTCGAGGACAACCTCGTCGACGACGCGAGCGCCGTGGACGTCATGGAGGAGTACGACGAGCACGAGCTCCTGCGCGAGGAATACCAGCCCGACGTCCCGGAGGCGGTCACCGTCGAGATCGAGGCGTTCGAGCCGCCCGTGCCGCAGAGCGAGCCGGCGGGGGAGCTGCAGCCGACGCGGCGCCGGGGCTTCGACGCTCCGCCCACCGACCCGGTGCTCGGGGAGGGTGAGGACACTCGTCCGCGCTGGATCTCCTGGATCATCCCGCTCGCGGTCGTCGTCTACTTCGTGATCTCGTTCTTCGTCAACAACCGCTGAGCCGCTCACACTCCCGCTCGATGCGACTCTGGCGCAGACGGGACACCGGACAGGTGCTGGAGCTGACGCCTGCGGCTCGGCCGCCCGTGGAGCTCGCTTGCCTCGCGTTCGCCTTCGGGCTCGCCGCGGCGCTCGTCGTCTCGGGGGTCGACCTCCCGTTCGGGCCGCTCGCCGTGCTCCTCCCGCTCGCCGCCGCGATCGCGCTGGCCTGGGTCGTCGGCCGGCTTCGAGGCGAGCGGAGCGTCGAGGTCATCGACGGGCTGGACGGAAGGGAGCTCCGGTACCGGCGCGGGCGTGACGCCGAGCGGGTCGTCCTCGCCGAGCTCTCGTCCGTCTCGCGCGAGCCCGAGGGCGAGCCGCCCGTCCTCACGCTGACCGACCTCCGCGGCGCGACCGTCGCCGTCCCGCTCGGCGTCTGGACGGACGAGTTGCGTCTGCTCGACGAGGTCGACTCCGCGGCGACGGCCGCCGGCGCGAGCGGAGTCGCCGGCCTCCCGGTCGACGTGCGCCGGCCCGGCTGGGTCGTCCCCGCGCGCATCGCTCTCGCGGCGGTGGCCTTCGCGTCCGCGGTCGTGCTCGTGGGCGGCATCCCGGACGAGGAGCCGGTGGAGCGCGTGACGCCCGAGCGGATCGCGGCGAGCGCCGGCAGCACGCAGTCGCCGTTCGCGGGGAGCCTCCCGTGCACCGTCTACGTCGTCCCTCTCGATCGCGCGAGCCAGGAGCACGCGAACGAGATCTCGCGGCGCTTGGCGATGGGACTGCCCGTGCAGCCGTGCGCCGTGTCGTCGTCGCTCGCCCTCGACACGCGGGCGCTCGACCTCGAGCGCGGCCAGCTCGACGCATCCGCTCTCACGGGCGGCCTGCGCGACCTCTTCGTCGCCGAGCACGGGGAGCGGACGTCGACCGTCGTGGGCGTGACGGAGCACGACCTCTACTCGTCCGCGAGCCCGGAGGACCGCTTCGCGTTCGGCTTCTCGTTGCGGGACGACGAGCACCGCCGCGGCTTCAGCGTGATCTCGACTGCGCGGATGGGCTCCGGCGACGACCTCGCGCGCCGGCTCCAGACGATGGCGGTGCGGTACGTCGGGCTCGGCTACTTCGGGCTCGAGCTCGGCCGGGAGCGCGCCTCGGCGCTGTACGAGACGATCCGCAGCCGCTCAGATCTCGACCGCATGTCACCGCAGCTCGGCGACCCGCCGCTCACCGAGAGCGAGCTGCGGCAGGCCCGCGCCCGCTTCCTCGCGGGCACGTAGACCGGGGGTGAGGGCGAGGCGCGCGACGTGCTGTGCCGCGTGGATCATCCCGTCGGTGGTGTCGAGCCTCGTTCGTCTCGCCGTCGCGGCGGTCGTCGCCGCGCTCCTCCTCGTGGGCTGCGGCGGCGCTGACGAGACTGCGCCCGCGTGGAACCACGACCCGGGCGACGCGACGCGCGGGCCTGCGGCGTGGGGCGACCTGGACGAGTCGTTCGAGCAGTGCCGCACCGGGACCGAGCAGTCGCCCGTCGACATCGCCGGCGCGGTCACCGCCGACCTTCCCGACCTCGTCTTCGACTACCCGGAGACGTCGCTCACGGTGAAGAACACCGGGCACGTGATCGAGGCGGAGCTTCCCGAGGACAGCGACCTCACGCTGACGGTCGGGGGTGACGAGTACCGGCTCGTCCAGTTCCACCTCCACGCGCCGAGCGAGCACACCGTGGACGGTGAGCCGTACCGCGGCCGAGGCCCACCTCGTGCACGAGTCGGAGGACGGTGAGCTCGCGGTCGTCGCCGTGCCGGTTCATCCGGGCGCGCCGCCGCTCCGGCTCGTGAGCGCGGTCGTCGAGAGCGCGCCCGACGAGGCGGGCGAGGAGGTCGAGCTCGACGAGACGTGGAACCCGCTCGAACTGCCTGTCTACCCGACGGAGCAGCGCACGATCGAGCGCCTGCACAAGCTCATCGCCGGGTTTCCGGACTATGACGGGTACGAGCGCAACAACCGGCCGGTCCAGCCGTTGAACGGCCGCGAGATCCTGAACGACACCGGCTAGCGCTCGAAGAGGACCTCGCCCGACTCGACCACCCGCGTCTCGTGGCCGTTCACCGCGACCTCGAGGCGGCCGTCGCGGAGGATCTGGAGCGCGGTCGCGGGCTCGCCGTCGACGGTGACCCGCCGCCCGCGGAGGAAGTCGCGGGCGCCGATCTCGCCGTAGAGGTCGTTCAGGCCGCCGTGCCGCCAGCCGTCGTAGATCCGCTCGAGGCGGAAGAGCAGCGAGCCGAGGAGCGCGGCGCGGTCGTAGGTCGTCCCGGTGAGCGTTCGCAGCGACCCGGCCGCGGTCGGCGCGTCGGCCGGAAGCTGCTCACGCGTCTGGTTCACGTTCATCCCGATCCCGACGACGACGGTCCCGTCGCTGAGCTCCGAGAGGATCCCGGCCACCTTCCGCCGGTTCAACATCACGTCGTTCGGCCACTTGACCTGGGCCGTGAGCCCGGTCGCGCCCTCGACCGCCTCGGCCGCGGCGAGCGCGGCGACGAGCGAGAGCTCGGGCAGGTGCCGGCCCGGCGGCGGGTGCAGCATCACGGAGGCCAGGACGGAGGTGCCGGGAGCGTCCTCCCACGCCCGCCCGTGCCGGCCCTTGCCCGCGGTCTGGTGTTCGGTCGCGGCCGTCGCCCCCTCCGGGAGCCCGGAGCCGAGCAGGAGCAGCTGCGTCGACTCGCACTCGGGCTCGTACAGGTACGGCTTCCCGAAGCGGCCGCGGACGTACGGGGCGACGGCGTCGGGTGCGAGCGAACCGGTCACGGTGTGGATTCAACACGCTCGCGCGCGAGCACCGCCAGGGCGAGCGCCGCGAGCCAGCCCGTGCCGGCGACGATGCCGACCCGCTGCGGCAGCCCCGGATAGTCGCCGCCCGTGGCGAGGAAGGCACCGGCGGTGACCCCGGCGGCCGCGATCGACGCGATCCCGGCGACTCGATCCCCGCGCCGGAGCAGCGCCAGCCCGGCCACCGCGATACCCGCGATCAGCAGCGTCGAGGCGACTGTGGTCGCCGTCCAGTGGCCGATCTCGATCCCGCCGGAGACCTCGAAACGGCCGCCGAGCCCGCAGCCGGCGGCGCCGCTCGGGCACTCGAGCCGCGTGAAGGCTGCCGCGA
>ML178785.1:92333-205827 GCA_004366385.1 Actinomycetota bacterium
TGAAGACGGCCGCGCCGAAGCCGGCGCCGGCGAGCGCGACCAGGGCGGCCGCCGTCCGGGAGAGCGAGCGCAGGAGCAGCGCCGCGCCGACCATCGCGCCCGCGGCGGCCAGGATCGCGGCGACCGCGAGCCAGGCAGAGTCGGCGCCGTGCGCCGCGAGCGTGCTCACGTAGTCGCGCCGGTGCGAGTACGCGGGCTCGGAAGCTGCGGCGACGAGGATCGCGATCCAGAAGCCGACTACGCCCACGAGCACCCCCGCCGCGACCCACGCGACTCGCGCTCCCGCGTGCACGGCCGCTACGCGACGGGCTCGACGCGCACCGCGGAGATCTTGAACTCCGGCGTGCCGATCAACGGGTCGCCGACGTCGTGCGTGAGCCAGTTCACCTTCTGCTCCGCGAAGTGCAGCGCCATCCACACGAGCCCGGGGTAGACCCGCTCGGAGAGGTGCACGCGCGCCTCCAGGGCCCCGCGGCGGGAGAGGAGGCGGGCCCAGTCGCCCTCCGCGAGCCCGAGGGCCGAGGCGTCCTCGGCCGAGATCTCGAAGAACGGGTCCTCCTGCTTCTCCGTGATCCCCGACTCGCGCATGGTCATCGTCGCCGAGTTGTAGTGGTAGAGCGTTCTCCCGGTCGACAGGACGAGCGGGTACTCGGAGTCCGGCTCCTCGATCGGCCGCTGGTACTCGACCGGGTAGAACTTCGCGCCACCCGGCCGGGCCGGTCGCGGCGCGTGCAGGAACTGCGTCCCGGGATGACCGAGCTCGGGGACGGGCCACTGGATCCCGTTCTCCTCGATCCGGTCGTAGCGCAGGCCGTACCAGGCGGGTGCGAGATCGGCGAGCTCGTTCCAGACGGACTCCGCGTCCGGGTACTCGGGCCAGTGGGTGCCGAGCGCCCTGGCGAGCAGGAGGACGATCTCGAGGTCGGTCTTCGCCTCGCCCGGGAGCGGCGCCGCCCTGCGCACGCGGCTGACGCGGCGCTCAGTGTTCGTGAAGGTGCCGTCCTTCTCCGCGAAGCTCGACGCCGGCAGCACGACGTGCGCGTGCTTGCTCGTCATGTCGTGGAGGAAGATGTCCTGCGAGAGCAGGAAGTCGAGTTTCCCGAGCCCCTCCTCGACGTGGCGCGCGTTCGGCTCCGTCTGGGCGGGGTTCTCGCCGATCAGGACGAGCGCGCGGACGCGCCCGTCGTGCAGCCCGCTCATCATCTGGTCGAGGCGGTACCCCGGGGTCTCGGGCACCTCCGCGCCCCAGGCCTCGGAGAACTTGCGCCTGAGCTCGGGGTCGTCGACCGCCTGGTAGCCCGGCAGGTACATCGGGTTCGCGCCCGAGTCGTTCAGCCCCTGGACGTTGTTCTGGCCGCGGAGCGCGTTCAGGCCGGTCGACTCGTACCCGAGGTGGCCGGTCATGAGCACGAGGTTCGAGAGCGACCAGATGTTGTCGACGCCGCACGCGTGCTCGGTGATCCCGAGGGTGTAGAAGATCGCCGCGTGCCGCTCGGTCGCGTACTCGCGCGCGGTCGCGCGGATCGCCTCAGCGGGGACGCCGGTGACCTTCTCCGCGTCCTCCGGCGTGTAGCGCATGACGATCTCGCGGACGGCGTCGAAGTCCACGGTGTTGGCCCGGATGTACTCGTCGTCCTGCAGGCCCTCCTCCAGGATCACGTGCATCATCGCGTTGAGCAGCCAGACGTCGGTGCCGGGTCGGAGCTGGAGGTGGCGCTTCGCGAGCTTCGTCAGCCAGATCGCGCGCGGGTCGGCGACGACGAGCGTCGCGCCGTTCCGCACGGCCTTCTTGATCCTGAGCGCGAGGACCGGGTGAGCCTCCGTCGTGTTCGACCCGATGACGAACAGGAAGCGCGCGTTCTCGATCTCCGGGATGGAGTTGCTCGATGCTCCTCTGCCCAACGACCTGACCAGGCCGTAGAGAGTGGGACCGTGTCAGGTCGACTCGCACGAGTGAACCGAGTTCGTCCCGACCCCCGTGCGCGCGAGCTTCTGGATGAGGTAGTTCTCCTCGTTCGTCAGGCGCGCCGAGGAGAGGAAGCCGACCGCCTGCGGGCCGTGCTCGTCGATCACCTTGCGGAGCCCGGCCGCTGCGGTCTCGAGCGCGTGCTCCCACGTGGTGGGGTGCAGCTCGCCGTCCTCGCCGCGGACGAGGGGCCGGGTCAGGCGGTCCGGGTGGTGCACGAAGTTGAAGGCGAAGCGGCCCTTCACGCAGAGGTTGCCCTCGTTCGGCAGGTACTCGTCCTTCGACGTGACCTTCACGATGTGCTTCGTCCCGGGGTCGAGTTTGAGGTCGATCTGGCAGCCGACGCCGCAGTACGTGCACGTCGTCCGCACCTCCTCGAGCGCGGACTCGGGGCGCTCGGTGCCCTCCTCGAACTTCTCGTAGATCGCGCCCGTGGGGCACGTCGAGAGGCAGCCGCCGCAGAGCTCGCACTCGGTGTCGAGCCAGCTGAGGCCCCACGTCGGGACGATCCGCGAGTGGCCGCCGCGGCCCTCGAGGCTCAGGGCCGAGCACTGCATGACCTCCTGCGTGTAGCGGACGCAGCGCGCGCAGAGGATGCACGCGTCCGGGTCGTAGCCCATGAGCTGGTTGCGGTCGTCGTACTCCTCGCGCTTCGCGTCGGGGAGGATCACCGGCGCGTCGACGCCGAGCTCGGTCGCGAGGTCCCGGAGCTCGTTCGGCCGGCCGCCGGGCGACGCGTTCAGGTGCTCGGAGAGGAGCATCTCGGTGAGGGTGCGCTGGTAGTCGGTGATCTGCCCGTTGGTGGAGATCGCCATCCCCTCGGCGACGCGCGTCGCGCACGCGGGCATGGGCCGCGGCGCGCCCTCGACGTCGACGACGCACATGCGGCAGCCGCCGTACGGGTCGAGCTTGTCGTCGTGGCAGAGGGTGGGGATGAAGGTGCCGTGGCGCGCGGCCGCGTGGACGATCAGCTCGCCGTCCGAGGCGGTGACGGTACGCCCGTCGAGCGTGAACTCGACCACGGGGTCATCGTACTGGCGTCTTAACCATCGGTGTCAGACACCGACCATGTCGTCGACGAAGGCGCGGTACACGGTCCTGGCTCGATCTGACGTGTCCCCGAAGTGCGACAGGACGCGCTGGACGTCCAGAAACGAAGGCGGCCGCCCGAGCCCGGCCGACGCCCGGTAGCTGCTCCATGGCCACTGCTCTGGGCTGCCGCAGAGGCCGGCCTCGATCGGGTTCACGACCGTGTACCTGAGCGTCCACAGGAGTTGCGACTCTGTCTTCTGGTGAGTCGCTCCGAAGCGGTTCCTGAAGAGGTGCGCGTCGCGCCGGTGCCGGCGGTTGAACCGGAGGGCGTACCCGCCGTTGAGGGCTTGCATCGCGCGCGAGATCTGGCCGTCAATCGTCTCGACGACAAGGTGGTAGTGGTTCGACATGAGGCAGTATGCGAGGCAGCGAAGGTTCCACTTTCGAACCACGCGCGCAACGCAGTCGAGAAAGTCGACGCGGTCGGAGTCCAGGAGGAAGATGGGCTGGCGGTTGCTGCCGCGCGTCCAGAGGTGGTACGCGGCTCCAGGAGCGAACTGTCGTGGCGCTCGACCCACTCGAGTGACGGTAGGCGCAATCCGCTCCGGCGCCGCTCGATGTGGATGAACTGGCGCTGAATTGTTGCGGTCGTTAAGACCGGTGTCTGACACCGACTGTTAACGCGCGATCTCCCCGAGCGGCTCGAAGAGCTCCGGCCAGTGCTGCATCGTGTTCCGCACCGGGAACGGCGCGGCCTGGCCGAGGCCGCAGATCGACGTCTTCTCCATCGCCAGCAGCCACTCGTCCACCTTCTCGCGGGACATCGTGGCGCGGCCGTGCTCGAGCTCCTCGCAGAGATGGTGGAGCGCGCGGTTCCCGATCCGGCACGGCGTGCACTTCTGGCACGACTCCTCGGCGAAGAAGCGCATGGTCTCGGTGAGCAGGCGGAGCGGGGAGTAGCTCGTCGGGAAGACCTGCACCGCGGCGGAGCCGGGGCCGGCGCCCCACTCGCTGAGGCCGTCGCGGGTCAGCGGGGCGTCGAGCGCGCCGGGCGGGAGGATGCCGCTCGCGGCGCCGCCGGGGACGATCGCGCCCGGCTCGTCGGAGAAGCCGCCGGCATGCTCCTCGATCAGCTCGCGGAGCGTGATCCCGTTCGGGGCCTCGTAGCAGCCCGGCTTCTCGACGGCACCCGAGACCGACCACAGGCGCGTGCCCTTCGCATCGCGGGTGCCGAGGTGCGCCCACCACTCGCCCCCGTTCCGCAGGATCGCCGGGACGTGCGCGAGGGTCTCGACGTTGTTGATCAGCGTCGGGCGACCGAGGTAGCCCACCTGCGCCGGGAAGGGCGGGCGCAGGCGCGGCATCGCGCGGCGCCCCTCCATCGACTCGAGCATCGCGGACTCCTCGCCCGCGATGTACGCGCCGGCACCGATCACGAGCTCGAGCGAGAGGCCGTCGAGCAGCCCGGCGGCGCGGTACTCGTCGAGCGCATGCTCGAGCCGTGCGCGTGAGGTCGCGTACTCCTCGCGCAGGTAGATCCAGCCCTCGCTCGCCTCCGCGAAGCGCATCGCGATCACGACGCCCTCGAGGAAGAGGTGCGGGCGGAGCTCCATCACATACCGGTCCTTGATCGTCCCCGGCTCGCCCTCGTCGGCGTTCACGACCACGCAGCGGGGAGGCGGCTCGCGCGCGACGGCCTCCCACTTGATCCCGGTCGGGAACCCGGCGCCGCCGTAGCCGGTGAGGCCGGCCGCCTTCAGCTCGGACACGATGTGCTCGCGCGAGGGGAGGGAGGCGAGGAGCTCGAGCCCGCCGCGCGCGCGGTAGTCCTCGAGCGTGTCGTCCCGCTGCCCGAGGCCGAGCACTGGCCCGTCGTTCGTCTCGTGGGTGACCGCGGGGACGACCTCGTCGCCGCGCGTCATGACCGGCGCGAGGTCACAGTGGCCGAGGCAGGCGACCTCGATCGCGCCGGGTGTGTCCGCGAGCAGGTCGCGGCCGCCGAAGCAGTCGCAGACGGGGCCGGTGCACACTCGCGGCGTCTCCACCGGCACCTGGAGGAACGAGTAGAACGAGACGACCTCGTGCACCTCGCCGCGGCAGATGTTCATGTGGTCGGCGACGGCGTCCGAGAGCTCCATCGTGATCGGGCCGACCGCGCGGCGGACGCGGCCGAGGTTGTCGAGCAGGCGCGTCCGTTCGATCGGGAGCTGCGGGAGCAGCGTCGCGAGCCTGGTCACGTCCACGCCTCGATCCTACGCAGCGCGCCACGGTCTCGTTCGGACGTCGACCTGGGTGGGAACGGCGAGACCGTGCCGGAGAGACGCCGGTGCTACGTTCGAGCCGTGACGCCGGCCGTCGCCTCGCTCGCCCTTCTCCTCGCCGCCGCGCTCGCAGCCGGCTGTGGCGGGGACGGGGCGGACACCGGCGCGCCCAGGCTCGACGGCGTCTCCTGGATCCTCACGGGCGGGGTCGACGTGGAGGGCTGGGAGACAGCGACTCCGAGCATCGCCTTCGACGGGGCGAGACTGGGCGGTTTCACCGGCTGCAACTCGTACGGCGCCGACTACACGTTGGACGGCAGCAGCCTGGCGCTCGGCGAGGTCTCGATGACGCTCATCGGCTGCCCGTCGCCTGCGGCTGACGTCGAGCGTGCGTTCCTCGCGGCGCTCGAGCGCGTCGCCGCATGGCGCATCGACGACGAGCTCGTCCTCCTCTCCGCCGACGACGCGGAGCCGCTCCGCTTCGAGCCCGCGACGCCGGTCGGGTCGTGGCACGTGGTCGACAGCGGCGGGCTCGAGAACTTGATCCCGGGCGTGCGGATGACTGCGACGTTCACCGAGGGGGGTGACGTCCGGGGCGGCGCGGGCTGCAACACGTACCGGGCGACGTACACGACGGACGGAGGCGCGATCGAGATCTCGCCCCCGGCTGCGACGAGGAAGCACTGCGCCGAGCCCGAGGGGGTCATGGAGCAGGAGGCCGCGTTCCTCGCCGCGCTCGCGGGCGCCGAGCGCTTCCAGGTCCACGGCAATTCGCTCATGCTCACGCGCGCGGACGGGATCCCCCTCGTCTCGTTCGGGCGGCGCGGCTCGTAGCTCAGTCGTCCGCCGGAGAGCGCCTGAGCCGCTTCTTCTCGCCCCGCCGCCTCTTCTCGGCGAGACGCCGCTCGCGCGAGGCTGGGCTGGGTTTCGTCGCCACCCGCCGCCGAGGCACCGCCAGCGCGGCCCGCAGCTTCTCCACCAGCCGCTCGACGGCGAGCTCCCGGTTCCGCGCCTGGCTCCGCTCGTCCTGCGCGACCGCCCTCAGCACCGGCCCGGCGCGCGTCACAACCCGCCGCTTCTGCGTGTCGGTCAGCGCGGACGAGGCCTCCACGTCGAAGACGGCCTCGACGCGCGTGGACGACTTCTGCGCGTGCTGCCCGCCCGGGCCGCTCGAGCGCGATACGCGCAGCTTGATCTCGGAGAGCGGCAGCAGGACGGAGCGCGTGACACGAATAAGATCCCGCTCCATGGCCTGCATTCTCCTCGACGTCGACGGCGTGCTGCACGTCTCCGGTGAGCCGATCCCTGGGGCGGCAGGCGCCGTCTCGGATCTCCGGCGCGCCGGCCACAAGCTCCGCTTCGTGACCAACAACTCGACGCGCCCGCGAGCCCGGCTGGCCGACGAGCTGCGCGCGATCGGCTTCGAGCTGGAGAACGAGGAGCTTCAGACCACTCCGGGCGCGGCCGCCCGCGAGCTCGCCGGGAAGCGCGTCCTCGCGCTCGTGATGTCGGACGTCGTGCCCGATCTCGACGGGCTCGAGCTCGTCGGTCACGACGCGGAGGCGGTGCTGATCGGCGGCTGTGACGAGACGCTGGAGCCGAACCAGGTCTTCAGCTACATGAACCTCGGCCGCGCGTTCTCCGAGATCCAGCTGGGTGCGTCGTTCTACTGCCTGCACAAGAACAAGTGGTGGCAGACGAGCCGGGGGCCGATGCTCGATGCGGGCGCGTTCGTCGCCGGGCTCGAGTACGCGACGGGCGTCGAGGCGACCGTGCTCGGCAAGCCGAGCCCGTCGTACTTCGCGGCCGCGCTCGACGCCCTCGACGCGGAGCCTGAGCTGACGTGGCTCGTCACCGACGACGTCGAGGCGGACATCCGCGGCGCGCGGCTCTTCGGGATGAAGACCGCACTCGTGCGCACCGGGAAGTTCCGCCCCGAGACGCTGGAGGTGGCGGAGGCGTCGCCCGACATCGTCGCCTCGTCGCTGGCCGTCTTCCCCGAGCTGCTCGAGGAGGATCTTCGCGGAGGGCTCTCGGCGTGAAGGTCGGCGTCGACCTGATCGAGATCGAGCGCGTGCGCCGCGCGCTCGAGCGTCCCGGCTTCCGTGACCGCTGCTTCACGAAGGCCGAGCAGGCGTACTGCGACTCGCGCGTGCGGCCGGAGGAGAGCTACGCGGGCCGCTTCGCCGCGAAGGAGGCAGTCGGGAAGGCGCTCGGCTGTGGCGTCCGGTTCACGTGGAGGGAGGTCGAGATCGTGGGTCGGCCGAAGCCGGGTGTGAAGCTCTCCGGGCGCACCGCTGCGTTCGCGGAGCGCGTCCGCGCGGGTGCGATCGACCTCTCGATGACGCACTCGCGCGAGCTCGCGGCTGCGATCGCGGTCGTGTCGCCTCGAGCCTGATCGCTGTGTACGAGCCGCTGTACACCGCGAGCGAGATGCGCGCCGCGGAGGAGCGGTATCCCGGCTATCCGGAGACCATCCCCGAGCTGATGGAGCGGGCGGGCGCGGCGGTGGCGCGCGAGGCCATGGCCGCGTACCCGGGCGCGCGGCGCTTCGCGTGCGTGTGCGGCGGCGGCTCGAACGGCGGCGACGGACGCGTGGCGGCGCGCATGCTCCGCGAGGCGGGGCTGGAGGCGGACGAGACGACGGAGCCCGAGGGGTACGACGTCGTCGTCGACGCACTCTTCGGCACTGGGTTCCGCGGCGAGCCGCGTCCGGAAGCGGCGGAGCTGATCGCGCGGATGAACGCGGCGTCGGCGCCGGTCGTCGCAGTCGATCTTCCCTCCGGCGTCGATGCCTCGACGGGGGAGGCTGCGGGCGCGGTGGTGGACGCGGAGCTCACGGTGACGTTCCACGCGCCGAAGGTCGGTCTCGTCGTGGGGCCGGGGCGGTTCCACGCGGGCCGTATCGTGGTCGCGGACATCGGGCTCGAGGACGTCGAGGTCGAGCACCGGCGCGCGACCGAGGCGCTTCTGGAGCTCGTCCCCCGGCGGGGCGCGCGCGACACGAAGTACTCGGCCGGGTCGGTGCTCGTCGTCGGCGGCTCGCCGGGGATGACGGGCGCCGCCGCGCTCACGGCGCTCGCAGCGCTGCGGGCCGACGCGGGCTACGTCGCGCTCGCGGTGCCCGAGGAGTCGCTCCCGGTCGTGGAGACGCTCGCGCTCGAGCCGGTCAAGCTCGGCTGGCGCGAGGACGACGCGGTCGCGCGGATCTCCGAGGCCGCCGAGCGGGCGGGCGCGCTCGCGCTCGGCCCGGGGCTCGGCCGCGGCGAGGGGCGGCGTGAGCTCGTGCGTGAGCTGCTCGAGCGCCTGTCCCTGCCCGTGGTCCTGGACGCGGACGCGCTCTTCGGGCTCGAGCCGGTCGCGCGCGAGGCGTCGACGGTGCTGACGCCGCACGCGGGCGAGCTCGCGCGCCTTCTCGACACCGACTCCGCGTGGGTCGGTGCGCACCGGCTCGCAGTCGCGCGCGACGCCGCGGAGCGCTTCGGCGCCGTCGTGTTGTTGAAGGGCCCGGACACGATCGTGGCCGCTCCGGGCTCGGGTGTGGTCGTCTGCGACCTCGGCCCGCCGTCGCTCGCGACCGCGGGCACCGGGGACGTGCTCACGGGCGTCGTGGCGTCCTTCCTCGCGAAGGGCCCCGCGCCCCCGCCCGCGGCGGCGGCGGGGGCGGTCGCGCACGCGCGGGCAGCCGCCCTCGTGGACCCGCAGGCGGGTCTCGTCGCGGGTGACCTGCTCGACACCCTTCCGGCCGCGCTCGACGCGTGAAGGTCGAGATCCTGGGCTCCGGCGGCGCCACGACGACCCCGCGGCCGGGCTGCGAGTGTCGCGTGTGCGTCGAGGCGAGGGAGCACGGCGGCCGCCACGCGCGCACGGGCCCGAGCACGTTCGTCCACGGGCCGAACCTGCTCTTCGACACGCCCGAGGAGGCGCGGCTCCAGCTGGAGCGCGCCGGGATCTCCGAGATCGCGGCGTGCTTCTACTCGCACTGGCACCCCGACCACACGATGGGCCGCCGCGTCTGGGAGACGATGAATGCGGATTGGCGCGGCTGGCCGCCGGAGGCGAAGCGGCAGACCGCGACCGACGTCTTCCTCCCTGCGCAGGTCGCCGAGGATCTGAGGGTTTACCTCGGTGGGTGGGAGCACCTGGCGTTCATGGAGTCGCGCGGGTGGATCCGCGTGCACGTCGTGCCGGATGGGGAGCGCGTGGAGGTCGGCGGCGTCGAGGTGCGCCCGTTCCGGCTGGCGGAGGACTACGTGTACGCGTTCGAACTGCGCGACGTCGATGGGAGCCGGCTGCTCGTCGCACCCGACGAGCTGAACGGCTGGCGGCCGCCGGTCGAGCTGCGCGGCTGCGACCTCGCCGTGCTCCCGATGGGGGTCTGCGAGCACCACCCGCTCACCGGCGAGCGCCGCATACACCCCGAGCACGTGGTCCTCCGCGTCGAGGCGACGTTCGCGGAGACGCTCGCGATCGTCGACGAGCTTGCCGCGGAGCGCGTTGTCCTCTCGCACATCGAGGAGCTGGACGGGCTGACGGTCGACGAGCTCGGCGAGCTGGAGAGGCGCCTGCGTGCTCAGGGGCGACCGGTCACGTTCGCGTGGGACGGGCTCACCGTCGACGTTTGACGGGGAGAATGCGGCGCGTGGCGCGCTCCACCTTCACCATCGACCTCGGCGCGATCCGGCGGAATGCCGAGACGCTCGCGCGGGCGGCGGGCGGCGCCGAGCTGTGGGCCGTGGTCAAGGCGGACGGCTACGGGCACGGCGCCGTGGACGCGGCGTGGGCGGCGCTCGCGGGTGGTGCGTCCGCGCTCTGCGTGGCGACGCTCGCGGAGGCGCTCGAGCTGCGCGAGGCCTTCCGCGAGGAGCGCATCCTGGTCCTGGGGCCGGTGGAGGATCTCGCGGCCGCGCGCGAGGCGGGGCTGGAGCTCGTCGCGGCGGACGGCTGCGTCCCGGAGGGCGTGCGGGTGCATCTCAAGCTCGACACGGGCATGGGCCGCTGGGGCCTCTCCGAGCTGCCCGCGCCGGGCCGCGAGGTCGTCGGCGTGATGAGCCACCTCGCCTCGGCGGAGGCGGACGAAGCGTTCACGAGGTCGCAGATCGAGCGCTTCCGTGTCGCAACGCGACATGTCTCGGGTCGACATGTCCAGGGTCTGACCCCGCGCCATGTCGCGGATCGACATAGCAGGGGTAGCAGGGGTCTGACCCTCCACCTCGCGAACAGCGCCGCGACCCTGCGCTACGAGGACGCGCGCTTCGATGCGGTCCGCTGCGGGATCGCGCTCTACGGCATCTCGCCGTTCGGCACCGACCCGGCGGACGACGGGCTGGAGCCGGCGCTCCGCTGGGAGTCGGAGCTCGCGCATGTGAAGCTGCTCCAGCCGGGAGAGAGCACGGGCTACGGGCGGCGCTTCGTCGCCGAAGAGCCGACCTGGATCGGCATCGTGCCGGTCGGGTACGCGGACGGCTTCCGGCGCGACCTGACCGGGACGGATGTCGTCGTCGACGGAGAGCGGCGGCCGGTGGTGGGGACGGTGTCGATGGACGCGCTCGCCGTTGCGTTGCCGCGCGAGCTCCCGCGAGGGACGGCGGTCACGCTCGTGGGCGACGGCGTCCTGATCGAGGACCACGCGCGGGTGGCCGGCACGATCGGGTACGAGATCGCGACGGGGCTCCTCACGCGCCCGGCGCGCGCGCAGAGGGTGGTGCGCGATGGATGATGCGCGCTTCCTTTCCGTCTTCAGCGACGGCGAGGACGCGTGGATCGTGGGCGGCGCGATCCGGGACGAGCTGCTCGGCCGGCCCGTGGTCGACGTCGACGTCGCGTGCCGCGACCCGCGCGCGGCCGCTCATCGGTTCGCGACCGAGCACGGCGGTGCGCCGTTCCCGCTCTCCGAGCGGCACGGCGCGTGGCGGGTCGTAGCTCACGGGTCGGAGGAGACGGTCGACTTCACGCCGCTGCCGGCCGGGATCGAGGACGACCTCGCGACGCGCGACTTCACGATCAACGCGATCGCCGTGCCGGTCGGGGGCGGCGAGCCCGTCGATCCGCACGGCGGGCTTCGCGACCTCGAGGAGCGCGTCGTGCGTGCCGTCTCGGACTCCGTGTTCGCCGACGACCCGCTGCGGCTGCTCCGCGCTGTGCGGTTCGAGGAGGAGCTCGGCTTCCGGATGGACGAGCGCACCGAGGAGCTCGTGCGCGCGGCGGCGGTGCACGTGACCGCGCCGGCGGGCGAGCGCATCCTCACGGAGCTGCAGCGGATGGGTGCGGCCGCCTTCCGGCGGCTCGACGAGCTCGGGCTGCTCGCCGGGCTCGGCGGATCCCTGGACGGGCCGTACGAGGCGCTCGACGACCCGGGCTTCCGGCTCGTCGCGGTCTTCGGCGCGGAGCTCGCGCGTCTCCCGATCTCGAACGAGCTCCGGAGGTACGCGCGGACGCTGCTCGAGGCTCGGCCTCCCGCGGGCGGCTCGCCGCGCGCTGTGCACCGCTTCCGCCGGGCGACCGAGCCGTGGGCGCTCGATGCGCTCGCGTTCGTGGGTGCGTGGGACCTCGCGGGAGCCGTGGAGGCGGCGCGGGAGGCGGAGCCGGAGGAGCCGCTCGTGCGCGGTGACGAGTTGGGTCTGCCGCCCGGCCCGGAGATCGGGCGTATCCTCGCGCGCATCGACGAGGAGCGGGCAGCCGGGACGATCTCGACGCGCGAGCAGGCGCTCGACCTCGCGCGCATGCTCGCCGGGGAGGCGCGGGCGTGAGCGTCGCGCTCAGGCTCGCGTTGCAGCAGGAGCGCGCGGCGGATCTCTCCGAGCGCGTCCGGCGCCTGCTGGGGCCGTTCACGGGCAACGAAGCCGTGCTCGACGTCGGCTGCGGCACGGGGTCGCTCGCGTTCGCGATCGCCCCGCACGTCGCGGAGGTTGTGGGGCTCGACCTGGAGGGCGAGTACCTCGATGCGGCCCGCGCGAGCGCTCCCGAGAACGTCCGCTTCGTGGAGGGCGACGCGATGGCGCTCCCGTTCGCGTACGCCCAGTTCGACATCGCGGCCTGCCACCGGGTCCTGCATCACGTGCGGAGGCCGGAGCTTGCGGTGTCCGAGCTCGCGCGCGTGACGCGGCCGGGAGGGCGCGTGCTCATCGTCGATCAACTCGGTTCCATCGACCCGCTCCGCAGCCTCGAGATGGATCGCTTCGAACGGTTGCGGGACCCGTCCCACCAGCGGCTCCTCCCGGAGGCGGACATCCGCGGCTACCTCGACGCGAACGACCTCGTGCTGCTGACGTCGGAGGTCACGCGCGAGCGCGTCGACCTCGAGCGGCGGCTCGATCTCCGCGGGCTGCCGGACGACGAGCGCGAGCGGATCCGTGGGCCGGCGCCGGCGGCACCGTACGAGGTCGAGGTCGGCTGGTACGTCTCGCGCAAGCCGGGGCCGTAGGTCGGAAGCGCTACGGAGGTACGACCACGGCCAGTCCTCGGGTGACTTGCACAGCCCGGCGCGCACCGGGTTCGCGACGACATAGGCGCAGACCCCGGCGAGGTAGTCCTCGTCGTCGACGACCCGGCACGAGAAGCGATCTGCGAAGAGATGACCGAACCGGTCGTGCTTCGCGTTGAACTCCTGCGCGTAGCGGCCGTTCAGGAGCTGCATCCCGCGGGAGAGCGCGTCCCGCGTGGCGTGGAGGACGAGGTGGTAGTGCGTGGTCATGAGGCACAGCGCGTGCATCGTCCACTCGAACCGCTCGACCGTGCGGTGGAGGCGCCTCAGGAAGTCTCTGCGGTCGTCGTCGTCGCGGTAGACGTCGCAGCCGCCGACTCCGCGCGCATAGGCGTGGAAGTAGCCGTCCGGAAGCGTGGTTCGGAGCACGCGTGGCACAACGTCGATGAAAGCGCACGTCCGGAGGCGAGCGGCCCGCTGTGGACACATCGGCACGCTCTTGTTGCACTCTCACCGTCCGCGCAGGACATGTCCAGGGTCTGACCCTGGACATGTCCTGCGCGCACGGGCTGCGGTTCGCAGCCCACGGTTCAGGCCGTCAGCGCTGCTCGCCCTTGTGGTACCCCGCCCGCCCGGCGAAGACCGCGAAGAGCCCGGGCACGACCGCCTGGGCAATCGAGACGAAGCGGTACGGGAACCACGGAACGGTGATCTCGCCCTTCCCCCTCTCGACCGCGTTCGCGATCGACTCCGCCACACGATCGGCCTCGACCACGAATCGTTTGAGCATTCGGCTTCGCAACGCCGTTCGCTGGGGGAAGCCCTCGGTCTCGACGAACCCGGGCATGACCGTGTGCACCCGGATCCCGCTTCCCCGCAGCAGCGCTGCCGTCGACCTCGAGAATGCCAGCTGCGCGTGCTTCGACGCCGAGTAGGCCCCGGCGGGCGCGAACGCCACCGTCCCCGCTACCGACACGACGTTGACGACGTGCGCGCCTCCGGCGGCAGCCGCTGCGCGCAGCCCGGGCTCGAATGCCCGCAGGCACCACACGCCACCGAGGTAGTTGCACGCGATCACCTGCTCGATCCGCTCCGCCTCGATGTCGAGATACGACCCGCGCGCAGGGATCCCGGCGTTGTTCACGAGCAACGCCACGGCCGGATGGCGCTCGAGGATGCGCGCCGCGACGGCGTCCACCGACGCCTGATCCGACACGTCGCACATCTCCCACTCCGCCCCGATCTCCTCCGCGACCGCCGCCAGGCGCTCCTCCCGCCGCGCCAGCAGTACGAGGCTCCACCCACGCCGAGCGAGCGCGCGCGCGGTGGCCTCTCCGATGCCCGAGGATGCCCCGGTGACGACCGCTACGCGCCCTCCGCTCATCGAGCGGCGAGCCTACCGTCTAGGATCGCCCGGTGGCCGGCAGGTTCGACGGAAAGCAGGCGCTCGTCCTCGGCGTCGCCAACCGCAGGTCGATCGCGTGGGCGATCGCGAAGCGCCTCGCCGACGAGGGCGCGCAGGTCGCCTTCACATACCAGGGCGAGCGCATCGAGAAGAGCGTGCGCGACCTGGCCGCCACGGTCGACAGCCCGCTCGTGATCGAGTGCGACGTCCGCTCGGACGAGGACGTCGCGCGGGTCTTCGGCGAAGTCGCGACGACCTTCGGCGGCGGCCTCGACATCCTCGTCCACTCCGTTGCCTTCGCCGCGGCCGAGGACCTCGAGGGGCGCTTCACCGACACCCCGCGCGACCGCTTCTGGCTCGCGCTCGACGTGAGCGCGTACTCGCTCGTCGTCTGCGCACGCGAAGCGGAGCCGCTGATGGAGACCCGTGGCGGCGGCTCGATCCTGACGATGACCTACCTCGGCGGCGAGCGTGCAGTCCCGCACTACAACGTCATGGGCGTCGCGAAGTCGGCGCTCGACTCGTCCGTTCGCTACCTCGCCTGGGATCTCGGCTTCAAGAACATCCGCGTGAACGCGATCTCCGCCGGCCCCGTGCGCACGCTCGCGGCGCGCTCGATCGCGGGCTTCACGACGATGGAGTCGATGTTCGAGGAACGTGCACCGCTCCACCGCCAGGTCGACGCCGAGGACTGCGGCGCCGCGGCCGCATACCTCCTCTCCGAGGACGCCGCGAACGTGACCGGCACGACGCTCTACGTCGACGCCGGGTATCACGCCATGGGCATGTAGACCGGGAGCCGGCCGAGCCGGTGACAGGCGATCCCGGGAGCATCCCCACGGGTCGTGGTGACCCCGCGTCGCGCGCGCCGTCCACGCCCGATGTCGGCCAGGGCGTCGCCCGGGCCGAGGCTCGGTCACGGAGCACAGCACCAGCCTTCGACTCGAGGGACCGTTCGCGAGCGGAACTGCTCGGAGACGTTCGAGACCGCGTGAATGGCGCCGCCGTCGGCGCGCAGGAAGACCCACTGGTTCGCGGTGCTCCAGGACGCGAGCATCCACCGGCCGTCCGGTGACCACGCGACCTGGTCGAACGTCCCGGCGCCTCCGAGCAGCCTGCGCGCAGCGCTTCGATCCGGCCGGATCCGTGGGGCGATCCAGAGCTCGCTCCGGCCGAGAGCCTCCCGCGCGTACACGAGCCTGCGGCCGCTCGGCGCCAGGGCAGTGTCGGTCACGGGAGCTGCGCCCGGGCCGAGCTCGAAGTGGACGGCACCGCGCTGGTCGTGCACTCGGACCGTGCGAGCGTCGGCGACGAGCAGCCGCTGCCCGTCGCTCGACCACGCGAGCTCCGTCGGTGCCGCCCCGGTGCGAGCCCGCTGCCACAGCGTCCGTCCGCTGACCGACTCGATCGTCCGCACCTCTTGCGGGGTGGCAAGGGCCAGGACGAACCCGTCGCCGGGCTGCCAGGCGAACGCCCCGTCGAAGCCCCGCACGAGCAGCCGATCGCCGGTGCCGTCGCCCGCGACGATCCGGAGGCCGCTCTCGTCGACGTAGGCGATCCGCGTGTCCGTCTCCGTCCCGGCCCAGCGGGGCGTGCGCGCTCCGCGCCGCGCGAGCGTCCAGCGCACGTCGCCGTCCGGCTCGAGCGCGGCGAGCTCGTTGACGCTCGCCGCGACGACGTAGCGCCCGAACGGCGACCAGCTCGCCTCCCGGTAACTGCCGAGGCGTCGTTTCGACCCGTTCTCGTTCACGACCCAGACGCCCGCGTCGGACGCGACGAGGAGGCGACCCGGCGCGGGCAGCGAGAAGAGCGCAGGCTGGGCTCGCTCGACCCCGACCACCTCGCGGATCTCGTCGAGCACCGCGCGGCCGGGCGAGCTGAACGCAGCTGCGCCGAGGATCGCGAGCACGAGCGCGACGGCCGCCACGCGTGGCCAGTGCGAGGGGCGCAACGCGGGCTCGCGCTCGGCGAACGCCTCGAGTGCGACCGACCAGGCCCGATCGCGCGCGTCCTGCTCGCCCGCGATCTCGACGCGTTCGAGCTCGTCTCTCACAGCTCGTCCGCCAGGGAGTCGAGACCCCGCCGGAGCCGCGAGTTGACGGTGCCACGGGGGAGGCCGAGCGCTTCGGCGATCTCGCCCGGCGTGAACTCGAGCAGATGGCGCATGACGATCACGGCGCGGTGCTCCGGGGGGAGGCGCGCGAGCGCGGCGAGGACGTCGTCGCGCGGCGGGCGCGCGGGCTCGGGTGCGCGCAGGGAGTCGTGCAGCTCGACCTCGGCGCGGAGCTGTCGGGCGCGCGTCCAGTCGATCGCGCGATTGACGGTGATGCGGTGGAGCCAGGGTCCGAACGGCCGGCGCCGGTCGAAGCGGTCGAGTGCGCGGATGGCCGCGAGGAAGGACTCCTGCGCGATGTCTTCGGCCGCGGCCGAGTCATGGGTGACGAGGAACGCGGCCCGGTAGGCGCGTGGCCAGTGCGTGCGGAAGAGCTCCTCGAGGTCGGAGGCCGAGCCCCGCTGCGCGGCGCGCACGCGGGCGCGCTCGTCACGGCCGGCGCGCATCCGCCCACACTACGGCGGAACCTGGCCGGGAGGTCCATGCCGGAGATACGGCCGACGCGTCGCGGGAGGTCCGTCCGCGCCGGGGGCGCACCACCAGGGTCAGACCCAGGACATGTCCAGTACGGGCGCGGCGACAGCAGGGCCGGCCGTCGACGACCGGGGTCAGACCCTGGTCATGTCCGCAACCGACAGGTCTGGATCAGACGAGACTGCACCTCGGGACCTCTCGCGGGCGGGCGAGCGTAGTGACCGTGATGAACAGGCGACGCTTCCTCCTCACGGCCACCTCTGGGGCCGTGGCGCTCGGGGTCGACCCGCTCGCGCTCGCGTCTCGGCTCGGCGGCCCGTCTGTTGCCCTGGTCACGGCCGACCTCGAGAGCCACATCGCCGTCGTCGACCTGAGCACCGGCGAGGTCGTCCGCCGCATTCGCACAGCGCCCGGCCCGCGGAGCATCGAGAGCGTCCCGGATCCAGTCGCGCTCCTCGGGCAGCTCGCCGTCGTCGGCCACTCCGAGCACGGCGTGGTGACGGTCGTGAGCTCGGCGAGGAGCCGCGTCCGCGCCGAGCTGGACCGCTTCGACCAGCCCCGCTACGCGGCCGTGCATCCGCGCCGCCCGCTCGCCTACATGACCGATTCCGGCGCCGAGGCGGTCGTCGTCGTCGACGTCGAGCACGGTCGCATTCGCGGTCGTACGCGCGTCGCCGGACCCGCCCGCCACGTCTCGCTGAGCCCGGACGGCGCCACACTATGGACCGTCCTCGGCAACGCGTCGCCTCGCATCGCGGTGCTCGACACGAGCGACCCGCTCCGCCCGCGACCCGTCCGCACGATCGCGCCGCCGTTTCTCGCCCACGACGTCGTCTTCTCCCCGGACGGGCGCACGGTCTGGGTCACCTCGGGCGACGAGCGACGCATTGCGATCTACTCACGTGAGCGACGCCCACGCCGCGTCCTCGCCGCCGGCTCTCCGCCGCAGCACGTCGCGTTCGCGCGCGAGAAGGCGTTCGTCGCGAGCGGCGACGATGGCACCATCCGCCGCCATCGGCTCGACGGCGTCCTCGTTCGGGAGGCCCGCGTCCCGGCCGGCTCGTACAACGTCGCCTTCGGCGGGGATCGCCTGATCTCGCCGTCGCTCGCCGCGGGCACGCTCAGCGTGCTCGGCCGCGACGGCCGCATCCACGTCGTGAGTCGCGTCGCCCGTGCCGCGCACGACGCCTGCATCGTCGTCGGCCGCCCCTGAAAGGAGAAGCGGAGATGAAGTCCACCCCTGTCCTGCTCGCTGCCGTTCTGCTTGCCGGCGCCGTCCTGGCCGCGACCGCCGGCGCGAACGGCTCCCCGTACTCGCCCGGACTCGTGTACGGCTGGGGCGGCGTCCCGACCGGCGACGGTGTCCGCTTCGTCGCGTTCGGCATGCCGAAGTCCACGATCGTCGCGGCGGTCCGCGCGCGCGACGGGCGCGTCCTCCGCAGTGCCGTCGTGAAGCGCTCCTACGGCGTGCCGCTGGTCGCGTACGACGGAACCGCCGGAGGCCTCTCGGGCGACCGGCGCCGCCTCGTCCTCGCCTCGTACGGCCCGCTCCCGGGCGCACGGGGTCAGACCCGCTTCCTCGTCCTGCGCGCGAGCACGCTTCGCCCGCGCTCCCGCGTCGTCCTCCGCGGCTCGTGGTCGTTCGACGCCGTCTCGCCCGACGGAGCCACGCTCTACCTCACGCAGCACCTGCGCGCCGGAGAGCACCCGCTCTACCGCGTCCGCACCTTCGACCTCGAGACCCGGGAGCTCGGCCCAGCCCTCGTCGACCGCCTCGAGGCGGAGCGCGACATGGGCGGCGAGCCGGTGTCGCGCGCATCGAGCAGGGACGGCCGCTGGGCGTACACGCTGTACGCGCGGAAGGATCACGAGCCGTTCGTGCACGCCCTCGACACCGAGAAGCGCGAGGCATTCTGCGTCGACCTCCCGCTCGCGCTCACGCACAATACGCAGTGGGAGCTCCGCCTGAAGCTGAACGAGCGGACGCGCAGCCTTCGCGTCACGCGCGGCCGGACCACCTGGGCGAGCGTGGACACGAGCTCGTGGAAGGTGACCCGCGAGACGGGCTAGGCCGAGACGGGCAGCGCCTCGGTCGCGTTCGCGATCTCGCGCGCGACCTCGACGATGTCGCGGTTCGCGTTGTAGATGCGGAGTTGTCCGTCGGCGCTCGACCCGCGCGCGAGGATGGTCTCGATCCCCTCGAGCTCGCGCTCGCAGCCGAGCTCCCGCGCGTGCGGCTGGATCTCGCCGAGCGTCCGTCGTACGAGCCGTGCGATCGGGACGCGGTTCCTGCGCCCAGTCTGGAGATCCATGATCGGCGCCTCGAGGCCGTAGCGCGCAGCCAGCCACTTGTTCTCGCTCGTGAGGATGCGGTGGTAGGACGGGATCTCCTCGCCCGCCTCGTACTGCTCCGAGAGCCGCTTCACGAGCGACTGGCAGAACGCCGCGATCGCGACCGCGTCCTCCACCCGCGTGACCGCGTCGCAGATGCGGATCTCGACAGTCCCGAGCCGCGGGTGCAGCCGGATGTCCCACCAGATGTGCGTGTAGTCCGCGATGCAGCCCGAGCGCTCGAGCTGACCGACGACGTCGGCGAAGTCCGAGTAGTCGCGGAAGCGCGGCGGCGGCCCCGACCGCGGGAACGCCGAGAAGACCATCTGCCGGCTCGACGCGAGACCGGTCGGCTCGCCGCGCCAGAAGGGCGAGCTCGCCGACATCGCGAGCAGCGGCCCGAGCTGCGGGAGGAGCCCGTTCACGACCTTGACGGCCTTCTCGGGGTCGTCGACCGCGACGTGCACGTGCATCCCGAAGATGAGCTCGCGCCGCGCCACGTACTGCATCTGGTCGATCAGCGCGCGATACCGGTCCTTCGCCGTGATGCGCTGCCGCTCGAAGAGCGAGAACGGGTGCGTCCCTGCGGACCCCACGCGGAACCCGTTCGTGCGCGCCACCTGCGTCACGTACCCGCGGAGCTTCGTCAGCTCGCGCATGACGTCGCCAGCGGTCCTGCACACCGGCGTCGCGATCTCGATCACCGACTGCATCAGCTCGCGGTTGATCCGGTCCTCGAGCTCGTGCCCTGCGACCGCGTCCAGCATCGTCTCGATGTGCTGGACGAGGTCGAACGTCGTCTCGTCGAGCAGCTGGTACTCCTCCTCGACCCCGAGCGTGTACGGGTCGCTCTGTCCGAACGCGTGGTCGAGGACGCTGCCGGTGCTCTCGGCGCCCTTGCCCGTGATCGAGGGCGGGAACGCCTGCTTCCCGGTGATGCTCACGAGAGCACCGCGTCGACGTCGATCTCGACCGTCCATGCTGGGTCGAAGAGCTGCGTGAACACGGTCGTGTTCACCGGGCGGATCGGCTCGAACACCTCACCGTGCGCGCGCGCGACCTCGTGGAAGTGCGCCTGGTCGGTGATGTAGATCCGCGTGCGCACCACGTCCTCGATACGGGAGCCCGCCTTCTCGAGCGCCGCTCGGATGAGGTCGAGGCAGAGCTTCGCCTGCTCGTACGCGTCCTCCGGGGGCGGCGAGCCGTCCGGCGGGATCGGCGCTGTGCCCGCGACCCACACGCGGTCGCCGACGACGACCACGCGGCAGTAGCCCATGACGTCCTCGAACGGAGAGGTCCCTCGGATGTTCCGTCGCTCGGCCAGGGGGCTAGTATCGCGCCGCGTGCAGGCCCTTCGCCAGATCGACGGTTGGCCTGTGTCGTTCGCGGCGGCCGGCGTCGTGCTCCCGGGCGGGAGGGTCGAGACCCACGGGGACGCCGCGAGAGCCGTCCGGCTCGCCTCGGTCTCGAAGCCGGTGGCGGCGCTCGCGACGATGGTCACGGCCGAGGAGGGCGTCGTCGACCTCGACGAGGCTGCCGGCCCACCGGGGTCGACGGTGCGCCACCTCCTCGCGCACGCGTCCGGCCTTCCGTTCGAGGGGGCGGAGCCGATCGCTCCGCCGGAGAAGCGCAGGATCTACTCGAACACGGGCTTCCGCGTCCTGGCAGCGCACCTCGAGGAGCGGGCGGAGATGCCATTCGCGGAGTACGTGCGCGCGGCCGTGTGCGAGCCGCTCGGCCTCGACCTCGACCCGAGCGGCGACCCGGGCTCGGGGATGCACGCGTCGCTCGACGACGTGCTCGCGCTCGCGCGCGACCTCCTCGTGCCCACGCTCGTCGCGCCGGAGACGCTCGTGGAGATGACCTCGGTGCAGTTCCCAGGCCTCACCGGCGTCCTCCCCGACTACGGTCGCTTCGAGCCGCTCGACTGGGGCCTCGGCGTCCAGCTTCACACGCGCCCGCCGAGCTGGATGGGAACGAGGGTCTCGTCGCGGGCGTTCGGCCACTTCGGCGGCTCGGGCACGTTCCTCTGGGTCGACCCCGAGCGCGGCGTCGCGTGCGTCGCACTCACCGACCGCGAGTTCGGCGAGTGGGCGAAGGAAGCGTGGCCTGCGCTCTCGGACGCGATCATCGACGAACTGACGCGAGCACCGCGAGCCACACCATCGTGAAGTAGCTCCCCACCCTGGGTGGGGAGTTCCACCCACCACCCGCCGCGAGCGTACCGTCGAGGTGCACACGCGTGGTGAACGGCTCAGCGCCAAGTGTGTGCCGATGTGTCCACAGCGCACACGGCGCCGCTCCCCTCGCCGACTCGTCTTCCCAGCAGGTCCTCGCTCGCCTCACCGTGTGGCACACGCCGGCCGCATCCTCGCGCGTGCGGCTCGAGGAAGCGGTCGCCGCACGACCCCTACTCGTCGTCTACGAAGAGCGGCCTCACGAGCTCGTCGAACGTCGCGGCGTCGCAGCTAGCGACGACGCACGGCGTCATCGCCGTGACGGTCGCCGTCCGCGGCACGCGCATCGTGAGCGCGACCTCGCCGAAGAACTCGCCTGCGCGCAGGATGCGCCGCTCGCCGAGTGCCGATTGCGACACGCCCGCGACGCCCGAGAGCAGGACGTAGAAGCGGTCGCCCGGCTCGCCCTCGCGGACGATCACCGTGCCCGCCGCCACCTCGTCCCGCAGCATCCGTCCCGCGAGCTTGGTGAGCGTCTCGCCGGGCAGCGAGCCAAAGAGCCCGATGCGCGCGAGCTCGGTCACCGATGCCGGTAGCTCGCGCGGGGACACGCCGGAACGCTAGCCGCAGATTCCCGAAGGGCCGGGCAAGAGACCCGGCCCTTCGGTCAGGGGAGGGGAGGGGGAAGCTTCGCGAAGGTCGAAACGACGTTCTTATCAGGATTCGCCGCTCGACGGAAGTCGCGCGATCTGGGCGGGGGCCTCGGGAGACGGGCTACGAGGAGATCCCGGCCTCCTGCGACGTCAGGCCGAGCTGACGCTCGATCGTGCCCTTCGGGTGTGCGCCGACCGCAGCCGCCGCCGGCTCGCCGTTCTTGAAGAGGATCATCGTCGGGATCGACATGACGCCGAAGCGCTGGGCGAGCCCCTGCTCGTCGTCGATGTTGACCTTCACGAGCTTCAGCTCGTCCTTGCGCTCGTCTGCGATCTTCTCCAGCACGGGCGCGACGGCGTGGCACGGGCCGCACCAGACCGCCCAGAAGTCGACGAGGACGAGGGTGTCGCTGTTGAGGACCTCCTGCTCGAAGGTCGCCTCTGTGACGTCGATTGCCATTGAGTCTTCGGTTCCTTTCTTCGAGTGTTCCAAACGCCTACCCGAGAACGCCCAGGCCGCCCAAACCCTTCCCTAGACTGACCTCGCGATGCCGGCGCCCATCTTCTCATCGCTCCCGGACAAGCCCGACCACGACGCGCTCGAGCGCGAGCTGCTCGAGACCTGGGAGCGCGCGGGCACGTTCGGGAAGCTGCGCGAGCAGAACCGCGGTGGCCCGAAGTTCAGCTTCGTCGACGGGCCGGTCACGGCGAACCGCATGGTGCTGGGTGTCCATACCGCCTGGGGTCGCACGCTGAAGGACGTCTTCCAGCGCTACAAGGCGTTACGCGGGTTCGACCAGCGGTACCAGAACGGCTTCGACTGCCAGGGGCTGTGGATCGAGGTCGGGGTGGAGCGCGAGCTCGGGCTCAACTCCAAGCGCGAGATCGAGGAGTTCGGCCTGGCCGAGTTCGCGCGCCGCTGCCGCGACGTGGTCGTGCGCTCGTCGCGCGCTCTCACCGACGGGTCGATCCGGCTCGGGCAATGGATGGACTGGGGCCGCGACTACTTCACGTTCTCCGACACGAACATCGAGTACATCTGGAAGTTCCTGAAGATCGTCCACGAGCGCGGCTGGCTCCTGCTCGGCCACCGCTCGACCGAGTGGTGCCCCCGCTGCGGCACCTCGATCTCGGCGCACGAGCTCCACGGGAGCTACGAGGAGCGCATCGACCCGTCGCTCTTCGTACGCTTCCCGCTGCTCGAGCGCGAGAACGAGGCGCTCGTCGTCTGGACGACGACCCCGTGGACGCTCCCGGCCAACGTCGCCGCCGCGGTGAAACCGGACGCCGAGTACGGGCTCCTCGAGACCGGCGACTGGGTCGCCGTCTCGCTCGCTCCCGACGGGGCCGTCTTCACGAAGCGCGCGCGAGGCGACGACCTCGTCGGGCTCCGCTACCGGGGGCCGTTCGACACGCTGGGCCCGGGCGCGGCGGTCGACCATCGCGTCATCCCGTGGGACGACGTCGATCTCGCGACGGGCACTGGGATCGTCCATATCGCGCCGGGCTGCGGCGCGGAGGACTTCGACCTCTCGCGCGTGCACGACCTCCCAGTGCTGACGCCGGTCGACGAGTCGGGCCGCTTCTACGAGGAGTACGGCTGGCTGCACGACAGCTCCACGGTCGAGGCCGCCGAGCAGATCGTCTCGGACCTCGGCGACCGCGGGCTCCTCATGCGCGCGGAAACCTACGAGCACTCGTACCCCTTCTGCTGGCGCTGTCACACGCCGCTCATCTTCCGGATCTCGGACGACTGGTTCATCGCGGCCGACGAGCTGCGACCTCAGCTCCTCGCCGCGAATGCCGAGGTCGAGTGGACACCCGCGTACATGGGCAAGCTCATGGACGACTGGCTCCGCAACCTCGGCGACTGGAACATCTCGCGCCGCCGCTACTACGGGCTCCCTCTGCCGATCTACCCGTGTGCGTGCGGCCACCTGAACGTCGTCGGCTCGCGCGCCGAGCTCGAGGCACGGGCCACGCGCGGGCTCGAGCAGCTCGAGGAGCTGCGCCGCCCGTGGATCGACGAGGTCCGCATCCGCTGCGAGCAGTGCGACGGGGAGGTCGAGCGCATCTCCGAAGTCGGCGACGTGTGGCTCGACGCCGGGATCGTCCCGTTCTCGACCCTCGGCTGGGAGAGCTCGGAGTGGGTTCCCGAGGGGTACGCGACCGGCGCGGCGAAGGGGCTCACGACGGCCGACCTGCCCGACCACGCCTACTGGGAGCAGTGGTTTCCGGCGCACTGGGTCTCGGAGATGCGCGAGCAGATCCGGCTGTGGTTCTACTCGCAGCTCTTCATGTCGGTCGTGCTCGTCGGCCGGGCGCCGTTCGAGCGCGTGCTCGGGTACGAGAAGATGCTGGACGAGGCCGGCCGCGAGATGCACAGCTCGTGGGGGAACACGATCGACGCGCCGGATGCCTTCAAGCGCATGGGCGCCGACGTGATGCGGTGGCAGTACTGCGCACAACCTCCGGACCGCAACCTCCTCTTCGGGTTCGGCCCCGCTCACGAGATCCAACGCAAGCTGCTCACGCTGTGGAACTCCTGCAGGTTCCTGGTCGACTACGCGAACATCGCGGGCTGGGCCCCGTCCTGGAGCGACCTCGAGGGCGGCCCGCGCGGCGAGCTCCAGCCGCTCGACCGCTGGCTCGTCGCGCGCACGCACGCGCTCGTCGCGGACGCGACGGCGGCGTACGCTAGCTGTCTGACCGTCGACATCGTGCGCGCGTTCGAGGCCTTCGTCGAGGACGTCTCGAACTGGTACATCCGCCGCTCCAGGCGGCGGTTCTGGGACGGGGACGCGGTCGCGCTCGCCTCGCTCTGGTACGCGCTCGTCCAGGGTCTGCGTGTGGTGGCCCCTGTGATGCCGTTCCTCTCCGACCACCTCTGGCGGGTGCTGACCGGGCCGGTTGCGGAGGCGCCCGAGTCGGTGCACCTCGCCGGCTGGCCCGACCCGACGGTGCCGAACGGGGCGCTGCTGGCCGAGGTGGCGGAGCTCCGGCGCATCGTCGAGCTCGGCCGGCAAGCGCGGTCGGCGGCGGGGGTAAGGCTGCGCCAGCCGCTTCGCACGCTGGTCGTCGAGGGCGCGACGGTCGCGCACACGCACGCGGAGGAGATCGCGGACGAGCTCCGCGTGCGGGAGGTCTCCTTTGGCCCGGTCGACGCGAGTGAGCTCGTCGTGAAGCCGAATCTTCCGCTGCTCGGGCCGAAGCTCGGCGCCGAGCTGGGCGCGATCCGGCAGGCGCTCGAGGCGGGCGAGTTCGAGGAGCTTCCAGGCGGGGGCTTCCGCGTGGGCGATCACGAGCTGACTGCCGAGGAGGTGCTCGTGGAGCGGAGGGGGAAGGAGGGCTGGGCGCTCGCCTCCTCCGACGGGCTCACGGTCGCGCTCGACACCCATCTCGACGACGAGCTGCGGCTGTTCGGCCGCGTCCTCGACCTCACGCACGCCGTGAACACGATGCGCAAGGAGGCGGGCCTGGAGCTCACCGACCGCATCGCGCTCACGATCCCGGAGGCCGACGCCGACCTGCTCGCGCACGAGGAGCGGATCGCCGCCGAGACGCTGGCCGTGTCGGTCGTGGCGGAGGGTGCCGAGCTCACGATCTCGAAGGTCTCGTAGCGGACGGCCGCGGCTCGGGTGCCGGCGCGCCCGGGACGGGCCGCGAACAAGAGGAACCTGCGCCGATCATCCGGGCCAGGCACGGCCGCCGGTCGCGCGACTCGGGTGACATGAGCCGGGGTACTACGAGAGCCGTCGACCCGCTGTGCACCAATCGGCGAAGAATCGTGACCCGCGCGCGAGCGAATCCTCGATAGCGTGCGTGTAGGGACACGGGAGTGCCCCTGGGGGCGGTTGGGGTCTCGTCAGGCGTACCTCGCGAGCGATGGGTGCCCCGCTTCGCTCGCTGCGTCGGACGGCGTATCCTCAGTCGATGGTGCGCTGCTCGACATGCGATCGCGAGCTCGAGGCAGCCCACCGCTACTGCCCGTGGTGCGCGGCTCCGCAGCGGCGGAAGCTCGTCGAGTTCTTCCGCGGAGCCGACCCCACCGCCGGCCGCGCGCTCCGCGTCTCGCGCTACCTGCCCGAGCGGCTCGTTCGCTTCAGCGTCTGGGACGAGACCGGCACCGTGCGAGCGGCCGTCTCGCTCGACGAGGACGAGGCCGCCCGCCTCGCTGAGTTCGTCGCCGATCCGCCGGCCGCCAGGCCGAGCCTGCTCGACGAGCTGCGCACGCTCGTGCGCCGCTGATCGCGGTCGCCGCCGACGGCCTCTCTCGAGGGACGGGTCCTGTCTACTCTGGACATGACCCGGGTCTGACCCTTGTCCGCTCGTTGCGACATTTCGCCGCGGCTACCGCACCGCATGAGCGCGGTTTTCCACAGGCGCAGCAGCCCACTTCGTCAGTCGCCGGCCACGTAGAAGACCCAGGTCCCGTCCGGCGAGATGCCCGCGCGCCAGCCGAGGTAGCCGGTGCCCCCGACGAACAGCCGCGCCGGCGGCCCGAGCGGCGCCAGCAGCTCGCGCTCGTGCTCGGAGAGGTCTGCCGCCTTCTCGACCGTGTACGCCCACGGCCAGACGTAGATCCCGCGGGTCAGGACCGGCGGCATCTCGAGGATCGCCGCGAGCGTCTCGAGCGGGCTCTCGTTCGTGTCCCGGCGGAGCTGCTGCCAGTAGGCGACGGCGCCGCCCTCGACCGGGCCGCCGAACGTGTACGTGAACCCGCTGTCGGGGACGAGTGGCGCGAGGGCCTCGAAGCTGTTCGACCGAGCCGCGTCGAGCAGCGCCGACCGCGTCGCCTCGACCGCAACCGGGAGCCCTGACCCGGACTCGACGGTCGCCGTCTCCGTGGTCGTCTCCACCACCGTCTCCGTCTGGCCGAGCTCCTCCGCCGCATACCACCCGGCCACTGCTCCGGCGCCGAGCAGGCTCGCCGCGCCGAGAACGAGGAGCGCCCTGATCACGGAGCCTGCGCCGCGAGCTCGAGCTCGCGGCGGAGCTCGACCGGGAGCCGGAACGTGACGTCCTCCTCGACGAGCCGGTACGCCTGGATGTCGGTGACGCCGCGCGCGCGGAACCAGTCGCAGACGCGCGCGACCAGCTTCTCGGGCGCCGAGGCGCCGGACGTGATGCCGACCGTCTCGACGCCGTCGAGCCAGCGCTCGTCGATCTCGGTCTCGTCGTCGATCAGGTGCGCAGGCGTCCCGGCGGCGCGCGCGGTCTCGACGAGCCGGTTCGAGTTCGAGGAGTTCCGCGACCCGATCACGAGCAGCAGGTCGATCTCGGGGAGCATCTCCTTCACCGCCCACTGCCGGTTGGAGGTCGCGTAGCAGATGTCCTCCTTGCGCGGCGCCCGGATGTCCGGGAAGCGCCGGCGCAGCGCCTGGATGATCTCGCCGGTCTCGTCCACCGAGAGCGTCGTCTGCGTCACGTACGCGAGCTTCGCGCCGGCAGGAAGCTCGAGCGCGTCCACCTCGTCGACAGTCTGGACGAGCACGGTCGCGTCGGGCGCCTCGCCCATCGTCCCCACGACCTCCTCGTGCCCCGCGTGCCCGATGAGCACGATCGTGTACCCCTCGTCCGCGTACCGCCGCGCCTGCACGTGCACCTTGGTCACGAGCGGGCAGACGGCGTCGATGACGTTGTGCCCCAGCCGGGCGGAGTTCTCGAACACCGTCGGCGCGACGCCGTGCGCCGAGTAGACGACGGTCGCGCCCTCAGGCACCTCGGTCTCCTCCTCGACGAAGATCGCGCCGCGCGCCTCGAGGTCGCGGACGACGTGGATGTTGTGGACGATCTGCTTGCGCACGTAGACCGGCGCGCCGTAGTGCTCGAGCGCTCGCTCGACCGTCTCCACGGCGCGCTCGACGCCGGCGCAGTACCCACGCGGCGACGCGAGGAGGATGCGCTTCACCATCGCGCGACAGGGTACCGCCCGACCCGTTTCTGGCCGGTCACGATGCGGCGAGGTCGAGCCGCATCCGCAGCTCGCCCTCGTCGACGTCGCCCGTCTCCTCGAATCCGAGGCTGCGGTAGAACGCGAGCGCAGAGTGCTCCCCTGGCACGACGCTCAGCGTCACCTCCTCGACGCCGGCGCGCCGAGCCTCGTCGAGCAGGAGCTCCATCGCGCGCCGCCCGTACCCGCGGCCCTGGAAGCGCGCGTCGAGCATGAACCGCCACACGTAGAACTGCCGCGCGTCCGAGTCGCGGTACGCCATGGCAAAGCCGACGAGCACGTCGCCCGCCGCGATCGCCCGGAACCACGCGTGCGGCTCGAAGCTCGCCTGCGCGAGCGACTTCGCGTTCGTCGCGACGTACGACGCCTGCTCGGGAGCGACCTCGAGCGCGAGGACGTCGTCCACGTTCTCGCGGGTGACCTCGACGAGCGAGACGTCCATCACCGTGCAGTCTGCGCGAGCAGGATCCCGAAGAGCACCACGCCGCCCCCGACGAGCTGCGCGACCGACAGTGTCTCGCCGAGCCACGCCCACGCCACCACGGTGGCCGCGACGGGCTCGAACGTCATCGTGATCCCCACGCGCGTTGCGGCCAGGTGCCTGAGCGCGCCGATCGTCAGCGCGAACGGCGCGATCGTGCCGAGGACGATCGTCCAGAGCGCGAACGCCCACACGGGCGCGCTCAGGTCGTCCAGGTTGCCGAGGAACGACGTCTCCTCGGTCAGCTCGCCGAAGGGGTACGTCCACCACGGCTGTACGACCGACCACACGATCGCCGCGAAGAGGAGCGAGAAGCAGAGCACGGTGAGGGGATCACGTGTCGCGACGGCGCGCTCGCCTGCGAGGAGGTACACCGCGAGCGCGATCGCGCCGCCGGCGGCCGCGAGCACGCCGACCGTGTCGAGCGTCCAGCCCAGCCAGAGCTCCGACACGAGGGCGAGGCCGACGAGCGTCAGGCTCAGCGCCGCCCACACCCGTGGGCGCACGTCCGCGTTCCAGACCAGTCGGGCCCAGAGCGCGACGAGCACGATCCCCGTGAACTGGATGAGGAGCGCGATACCGATGGGGAGGTGCTGGATCGCGACGAAGTACAGCCACTGGACGAGTGCGAACGAGAACATCCCGTAGAAGACGAAGAACGGGATGTCGGCGAGCCTGATCCGGAGTTTCGGGCGCGCGAAGAGCGCGAGGCCGAGCGCGAGCCCGAGGAAGCCGCCTGCTGTGCGCAGCTGCGTGTAGTCGACGGCGCTCAGGTCGCTGCCGGTGAGCGCGACCTTCGACACCGTCCCGTTGACGGCGAACAGCACCGCGCCGCCGAGCGCCATCGCGTAGCCGGTGCCGGCGCGCTGGTCGCGCTGGACGGCACCGGGGATCGGGACGGGCGCGTCGACCATCGGGGCGGCAGGCTAGACGGTCGACGTGGTGCCGAGGGCGCGTACGGCAGGGTCAGACCCTGGACATGTCTGTTGCGGACGCGGCCGGGGTCAGACCCTGGACATGTCCGGCGCGGACGTGTCTGGTGAGATGAGAGTGTGTCGATCGCTCGACAGCGACCATCCGCCCTACACTTCGGAGCCTCGGGGCGTAGCTCAGCCTGGTAGAGCGCCTGCTTTGGGAGCAGGAGGCCGGCAGTTCAAGTCTGCCCGCCCCGACTCGTGAGTCGCGCCTCGCTCGCCGCCCTCGGGATCGTGGTCGCCCTGCTCGTCGTGCCGGCCGGCTCGGGCGCGCCGGGCCAGAGCGCGTTCCGCGGGACGATCTCGCGGATCGACGCCGCGCAGGCGAAGCGGATGACGGGCGTCTCGTGGCGACCGGGCTGCCCGGTGCACCTCCGCGATCTCCGGCTCCTGCGGCTGACGCACCGGACGTTCCGCGGCGGCGTGGGGATCGGCCGGCTCATCGTGCACCGCGACGTCGCGCGCGACGTCGTCTCGGTCTTCCGCCGGCTGTACGCGGCCGGCTTCCCGATCCGGCGGATGGTTCCCGTGGACGCCTACGGCGGCTCGGACTTCCGCTCGATCGAGGCCGACAACACCTCGGCGTTCAACTGTCGCTACGTGGACGGAACCACGCGCTGGTCCGAGCATGCGTACGGGCGCGCGCTCGACGTGAACCCGATCGAGAACCCGTACGTCTCGGGCGGCCGGACGTCGCACGCGAAGAGCGTCCCCTACCTGGATCGCACCAGGCGCCGCCCCGGGATGGCCTTCGAGGGCGGCGCCTTGGTGCGTGCGTTCGACGTGATCGGCTGGGGGTGGGGAGGCCGCTGGTCGTCCGTCAAGGACTACCAGCACTTCTCCGCGAGCGGCCGCTAGCTCGCTGCGGGCTCGTCTACCTTCGTCTCGCCGCCGCCGGCCGGAGCCGTCGGCTCGCGCAGCAGCAGGTACGCCCAGATCGCTCCTCCGAGGATGCCGCCTGCGAGCGGCCCGACGATGTAGATCCAGACGTCGCCCCACTCCTGGTTCCAGAGCACCGGGTCGAGCGAGCGCGCCGGGTTGAACGAGCCGCCCGAGGCGGGGCCGACCGTTGCCGCGGCCGTGAAGATGAAGAGGCCGATGAGGAGCGGCGCCATGACGCCGTTCCAGGGTGCGCGCGCATCGGTCGCGACGGTGAGGATCACCATCACGAAGAGCGCGGTCGCGACGATCTCCAGCACGAGTGCGGCCCAGCTGTCGATGCCGCTGCCGGGCACGGTGTGCAGCGAGTCTGTGACCTCGCTCGAGTACACGATCGCCATCACGACGACGGCGCCGAACCCGCCGACGAGCTGCGCGACCCAGTACGGGACGATCTCGCGCGTCGGGAACCGCCCCGCGACCGCGAGCCCGGTCGTGACGGCCGGGTTGAAGTGGCCTCCCGAGACGTGCCCGAAGGCCGTGATCGCGAGCGCGAGCCCGAACCCGAACCCGGCCGCGACCCCGAGCGGCGTGATCGCGTCCGCGCCGATGTCCACGACGATCGCGATCCCGCTGAAGCCCAGGAAGAAGAAGAGGAACGTGCCGAGCGCCTCGGCGGCGAGACGCGTGGTGAGCGGATGAGCCATGTCGACCTCCCGTGAGACGGAGTGCCCCGCCAGGGTTTCGTCGCTCTCGTCCGGTTTCCTGGCTCATCGGAGCCACTCGGGCCGCTCGAGCCCCGCGTGCTCCGGGATCGCGCCGTAGCTGCTCTGGACGATCGCGGTGCGGTGGACGCACACGCGCGCCGTGCCGAACCGGAGGCGGTTCGTCCGCCCCTGCTCGCGACCGATGCAGAGGGAGTACGCGCGAAGAAGAGGGAGAGAGAGCGGGCGACCGGGCTCGAACCGGCGACATCCAGCTTGGAAGGCTGGCGCTCTACCAACTGAGCTACACCCGCGTGGCGTCTAGCGTAGCGCCGTGGGCCCGTACCGGTGGTCGTGGAATGCCGAGGCGCTCGTCGTCGTCCCCGCGCTGGTCGTCGCGTACGTCTACGCCGTCCGTCGGTACCCCGCCCCCGCCTGGCGCGTCGCCTGCTTCGCCGCGGCGATGGCGCTCGTGCTCGCGGTGACGATCACGCCGCTCGAGACGCTCGCCGTCAACTACCTGCTCGTCGTCCACCTGCTCCAGAACGTCGTGCTCGCGGAGTGGGCGCCGCTGCTCGCCGTACTCGGGCTCCCGCCCGCGCTCGCCGGCCGCCTCCCGCGCCCGCGCGCCGTTCGCGTCGCGACGCACCCCGCGGTCGCGCTCCCCGTCTGGCTCGCGAACTACATGCTCTGGCACCTGCCCTGGGCGTACGACACGGCGCTCGAGAACCCGCACACGCTCCTCCATCTCGAGCACGCGCTCTACTTCGTCACCGGCGTCGCGATGTGGTGGAGCATCGTCCACGACGCTCCGCACCGGCTGGGCACGGGGACGCGGGCGGGGCTCGTGTTCGCCGCCTTCGTCCTCGGGAGCCCGATCGGCCTCGTCATCGCGCTCGTCCCGGAGGCGATCTACGACTTCTACGTGAACGCGCCCGAGCGGCTCTGGGGCCTCGACCCGCTGGAGGACCAGCAGCTCGGCGGCATCCTCATGTCCGTGGAGCAGGCGATCGTCTTCTTCGCCGTGTTCGCGTACTTCTTCCTGCGTTTCCTCGCCGAGGAGGAGCGGAGGGAGGAGCTCCACGAGGAGGGGCTGGCTGAGTAGACGCGCTACCGTTTGCCCTCGGCGTACGCCGGGAAGGGGGTAGAGCATGAAGGTGCAGGAGGTCATGACCCGCGAGGTGACGACCGTCGCGCCCGAGGCGTCGCTCCGAGAGGTCGCGGAGACGCTCGTCCGCCACGGGATCTCGGGACTGCCGGTCGTGGACGAGTCCGGCGGCGTCGTCGGCGTCGTGTCGGAGGGCGACATCGTCGGCAAGGAGGCGGGGCCCGAGCCCGAGCGGAGCCTGCTCGCCCGGCTCCTGCACGGAAGCCCGCCGTCGAAGCTCGAGGCCCGGAACGCGGCCGAGGCGATGACGTCTCCGGCGGTCACGATCGCGCCGAGCCGCGAGGTCGCCGAGGCGGCGCGGCTGATGACCGAGCAGCGGTTCAACCGGCTTCCCGTCGTCGACGACGACGGCCGGCTCGCCGGCATAGTCACCCGCGCCGATCTGGTGCGGGCGTTCCTGCGGACGGACGCCGAGATCGAGCGGGAGCTGCGCGAGGACGTCGTCGAGCGCACGCTCTGGATCGACCCGTCCAACCTCCGGATCACCGTCGAGAACGGCGAGGTCGCGCTCAGAGGGAGGGTCGAGAGCAAGGCGGACGCGGACCTGCTCGAGCACTTCGCGGCGCGCGTGCCGGGCGTCGTGTCGGTGCACTCGACGCTGCGCTGGAAGATCGAGGACCCGGGCGTCCCCGAGTCCGACCCGCGCGTCCCCGCGCCTCCGCGCAGCCGCTGACGGGAGACCTCCTCGCGGGCGTCTACTCTGCCCGTGCGCGCCCGTAGCTCAGTGGACAGAGCGGCGGACTTCTAATCCGCGGGTCGGAGGTTCGAATCCTCCCGGGCGCATCGCAGGCCGCGGTCAGAGGCCGCGGTACGCGTGACCCGCCATCGCGTCCGGGTCGAGCATTACGTTCACGATGGCCGGCTCTCCGGCCGCGAGCGCGCGCTCGAGGGCGGGCCGGAGCTCGTCTGCGCGCTCGACGTGCTCCGCATGGCCGCCGAACACGTCGCACAGCCGCTCGTAGCGGCTCGGGGCGAGGCGCGTGGCGACCTCGCCCTCGGCGCCGTACCGCCCGACCTGCGGGATGCGGATCTCTCCCCACGCCGCGTCGTTTCCCACGACGAGGACTGCCGGGATCGAGAAGCGGACGAGCGTGTCGAAGTCGAGCCCGTTCAGCCCGAACGCTCCGTCGCCCATGACGCAGACGAGACCGGAGCCGAAGCCGGCGGTTCCGACGCCGACGGCATAGCCGGGCCCGACGCCGAGGCAGCCGAACGGCCCCGGGTCGAGCCAGTGTCCCGGCCGGTGCACGCGGAGGACGCGCGACACGGCCGCGACCACGTCGCCGCCGTCGCCGACGACCACCGTGCCCGGGTCGAGCACGCGGTCGAGCTCGCGGCCGAGGCGGTAGTGATGGATCGGGGCGGCGTCGGACTCGATCTCGGCGCGGTGCTCGTCCCACCACGCGCTGTCGGCCGCTCGCAGGCGCTCGAGCCAGGCTCGGCGCCCGTCCGGGGGTGCCTCGACCGCGTCGGCGAGGGCGCCGAGCACCCCGGCGCAGTCGCCGACGATCGCGGCGTCGGGGACTCGGTTCCGGCCGAGCTCGCGCGGATCGCCGTGGACGTGGACGAGCTTCTCGGCGCCGAAGTGGCCGAAGCGGAGCCGGAAGTCGAGCGGCGTCCCGACCACGCACACGACGTCCGCCTCGTCCAGCGCCGCGCCTCGCGCGTGCTGGACGAAGAGCTCGTGCTCGGGCGGCAGCGACCCCCGGCCCGAGCCGTTCAGGAAGGTCGGGAGGCGGCCGCTCTCGACGAACGAGGCGAGCTGCTCCGCCGCGTCGTCCCACCAGATCCCGCTGCCGGCGACGACCACCGGCCGCTCGGCCCGGTCGATGAGCTCCGCGGCCTTCGCCAGCTCGCGTGGGTCGCCGTAGGCGCGCGGCGCCGGCGCCGCGCGCGCAGGGGCAGGCGGGCGCTCCAGCGCCGCCGTCGCGAAGAGTAGGTCGGCCGGGAGCTCCAGGTAGACGGGCCCTCGCGGCGGGGCGAGCGCATGCCGGAAGGCGGTGGCGACGTACTCCGGGATGCGGTCGGTGCCCGGGCAGACGGCTGCCCACTTCGTGATCGGCTCGAGCAGCGAGAGCTGGTCGAGCTCCTGGAGCGCCCCCCGCTCCGACAGCCCGAGCGGTCGCGCGCCGCCGAGCACGACGAGCGGCGTCTGCGAGACGTGGCAGTTGGCGACGGCGGTCACGGTGCCGGTCACCCCCGGGCCTGCCGTGACCAGGGCGACGCCGGCGGCCCGCCGCACCCGCCCCCAGGCCTCGGCCGCGTGCGCCGCCGACTGCTCGTGCCGGAGGTCGACGACTCGGATCCCCTCGAGGCGGCAGCCCTCGTAGACGGGCATGACGTGGCCGCCCGAGAGCGTGAAGACGGCATCGACGCCCTCGGCGGCGATCGCCTGCGCCGCCAGCCTGCCACCCTCGAGCGGCTCGCCCATCGCAGGCGAATGTACCGCGCTGTCGGCGCCGGGCGGGACGCCACTCGACGTTTGCGCTTCGCGCAGGCGGGAACCCGGCTGGGATGCAGCTGCTCGGGCTCACGGGCTCCGCGAAGGAGCTGCTCGCGATCGTGCTCATCGTGCTCGTGCCGACCGTGCCGGCGGCGCTGTACGCGCGGGCGGTGCTCGGGCGGCGCCGCGGGCGGGCGCACGGGGTCGAGTCCGGCCGGGCGCCGGAGACGCCGTTCGTCGTGATCGCGTACGTCAGCACGGTCGCCGCGGTCGTCGCGGTCCTGGCGCTGCTGCTCGCCGTCGCCGTGCGCGCGGCGGCGACGTAGCGCTCAGGCGACGCGGGCGCGCGCGAGTCGCTCGGCGGCCTCGTGTGTGGAGACGCCCTCCGTCTCGGCGCGCTCGTAGATCTCGAGCAGCGTGTCGCCGATCGCGCGATGGCGCTCGGCGATCGTCTCCGCCGGCCAGCCGAGGAGCTCGCCGCCCCAGGCGTGCAGCACGCCGCCCGCGTTGATCACGAAGTCGGGCGCGTACAGGATCCCCGCCGCGCGCAGGCGGTCGGCGTCGGCCGGCTCCGCGAGCTGGTTGTTCGCGCAGCCCGCGACCACGCGGCAGCGGAGCAGCGGGATGCTCGCCGCGTTCAGGGTTCCGCCGACCGCGCACGGCGCGTAGACGTCGCACTCGGCGCCGATCGCGTCCTCGGGAGCCACGACGACCGCGTGGAGTCGCTCGGCGGCGGCTGTGGCGCGCCCGGCGTCGATGTCGCTGACGAGCAGCCGCGCGCCCGCGTCGGCGACCTGCTCCGCGAGCCGCTCGCCGACGTCGCCGAGGCCCTGGACGAGGACGGAGCGGCCTTCGAGGCCGTCCGAGCCGAAGGCGTGCGCGACGCTCGCCCGGAGCCCGTGGAAGACGCCGGTCGCGGTCGCCGGGCCGGGGTCGCCGGAGCCGCCGCGCTCGACGCTCCGGCAGCAGACGTACGGCGTCCGCTCGCCGATCACGTCCATGTCGGTAACCGACGTGTTCATGTCCGGGCCGGTCTGGTACGTCCCGCCGAGCGAGCCCACCAGGTCGCCGTAGCGCTCGAAGAGCTCGCGCCGGTCGCCCGCGTCGAGCGGTGCGGGGACGGCGAGCACTGCCTTCCCGCCGCCGAAGGGCATGTCCGCGGCGGCCATCTTCAGCGTCATGGCGCCCGCCAGGTTCATTGCGTCGGCGAGCGCGTCGGCCGGCGTCTCGTACGTTCGCAACCGCGTCCCGCCGCCCGCAGGCCCGAGGTCGGTCGAGTGGATGCAGACGAACATCCAGGTCTCCGTGGGCCGGTCGAAGCGGGTGACGACCTGCTCGCCGTCCCAGGAGCGGATCAGCCCCTCGAGCACGGCCGGAACCCTACTCCGCGGCCCGGCGTTACGGGACGATCTCGATCGGCGTCCCGATCGGGACGCGAGTCTTCAGGTAGTTGATGTCGCTGTTGTGGAGGCGCACGCACCCGTGCGACACCGCCTGGCCGAGGAGGTGCGGGGCGTGCGTCCCGTGCACGCCGACGATCCCGCCGCCGGGCCAGTCCGAGAGGTTCGAGTACGCGCTCGTCTCGAACGCGTAGTCGCCGAGGCCGCCCTTCCCTCCGGGGGCGAACTTCCACGTGACGTAGAAGAGGCCGAGGGGCGTCTCGGCTCCCGGTTTGCCCACCGCGACCCGGCCGCTCCGGAGCAGCTTGCCGCCCTGCCAGAACTGGAACGTGCGCGCGCCCCGGTCGATGACGAGCCGCTTGTTCACCGGCCCGATCTCGAGCGACGACGCGCGCACCCAGCCGGTGCGCCCGTTCGGCCTGCCCGGGACGCTCACGCGGTACCACGCGGGCCGGCCTTTGCGGTCCTTCACGACCGCGAGGGCCAGCACGTACTGGGGGCGGTAGTCGGGGCGGAACTCCCGGAGGGCGCCGACGCGGGCCGCGCCGGCGCGCGGCTTCGCGTGCACGGGGACGACCGACTTCGTCAGCGTGCCGGCGCCGACCACCGATGCGGCCGCGGACGTCGTCCCGGCGCCTGCGTGTGGGCTGAGCGCCACGCCGGTCGCGAGCGCGAGCAGCGCTGCGACTGCGCCGGCTCGGCTCCGCCCCGGGGGCACCGCGCTCGCCATGCCCGCTGACCTTACCGCGTCTCCCTGACGCCTACCGCGGCAGCCGCAGGCCCAGACGTCGCGGCAGGGAGGCGACGAGGCGGGTGGCGGGGCCGGGGCGGCGGCCCGCGTCCTCGGCCGCGTCCTTCGCCACCAGCGCCCGGCGGATGAGCGAGCCGCCCAGGTAGCGGAACGGCTCAGGCGGAAAGAGCTTTCGCGGCGGGTCGACGATCGCGAGCGCGGTGAGCTCGTCGCGGCGGTCGAGCGCGAGCCGCGCGAGGATCTGCCCGCCCAGGTACGACGGCCCGACCCCGTTCCCGGTGAACCCGAAGCCGTGGTGCGTCCGGCCGCGGCTCCCGAAGATCGGCGTGTGCGTGGGCGAGACGTCGATCGGCCCGCCCCACGCGTGCGTCACCTCGCGGCCCTCGAGCTGCGGGAAGAAGCGCGTGAGCGACCCGCGCGCCCGCGCGACGACGTCCGCGTCGCGCTCGAGCCGCGTGGACAGCCGCGCGCCTGAGCCCATCCGCCCGCCGCCCCAGCCGAAGACGATGCGCCCGTCGCGGGTCGTCCGCATGTAATGGACGAGCGTCCGCGAGTCGACGATCGCCTCGCCGCCCGTCCAGCCCAGCTCCTCGATCACGTCCGGGACGGGCTCGGTGAGGACGATGTGGCTGGACGCGACCGCGAGCGAGCGGCCGTAGCCGGGGAAGCCGACCGCCGCCGAGTTCACGGCGAGGACGGTCGCGCCTGCGCGCACGCGTCCCGCCCGCGTCTCGATGCCTCCGTCCGGGTGCAGCTCCGTGACCTGCGTGCGCTCGTGGATCCGGACGCCGCGCTCCAGGAGCACGTGGCGGAGGCCGAGCGAGAGCCGCGCAGGCTGGACGGTGGCGTTCAGCCGGTACACGGCGCCGCCGAGGAAGAGGGGGGAGTCGCAGCGCGCGCGGATCTCGTCGGCGCCGGCCTCGGCGATCTCGGCCGCGTCGAGGGCCGCGGCCGCGCGCACGGTCTCCTCCCACGCGCCGATCTGCGACTCCGCGGTCGCGACCTGGAGCATCGGCGCCTCGCGGAACCAGGCGTCGACGCCGTTCGCCTCGCACCAGGCGCCGATCCCGCGGACGGCCTCCTCGGAGGCGCGGCAGACGGCGAGCGCGGCGGCGTCCCCCGCCTGCTCGCGGAGGCGGTGCGCGTCGCCCCAGAGCGTCTCGCAGAAGCCGCCGTTCCGCCCGCTCGGCCCGTGGCCGCAGAGCTCGGCGTCGAGCAGGAGGACGTCGAGCGACGGCTCGAGCTCGCGGAGGTGCCACGCCGTCCACAGCCCGAGGTAGCCGCCGCCCACGACGACGACGTCCGCCGACGTGTCGCCCTCGAGCGGCCGTTCGGGGACGACCTCGCCCGCCTCCTCGAGCCACCACCCGTGCCGCGTGTGCAGCACGGCGCTACGCCGCGGCCGCGGACTGGCGCGCGATCGCGACGCTCAGGGCGATCACGGCAGCGGAGGCGACCGGCACGATCAGCGTCCAGTAGAGCGGCAGCGCCCCGGCCACGACCCCGATCGAGACGAGGGCCGCCGCGAGCGTGGCGGAAGAGCGGAACGCGTGCTGCCCGAGCAGGACGAGGACGGCGCCTCCTCCGAGAAACGAGACCCAGAGCACGGTGTCGCGTGTCCGGTCGAACTCCGCGAGGATCCCTGCGATTGCCGCGACGGTGTAGATCCCGGCGAGCGCGAGGCCCGTCAGCTTCCAGATCTGGACGGCGCGCGCGAACGACATCGAGGGAACCCTACGCGCGCCTGAAGCCCGGTGCGACCTCGCGCACGACGCGTCACCTCCGCCGTGTGTGTGGTGCGCTGCGGCCTGGGGCCGCGTTCGGGGGCTCGGGCGCGGTGGGGGACTCGCGTTCGCGGATCTCCCCACCGCGCGCACCAACGAGGTGGCGGACGGGACTCGAACCCGCGACCACCGGGACCACAACCCGGGGCTCTACCAACTGAGCTACCGCCACCGCGGAGGGCACAGGATAGCCGCGGCCCGGGCCGCACTCTCGCCCGCCGCGTTGACACTTCTGCGCCCGCGGCGTACCCTGGCTCGGTCGTCGAGCGAGAGGAGGACGTGATGAAAGCCAGCTGCTGCATCGCCTTCCGGCTCGACGCCGCCCGCTAGCGCTTCACGATCAGGCGCTTCGTTCGGGCGGTGCGGGCCGTGGCCCGGTTCACCCATCCGAACGAAGGAGATCACGTTGTTCGATGAAGTCCTGGCCGCGCTCGGCTGGACCGACGAGCTCGAGGCGGCCTTCACGACTCATGCCGAGCGCGGCTTCGAGCCGGCTCGGGTCGTCGCGGAGCACCGCGGCGGCTACTACGTCCGCAGCGCGCGCGGCGACCACCTCGCCCACGCGCGCGGGCGTCTGCGCGACCAGGAGCTCTGGGGCGCGATGCCCACGGTCGGCGACTGGGTCGCGATCGTCGACGCGCCTGGCAACCACCGTGCGATCGAGGCCGTGCTCCCGCGGCGCACGAAGGTCTCGCGCAAGACGCCGTGGCTGAAGGCGGAGGAGCACGTCCTCGTCGCCAACGTCGACACGCTGTTCATCGTCACGGGGCTCGACGGCGACTTCAACGTGCGCCGGCTGGAGCGCTACCTCGTGGCCGCGTGGGACTCGGGCGCGGATCCCGTGCTCGTGCTCACGAAGCTCGACGTGTGCAACGACGACGGGGTTCTGCTGGAAGCAGAGGCCGCCGCGATCGGCGTCCCGGTCCTTGCCGTCTCGAACGTCACGGGGGAGGGGGTCGAGGAGCTGCGGGCGCTGCTGCGCCCCGCGCGCACGTTCGCGCTCCTCGGCTCGTCGGGCGTCGGGAAGTCCACGCTGATCAACCGTCTCGCCGGGCGCGAGCTCATGCCGACGGGCGGGCTGCGGAAGGACGGCCGCGGGCGGCACACGACGCGCCACCGACAGCTGCTCGTGCTCCCGGGAGGCGCGATCGTGATCGACACGCCCGGCCTCCGCGAGCTCCAGGTGTGGGAGGGCGACGTCGAGGAGGCCTTCTCCGACATCGCCGAGCTCGCAGCGCAATGCCGCTTCAACGACTGCGCGCACGTGACGGAGCCCGGCTGCGCGGTGCAGGAGGCACTCGAGACCGGCGAGCTCGACGACGGCCGCTGGGCGAGCTACCTCAAGCTCCAGCGCGAGCTGCAGTCGGTGAGGCGGAGGCGGGGCTCGCGCGAGCACCGCGAGCTCAAGCGGCGGTGGAAGGCGAGGGCGCGCGAGGTGCGGGCGATGCGCCGCTACAAGAACCGGATGGAGTGAGTCACCACGGGCCCGCGACCCGCGGCCGCCGGTTCACGGCCGCGATCCGCGCGGCGAGCACGCCGAACACGAACCCGCCGATGTGGGCGAAGAACGCCACGCCGCCGCCGGCCTGCGGCTCCACGAGCGAGAAGCCGCCGTACCAGAGCTGGAACAGGAACCACCAGACGAGGAAGAACGCGGCCGGGATCCGGACGAGGAGGAAGCCGACGAGCGTGACGACGCGCGCGCGTGGGTAGAGGACGAGGTACGCGCCGAGCACGCCGGCGATCGCCCCGCTCGCGCCGACGGTGGGGATCTCGGCGTCCCCCGGCGCTCCGTACGCGAGCGTGACGACGGCCTGGAGCCCGACGGCCGCGACGCCCGCGAGGACGTAGAAGAGCGGGAAGCGCACGCGGCCCAGCGCGTCCTCGACGTTGTTGCCGAAGATCCAGAGGAAGAGCATGTTCCCGAGCAGGTGCATCCAGCTCCCGTGCGCGAACATGGACGTGAGCACGTCGAGCGGGAACGCGACGCCCTGGTCGGGGCAGGACCGGTCGGCCTCGCACGGGAAGAAGCCGAGCTCGTACACCGATCCTTCGAGGTCGGGGAGCTGGTACAGCACCCAGACCGCGAGGTTCGCCCCGATCAGCGCGAGCGTGACGAGCGGGAACGTGCGCGTGGGGACGTTGTCGGAGAGCGGGAGCACGCGAGCGGGAGCGCCGCGGCGCTCTCAGAGACGACCGCCGCCGGCAACTTCGTCGGGCGCGGCGGAGTCTCGTCTCCGCGGCGCGGCCTCCAGGGCGCGCGCCAGATCGGTGATCGAGAGCAGGCCCGCGAGCCGCCCGTCCTCGAGGACGAGCCCGCGGCGGACGCTCGACTGGCTGACGAGAGCGAGCGCGTCGATCGCCTCCTCGTCCGGCTGGAGGAGCGGGACCTCGTCGAGGCCGAGCATGCAGTCGCGAACGAGGCGCACGTCCCACTCCGCCCGCGGCACCTCGGCGACGCACCGGAACGGGAGCAGCCCGACCGCGCGGCCGCCCTCGACCACCGGGTAGGTCGTGTGCCGGCGGCGCCAGACGACGTCGTCCATGAACCTCCCGAGCGTCAGGTCCGGCGGCACGGTGACCGGCTCGGGCTCCATCACGTCGCGGACGCGGAGGCCGGCGAGCGCCTGCTGGGCGGCCCCGTAGCGGCCCTCCGCCGCAGCGGCGGCGAGCAGGAACCAGCCGATGAACGCCAGCCACACGCCGCTGAACGAGCTGCCGCCGATGAAGAGCGCGATCCCTCCTCCGATCAGGAGGAAGCCGAACCCGCGGCCGGCGGCCGACGCGATCCTCGTCGCCTTGCCGAAGTCGCCCGTGAGCTGCCAGAGCGCTGCGTGGAGGATGCGCCCGCCGTCGAGCGGCGCCGCCGGGACGAGGTTGAAGACGAGCAGCAGCAGGTTCACGTACCCGAGCCAAGCGGCGACCCCGTCGGCGGCCTGCGGCAGCCCGGCGCCGAGCGCGAGCGCGACGAAGACGACGCCGAGCGCGAGCGAGACGAGCGGCCCGGCGACCGCGACGCGGAACTCCGCCCCGGCGGTCTCGAAGCGGCCGCGCAGCGTCGCCACGCCGCCGAAGAGCCAGAGAGTGATCCCCTCGATCTCGATCCGCTCGCGCCTGGCCTGGAACGCGTGCCCGAGCTCGTGCAGGAGCACCGAGGCGAAGAAGAGCGTCGCTGCGACGAGCGCCATCCCTAGGTGCGTGCCGTCGTCCAGAGCGGGGTTCGTCCGCGGGAAGACGGCCGTCGAGAGCGTCCACGCGATGAGCACGAACACGACCGCGAGGCTCCAGTGCACGCCGACGCGGATCCCCCGGATCGTCCCCAGGCTCAGGCTCGCTCCCACGGGTCGAGGATTGCAGAACGCACGCCGCTCCCGGGGGAGCCGGCCAGGGCACCGGCGGGCTGCACCGCCTCGGCCTCCCGTGCAACCATCGCCTCGAGGACGCGGTGAGAGTCAGCGACATCATGACCAGGGAGGTCGTGACCGCGCCCGAGTCGGCCACGCTCGGGGAGCTCGCCGCGCTGCTGCTCGAGCGAGATGTCGGCTCGGTCGTGATCGTCGACCCGGCCGGCGGCGACGTGCCGGTCGGGATCGTGACCGAGTCCGACTTCGTGCCCCACGAGCACACCGTCCCCCGGGCCTTCCCGCTCGCGAGGGCCGCGAAGGTCTTCGACGAATGGGTGCAGTCCTCCGAGGACCTGGAGGACGCCTACGCGCGGTGGCGTTCCCGTCCCGCGCGCGACGTCATGAGCGCGCCGGTGCACGTGATCGCGGACGACGCCGAGGTCTGGGAGGCGGCGCACGCGATGTGCGAGCGGCGTGTGGACCACGTTCCGGTCGTGCGCGACGGCCGGCTCGTGGGCATCGTGGCCAAGCGCGACCTCCTCCGCCACGTCGCCGCCACCCTGCGCGCCTCGTAGCGCCGACGCTCCTGCACGCGCCCCTAGGCTTCCTCGGGATGAGCCGTCTCGCCCTTCTCGGCGCCGCCGTCTCGGCCGTGCTCTTCGGGGCGACGCTCTGGGGCTGGCAGGCGGGCTGGGAGGGCGTCGACCTGCCGTGGGCGCCGACGCTCGGGATCCGGCTCGCGTTCGAGCTCGACGGGCTGGCCGTCCTCTACTCGCTGATCGCGACCGGCGTCGGCCTCGCCGTCTTCGTCTACTCCGGCCGCTACGTGCCGCTCCACCTCGAGCACCAGGGGCGGCCCCGGCGCGACGAGGCCCGCTTCCACGGCTTCCTGCTCCTGTTCATGGTGTCGATGGTCGGGCTGGCGACCGCCCAGGACCTGATCCTGCTCTTCGTCTTCTGGGACCTGACCGCGGTCGCGTCCTACTTCCTGATCGGGTACGACCGGCACCTGCGCGAGGCGCGCTCGGCCGCGCTCATGGCGTTCCTGGTGACCGGCGTCACGGCCGTGCTGCTCCTCATCGGGACGCTGATGCTGTACGCGGAGTACGGCACGTTCTCGCTCCCCGAGCTGATCGGCGTCGCCGAGCCGGGCGCGGTCGTCACCGGGGCCGGCGTGCTGATCGCGCTCGCGGGCCTGGCGAAGAGCGCGCAGGTCCCCTTCCAGTTCTGGCTCCCGCGTGCGATGGCCGCGCCGACGCCGGTCTCCGCGTACCTGCACGCGGCGGCGATGGTCGCCGCGGGTGTGCTCCTCCTCGGGCGCGTCTACCCGCTGCTCCAGCTGAGCGAGCTCGTGCTCGACGGGCTGCTCGTGGTCGGGCTCGTCTCGATGGCCGTCGGCGGCGTGCTCGCGCTCACGCGCGACCGGCTGAAGCAGCTCCTCGCGTACTCCACCGTGTCGCAGTACGGGTACGTGGTCACGATGTACGGGCTCGGAGGGCCGCTCGGCGCGATCGCCGCGTCGTTCTACGTCCTCGCCCACGCCCTGGCGAAGAGCGCGCTCTTCCTCACCGCGGGCGCGGTGACCGAGGCGACGGGCGAGGAGCGGCTCACGCGGATCGGCGGGCTCGCGCGCCCGCTGCCCGCGCTGGCGCTCGGGAGCGGTGCGGCCGCGGCCGGGCTCGCGGCGCTCCCGCTCACGATCGGCTTCTTCAAGGACGAGCTCTTCTTCAAGGCCGCGCTCGAGCGAGGGTGGCTCTTCGGCGTGCTCGCGGTGCTCGGCGCGGCCCTCACGTTCGCGTACATCGGGCGCTTCTGGGCGGGAATCTTCCTCGGGCCGCTGCGCGCGGCGCCGCACGCCGTGCCCGCGGCCCTCGTCGCGCCGGTCGTCGGGCTCGGGCTCGTCGTCGTGGCCGGCGGGATCGCGGTGGAGCCGTTCGCGCGGCTGGCGGAGGAGGCCGGGAGCGTGAGCGTCGGCAGGCCCGTCTCCGCCGACGTCTCGTACCACCTCGACCTGCGAGCGGAGAACCTCATGGCGCTCGCCGTCTACGGTCTCGGCGCGCTCGCTCTGCTCGTCCCGATGCTCTGGCGGCGACCGGCGCACGCGGTCGCGCGACTCGGCGAGCAGGTGGGGCCGGAGCGCTTCTACTTCTGGAGCATCGCGTTCCTCAACCGCTTCTCGGACCTGATCCACGGGATCGAGGTGCGCGACCTGCGCACGCGGATCGCGGACGCGGCGAGCAGGTGGGGCCGGAGCGCTTCTACTTCTGGAGCATCGCGTTCCTCAACCGCTTCTCGGACCTGATCCACGGGATCGAGGTGCGCGACCTGCGCACGCGGATCGCGGCCGTCCTCGTCCCCGGCGGGCTCCTCATCGTCGCCGGGCTGCTCGCGACGCCGGCCAGGGACGCGTACACGCTCGGGGTGATCGGGCGCGACGACGTCGCCCTCGCGCTCGTGCTCGCGGTGGCCGCCGTCGCCGCGCTCGGGACGACCCTGCCGCGCCACCATCTCACGCTCCTGCTCATCGCCTCCGCGGCGGGATTCAGCCTCGCCGTCGTCTACGCGTTCATGGGCGGGCCGGACGTGGCGCTCGTGGCCGCCCTCGTGGAGACGACCTTCGCCCTCCTCTTCATCGGCGTCTTCGCCCTGCTCCCGCGCGCGTCGCTCCGCCGGCTCTCGGCCATCGGGACGCCGCGCTCGCGCCGGCTCCGCGACCCGGTCCTCGGCGTCGCGGCCGGGCTCGGCGCATTCCTCGTCGTGTGGGGGGCGCTGTCGCGGCCCGTGGTCGGGGAGGGCGTGGCGGAGGAGCACCTCCGGCTCGCGCCCGAGGCACACGCGAAGGACGTGGTGACGGCGATCCTCGCCGACTTCCGCGGTCTCGACACCGCCGGCGAGATCACGGTCGTGGCGGTCGCGTTCGTCGGCCTGGCGGCGCTCCTGCGGCGGGGGAGGCTGCGGTGACGAGCGCGCTCACCCGGACGGTCGCGCGGCTGATCCTCGCGCCGACGTTCGTGATCGCGCTCGCGATCCTCGTCCGCGGCTACGTCGACGTGGGTGACGGCTTCGCCGCCGGGATGATCGCGGCGCTCGGGATCCTCACCCAGTACGTCGCGTTCGGGTCGGCGGAGACCGAGCGGCTCCTCCCCGTGCGCCTGGCGCCGCAGACGGCGGTGGCGGGGCTGACCGTCGCGCTCGTCGTCACCTTCGCGCCGCTGGCCTGGGGCGACCCGCCGCTGAGCCACCTCCCTGCGCCGGGGGACGACGTCGTCCGTCTCGGGACGCTCGAGCTCCTGACCGCGGTCGCGTTCGACGTCGGCGTCTTCCTGCTCGTGCTCGGCGCGGTCGTGGGGATCATCCGCACGCTCGCGCTGGCGGCCGAGGAGCGGCCCCAGTGATCGTCCTCTTCGCCGCCGCCATCGGGATCCTGTTCGGGGCAGGGACCTTCCTCATGCTCAAGACGGACCTGCTGCGCGTGGTCGTCGGCATGGTCCTGATCTCGCACGCGGCCAACCTCACGCTGATGGCGAGCGGCCTGACGCGCGGGCGCGCGCCCATCCACCCGCTACCGGAGGAGACCGTCTCCGACCCCGTCGTGCAGGCGCTCACCTTGACGGCGCTGGTGATCGGGTTCGCGGTGACCGCGCTCCTGCTCGGGATCGCCTACCGCGTGTACACGACGCACTTCGCCGTCGACTTCGACCGCCTCGCCGCCGAGGAGGCGCGTCGCGAGGCCGAGCTGGAACGGGAGGAGGTGTCGGTCTGACGCTCGTCCTCCCGCTCGCGATCGCGTGGTTCGGCGCCGTCGGCCTCGTCCTCCTCGACGGGCGCCGCCTCTGGGTCGGCTGGCTCGCGGTCGGCCTGCTCGGCGCGAGCTTCGGCGCCGTCGCGGTGCTCGCCGCGCTCGTCTGGACCGACGGGCCGCGCGAGCTCACGACCGGCGGCTGGCCCTCGGGCGTCGGGATCACGCTGCGCGCCGACGCGCTGAGCGTCGTGTTCGCGCTCCTCACGAGCGGCGTCCTGCTGGTGTCGCTGGCGCACGAGGTCCTCGACGGCGTCCGCTCCTCGCGCTTCCCCGCACTCGTGCTGTTCATGGCGACCGGGCTGACCGGGCTCTTCCTCACCGGCGACATCTTCAACTTCTACGTCTTCTTCGAGCTGGCGATGATCGCCGCGTACGTGATCACGGGCTACGGCGGCGAGGCACGCCAGCTCGGGGCCGCGTTCGTCTTCGCCGTGGTCAACCTCTTCGGCTCGTTCCTGTTCCTGATCGCGGTCGCGGCGATCTACCACGTCACCGGCACGCTGGAGATGGAGGAGGTCGCCGCCCGGATCGGCGACGTCGAGCCGGGCACCGTGATCCTGATCGCGGTCACCGTCTTCGTGGCGTTCGGCGTCAAGCTCGGCCTCTTCCCGTTCCACTTCTGGCTGCCCCTCGTGTACGCGAGCGTCCGCCCGGCGATCGCGGCCATCCTGAGCGGCGCGCTCGCGAACATCGGCACCTACGGCGTGCTGCGCTTCGGGGCGGACATCCTCCCCCGCGAGCTCGAGCTCGGCGCGCCCGCCCTCGTCACGCTCGGGGTGGTCACGATCGTGTACGGCGCCCTCCAGGCGATGTCGCGGAGGACGGCGTCGGAGGTGATCGCGTACTCGTCCATCGGCCAGGTGGGCTACGTGCTGATCGCGCTCGCGATCGGCGGCCCGGTCGGCTACGCGGCCGCCGTGCTGTACGCGGTGGTCAACGCCGTCAACAAGGCGCTCCTCTTCCTCGCCACCGGGCTCCGCGGCTGGCTCGTGGGCGCGGCGTTCTTCGTGGGCGCCATCAGCGTGGCGGGGATCCCGCCGGCGGCGGGCTTCTTCGGCAAGCTGGAGGTGTTCCGGGCGGCGGTCGAGGCCGACCGCGTCGCGCTCGTCGCGCTCGTGTTCGTCGGCGGCGCCCTCTCCGTCGTCTACCTGCTCCAGATCTACCAGCACGACCACTGGCGCCCGGGCTCGGACGGCGCCTCGCGCGAGGCGAGCCCACTCGCACTGCGCGCGCTCACCGTCGCTCTCGCCGCGCTCGTGGTCGGGCTCGGCCTGTGGCCTGAGCCGATCCTGGCTGCGAGCCGCGAGGCCGCGGACGCGCTCCTGCGAGGCGCGCCGTGAACCGCGCGCTCCTCTCGCTCGGGGCCCTCACGCTCGTCTACGTGCTCGTGCTCGCGAGCGTCGACCCGTGGGACCTCCTCCTCGGGGCGGTGCTCTCGGCCGGGGTGCTCGTCGCTTTCCGGGGCTTCCTCGTCGGCGGCCGGCCCAGCTCGATCTCGGGCCTCGGCGGCCGTGTCCGCGGCATCCCGCGCCTCGTCTCGGCGGTGCTGCGCGACATGACGGTCGGGACGTGGCGCGTCACCGCCGTCGTCCTCCACCTGCGCCCGCTCGCGAGCCCGGGGATCGTCGTCGTGCCGTTCGGGGAGCGCACGGACCTCGGGGTGGTGGCGAGCGCGTTCGCGGCCACGCTCGCCCCGGGCGAGTACCTCGTGGACATCGACTGGGAGGGCCGCCGCGTCCTCGTGCACGTGCTCGACGCGCGCGACCCCGACGCCGTCCGCGCGCAGTTCTCCGCCTTCTACGAGCGCTACCAGCGGAGGGTCGTCCCGTAGATGCACACCGTCGTCTTCTACGTGGCCGTGCTCTGGATGACCGTGCTGCTCGCCGCCAGCACGCTGCTCGTGATCCGGGCCCGGTCGATCCTGAGCCGGATCCTCGCCCTCGACATGCTCGTCCTCATCCTCGTCGCCCTGCTCGCGCTCCTCTCCGACCTCCTCGGCGTCCCGTACTTCCTCGACGCAGGGCTCGTCCTCGCGCTCCTCTCGTTCACGGCCACGGTCGCCGCGACCCGGTACCACCGGGAGGGGAAGGTCTTCTCGTGAGCGTCCGCGACGTGCTCCCGTGGGTTGCCGACGCGCTCGTCGTGCTCGCGCTCGCGGTGATGACGATCGGCGTCTACGGGCTACGCCGTATGCCGGACGTGTACACGCAGCTCCACGCCACGAGCAAGGCCGTGTTCCTCGGCGTCATCGCCATCCTCGTCGCCTCCATGGCCACGCTCGAGCCGGCCGTGATCACGCGGGTCGCGCTCATCACGGTCTTCCTCGTCCTGACCACCCCCGTCGCGGCGCACGCGATCGCCCTCGCCGCCTATCGTCTGCGCGAGCCGATGCGGACACCGGGAGCGATCGACGAGTCGGGCCGCGGCCTCGCCGGAGCGGCCCGGGACGAGGAGCGGAGACGCCGCGCCGCGGGGGTGGAGCCGGGGTGGAGGGTCGTCGTCGGCTACGACGGGTCGGAGCAGGCCAACCGCGCGCTCGAGCGCGTCGCGATGCTGGCCGGCGAGGATGCGGCCATCACCGTCGTCACCGCCGGCGCCATCCTCCCGGAGTCGCCCGTGGCCCCCGACCGTGCCGTCGTGGAGGAGGGCGAGGAGCGGCAGCGCGTGCTCGAGGAGGGCCGCGCGCGCCTGGCGGAGCTGGGCCTGCGCGCGGAGGCGGTGGAGGCTTTCGGCGACCCCGCCGACGCGCTCATGGACGTTGCGCGCGAGATCGGCGCCGACCTCATCGTCGTGGGCACGCGCGGCCGGACCGTCACCACGCGGGTGCTGCTGGGGTCGGTGAGCGCGAAGATCGCGAGCCAGGCCCCGTGCGACGTGCTCGTCGTCCGGTAGCGCGCGACGCGCTCTCTACTCGCCGTCTTCCCGCTCGGGCCTCCGCACGACGAGCACCGAGCACGCGGCCCCGTGCGCGATCGCCTCGCTCACGCTGCCGAGCGCGCGAACACCGTGCAGGCCGCGGCCGCCGACGACCACCAGGTCGGCCTGCTCCGACACGGAGACGAGCGCGTCCGCCGGCTTGCGGCCGTCCTCCTCGAGCTCGGGCACGTCCTCGAGGAGCTGCTCGTCGAGCGGCTTCCCTCCCGTCGCCGCGAGCACGCGGAGCGGCGTGTCGAACCGGCGCGCGATCGCGGAGGCGACCGTGAGCGCCTGACGGGAGAGCGGCGACCCGTCGAACCCGACGACGAGCGACTGCGGGAACCCGCCGTTCCAGGGCGGCTTGCGCGCGACGAGGACCGAGCAGGGAGCGTCCCGGAGGAGGGTCGTCGTCATGCTGCCGAGCACGAGCCCCGCGGCCCGGCTGTGCCCCTGCGGGCCGACGGAGAGGAGGTCGGCCTCCTCCGACGCCGCGAGCTCGAGCATCACGTTCAGCGGCCGGCCGTCGATCACGCGCGTCTCGACGCCCGGCGCGTCTCCGACGACCTCCTGCGCGGCCTCGAGCGCCGCCGCGACGTCCTCGTCCAGCTTCGCGCTCGCGTGGCCCGCGAGGAACCCCGTCTGAGCCGTCACGCCGGTGTCCCGGATGGTCGCGACGACCAGGCGGCCGCCGTCGGACAGCAGCCGCAGCGCCTGCGCGAGCGACTCCAGGCTCCCCGGCGAGCCGTCGACCCCGCAGACGATCCGGTCGAAGAGCTCCGCGTCGCCGGGCGCCGGCCTCGGCGGCCGGGAGGGCTCGGCTGACGCCGCCTCGGCGATGCACTTCAGCAGGTCGTGGCGGGAGACGACCCCGACGAGACGGTCGTCGCGCACGACGGGGAGGTGCTTCACCTCGTTCTTCAGCATCGTGGTGACCGCCTCCCAGAGCTCGACGTCGTCGGAGACGGTCAGGACCGGTGTGCTCATGATCGAGGACGCCGGCTTCGTCCTGCGTTCCGCGTACGCCTCCTCGAGAGACGTCTCCGACCAGATCGAGCGCTCGAACACGTGCGGCGAGCGGAAGTACGTGAACGGGATCGGGTCGTCGCTCACGTCGAAGTCGGTCTCGGTGACGATGCCGACGATGCGCTCCGCGTCGTCCGGGTCGACGATGACCACGGAGCCGACCCGGCGCTCGAGCATCAACTCGGCGAGCTCCGCGAGCGTCGTGCCCGGCATTGCGGTCGCCACCGGGCTCGTCATCACCTCGCGCACCTTGCGCCGCATCGCGTCGCTGCCTCCTTCGGGTCGTCCGGACTCCGGGCTTCACGTCCATTCTGCCCGGAGGCGCCTTCGCGAACCTCGGGTGCGGAGGTGGAGGTGGCCCCGGGAGGAGTCGAACCTCCGCACGCAGATTCGAAGTCTGCCGCTCTATCCGCTGAGCTACGGGGCCTCGTCGCGCACGGTAGCGCGCCGGCGGAGACGTCGCCGCGGGCGGTGCGGGCGTGGCGCCTCGCGCAGGAGGTCGCGCACGGACGCCGAGCGTCCCTTCGCGAACGCGAGCACGGCGACCGCGCCGTAGAACCCCAGCCGCGGCCGCATCGAGCAGCAGCCCGGGCAGCGGCAGGCCGGGGCCGCCGACGCCTGGTTCAGGTCGCGCGCGTAGATCCTCGGCACCCAGCGCGGGCCGCCCCAGCGCAGGTCGAACGCGAACGAGCGGACGACGTGCGCCCAGATCAGCCACGCCGTCCAGCGGGCGATCCCGTAGAAGAAGGACGCGCGGTAGAGCGCGACGAGCATCGTCTCCGAGACGTAGCGCCCGGCCCAGCGCCAGAAGGGGTCCGCGGCCAGCACCGTCTCCCGGAAGTAGCCGCGCGTGAGCACGCGCCAGCTCAGGATCGCCCACACGACGAAGATCCCGTCCCACACGAACCCGAGCCCGCTGAAGTACGCGCCCGCGTCCACGTAGCGCCCGGTCTGCCCCGCGTACGCCCAGGCGCCGACCGCGAACAGGTGGTCGGTGAACGGGAAGAACAGCATCGAGCCGACCGTGTCGCCCATGTCCGTGAGCGCGTGCGCCCACTGGCCGATCGTGAAGCTGTACGCCACGACCTTGTTCCGGCCGACGAGGTAGATGAGCAGGCCGACGAGGACGCCGAAGGTCAGTGAGTGCGTGAAGCCTGCGCCCGGCCAGCCGCGGTGGAACTGCGCGGGGTTGTCGGCCTTCAGCTCGAAGCCCGCGAGCCCGACGCCGTACACGAACCACTTCGACATCAGGTCGGGCGCGTACGAGCCGATCAGCAGCGGGACGAAGGCGACCTTCTTCCCCAGGTGCTTCTGGATGACGTACGGCTCGAGGTCGTGCGCCGCCCAGCTCATCTGCGCTCCGTGCGGACGCGGACGAAGCGGACGAGCGCCGGGAGCAGCACGACGCAGGTGACGAGGTAGCCGGCGGCGACCGGCCAGGAGAACAGAAACTCGGGGAAGGCGACCCCGATCGCGACGTAGACGACCCCGGCGCCGACGTAGAGGGCGAGCTCGCGCCAGCCGGCGGCCAGTGCGTCACGGAGAGAGGACGGCGATCCGTCGGGGCGCACGGGCGCGAGTATGAACCGTCGCTGGGGTCCGGTCCATCCGACGGCGGTCCTACCCTCGCCACATGACGCTCGGAATCGTGGTGTTCGGCGCCGCGTTCCTCGTCGGGCTCGGGCTCGGCACCTATACCCGCCGGCCCCTCTCGACCGCGTTCTTCGTCCTCGGCAGCTTCTCGGCACTGCTCGCGCTGTCGACGACGGGGGACCCGCTGGCCGCGGCCTCGATCCTCGCCATCGTGTTCCTGCTCGGCCTCGTCGCAGACAGCGTGCGCGAGACGTTCGCGCTGCTCGTCGGCGGGCGTTAGCCCGGGCTGTCATCCGATCCGTGCCCGGCCGCCACGCGGTCGCGGCGGAGGATCGCCTCGGGACGATGCGGGCGGGAGGACTCGAACCTCCAAGGGCCTTGCGGCCCACCGGGACCTAAACCCGGCGCGTCTGCCAGTTCCGCCACGCCCGCGCGCGGTCGAAGGATACGGCCGCCTCAGGCGAAGCGGTCGAGCCGCAGGAAGCCGACGTCGTGGCTCGTGTCGCCGTCGAGGGCGAGGTCGGCGAGGATCTCGCCGACGACCGAGCAGAACTTGAAGCCGTGGCCGGAGAAGCCGGCGCCCAGCACCGCCAGCTCCGTCTCCGGATGGCGGTCGATGAGGAAGTGCTCGTCGGGGCTCGGCTCGAAGAGGCAGGTCTTGAGCGCGATCGTCGGGCCGGCGCCGTCCGGGAAGTAGCGCGCGGCGAACTCGCGCAGGGGCTCCTCGTCGTCCCGAGTGGGCTCGCGGTCGATCTCGTCCGGGTCGCCGCCGGCGCCGAAGTGGTCGTAGCGGCCGAGCTTGAAGCCCGGGATCCCGTACGCGGGGAAGCCGTAGAAGTGCTCGCCGTCGAGCGCGAGGTTGAAGACCGGGAACGCGTTCGGGTCGAAGAGCTCGGGCCGCGACGGCTGGAGCCACGCGAGCGACTGCCGCACTCCGCGCACGAGCCCCTCGGGGAGCCGCGCCACGTCCTGCGACCAGGCGCCGGCGGTGAGCACCAGCCGCTCCGCCTCGATGACGCCGCGGTCGGTCGTGACGCGGACGCCGTTCTCGCGCGTCTCCCACTCGAGCACGCGCTCGCGTGCCCGCACGACCGCCCCGCGCGCCAGCGCGCCCTGCACGTGCGCGACGATGCAGCGCTCCGGGACGACGAAGCCGCCGTCCGGCTGGAAGAGGAGCTGCATCTCCGGCGGCAGCCGGTAGGCGGGGAAGCGGCGCGCGACCTCGTCTCCCGTCAGCACCTCGTGCGGGAGGTCGTGATCCGCGCAGGAGCGGAGCGCGCCCTCGAGGATCCGCTCGCCGCCCTCGACGATGCCGGTGATGCGGAGGAGCTCCTCGCCCGCCTCGGCCTCGAGCTCGCGCCAGAGCTCGTACGCGCGGCGGAGCAGCGGGACGTAGGACGAATGCTCGAAGTACGCCAGCCGGATGATCCGCGTGTGCCCGTGCGAGGAGCCGTGCTCGTGCGGCACGTCGAATCGCTCGAGCCCGAGGACGCGCTGCCCGCGGCGGGCGAGGTGGTACAGCGCGGCGCTCCCCATCCCGCCGACGCCGGCGACCACGACGTCGTAGCGCTCGCTCACGGGCGCGATCCTACGCCGCGCCCGGGGGACGGCTCGCCCCTTCCCCCGGCGGGAGGGGAGGGGCGGTCTGGTTGAATGGCCCGGTGGCCACCCAGGTCGAAGAGGTCGGCGAGAACCGCGTTCGCCTGACCGTCGAGGTTCCTCCCGAGCAGGTCAAGCACGCGGTCGAGCACGCGCTCCACGACCTCTCCGAGACCGCCAAGATCCCGGGCTTCCGGCAGGGCAAGGTCCCGCAGCCGATCCTCGTCTCGCGCCTGGGCAAGGAGCGGATCTACGCCGAGGCGGTCGACAGCCACATCGGCGGCTGGTTCTGGAGCGCGGCCTCGCGCAGCCGCATCCGCCCCGTGACCGAGCCCGAGTACGAGTTCGAGCTCCCTGCGAGCGCGGACGACGGCTGGAGCTTCGCCGCCACCGTGGACGTGCAGCCGCTGCCGGAGATAGTCGACTGGACGGAGCTCGAGGTGCCGCGGCCGGAGATCGACGTGCCCGAGGACGCGATCGACGCCGAGCTCGAGGCGCTGCGCGAGTCGGTCGCGGAGCTCGCGCCCGCGAACGGCCGCCCGGCGCAGGACGGCGACACGCTCGTCGTCGACCTCGTCGACTCCGAGGGCGAGGCGCAGCGCGACACCGTCGTCGAGCTCGGCGCCGGGACGCTGACCCCCGAGCTGGAGCAGGCGCTGATCGGCGCCGCCGCGGGTGACACGAGGGAGGTCACCTTCGCGCGAGGCGACGGCTCCTCCGGCACGGTCGAAGTCACGGTGCGGGAGGTGCAGGAGAAGGTCCTCCCGCCGCTCGACGACGAGCTGGCGCGCGCCGCGAGCGAGTTCGACACGCTCGCCGAGCTGCGCGAGTCCATCGCCGCCACCCTGCGCGAGCAGCTCGACGACGAGATCGACGCCGCGTACCGCGTGGCCGCGGTCGACGCGCTCGTGCAAGCCTCGGAGGTGCAGCCCGCGCTGCCCCTCGTCCGCACGCGCGCCACCGACCTCCTCACCGGCTTCGTCCGCTCGCTCGAGCGGCGCGGGGTCACCCTCGAGACCTACCTCGCCGCCAGCGGCACGCCCGCCGAGGAGCTCCAGCGCCAGTTCGTCCTCGAGGCGGCCGTCTCGGTCGCCCGCGAGCTCGCGCTCGAGGCGCTCGCCGCGAAGGCGGGCATCGACGTCTCGGACGACGACGTGAAGGCGTACCTGCGCGAGGAGGCCGAGAGCGCAGGCGAGGAGGACGTCGACGGCCTGATCGAGGACGTGTGGGCGCACGGCCAGCAGGAGACGATCCGCGAGGACCTGCGGCTGCGCGACGCGCTCGACCGGCTCGTCGCCGACGTGAAGCCGATCGCGCCCGACCTCGCCGTCGCGCGAGACAAGCTCTGGACCCCCGACAAGGAGAAGGCCGAGGCGGGCACGAAGTTGTGGACCCCCGGCGACAAGGAGAGTGCATGAGCCCGTTGATTCCGATGGTGATCGAGCAGACCTCGCGCGGCGAGCGCTCGTTCGACATCTACTCCCGCCTGCTCAACGAGCGGATCATCTTCCTCGGCACGCCGATCGACGACCAGATCGCGAACCTCGTCGTCGCGCAGCTCCTCCACCTCGAGTCGGAGGACCCCGACAAGGACATCTCGATCTACATCAACTCGCCCGGCGGGATCGTGTACGCGGGCCTCGCGATCTACGACACGATGCAGTACATCAAGCCGGACGTGCAGACGATCTGCGTCGGCATGGCGATGTCGATGGGCGCGGTCGTGCTCGCCGGAGGCACGCCCGGGAAGCGCTCGGCGCTGCCGCACTCGAAGATCCTCATCCACCAGGGCTCGGCCGGGTTCCACGGCCAGCCCACCGACATCGAGATCCAGGCGCGGGAGGTGATCAACCTCAAACGGCTAATGGAGGAGATCATGTCCAGGCACACCGGCCAGGAGATCGACAAGGTGCAGAAGGACATGGATCGCGACTACTACATGACGGCTCAGGAAGCGAAGGACTACGGGATCATCGACCGTGTCATCGAGCACCACTGAGCGAGCCCCCCTGGCAATGACGAGGGAATCGGAGTAAAAGGAGACACGTGGCTCGGGCGAGCGAAGGAAACGAGCAGCTCCTCTGCAGCTTCTGCGGAAAGAGCCAGCGCCAGGTCAAGAAGCTGATCGCAGGCCCTGGCGTCTACATCTGCGACGAGTGCATCGATCTCTGTAACGAGATCATCGACGAGGAGCTGACGACCCCGACCCAGCTCGATCTCGACAACCTCCCGCGCCCGCTCGACATCTACAGCGTCCTCAACGACTACGTCGTCTCCCAGGAGGAGTCGAAGCGCACGCTCGCGGTGGCGGTCTACAACCACTACAAGCGCGTGCGCATGGGCCTGGACGACGGCGACGTCGAGCTCCAGAAGTCGAACATCCTCCTCCTCGGGCCGACCGGCTGCGGGAAGACGCTCCTGGCGCAGACGCTCGCGCGCATCCTCAACGTCCCGTTCGCGATCGCGGACGCGACGGCGCTGACCGAGGCCGGTTACGTCGGAGAGGACGTCGAGAACATCCTGCTGAAGCTCATCCAGGCCGCGGACTTCGACATCAAGAAGGCGGAGACCGGGATCATCTACATCGACGAGGTGGACAAGATCGCGCGCAAGGCGGACAACCCGTCGATCACGCGCGACGTGTCCGGCGAGGGCGTCCAGCAGGCGCTCCTCAAGATCCTCGAGGGGACGGTCGCCTCGGTGCCGCCGCAGGGTGGGCGCAAGCACCCGCACCAGGAGTTCCTCTCGATCGACACGACGAACATCCTCTTCATCTGCGGCGGCGCGTTCGCCGGGCTGGACAAGATCATCGAGCGGCGGATCGGGAAGAACACCGTGGGCTTCGGCGCCGACATCCGCTCGCGCGCGTCGGAGGAGAGCGCGGAGCTGCTGACCCAGGTGATGCCGGAGGACCTGATGGCGTTCGGGCTCATCCCCGAGTTCGTCGGCCGCCTGCCCGTGATCAGCGCCGTGCACCAGCTCACGCGCGAGGATCTCGTCGAGATCCTCGTCGAGCCGAAGAACGCGCTCACGAAGCAGTACCAGCGCTTCTTCGGGTACGACTCGATCGAGCTCGTCTTCACCGACGACGCGCTCTGGGAGATCGCCGACCACGCGCTCATGCGCGAGACGGGCGCCCGCGGGCTGCGCTCGATCATCGAGCTCGCGCTGCTCGACGTCATGTTCGAGCTGCCGTCGCGAACCGATGTGACGAAGTGCGTCATCACCAAGGAGACGATCTCGAAAGGCCAGCGGCCGACCCTCGTCACGAGTGCGGGCGCCTCGGACGACGAGCTCGAGCTCACGGAAGAGTCCGCGTAGTCCTACGCGCAGGCGGGGAGGCAGCGATGCCGAGGTACATCATCGAGCGGCGGTTCAGCGTTACCGAGGAGGGTATGCCGGAGCTCGGCCAGAAGTCCAACACCGTGATTCGCGATGATGAGCCCGCGATCACGTGGGAGCACAGCCACGTCACCGTCGGCGAGGACGGGCTCGTGCGCACGTTCTGCATCTACGACGCGCCGCACGAGGCCGCCGTGCTTCGTCACGCCGACCTGCTTGGCGCGCACGTGGTCGCGAGCATCAGCGAGATCGTCGCGGACGTGACGCCCGAAGACTTCCCGATCGACTAGCCGGTCGTCTCGTCGCGCGTCGTGTGCCGCAGCGCGCGGGCGTCCGTGACGTGATAGCGGCTGACCTCCGCGACGGCGACGCGCCGGCGCAGCTCGCTGCGCAGTTCCTCGTCCTCGGGCGCAGCGAGCGTGAGCGCAGCCTTGTAGAGCGCGAGCGCGTGCTCCTTCGCCCAGCCTCGGCCGGCCTGCTCGGCCGCGGCGACGAGGCAGTCGAGTGCGCGCCTGCTCTCTCCGGCCTCGCGCCAGTGCTCCGCGATCGCCTCGTTCGCCTGGCCGACGTCCCCGGTGCGCTCCTCGAGGAACGCAGCGACCGCAGCGTGGCGCTCGCGTCGTGCCGCCCGCGGGAGCCGCTCATACGCGACCTCGCGGATGACGGCGTGCTTGAACGCGAACTGCTGCTCGCCGGTGATGCGCGACACGGCCTCGCGGCGGACGAAGTCCCGCTCCTCGAGCGTCCCGAGCGCGCTCGCGAGGTCGGCGTCCGGTGAGATGCGCGCAAGGGCGCCGCGCCAGAAGACGCGCCCCACGACGGAGGCGTCCACCAGCACGCCGCGTTCGGCAGGGGGCAGCGCGTCGAGTCGCGCGGCGACGATCGCCCGCACGCTCGTCGGCAGCCCCGCGTCCACGATCGAGCGCTCGACGACGGACGCCGCGAGCTCCTCGATGAAGAGCGGGTTACCCTCGGCGGTCCGCGCCACGACGTCGGCCTGCTCGGGCGACGCGCCGGCGCGGTCGAGCAGCAGCTCGGCGAGCTCCTGCGCGTTCTCCTCCGAGAGGCGGTCGAGCGGCAGCGCCGTGTACGCGGGCAGCCCGCCGCCCCAGGTCGGCCGCTCCGTGAGCAGCTCGGGGCGTGCGAGCGCGACGAGGAGCAGCGGCACGTCGCGAACGCGTGCGGAGAGCGTCTCGATCAGGTCGAGGAGGCTGGAGTCGGCCCAGTGGATGTCCTCGAAGAGGAGCATCGTCGGCTCCCGCGCGGCGAGCAGCTCGACGAGCACGCGCGCGGAGAAGAACAGCGTCTCGCGGTCGGTCGCCTCGCCCGAGCCGCCGAGGCCCACGAGCATCGCCAGGTGCTCCGCATGCCCTCCGCCTCCTCGAGGCCGTCGACGAGGTCGGAGACCGACGCGCGCAGCTTCCGCCGCGCCTCGTCGAGCTCGTCGTTGTCGAAGACGCCGGCGATCTGCTTCACGTGCTGGCCGAAGGCGCTGTACGGGCTGCTCGCGCCGTACGGCGTCGAGCGGCCGCGGAGCGCGAGCCCACCCCGTGCGGTGACGTGCTCCGCGAGCTCGAGCGCGAGCCTCGACTTCCCGATCCCGGAGGGCCCGAAGACGGTCACGAGCGCGGGCCGCCGTTCCGTCGAGACGTCCTCCCAGATCCTGCGCAGCTGCTCCAGCTCGCGCTCCCGGCCGACGACGGGGATCGCGGTGAGCGGCCGCTCGCCCGCGGGAGCGGTCGCCCGCAGCGCGAGCCACGCGCGGACGGGCTCCGACTTCCCCTTCGCGGCGATGGGCGGCGCGGGCCGGTACTCGATGGACGAGCGCGTCGCGGCGTACGTCTCGTGGCCGACGAGCACGCCGCCGACGGGCGCCGAGGTCTGGAGCCTGGCCGCCGTGTTCACGACGTCGCCTGCGATCATCGCCTCGCCCTGCTCCGTCCGCGCCTCGAGCTCGACGATCGCCTCGCCCGTGTTCACCGCGACCCGAATCTCGAGCCCGTCGGCCGTCGCCCACTCCTGCACCGCGAGCGCGGCCCGCACCGCGCGCTCGTGGTCGTCGCCGTACGCGACCGGCGCGCCGAAGACGCCCATGACCGCGTCGCCGATGAACTTCTCGACGCGGCCGCCGTACGACTCGAGCTCGGAGCGCACGCGCTCGTAGTACGGGACGAGGAACGCGCGCACGTCCTCGGGGTCGAGTTGCTCCGCGCGGGTCGTGAAGCCGACGAGGTCGACGAAGACCACGGAGACGATCCGCCGCTCCTCGACCGGGGTCGCGCGCTCGCCCAGCGTAGCTCCGCAGGCGCTGCAGAAGCGCGCGGTGTCGGCGTTCTCCTCGCCACAGCGTGCACAGATCCCCACGGCGAGAACACTAGAGTCCCTCCGGTGTTCACGACGAGGCCGGAGCTGCGCGGGACGTTCGGGATGGTCGCGTCCACGCACTGGCTCGCATCGCAGGCCGGGATGGCGGTGCTCGAGCGCGGCGGGAACGCGTTCGACGCCGCGGTCGCGACCGGCTTCACGCTCCAGGTCGTCGAGCCGCACCTGAACGGGCCCGGCGGCGAGGTGCCCGCGATCTTCTACTCGGCGGAGCGCGACGCGGTGCAGGTGCTCTGCGGCCAGGGTGTCGCACCGGCGCGCGCGACGATCGAGGCGTTCCGCGACCTCGGCCACGAGCTCGTGCCGGGGACGGGCGTGCTCGCCGCGTGCGTGCCGGGGTCGTTCGGCGCCTGGCTGCTGCTGCTGCGCGAGCACGGGACGTGGCGGCTCGAGGACGTGCTCGAGCACGCGATCGGGTACGCGGAGCACGGGTTCCCGCTCGTCGCCGGGATCCGCGCCACGATCGACCGGACGGAGGCGTTGCTCGCGACGTGGCCCGGCTCGCGCGATCTCTACCTGCCCCCGCCCGAGGTGGGCGCGCTCTTCAGGAACCGCCCGCTCGCGGCGACGTACCGGCGCATCGTGGAGGAGAGCCGCGGCGGGTCGCGGGAGGAGGAGGTCGAGCGCGCGCGCAGCCTCTTCTACGGGGGCTTCGTCGCGGAGGAGATCGACCGCTTCGTCGCGGCCGAGGGCGGCTTCCTCTCCGCGGACGATCTCGCCGCGTGGGACGCGACCTTCGAGGAGGCGGCGGCGATCGAGTATCGCGGGCTCACCGTGTGCAAGACCGGCGCGTGGGGCACGGGCCCGGCCGGGCTCCAGCAGCTCGCGCTGCTGCGCGGCTACGACCTCGCGGAGCTCTCCGAGCCCGAGCTGCTCCACGTCGTCACGGAGTGCGCCAAGCTTGCGTTCGCGGACCGCGACGCGCTCTACGGCGACGCGTCCGAGATCCGGCTCGACATCCTGCTCTCCGAGGAGTACGCGGGCGAGCGCCGCGCGCTCCTAGGCGAGGAGGCCTCGGCGGAGTACCGCCCGGGCTTCGGGCGGCTGCCGCGCGTCCACGCGGGCGCCGAGGCAACGGTCGGCTCGGGCGAACCGAGCCGCGGCACCTGCCACTTCGACATCGCGGACCGGCACGGCAACGTGATCTCCGCGACGCCGAGCGGCGGCTGGCTCCAGAGCTCCCCCGTGATCCCGGCCCTCGGCTGGCCCCTCGGGACGCGCGCGCAGATGTTCTGGCTCGAGGAGGGGCTGCCCTCGTCGCTCGTGCCGGGGACGCGCCCGCGGACGACGCTCTCGCCCGGCCTCGCGCTCCGCCACGGGCGGCCGTACCTCGCGTGGGGGACGCCGGGCGGCGACCAGCAGGAGCAGTGGGCGCTACACGCGTTCCTCCGCCACGTCGACCTCGGCCTCGACGTCCAGGCGGCGATCGACGCGCCGGAGTTCCACACCGACCATCTGATCTCGTCCTTCTACCCGCGCGGGTTCCAGGAGCGCTCGCTCGCGCTCGAGGCGCGCGTGGGGTCGCGGACGGTCGCGGATCTCCAGCGGCGCGGGCACGAGGTGACGCTGTGGCCGCCGTGGTCGCTCGGCCGCGTGACGATGGTCGCGCGCGAGCCCGACGGGTTGCTGAAGGCGGGGGCGAACCCGCGCGGGATGCAGGGCTACGCGGTCGGGCGCTGAGCGTGGCCGACCGCACGCGCACCTACTCCTGGGACGATCCCTTCGCGCTCAGCGAGCACCTCGCCGGCCGCTCGGGGCTCGAGCTCATGCAGGCGATGGCCTCGGGCGAGCTGCCCGCGCCCCCGATCGCGCACACCCTCGGGTTCCGGCTCGTCGAGGTCGAGCGCGGCCGCGCCGTGTTCGAGTGCCAGCCGGCGGAGTTCCACTACAACCCGATCGGCACGGTCCACGCCGGGCTCCCGACGACCCTGATGGACTCCGCGATGGGTCTCGCGTTCGTGACGACGCTCGAGCAGCCGGTCCCGTGGACGACGCTCGAGCTGAAGGCGAACTTCACGCGCGCGCTCACGGTCGAGACAGGCCTCGTCCGCTGCACCGGCACCGTGATCCACGCGGGCCGGCGGGTAGCGACGACCGAGGCGCGGGTCGAGGATGCCGAGGGGCGCCTCTACGCCCACGGCACGAGCACGATCCTGGTGCTCTGAGCTACGTCTCGTCGCGCGGCGCGCGTAGCAAGTCGGAGATCGCTCGCAGCTCTCCAGCTACCACCTTGTCGTGAGGGCGACCAGCGGCTTCCTTCATGCCGATCAAGTGATCGAGCGAGGCAATGCGGATCGTGCGGCCCTCGAGTGTCGACTCGAACGCCTCGGCGCGTAGCGCCTCGTATGCCGGTGCGCCGTCTGGATACGCGCGGATGTCGAGCTTCCCGACGTCGGTGTCGAACGTGAAGTTGCCGCCGGCGGCCGGCGATCTCGCGTCGAGGACGAACGGTACGTCCTGCGGAGCTCCACGCATCGTGGCGCTGAGGTCGTTCAGAACCGCCGCGAGCCGTTCGAGGTTCTCAGCGGTGCGCGAGTACGCGACGTCGACGTCGTAGGTCGGGTAGGCAGAGCCATGCGCTCCGGCCGCCAGACCTCCGGTCAGAACGAAGTCGACACCCGCGTCCGCGAGCCGGATGAGCGCCGGCGTGGGGTCGAACTCATCGGCCAACGGCAGCCTGGAAACGTTGGAGTCCCTGCGTGAATGCGACTTGCTGGCGCATGCGCGTCTCGGGCTCGAGCCTCAGCTTCGGCTCGTTGAGCGTCGTGTCGAATCCCGGTCCACAGGCTCGGCGGCGAGCTCGAGCCGCTCGTTCATGAGCCAGAGGAGCTCGGCGAGCGTGTCGACCGAGGGCGATACGAGCTCGCGCTCGATCCGCGAGATCGCCGCCTGCGACGTCCGTGCGCGCATGGCGAGCTGTTTCTGGGTGAGCCCGTGGCGCCTTCTCGCATCACGGAGCAGCTCACCTGCGGTCATGCGGCGAAGATATCAGATCAGATATCTGCTACCCTCAGGCCCGTGCGCCGCGACGAGCAAGGCACCGCACTGTCCCCGGTAACCCGGCGGCGCCCGCACGCGTAAGCGCCGAGCGCCGCGACGCAGCCTTTCTAGACTCCCCGCGGATGGATCCGCTGTACAAGCCCGAGGGCGTCGAGACGCGCTGGCAGGAGACGTGGGAGGCGGAGGGCCTGTACGAGGCCGAGCCCGATGCCGCGGGGCCCACGTTCGTGATCGCGATCCCGCCGCCGAACGTCACCGGCGAGCTGCACATGGGGCACGCGTTGAACGCCTCGATTCAGGATCTGTTGATCCGCTGGCATCGCATGCGCGGCTTCTCGACGCTCTGGCAGCCGGGCTACGACCACGCGGGGATCGCGACCCAGAACGTCGTCGAGCGCGACCTCGCGAAGGAGGGGATGACCCGCCACGACCTCGGCCGTGAGGCGTTCGTCGAGCGCACGTGGGCCTGGCTCGAGCACTACGGGAAGGTCATCTACTCGCAGTTCCGCCGGCTCGGCGCCTCGCTCGACTATCGCCGCGAGCGGTTCACGATGGACGAGGGCTACGTGCGCGCGGTGCTCAAGTACTTCGTGCACCTGTACGACCGCGGCCTGATGTACCGCGACAACCGGATCGTGAACTGGTGCCCGCGCTGCGCGAGCGCGATCTCCGACCTCGAGGTGAACCACACGGACGAGGACGACACGCTGTACCGGATCCGCTACCCGCTCGCCGACGGGGCCGGCCACGTGACGATTGCGACGGTGCGCCCGCCGACGATGCTCGCGGACGTCGCGGTCGCGGTGCACCCCGACGACGACCGCTACCGCGAGCTCGTGGGGAAGGAGGCGATCCTCCCCGTCGCGGAGCGGCGGATCCCGATCGTCGCGGACGACCGCGTCGACCCCGAGTTCGGCACCGGCGCCGTGAAGATCACGCCCGGGCACGATCCGATGGACTTCGAGATCGGCCGTACGCACGGGCTCCCCGAGCTCACGGTCATCGGCCTCGACGGGAACATGAACGAGGAGTCCGGCGAGTTCGCGGGGCTGGAGCAGAAGGAGGCCGAGAAGCGCATCGTCGCGCGGCTCGAGGAGCAGGGTCTCCTCGAGTCCGCCGAGCCCTACCGCCACTCCGTCGGGCACTGCGACCGTTGCGGCTCGCGCATCGAGCCGCTCATCACCTTGCAGTGGTGGTGCGAGATGACCGAGCTCGCGCGCCCTGCGATCGACGTCGTGAAGGAGGGCCGCGTGGTCTTCCGCCCGGAGCGCTACGCGAAGATCTACCTCGACTGGATGGAGTCCATCCGACCCTGGTGCGTGTCCCGCCAGCTCTGGTGGGGGCACCGGATCCCTGTCTGGTACTGCCCCGACGGGCATCTCACGGTCGTGGAGACGGAGCCCGACGCGTGCGCCGAGTGCGGGTCGGCGGAGCTCACGCAGGACGAGGACGTCATGGACACGTGGTTCTCGTCGCAGCTCTGGCCGTTCGCCACGCTCGGCTGGCCGGACGACACTCCTGAGCTCCGCCGCTGGTACCCGAACGACGCCAGCTCGACCGACCGCGGGATCATCTTCCTCTGGGAGGCGCGGATGATCATGGCCGGGCTCGAGCTGATGGGCGAGATCCCGTTCCACACGGTCAACATCCACTCCACGATCAACGCGCCGGACGGCCGGCGGATGTCGAAGAGCCTCGGAACCGGGATCGACCCGATGGGGCCGATCGAGCAGTTCGGCGCCGACGCGACTCGCTACGGGCTGCTGAAGAACTCCTCGACGCAGGACGTCCGCTTCTCCTACGGGACGATCGAGGAGGGGCGGAAGCTCGCGAACAAGCTCTGGAACGTCTCGCGCCTGATCCTCCAGCATGCGGAGGGCGTCACGCCGGAGGCGCGGCCGCGCGAGCTCGAGGAGCGCTGGATCCTGGCACGGATCGACGCGACTCGGAACGAAGTAGAGGAGGCGTGGGGGCTCTACGAGTTCGCGCCGTCGATGAGCGCGGTGTACCGCCTCGTCTTCGACGACTTCTGCGACTGGTACGCGGAAGCGGTCAAGCCGCGGCTGTACGAGCGCGACCCGGACACCGCCGCGACCGCGCTCGCGGCGCTCGAGCGCGTGCTCACGTTGCTGCACCCGGTGATGCCGCACGTCACGGAGGAGATCTGGACGGCGCTGCCGGCGCGCGAGAGGCGGCTGATCGTCTCGCCGTGGCCGGAGCCGGACGAGCGCTTCGCGGCGGACGCGGGCGCGCTCGACCGCGTGCAGGAGGCCGCGCAGATCTTCCGCCGGAGCGGGGTCGAGGTCGAGCTCTCGTCGGACGACGAGCGGCGGATCTTCGCGGCTGTCGTGCGCCCCGAGCGAGCGCGCGTCGACGGCAACCGCGAGGCCGAGCTCGAGCGCCTGCGCAAGGAAGTCGCGCGCGGCGAGGGCATGCTCGCGAACGAGCGCTTCACACGGAACGCACCGGCCGAGGTGGTGGAGGCCGAGCGCGAGAAGCTCGAGCGCTACCGCCGCGAGCTCGCAGCGCTCGAGGGTTGAGCGAGGAGAACGACGGTCTGCCGCTGGACGGGTGAGCGCGGGCGTCGCATGATGCCAGGGTGCGTGACGACCTCCCCCGCGGAACGGTCACGTTCCTCTTCACCGACATCGAGGGGTCGACGAGGCTCCTCCACGAGCTCGGCGCCGAGCGCTACGCAGAGGTGCTGGGGGAGCACCAGCGGATCCTGCGCTCGGTCTTCGACGCGCACGGCGGCCGTGAGGTCGACACGCAGGGCGACTCCTTCTTCGCAGCGTTTCCCCGCGCGAAGGACGCGGTCGCGGCCGCGGTCGACGCCCAGCGGCAGCTCGCTGCGTACTCGGCGGGCGGAGTCGAGGTGAAGGTACGAATGGGGCTGCACACCGGCGAGCCCGTCGTCGGAGACGACCGCTACGTCGGCATGGGCGTTCACAAGGCCGCGCGAATCGGAGCCGTCGGCCACGGTGGCCAGGTGCTCCTGTCGCGGAGCACGCGCGAGCTCGTCGAGGACGACCTGCCCGACGGGGTCGCCCTGCGGGATCTCGGCGAGCGCCGGCTCAAGGACCTGGAACGCCCGGAGCAGCTCGCTCAGCTCGAGGTTGCCGGGCTCCCGAGCGAGTTCTCGCCGGTGAGGACGCAGGACGTCGAGGCTCGGCGCAGGCGGCGGGTGCGCCTCGGCGTGCTTGCCGCGTTCGCCGTCGTCGTGGCGGCCGCGGTCGCGCTCGGTCTCGGTTTCGGCCGAGGCGGTGGCGGGACGGGCGTTGCTCCGAATTCGGTCGGCATCGTCGACGCGGCATCGAATCGGGTCGTCGAGTCGATCCCGGTGGGGATCGGCCCGCGGTCGGTTGCCGTCGGCGGCGGCGCGGTCTTCGTCGCGAACACGGCGGACGGGACGGTGTCGCGAATCGACCCGGCCACGCGCCAGGTCGTGCGCACGATCGCGGTGGGTGACTTCCCCAGCGACGTCGCGGTCGCCGACGGCGCGGCCTGGGTCGCGCTCGGCGGCAACGCGCAGCTCCGCCGGATCCCCCTCGACCAGAACGAGGCGGAGAACGCGATCTCCGCCCTTGGGCCGACCGAAGGGTTCGTGGTCCAGCCGTGCAGCCGGCCATGGGCGAGCGTCGTCGCGGGCGGCGGCGTGCTCTGGTTCGCCTGCAACAACGACAACAACTCGTACCCGCTCGCAGATGCCTCGCGCGTCGATCCGCGGGCGGGTGAGGCGGTACGGCTCGAGGACGCACTCGTCAGCTCGTCGCCGCTCGGGGTCGCGTTCTCCGACATCGCGTTCGGCGAAGGCGAGGTGTGGCTGGCGAACCTCAGCGGCGACGCAGTGATCCAGCTCGACGCTCGGACGGGCCTGAGAGTGCGCGATGTCGCTGTGGGAGCGCGCCCGGAGGCGATCGCGGTCGGGTTCGGATCCGTGTGGGTCGCGAACGCGGGTGACGGGAGTGTCTCGCGCATCACGATCGAAGGCGGCCCGGAGCGGCCGGCCGACGTCCGGGCGATCCCCGTCGGGCGCGAGCCGGCCGATGTGGCCGTCGGCGGGGACGCCGTGTGGGTCGTCAACCGCGGAGACGGGACGCTCTCGCGCATCGATCCGAAGACGTCTGAGGTGGTCGCGACCGTGCGAGTCGGCAGCCGGCTCGAGCGGGCTGCCGTCGGCGACGGGCTCGTGTGGGTCACGGTGCAGGCGGAGGAGGCCGGGGATGCGGAGCCCTGACGGCTGACGTCGTCGCGACGCTCGTACGATTCCCACGTGACCGCTGTCGAGTGGCTCGACACGCTCTCTCCCTGGCCGCGGGACGGCTTCGGCGTCGAGCGCATGCGCCGGCTCCTCGCCGAGCTCGGAGAGCCGCAGGACGCCTACCCGGCGATCCACGTCGTCGGCACGAACGGGAAGTCGACCGCGACGGTCACGATCGAGGGGCTGCTCCGGCGCGACGGGCTCTCGGTCGGCGCGACGATCTCCCCGCACGTCGTCTCCTGGAGCGAGCGGATCCGCGTCGACGGCGCGGAGGTCGACTTCGAGGAGGCGGTCGCACGCGTGCGCGAGGCGGCCGAGCGGCTGGGGGCGACGCAGTTCGAGATCGTCACCGCCGCGGCGCTCGCGGCGTTCGCGGACGCGGGGGTGGACGTCGCGGTCGTCGAGGCGGGGCTCGGCGGTCGGCTCGACGCGACGAATGTGCTCCGCTCGCGCGTCGTCCTGCTCACCAGCGTGGCTCTCGAGCACACGGACGTCCTCGGCGACACCGTCGACGAGATCGCGCGCGAGAAGCTCGCCGTCGCGCCCGCAGACTGCGTCGTCGTCCTCCCCGACGGCGCCTTCGTCGACCTCGTCCCCGGCCGCGACGTCGTGCTCGGCGGCGCGCACGAGGCGGCAGAGGCGTTCCTCGGCCGCCCCCTCGCGCGCGGCCCCGACGCCGTCCTCCCCGGCCGCCTCGAGCGGCGCGGAAGCGAGGTCCGCGACGGCGCGCACAATCCGCACGGTGTCCGGTACCTCCTGGAGCGGCTTCGGGACGAGGCGGGCGACTTCACCGTCGTCGTCTCGATCCTCGCGGACAAGGACGCGGACGGGATGCTGCGCGAGCTCCGGCGGCTCGGGCCGCGCCTCGTCGCGACGCGCTCGTCCTCCGAGCGCGCGCTGCCGGCCGAGGACATCGGCGAGCTCGCGCGCGAGCACTTCGAGCACGTGGAAACGATCGACGATCCCGCTGCCGCGCTCGCGCGCGCGCACGAGCTGGGCGAGCCGGTGCTCGTGACCGGCTCCCTGTACCTCCTCGGCGACCTCGCGCAGAGGGAACGGGAGGCCGCGTGGCGAAGGTGAGGGAGCGGCTCGCGGTGCTCGCGTTCGCCGCGCTCATCGTCGTGACGATCGTGGGAGGCGCGTTGGCGCTCGGCTACCTGGTGGGCAAGCTTCTGCTATGAGGATCGCGCGCATGCCGATCGCCCAGTCCGTCGACTCCGTCGACCTCACGCTCCTCCGCAACCTCGGGATCGCCTTCGTCGTGATCCTCTGGCTCGCGACCGCGTTCTGGACGTTCAAGGACGCACGGCGGCGGATCGCCGACCCGTGGCTGGTCGCGCTGGCGTCGCTCCTCGGCCTCGTCGTCCCGTTCCTCGGGCCGGTGATCTATATGTTCTTCCGCCCGCCCGAGTACCTCCAGGACGTCCACGAGCGGGACCTCGAGATCAAGGCGATGGAGCAGCGGCTCGCGGAGCTCGACCAGCGCTGCCCGGTCTGCCGCGCGCGGGTGGAGCCGCACTACCTCGTGTGCCCCGTGTGCACGACGAGGCTGAAGCAGGCCTGCGACTCCTGCGGGCAGCCGCTCGACGCGCTCTGGCAGGTCTGCCCGCACTGCGCGACCCCAGTGCGGCTGGAGCTGGCTCCGCTCGAGGACTTCACGCGCGGCCTGCCCGCGCCGCCCCGGCGGCGGGAGATCTCCGAGTAGTTAGACTCCGCCGCCGCATGGCCCGCGAAACGACGCTCGTCCTCGTCAAGCCCGACGGCATGCGCCGCGGCCTCGCCGGCGAGATCCTCGCGCGCTTCGAGCGGCGCGGGCTCGAGCTCAGGGGCGCACGGCTGCTCAAGGTCTCGAAGGCGCTGGGGCGCGAGCACTACGCGGAGCACAAGGGGAAGCCGTTCTTCGGCGACCTCGTCGACTTCATCTCGTCCGGCCCGGTGCTTGCACTCGCGGTCAGCGGCGAGTCGGCGATCTCGGTCGTCCGGACCATGATGGGCGCGACGAACCCGCTCGACTCCGCGCCGGGAACGATCCGCGGCGACTTCGCGCTCGAGCTCTCCGAGAACATCGTCCACGGCTCGGACTCCAAGGCGAGCGCGAAGCGAGAGCTCGCGCTGTTCTTCCCCGACGGTCTTGTCTGAGCCGGACTACGTCGCTCGCAACCGCGAGCTGTGGACGACGACCAACGCCGAGTACACCGGCCCCGCGGCCGCGAGGTCATGGGCCCGGGAAGAGCTCACCTGGGGCATCTTCGGGACGCCCGAGGGTGAGGTGGGGGTGCTCGGAGACGTCGCCGGGCTCGACGTCGTGGAACTCGGCTGCGGGACGGCGTACCTCTCCGCGTGGCTCGCGAGACAGGGTGCGCGGCCGGTGGGCATCGACGTCACCCCGGCGCAACTCGAGACCGCTCGTGCGCTCCAGCGCGAGACGGGCATCGAGTTCCCACTCGTCGAGGCCAACGCGGAGGAGGTGCCGCTGCCCGACGCAACCTTCGATCTCGCGGTCTCCGAGTACGGGGCGAGCATCTGGTGTGACCCGTATCGGTGGATCCCCGAGTCGTACCGTCTGCTCCGCTCGGGCGGTCGCCTCGTCTTCCTGCGCGGCAGCCAGCTCCTGATCCTCTGCGCCGTCGAAGAGCCGGACTCGACGTCCGAGACGCTCCAGCGACCACAGCGCGGCATGCATCGGATCGAGTGGTCGGACGGAGGCGTCGAGTTCCATCTCGGGCTCGGCGAGCTGTTCGCGGTGCTGCGGGAGTCCGGCTTCGTGGTCGAGAGCCTGATCGAGCTCTACGCGCCCGAGGGCGCCAAGACGCACGAGTACTACTCCTACGTCACCGCGGAGTGGGCGAGCAAGTGGCCGGTGGAGGAGCTCTGGGTCGCACGCAAGCCGGCGTGACCGTGGACGTCGTGACGGGCGCGTTCTCGTACACCGGCCGGCACATCGCCGAGGCGCTGCTCGAGCGCGGGCGCGAGGTGCGCACGCTCACCCGGCGCCCGGCGGATCCGACGCACCCGCTCGCCGGACGGGTCGACCGGCGTCCGCTCGTCTTCGACGACTCGCTGGCCGAGAGCCTCGAGCGCGCGGACACGCTCTACAACACGTTCTGGGTTCGCTTCGAGCGCGCCGACACGACGTTCGCGCGGGCGGTCGAGAGCACGCGCGCGCTCTTCGCTGCCGCCGCACGCGCGGGGGTGCGGCGCATCGTCCATGTGAGCGTCTCGAACGCCGACGCGCGATCACCGTTCCCCTACTTCCGCGGCAAGGCCGAGACGGAGGAGGCGCTGCGCGAGTCCGGCCTCTCGCACGCGATCGTCCGGCCGACCCTCGTCTTCGGGCCGGAGGACATCCTGCTGACGAACATCGCGTGGGCGCTCCGGCGGCTGCCGGTCTTCCTCGTCGCGGGCGACGGCGGCTACGAGGTGCAGCCGGTCTCGGTCGGGGACACCGCGCGGATCTGCGTCGACGCCGGCGCGGCCGACGGCGACGTCGTCGTCGACGCCGCCGGCCCGGAGCGGCTGACGTTCGACGCGCTCGTCCGGCTGCTCGTGCGGGCGACCGGCTCGCGCGCGCGGGTCATGCATGCGCCCCCGCGCGTCGCGCTCGCGGTCGCGAGGCTCGCCGGCCTGCTCCTGCGCGACGTCGTCGTCACGCGCGAGGAGCTCGACGCGCTGCGCGCGGGCCTCCTGGTCTCGGACGAGCCGCCGCGCGGGACCGACCGCATCCGGCCGTGGCTCGAGGAGCACGGCTCCGAGCTCGGCCGCTCGTACACCTCCGAGCTCGCCAGGAACTTCGCATGATCCTCGTCCTCGCCTCCAGCTCGCCGCAGCGGCGGGCGATCCTCGAGCAACTCCGGATCCCGTTCGAGGTCGTGGCCCCGGCGTACGTCGAGGACGACCCGCCGGACGCGGACCCGGTCGAGCTCGTCCACAGGCACGCCGAGGGGAAGGCGCGGTCGGTGCACGCCGAGGGCCGGGTCACGCTCGGGGTGGACACGACGGTCGTCCTCGACGAGCGCGTCTACGGGAAGGCGGCGGACGCCGGCGAGGCGGCGCACATGCTCAACCAGTTCTCCGGGCGGACGCACACGGTCGTCTCCGGCGTCTGCCTGCTCGGCGGGGACGAGGACGTGGTCGGGCACGAGCTGACCGGCGTCACGTTCCGGCTGCTCTCACCGCAGCTCGTCGAGGCCTACGTGGCGAGCGGCGAGTGGGAGGGACGCGCGGGCGCGTACGCGATCCAGGGCCTCGGCGGGCGGCTCGTCGAGCGGATCGAGGGCGACTACCTGAACGTGGTCGGCCTGCCGGGCGCGCTACTCGTCTCGCTGCTCGAGCGGCACGCGCCAAAGATGCTGGAAACCGCGTAGGTACACTCCTGCCTTCTCATGGCGTGGTTCAAGACCCTGACCGGCTTCGGCGGTCGCGACATGGCCGTCGACCTCGGCACCGCGAACACGCTCGTGTACGTGCGGGGCCGCGGGATCGTGCTCTCGGAGCCGTCCGTCGTCGCGATCGACCAGCGCACCGGCGAGGTGCACGCGGTCGGCGTCGAGGCGAAGCGGATGCTCGGGCGCACGCCCGGGACGATCTCCGCGATCCGGCCGCTCAAGGACGGCGTCATCGCCGACTTCGACGTCACCGAGCAGATGCTCCGCCACTTCATCCAGAAGGTGCACCAGCATCGCTTCGCGCACCCGCGGGTGGTCGTGTGCGTGCCGTCGGGCGTGACGGGGGTGGAGAAGCGCGCGGTCGAGGAGGCGACGCTCTCCGCCGGCGCGCGGCAGGCCTACCTGATCGAGGAGCCGATGGCCGCCGCGATCGGCGCCGGGCTGCCCGTGGCCGAGCCGACGGGGAACATGATCGTGGACATCGGCGGCGGGACGACCGAGGTCGCGATCATCTCCCTCGGCGGCATCGTCGTCTCCCAGTCGATGCGTGTCGGCGGCGACGAGATGGACGAGTCGATCGTCAACCACATCAAGAAGGAGTACAAGCTCCTCGTCGGCCAGCAGACGGCGGAGGAGATCAAGCTCGAGATCGGGTCGGCGTTCCGCCTGCGCGAGGAGCTCCAGGCGGAGGTGCGCGGGCGCGACATGCTCACCGGCCTCCCGAAGACGGTCGTCATCTCCTCGGAGGAGGTGCGCCGCGCGCTCGACGAGCCGGTGACGCAGATCATCGACGCGATGAAGTCGACCCTCGACAAGACGCCGCCCGAGCTCGCGGCGGACATCATGGACCGCGGGATCGTGCTCGCCGGCGGCGGCGCGCTCCTGCAGGGGCTCGACGAACGGGTCCGGCACGAGACGCACATGCCGGTCCACCTCGCCGAGAGCCCGCTCACGTGCGTCGCGGTCGGCTCCGGGCGGAGCCTGGAGGAGTTCGACGTGATCCACCGCTCCGCCAGAAGCCGCGCCCGCCGCAACGGCATGCTGCGGTAGCCACGCGGCGCCTTCCGGGCGACGCGAGCCGTGTCTCGGCGCACGCCGAGCGTAAACGCGCGCGCGTCGATCCAGGGTCAGACCCCGGGTCAGACCCGGACACGTCCAGGGTCAGACCCCGGACATGTCTGCAACGGACGGTGCGAGGTGTCACGAGTTCGTGACGATTCACCAACAGGTGTCATGGCTCGCACGGACGGTTCAGTTCGTGAGAAGCGCCCGCAGGCCGCCTGGATCCGGCTCTCCCCCTAGCTACACTCGGCGGTCGTGCCCAGAGGACGCAGCGCTCGCTCGGCGGCGCTGGGCGTGACAGTCCGGCGCATCCCCACGAAGACTCTCGGCCCGCGTGGGGCCGGTGCGCTTCGCCGACGGCTCGTCGTCGGCTGCCTCGTCCTCGCGTCGCTCGTGCTGATCACCATCTCCTTCCGCTCCGGCGACGACGGGCCGCTCGCGGGCGTGCAGTCGGCGGCCTCGACCGTCCTCCGCCCCTTCGCGGTCGGCGTGGAACGGGTCGCGCAGCCGTTCCGCGACGCCTACCACTGGGCCGACAGCCTCCTCGACGCGCGCTCCGATGCGGAGCGGTACCGCCAGGAGGCGAGGGAGCTCCGGCAGCGGGTGATCCAGGCCGAGTTCGCGCTCCAGGAGAACGAGTACCTGCGCCGCCTGCTCGACTACGTCGACGGGCCGCGCTTCCCCGAGGACTTCGAGCCCGTGCCGGCGGAGGTGATCGGACGGCCCGGCGGCGCGTTCACGCAGGCGATCGTCGTCGCCGCCGGCTCGGAGAACGGGATCCGGGTCAACGACCCCGTGGTCACCGCCGACGGCCTCGTGGGGATCGTCACCCGGGTCATGCCGCGCGAGGCGCGCGTCCAGCTCCTGACCGACCAGGAGGCCGCGGCGTCGGCGATCGACGTCCGCACGCAGGCGCAGGGCATCGTCCGGCACGCGCTCGGGACGCGCGAGACGCTCGTCCTCGACCGGGTGCGGAAGCGCGACGTCGTCCGGCCGGGGGACGAGATCGTGACGGCGGGCTGGCGCACCGGCGGCCTCAGCTCGTTGTTCCCGAAGGGGATCCCGATCGGCGTCGTCACGAGCGTGGGGCAGACCGACACCGATCTCTTCCAGCAGGTCCAGGTCGATCCCTATGTCGACTTCGGCGATCTCGACGCCGTCCTCGTCCTCGTGCCCCTGGAGCCGCGGGAGTGATCGTCCCCGCGTCGGTCCGGGGCGCCGCGCTGCTCTTCGGGGTGGTGCTGATCCAGGCGGTGATCGTGCCGCCGTACCTCGTCGCGGGCGGCGCCCCCGACCTCCTGCTCCTCGTGGTGATCTCGCTGGGGCTGCTCCGCGGCTCGAGCGCGGGCGCGGCGTACGGCTTCGCAGGGGGTCTCCTCCTCGACCTGCTCACGCTCGAGACGCTCGGGGTCTCCTCGCTCGTGCTCACGCTCGCCGGGTTCTGGGCCGGCCGCTACGCGGAGACGACCGGCCGCGGCCGGCGTCTGGCTCCGGTGCTCTCGGCCGCGGTGATCACCGTGCTCGCCGCCCTCTTCGCGTTCTTCCTCCACTCCCTGCTCGGCGACGACGTCGTCGCCCGTCACGCCCTCGTGACGGTGCTCGTGCCGACGCTCGCCGTGAACGTCGTGCTCGCACTCCCCGTGCACTGGCTCGTCCGCTCCGTGGTTCCGGAGCGCGAGGTGCTCGGGCCTGCACAGAGGGTCGAGGTCCTTGTCTGACGGCGCGTACCGTGAGCGGCGCTCGCTCTCCGAGCGCTTCCTGCCGCCCGACCCGCGGGTGCGCGAGCCGTATCGGCTGACGCCGCCGCTGGCGCTGCGGGTCGGGATCCTCGGCGCGGTCGCGCTCGCGCTCTTCGCGATCCTCTTCCTGCGCCTCTGGTCGCTCCAGGTGCTCTCGGGCGACGAGTACCTGAACGCGGCGCAGAACAACCAGCTCAGGCTCGTGCGGCTCGAGGCGCCGCGCGGCTCGATCGTCGACCGCCGGGGGCGCGCGATCGTCTCCAACGTTCCCGGGACGGCGGTTCAGCTCTGGGTCGGAGACGTCCCGGAGGAGCGCCGGGCCGAGCTGATCCGCAAGCTCGCGAAGGTGCTGAACGTGCCCGCCGGCGAGCTCGGGAGGAAGGTCGAGGCCCGGAGGAACGACCCGCTGACCCCGATCGTCGTCAAGGCGTCGGTCAGCGAGGAGAAGATCCACTATCTCTACGAGCGCCGCGCCGAGTTCCCGGGCGTGCGCGTCGCGGGCGCGTACCTGCGCAGCTACCCGTACGGCTCGCTCGCGGCCCACCTCCTCGGCCACGTCGGCGAGATCTCCGAGGACGAGCTGAAGAAGCTCCGGAGGAAGGGCTACCGCGCGGGCGACCGCATCGGGAAGACGGGGATCGAGGCGGCGTTCGACACCTACCTGCGCGGCCGGCCGGGCGCGGCGCAGATCCGCGTCGACTCGCTCGGGAACCAGGTCAGCGACTCCGAGCTGCGCCAGGAGGCGCGCGCCGGGTACGCGCTCCGGCTGACGCTCGACGTGAAGCTCCAGCGCGCCGCCGAGGAGGCGCTCGCGTACGGGATCGACCTCGCGCACCAGAACAAGCACTGGGCTGCGAACGGCGGCGCGATCGTGGCGCTCGACCCGCGCGACGGAGCGGTGCGCGCGCTGGCGTCGTCGCCGACCTACCGGCCGTCCGTGTTCGTCGGCCGCAGCGACCCGCAGAAGCTCGCGCCGCTCCTCGACGAGGAGGCGGCGCGCCGGGCCAACTACCCCGGCCTGAACCGCGCGCTCGCAGGTCTGTACCCGCCGGGCTCGACGTGGAAGCCCGTCACCGCCCTCGCCGGGATGCAGGAGCACGTCTTCTCCGCGTACGACTCGCTCCAGTGCACGCCGGTCGCCTACTACGGTCTGGACAGGCAGAAGTTCGTCAACTGGAACCCGTACGTGAACCGCCCGATGACGCTCCCGGAGGCGCTCGCCGAGTCCTGCGACACGTACTTCTACGAGATCGGGAACCGCTTCTACGAGCGCGGCCGCGAGGGGCGGGAGCGCATGCAGCAGTGGGCCCGAGGGTTCGGCTTCGGTACGCCGACCGGGCTCGACATCGGAGGTGAGGCCGAGGGTCTCGTCCCGACCCCCGACTGGCGCTGGAAGACGTTCGAGAGCGACTGGGACAAGGCCTGGAACCCCGGCGACTCGATCCAGCTGGCGATCGGCCAGAAGGACCTGCTCGTGACGCCGATCCAGATGGCCGCGTTCTACGCGATGCTCGCGAACGGCGGGAAGCTGGTCACGCCCCATCTCGCCTCGGCGGTCGAGCAGCCGCGGGCGAAGGGGTCGCCGAGCGTCGTCCTCCGCCGCTTCGCGCCACCTCCGCCGAGGCCGACCGGGATCGACCCGGGCGCGCTCGCCGCGATCCGCGACGGGCTGTACCTGGCGACGCACTCGACTACCGGCACGTCGTCGGGGGTGTTTGCGAACTACCCGATCCCGATCTCCGGCAAGACGGGGACGGCGGAGAAGGTCGTCCCGCTCCCCGGGTACCCGAGCGACCACCTCGAGGACCAGTCGTGGTGGTGCGGCTGGGGGCCGTCGAACGACGCGCGGCTCGTCGTGTGCGCGCTGATCGAGAACGGCGGCCACGGCTCCACGGCCGCCGCCCCCGCCGCCCTGCGCCTGTTCGAGCGCTTCTTCAGCCGGGACGCTCCCCCCGCGATCCTGACGGAGACCGACTGATGATCGGGCTCGCCGAACGCCCGAGTGCCGTCGCGGCCCGCAGGCCCGAGTCGCTGCCGCTCGCCTTCCTGCGGCGCCTGGACTGGGTGCTCATCTCGGCGACGGCCGCACTCGTCGTCTACGGGCTCTGGGTGGTCGCCGGGATCACGAAGTTCGACGTGCCCGGGGACGAGGGCTACTACGTCGCGCGGCAGGCGTTCGCGGCGGGGCTCGGCGCCGTTGGGCTGGTCCTGGCGATGCTCGTCCCGACGGACGTCTTCCGGCGCTACTGGCGCGTCGTGTACGCGGCGACGCTCGGTCTCGTCCTGATCGTGTTCCTCGCTGCCGAGACGATCCGGGGCTCGAGGCGCTGGCTCGACCTCGGCGTCATCCAGTTCCAGCCGTCCGAGCTCGGGAAGGTGCTGTTCGTGCTCGCGATCGCGGGCTACCTCGTCGAGCGCGCCGGCCGTGTCACGCGCTGGCGCACGGTGCTCTCCGCGCTCGGGCTCGGCGCGATCCCGATCCTGCTCGTCTTCCTCCAGCCGGACCTCGGGACCGCGCTCGTGTACGGCGCCGCGCTGCTGGCGGCGCTCTTCTTCGTCGGCGTGCGCTGGAGGCAGCTGGTCACGCTCGTGCTTGCGGGCGCGCTCGTCGTCGTCGCCTCCGTCTGGGTCCTTCCCTCCGCGGGCATCCAGGTCCTGAAGCCGTACCAGATGGATCGCGTCGCCGGCCTGCTCGATCCCGACCGCGACCCGCAGGGCCTGACGTGGAACGTCACCCAGTCGAAGACCGCCGTCGGGGCGGGCGGACTGACCGGCCGCGGCGTGGTCGACGCGAGCCAGACGCGCCTCGACTACCTGCCCGAGCACGCGACCGACTTCGCGTTCGCGTCGCTCGCCGAGCAGCGCGGGTTCGTCGGGTCGTCGGTCCTGCTTCTCCTCTACCTGCTCGTCGTCTGGCGAGGGCTGCGCGTGATCACGGTCTCGGGCGACCTGTACGGCGCCGTGGTCGCGGGGGCGCTCGTGTTCGCCCTCCTCTTCCAGGTCGTCGTCAACGTCGGCATGACGATGGGGATCGCGCCCGTCACCGGGATCCCGCTGCCGTTCGTGGCCGTCGGCGGCAGCTCGCTCGTGACGAACCTCGTCCTCGTCGGCGTGCTCCAGGGCATCCACGCCCGCGGCCTGCTCGCCGGCCGTGACGCGGCGCCGTGAGGCTCGCCGACCTCCGGGGCCTGGCGCTCGAGGGCCGCACGGCGATGGGCGCGATCCAGAGTGCGCAGGCGCCGTCCTCGACCGGGTCGGTCGTCGTCAGCGGGATGCTCGCGGAGCAGCTCGCGCGCGAGCTGGCCGCGGGCGCGCGGACGGGGTCGGTCGTCCTCGGCGACGAGGTCGCGCTCCGCGGAGCGGCGGTCGCCGTCCGTGTGATCGCGGGCGACCCGAGCGGCGAGGACGTCTCCTTCGTCGACGCGGCCGACGACGCGCTCGTCCCGGTCGTCCTCGTCCAGCTCTGGCCGCAGGCCGTGTGGAGGGCGCCGTTCGTCCTCTCGCCGTTCGTCGTCGAGTGCGAGGCCGGCAAGGGCTTCCCGCTCCGTGAGATCGCGACGAGGATCGCCGAGGCGACGGAGCACGCGCCGGAGCTCGCCGCCCGCATGCCCGCGCTCGCCGAGGCGGTCGAGGCCGCCGTCGTGCGCTCCGCCGTCGTGCGCGCGACGATGTTGGCGCTGCTCGCGCGCAAGCCCGGCACCCGCGCCCTGCTCGCGCTCGAGCAAGTGCGGATGCTCTCGCGGCTGCGCGCCGTCTCCGCCCCGGCCGAGCCGGACCCCACCTCGGTCGTCGCGGGCGTGGCAGCGGGCTCGGTCGCGCTCGGGCTCGCGCTTCGATCCGTTGCCCGCTCGGCTCAGGGTGTGCTGCCGGGCCCGGTCGCCAACGCGGCGGTGGCAGCGGCGGGGACGTGGGCTCTCGCGCGCCTCGCGCGCGAGGTCGCACGCCGTCTCGAGGCCTGACTCGCTCCCCGGGCGTCCCGCCCACGGCTCCGTCCGGTCCTGGTCCTAGCATCCGCGCGGACCGAACTCCGACGCAGGAGGGACGATGGCGGACACGGAGCTGGCGGAGGAGCTGCTGCAACTCGAGGAGGCGGACGCGTGGTTCGAGTACCTCGAGTCGACTCGAGGGCAGGCCGAGACACGCTACGCCGAGCTCGAGCCCTGGGCCTGGGCGCGCCTCGCCCAGCGGCTTCGCGCCGTCCGTGCGCGGCGTTCGCGGCTGCGGACGGCAGCGGCCTGAGCACGGCCTGCTGCTAGCCTTCGCCACAGGTCATATGACCGAGGTATTTCACACAATCCGCTGCGCGACCCCGGACGCCCCCTCGGCGTCCGTTCTTTCGCGCGCGATCGAACAGGGAGACTCTCACCTTGGCACTACGCTGGTTTCGCTTCGGCAAGAAGCAGACGGAGAGCGCGGCCGAGCCGGCCGCGCCGCAACAAGAAGAACGGGAAGCACAGGAGGAGCCGCCTGAGGTAGCGGCGGCAGAGGAGGGAGCCACGGAGTCGCAGTCGGCTCCGGAGGAGGCGAGGAAGAAGCGCCGCCGCGGGAGCCGCGGCGGGCGCGGGAGGAAGAGGCCCGGGGCACAGGGCTCGGCCGATGCGACAGCCGGGGAGGCCGACAAGGCCCCGGCGGCCGGCTCGACCGCCGCGGCGAAGGGGCGAGCGGAGCGCAGGCCGTCCGAGCGGAAGTCCGAGCGGAAGTCCGAGCGCAAGCCCGCGAAGTCGCGCCGCCGGACGCCGATTCGCCGTGCAGCGCTCCCCGCGGCGAAGCGCGAGCTCCTGATCTCGGTCGACGTGGGCGAGCAGCGCGTCGCGATCCTCGAGGACGACCGGGTCGCGGAGGTCTACCTCGAACGCCCGGAGCGCCGTTCGATCGCCGGGAACATCTACCTCGGTGTCGTCGACAACGTCCTCCCCGGGATGGAGGCCGCGTTCGTCGAGATCGGCCTCGAGAAGAACGGGTTCCTGTACGTGGACGAGATCGTCGTCCCGGAGCTCGAGGGCGCGAAGGGCGCCCGCCGCATCCAGGATCTGATCAAGCGCGGCCAGACGATCCTCGTGCAGGCCGTGAAGGACCCGATGAAGTCGAAGGGCGCGCGGCTCACGACCGAGATCTCGCTCCCCGGCCGCTTCCTCGTGTACGTCCCGAACGGCGACGGCTACGGCGTGTCGCGGCGGCTCGAGGACGACGAGCGCGCGCGGCTGAAGGGCATCGTCAAGGACCTCGACGCGAAGGGCGGCGGCATCATCGTCCGCACGGCGGCCGAAGGAGCGTCCGCGGAGGACATCGAGCGCGACCTCGTCTTCCTCCAGCGGCTCTGGAAGACGATCGAGAAGCAGGCGAAGGCCGCAAGCGCGCCCGAGCTCGTGTACGAGGAGGCGGAACTGCCGCTCCGCATCGTGCGCGACCTCTTCGCCGGCGACTTCGTGGGTGCGCAGATCGACGACGAGCGCACGCACAAGCGCATCGTCAGCTACCTGAAGAAGACCTCGCCGCACATGATCGAGCGCGTCCACCGCTACAAGGAGAAGGAGCCGCTCTTCGAGGCGTCCGGCATCGAGCAGGAGATCAACTCCACGCTCGACCGCCGCGTCGACCTCCCGTCCGGCGGGTACCTCGTCTTCGACTACGCCGAGGCGTTCACCGTCATCGACGTGAACACGGGCCGCTTCGTCGGCTCGCGCGGCAAGTCGTCCCAGGGCCGGCTCGAGGACACGATCGTGAAGAACAACCTCGAGGCCGTGAAGGAGGTCGTGCGCCAGCTCCGGCTGCGCGACATCGGCGGGATCATCGTCATCGACTTCATCGACATGTCGAACCCCAAGAATCGGGCGACCGTCGAGGACGCGCTGCGCACGGAGCTCGAGCGCGACCGGACGAAGACGTACGTCGTCGAGATCTCGCCACTGGGCCTCGTCGAGATGACGCGCCAGAACGTCACCGACGGCCCGCGCGAGATCCTCACGAACAAGTGCACGGTCTGCGGCGGCGACGGCGTCGTCGTCTCCGAGGCGACGCACACGCTCGAGGTCGAGCGGAAGCTGCGCGCGCTCGCGAAGGGCTCGCGCGTGCAGGGCTTCCGGGTTGCCGTGCACCCGCGCGTGCTCGCGCTGCTCGCCGGCCCGGGCGGAGCGCGCCTGGCCGGGATCGAGGCGGCCGCGCGGCGGCGGTTCTTCCTCGTCGCCGTGGACGGCGGCGGCAACGGGCACGTCCACCTCGACCACTTCGAGGTGCTCGGGCAGGGCAAGCTCGAGACGCTCGCGCCGGACACTCCCGTCGAGGAGGGCGCCACGCTCGAGCTCAAGCTCGTCGAGGTCGGCCTGCACGATGCGACGACGGCCGTCGGCAAGGTCGGCGGCTACGAGGTCGTCGTCTCCGGCGCCGCGAAGCTCGTCGGCAAGAAGGTGCAGGTGACCGTCGGGCGGGCGCTCGAGGGTGTCGCGTTCGGCACGCTCGCCGACGCGGCGGTCCTCCCGACACCGATCACGTTCGAGGCCGAGGCCGAGAAGCCCACGCGCGCCCCGAGCCGCAGGGCGGAGGCGAAGAGGCCGGCCGAGAAGCCGGCCGAGGAACAGGTGAAGGCGGAGAAGCCTCCCGCCGCGCGCAAGTCGCGGGCGAAGGCCCAGAAAGCCGAGACTGTCGCCGTAGCGGGCGAGGTCGAGGCCGAGGTCGGGGAGGCGGAGACGGAGACGGAGACGGAGACGGAGGCTCCCGAGGTGGGTGCCACAGCGGACGGCCAGCCGAAGAAGAAGCGGACGCGCCGAGGCTCGCGCGGCGGGCGGAGCCGCAAGAAGACGGGCGCTGCCGCTGCGGCGGGGGACGCGGCCGAGCCGGGCGAGGCTCCCGCCGAGGACGGCCGCCGGGCGGCGCCCAGGATCCACGTCCCTGCCGCCGAGCTCGAGGCCGAGGCCGAGCCCGCGGCCGGGCCGGCAGCGGAGGGAGGCCCCGCGCCGGAGGCGGGCGAGGGGACGACGCCCCCGAAGAAGCGCACGCGTCGCGGGACGCGCGGCGGCCGCAAGCGCAAGAAGCCCGCCGCGGCGGCGGCGAACGGCGGCGAGGCGGCTGCCCCCGAGGCCGAAGGCACCGTCGCGGTCGCCGAGGCGCCGGCGCAGGCCCCAGCCGAGCCCCCAGCCGAGCCCCCGGCCCGTACCGCAGCCGAGAGGCCTGCCCGGCCCGGCGCGGACGAGGCCGAGACCCCTCCAGAAGGCGACGGCTACGTGCCGATGTCGGAGTGGATCGAGGACTTCGACAGCCGCGCCCGCGCGCGGTAGCAGAGCACGTTCGCTATCATGCGCCGGCTCGCGGGCGGCTCGCCCAGGAGCCGACGCTGGAGCCGGGGTCGCGCCGCGATCCCACCGATCTCGATAACGACATGACGTACGCGATCATCAAGGTTGCCGGGAAGCAGTACCGCGTCCGCGAGGGCGAGCGGCTGCTCGTGGACCGCCTGCGCGAGGACGACGGGGCGACGTTCGCTCCGACGGTGCTGCTCGTCGGCGGCGACGGGGAGCCGAACCTGAGCCCGGCCGAAGCCACCGTGACCGCGAAGGTCCTCGGCCCCGTCAAGGGCCCGAAGATCCGCATCGGGAAGTACAAGAAGCGCACCGGCTACCGCCGCCACACAGGCTTCCGCGCCTCGCTGACGCAGATCGAGATCGAGTCGATCGCCGGCGCGAAGCGCTCCAAGGCGGCGTCGAAGCCGAAGGCCGAGCCCGAGGCGAAGGCGAAGCCGAAGGCCGAGCCCAAGGCAAAGGCCGAGGCGCCGGCGCAGGAGGAGCGGGTGAAGGGCATGCCGGCGGGCTACGAGGAGCTGACCATCCCGCAGATCAAGGAGGCGGCGCCGGGCTGGAACCGCCCGATGCTCGCGGCGGCCCTCGAGTACGAGCAGGCGCACGCCAACCGCAAGGGCGCGATCGCGGCGCTCGAGTCGGCGATCGGAGCGAAGGAAGGTGAGTCCTAGATGGCGCACAAGAAAGGTCTCGGCTCGTCCAGGAACGGGCGCGACTCGCAGTCCAAGCGCCTCGGCGTGAAGGTCTTCGCCGGCCAGCCCGTGAAGGCCGGGATGATCATCGTCAGGCAACGCGGCACGAGGTTCCGGCCCGGGCCGGGGGCGGCTCTCGGCCGCGACGACACGATCTTCGCGCTCCGCGAGGGCACCGTGGAGTTCCGGCGGAGCGGCGAGAAGCGCTTCGTCTCGGTCTCCGAGCCCTCGGCGTCGTAGGGGCGAGGCTTGCCTCGCCCTCTCTGAGGGGCGGCGCCGTGTTCCACGACAGGGCCACGATCCACGTCGAAGCCGGGCGTGGCGGCCACGGCGGGCTGAGCTTCCGGCGGGAGAAGTACGTCCCGCGCGGCGGCCCGGACGGCGGCGACGGCGGCCGCGGGGGCGACGTCGTCCTCCTTGCCGACCCTGCGTTGCGCGACCTCTCCTCGCTCCGCCGGGTGAAGCGGCTCGCGGCCGGGAAGGGCGGCCCGGGGCGCGGGAGCCGCAAGCACGGCGCGGACGGCGACACCGTCGAGGTGCGCGTGCCCGTCGGGACGCAGCTGCTCGATCCGGGCGGGGGTCTCGTCGCCGACCTCGCGAGCGCGGGCGCGCGGTACGTCGCCGCGCGGGGGGGCGCGGGAGGGCGCGGGAACGCACGCTTCGCGACGCCGACGCGGCAGACGCCGCGGTTCGCCGAGACGGGGCTCCCGGGCGAGGAGGCCGACCTCGTCCTGCACCTGAAGCTGGTCGTGGACGCCGCGCTCGCGGGGCTCCCGAACGCGGGCAAGTCCTCGCTCCTGCGCCGGATCTCGAACGCGAAGCCGAAGGTCGCGGACTACCCGTTCACGACCCTCGAGCCCGTGCTCGGCACCGTCGACGGCCCTGACGAGCGCCAGCTCACGGTCGCGGACGTGCCCGGCCTGATCGAAGGCGCTGCCGACGGGGCAGGGCTCGGCCACGAGTTCCTCGCGCATCTCGAGCGGGCTCGGCTCCTCGTGCACGTGCTCGACGCGTCGGAGCCCGAGCTCGAGGAGCGCTTCCGCACGATCGACCGCGAGCTCGCGGCGTACGGCGCAGGTCTCGTCGAACGGCCGCAGATCGTCGTCCTCAACAAGATCGACCTACTGGAAGCGCCGCAGGAGCTCGTGCTTGCGGACGCGCGGATCGCGCGCGTCGTCGCGACCTCGTGCGCGACCGGCGAGGGCATCGACGCGCTGAAGCTGGCGCTGTTCGAGCTCTGCCCGGTCGAGGCCGACGAGCCGGAGGAGCAGCCGCTGCCGGAGTTCCTCGAGTACCACCCGAAGCCGCGCCGCGGCCCGCGGTACCGGATCCTTCGCACCGACGGCGGCTACCGCGTCGTCGGGACGCCGCCGCCGCCGGACGAGCTCGAGGAGGCGCTGCGGAAGATCGGGATCAAGCGCGGCGCCGAGGTCGAGGTGGCCGGGGAGGCGCTCGAGTGGCAGTAGCCCGAACGGGAGTCCTCGGCGGCGCGTTCGACCCTCCGCACGAGGGCCACGTCGCGCTGGCGAGAGCCGCCGTCGAGCAGCTCGGGCTCGAGCGGCTCCTCGTCCTCGTCGTCGCCGACCCGGGCCACAAGGACGTCGCCGCACCGGCCGAGGCGCGGCTCGAGCTCGCGCGCCTCGCGTTCGCGGACGTCCCCGGAGCGGAGGTCGAGCTCGACCCGCACGCGCGCACCGTCGACTCGCTGGAGGCGCGGCAGCTCGCCGACGCCGTTTTCGTCCTGGGGGCGGACGAGCTCGTGGACTTCCCGGGCTGGAAGCGCCCCGAGCGTGTCCTCGAGCTCGTCCGCCTGGCGGTGGCCACGCGGCCGGGCGTCCCCGACGAGCGCGTGCGCGAGGCAGCGGCTCGCCTCCCAGCGCCCGACCGCATCACGTATTTCGCGCTCGAGCCGGTTCCGGTTTCGTCGTCGCTCGTGCGCGAGCGGATAGCCCGCGGCGAGGAGATCGGCGATCTCGTGCCGCGGGGCGTCGGGGAGGCGATCGCACGCCTCGGCCTGTACGGCGGCGACTACACTGCGACCCGAGGACGAGAGGACTGACGACCGACCTGAAACCGCTCGAGCAAGCACGCCGAACCGCCGCTCTCTGCCAGGAGAAGCTGGCCACCGACGTCACCATCCTCGACATGCGCGGCGTCTGCGACTTCACGGACTTCTTCGTGATCGCGACCGGGCGCAACCCGCGGCAGACGAAGGCGATCTACGACGAGGTGGCGGGGACGCTGAAGAAGGAGCACCGCCTGCTGCCGCGCGCGAGCGCCGGCGTGCAGGAGGCGACGTGGATCGTCGGCGACTACACCGATGTCGTTCTGCACATCTTCACGCCCGAGACACGCCGCTTCTACCGGCTCGAGGAGCTGTGGAGCGACGTGCCCTCGGTCGAGGTCGCCGCGGGCTGAGCGAGCTAGACTTCCGAGTCGCGGGGCCATAGCTCAGTTGGGAGAGCGTCTGGCTGGCAGCCAGAAGGTCGCCGGTTCGAGCCCGGCTGGCTCCATCTCTCGCCTCACGGCGACGAGTCGACCGATGAGTGTCGACTCGCGGCGGAGTCCTTCGTCTCAGAGATGCACGCGGTGGAGAGATCCACCGAACCCGACGCGGAAGGAGCAGGCATGGCAGGGCAGATGGTTCACGTCGAGCTCCCGGCCGGCGACACGCAGGCGGCGCGCGAGTTCTGGAGCGGGCTGTTCGGCTGGGAGTTCCAAGCGTTCGAGGGCTCGCCGAGCGAGTACCTCATGACCCGGTTCTCCGAGACGCAGGGCGGCGCGATCATGGAGGCCGACGGGGACACGCGCGGGCCGCGCGTCTACTTCGACGTCGACGACATCGACGCGGCGACGGCGAGGGTGAGCGAGCTGGGCGGGCGCGGCGGCGACGCGATGCCGGTCCCGGGCATGGGCTGGTTCGCCGTCTGCAGCGACAACCAGGGGAACGAGTTCGGCCTCTGGCAGACCGACCCGAACGCCGGCGAATAGGCGCCGCGTTCACGACCGAGAGCGGCGGCGCGCCGATCGCGTCGCCCTCTCGCGCACGCGCGGCGACACGGGTGCGGTAGAACGTGTCCAACGACTTCGAAAGGACGTGCCATGCCGTTCTACCAGCGTCGCGGGGACGTCCCGCGCAAGCGCCACATCGTGTTCCGGGAGAACGGGACCCTGCTCACCGAGGAGGTGATGGGGCTCGAGGGCTTCTCCGGGAACGAGTCGATCCTCTACCACCTCGTCTCCCCGTGCCGCGTGAAGGAGCTCGGCGACTTCACGCCGATCGAGCGCGAGGAGTGGATCCCGGAGACCCACGCACACCGCCTCCAGAACACGTACGACGTCGAGCCCGAGGGCGACGAGATCTCCGGCCGGCGCACGCTCATGTGGAACGACGACGTCGAGATCTCGCTCTGCCGCCCGTCCGGCACGATGGACTACTTCTTCCGAAACGGCGAGGGCGACGAGGTGATCTTCGTCCACGAGGGCTCGGGGACGCTCGAGACCATCTTCGGCGACGTGCCGTACAAGGACGGGGACTACATCGTGGTCCCGCGCGGGACCACGTACCGCTTCGTGCCCGACGGCCCGCAGCGCTACCTCGTGTTCGAGACGCCGGGGCTGATCGAGATCCCGCGCCGCTACCGGAACCAGTACGGCCAGATTCTCGAGGGCGCGCCGTACTACCACCGGGACATCCACCCGCCCGCGGAGCTGCACACGCACCGCGACCGCGGCGACCACCTCGTCAAAGTGCGCGTCCGCGGCGGCTACCAGGACTACGTGCTCGACTACCACCCGTTCGACGTCGTCGGCTGGGACGGCTACCTGTACCCGTGGACGTTCTCGATCCACGACTTCGAGCCGATCACGGGCCGGATCCACCAGCCGCCGCCCTCGCACCAGACCTTCCAGGGGCCGAACTTCGTCATCTGCTCGTTCTGCCCCCGCAAGCTGGACTTCGACCCGGACGCGATCCCCATTCCGTACCACCACAGCAATCTTCAGTCGGAGGAGATGATCTACTACGTCTCCGGCAACTTCGGGTCGCGCAAGGGGATCTCGGTCGGCTCGATCACGCTCCACCCGTCCGGCCTCCCGCACGGCCCGCAGCCGGGGCTCGCGGAGAAGTCGCTGGGCGTCGCGGAGACCACCGAGCTCGCGGTCATGTGCGACACCTTCCGCCCCCTCAGGCTGTCCACGTTCGCGCGCGACCTCGACGACGGCAAGTACGCGCTGTCGTGGTACGAGCCGCCGTCCGAGGACCCGACGCTCGCGGGGGTGACGTCGCACCTGTGAGCGCGTGAACGCCGACCGCTTCCTCGAGGAGCTCCCGCGGCTCTTCCAGGACTTCCCGCGCTCGGAGCATCCGCGCGACCGCCGCTTCCAGCCGGTGGTCGAGCAGGTGACGAACCTCGCGTCGGAGAACGTCCTCGCGCTCCTCAACCTCGCCGCCTCGCTCTTGGAGCCCGACGAGGCGTACGTCGAGATCGGCGTCTTCCACGGCGCGAGCCTGATCGCGGCGATGACGGGGAACGAGGGCCGCCGCTTCGTCGGCATCGACAGCTTCGGCTTTCGTGACGCCTCGCTCGGACAGGTGGAGCGGAACCTCGAGCGCTTCGGCCTTCCGGCGCCGGAAGTCCTCGTCGGGGACGCGTTCGAGCTCGTCCCCGGCGGCGCGCTCGACGACATGAGCATCGGCCTCTGGTACTACGACGCCGCGCACGACTACGACTCTCAGGTCGAAGGCCTTCGGATGGCGGAGCCACACCTCGCCCCGGGCGCGCTCGTGATCGTGGACGACACCGACTGGGAGCAGGTCGAGCGCGCGCTCGACGACTACCTCGCCCGGCAGCCGCGTGCCCGCCGCCTGCTCACGATCGACGGGAAGAGCCGCGGGCAGCCGCAGTGGTGGGAGGGCGTGCAGGTGCTCGAGTGGGTGTGACGTGGGGGCGGGTATGCCCGGCCCCCACGGTTCGCTCTACTTCCTCCCGCGGATCGTGAAGGTGCGCGTGCCCTGCGTGCCGTTCCCGTCGCTCAGGGCGAAGGTCGCCCTGTACGTGGCGCCCTTCGCCACGGTGAAGCCGAGGCGCGCCGGGAGCGTGCAGTCCGAGCGGAGCGGGACCGTCTGCACGCCGCTCCTGACGACCCTGGAGCCCTGCTGCACGCGCCAGGTGATCTCGATCGGCGTGCCCGCCGCGTTGGCCTCGCAGAACTTCCGTGCCGGGACCATGACCAGCGGCGTCAGCGTCTTCGCGGGGAAGGTGTACACGGCGTTCCGCGCGTCCACCGATCTCGCGCTCGCCTGGAACCGCGCCGGCGACGGGTTCTTCGCCGCGCCGGTCTCCGTGTAGATCCCCGACTCCCACGGCTGCCCGGGGCTGTCCTGGTACACGAACCAGATGAACATGGGCACGAAGGTGAAGCGCCTGGCGATGTCGATCGCCCGCTTGATGTACGTCGCCTGCGTCGAGTAGGGGACGCCGAACGAGTCTTGCGGCCGCGTCTGGTGGCCGTACTCCGTCACCCAGATCTCCACGTTCTTGCGCTTGAACGACTTCACGAGCTCCTTCTGGAAGCGGGGGAGGGAGGCGAGCGAGACGTTCGGCCACTTCACGACCTGCGACGGGGCCGAGTTCGGGTTGAACGGGTAGGGATGGTGCGCCCACGCGTCGAACCGGAGGCGCTTGTTCGCCTTCGCCACGAGCTCGGCGAACCGGCCGGGCGAGTGCGTGTCGGAGACGCCCTTCACGCGCCTGTCCCGCCCGCGCGCGGAGGTCTCGCCGATTGCGACCTTCGCCAGCGGGTTCCCGGTCTTGACGCCTGCCACGCCGGCGGCGGCGATGCGCGCGTACGTCGCGGGCGCGACCGACTTGCCCTTCGCGTTGAACTGCGGCGTCAGGAAGGTCGTGAGGTTCGGCTCGTTCCAGATCGACCAGAAGCGGACGAACGGGATGTCCTTGTTCCTACCCGAGTAGCGGGAGGCGATCGCGCGCGCGAACGTCTGGAAGTCGGCCATGCGGGTCGGCGCGACGTTCGGCGTCTTGCCGCCGTTCGCCCAGCGCGGCGTCCCCGAGATCGTGATCATCACCTCGAGGTCGTTCGCCTGCGCGTTGCGGACGGCCTCGTCGATGTCGTCGAAGCGGTACGCGGGGTCGAAGGGGTTCGCGGGGCTCGCGGGCCGTGTCGGCGCCGTGGTGTTCCACTGCACGAGCAGCCGCATGATCGACGACCCGTTCTGGGCCGTCGAGCGGATCCGGTCCGCCCGGTCGTTCACCCACCGGAAGCTGGGATCGTCGTGGAAGCCGACCCACATCCTCTCCGCCGCGAAGGCTGCCGGCGTCACGAGCGCGGCGAGCGCGCTCAGGGCCAGGACGCACAGGGCTAGGAGAAGATGGGTAGCTCGTCTCACGGGGCCTCCTTTGACTTCGCGACGTGCACGGCGACGGATGCGGTCGAAATCGAAGTTCCCCACCGTAGCGGCTCGAATGTGTCGCGGGTGTTAGGACCTACAGGGCGTCGCGTAGACTCCGCGCATGGCTTCGGTGTCGGCGTGGGAGGCGATCTTCATGCTCGTCGTCCTCAAGATCCCCGTCGTCTACCTGGCCGGCGTGGTCTGGTGGGCGATCCGCGCGGAACCGCACGCGGCCGGTGGAGCGGCCGGCGACGACCATGCCTTCGTGCCTCTGACACCGTGCGGCTGGGACGAGTGGCGGCGCTCGCGGGCGCGTGTCCGCCGGCCGATCGGGCCGCGCGGAGCCTCGGCGCGCCGTCCCCGCGTGGGAGCGCACGCGTGAGCTCGGTCGCCCACCGCCAGGCGGACCGCGTGGCCGGCTACCTGTGCGCGTTCTCGCTCGTGCTCTCGGGGCTTGCGCTCGCCCGCCATCCGGGGCTTCTCGCGACGACTGCGATCGTCGTCGCGCTCGTGGCCTCCCGCATGACGCACTCCCATCGCACGCTGGCGGCGGCTGCCGTCTTCGTGGGGGCACTCGCGTTCGTCCTCGGCATGACGATCGCGATCGCGACCGACGCGCCCCTCTACTGACGTCTCGCCGCGGCCGCCCTGCTACAACGAGGAACGTGGCCACGTCGTCGCAGCTCCCCGGCCCGAACGCCGGGTACATCGGTCTGATCCTCGAGCAGTACCTCGAGAACCCGGAGGCGGTCGCGCCCGAGTGGCGCGCGCTGTTCGAGGAGGCCGACGACGCGGTGCTCGCATCGCTCCCGGGGCTCCGGAGCCTCCAGCGTCCCGCTCCGGCCACGGACGGGAACGGCGAGGCCGTCGCGGTCGCGCTGCCGCCGCCGCCTCCTCCAGCTCCAGCTCCTACGCCTGCGGCGTCTCCTGCTCCGGTGGTGCCCGTTGCGGCGACCGCCGAGGAGCCTGCCCCCGCTGCGGCGCCGCCCGACGCGGAGCTGCTCCACGCGACCGCCTCGGCGGTCGCGCTCGTGAAGGCGATCCGCACGCACGGCCACCTCGGCGCCCGGCTCGACCCGCTCGGCTCCGAGCCGCCCGGCGACCCGGCGCTCGAGGCCGAGAGCCTCATGCCGCCGCTGCCCCCCGAGCTCCAGGCGCAGATCCCTGCGAGCGCTCTCCGCCTCTACGTCGAGGGCGACACGCTCGCCGACGCGCTCCCGCGGCTGCGCGAGACCTACATGGGGACGATCGCCTACGAGATCGAGCACATCTCCGACCACGCGGAGCGGATCTGGCTGCGCCACGCGATCGAGTCGGGCCGCTTCCGGCAGCCGCTGCAGCCGGAGCAGCGGCGCAGGCTGTTCGAGCGCCTGGCGCAGGTCGAGGCGTTCGAGACATTTCTCCGCCGCGCCTTCATCGGCCAGAAGCAGTTCTCGATCGAGGGTCTCGACTCGCTCGTCCCGATGCTCGACGAGGCGGTCGAGCTCGCTGCCGCCGAGGGCGCGCACGAGGTCGTGATCGGGATCGCGCACCGCGGCCGCCTGAACGTGCTCGCGCACGTCGTCGGGCGCTCGTACGCGTCGATCCTCCGCGAGTTCGAGGGCGAGCGCACCGCGGACGCGCTCGTGGCCGACCCCGAGGGCGGCACAGGCGACGTCAAGTACCACCTCTCGGCGTCCGAGGCCCGGCACACCGAGGCGGGCGAGATCCAGGTCACGGTCGCGGCGAACCCGAGCCACCTGGAGGCCGTCGACCCGGTCGTCGAGGGGCTGACGCGGGCCGAGCAGACGGATCGCTCGGCGGGTGCGGGGATGCACGACCCGAGCGTGGCGCTGCCGGTCCTGATCCACGGCGACGCGTCCTTCGCCGGCCAGGGCGTCGTGGCCGAGACCTTCAACCTGCAGTCGATCGCCGGCTACTCGACGGGCGGCACGCTCCACGTCATCGCCAACAACCAGATCGGGTTCACGACCGACCCCGCGGAGGGCCGCTCGACGCGCTACGCGAGCGACCTGGCGAAGGGCTTCGACGTCCCGATCGTCCACGTGAACGCGGACGACCCCGAGGCGGCCCTCGCGGCGATCCGGCTCGCGCTCGCCTACCGCGCCGAGTTCGGCCACGACGTCGTGGTCGACCTCGTCGGCTACCGTCGCTTCGGCCACAACGAGCAGGACGAGGCGTCGTACACGCAGCCGTTGATGGCGTCGCGGATCGAGCGCCAGCCGTCCGTGCGCGAGCTCTACGGAGGCCGACTCGTGGAGGACGGCGTCCTCACCGAGGCGGCGGTCCCGGCCGCGCTCGACGAGACGCTCGCGAGGCTGCGCGAGGTGCACGACCAGCTCACGGCCTCGTTCGCCGAGCCCGAGCCGCCGCCCGAGCCACGCCGGCCTCTCGACACGGGGGCGGCCGTGGAGACCGCGGTGCCGACGGATCGGCTGGCGGAGCTGAACGATCAGCTCCTGCGTGTGCCGGACTGGTTCACAGTGAACCCGAAGCTTGCGAAGCAGCTCGAGCGACGTCGCGAGGCGTTCCAGGAGGGAGGCATCGACTGGGGCCAGGCCGAGGCGCTCGCGTTCGCGACGCTGCTCGAGGACGGCATCCCCATCCGGCTCACGGGGCAGGACACCGAGCGCGGCACGTTCTCGCACCGCCACGCCGTCCTGCACGACGCCACCTCCGGGGAGACCTTCGTGCCGCTCCAGCACCTGGTTGGCTCCGCCGCCGCGTTCGAGATCTACAACTCACCCCTCTCGGAGTACGCGGCGCTCGCCTTCGAGCACGGGTACTCGATCGCGGCGCCGGAGGCGCTCGTCCTCTGGGAGGCGCAGTTCGGGGACTTCGTGAACGGCGCGCAGATCGTGGTCGACCAGTTCGTCGTCTCCGGACGCTCGAAGTGGGGGCAGACGTCGCGGCTGACGCTGCTGCTGCCGCACGGGTACGAGGGCAACGGGCCGGAGCACTCGAGCGCGCGGCTCGAGCGATTCCTCCAGCTCGGCGCGCAGGAGAACATCCGGATCGCCAACTGCACGACCGCGGCCCAGTTCTTCCACCTTCTCCGCCGGCAGGCGCTCGACGCCACGGCACGGCCGCTCGTCGTGATGACGCCGAAGGGCCTCCTCCGCCTGAAGCAGGCCACGTCCACGGCGGAGGACCTCGCGGAGGGCTCGTTCCGGCCCGTGCTCGACGACTCGGTGTCCGACCGGGAGGCGGTGCACCGCCTGATCCTGTGCAGCGGGAAGATCTTCTACGACATCGCGGGCCACGACGTGCGTGGGCTCGCACCCACCGTCGGGGTCGCCCGCATCGAGCTCCTGTACCCGTTCCCGGTCGATGCCGTGGCGCGGCTCGTCGCCTCGTACCCGGAGCTGCGGGAGATCGTCTGGGCGCAGGAGGAGCCGCAGAACATGGGCGCGTGGCGGTCGATCCGGCACCGGCTCGAGGAGGCGGCGGCGCACGCGCCGCACGTCGAGAGCGTCCAGTACGTGGGCCGCCCTTGGCGCGCGAGCCCGAGCGAGGGCTACCCGACGCTGCACCACCGCCAGCAGGACCGGATCGTCCGCGAGGCGCTCGGGTTCCGGGCGGGCGCGTAACCCCGCTACGGACGCCGGCGCCGGAGGCTCATGGCGCGCGTGGCCAGCTTCGGCCCGTGGCGCCCCGCGAGGACGAGCGCCTGCCTGCGCTGCCTCGCCGGGAGGCGCCGCCACATGCGGTACACGAGCATGAACAGCCAGAACGCGCGCAGGAACGGCACGGCGACACCATAGCCGCCGGTGCCCGGGGCTCGGATCCCGCCCTGTTCGGTAAACTCGGCCACCGTTCACCATGCCGGAACTGGAAGACCACTCCGTCGACACGGACTCGCTCTTCGCAGACGCGATCCGCGACCACCTCGACCTCAAGGCCCGCAACGCAGAGCTCGACGGCGAGATGCCGCTCGAGCGCTACCTGAACGGCGATCCGCTCGAGAACCACCCGCTCTTCAAGAGCGAGGAGCAGGCGCGGATCGAGGAGACGCTGGACGGGGAGGTCCCCGCCGTCGAGCTCTCCGCCGAGCGGATGCCGTGGCCGGGCGAGGAGACTGTCGAGGACGTCGAGGGAGTCGAGGGAGCCGAGGGAGCCGAGGGCGCTGCGCTCGACGAGACGCTCTGGACGGGCCGCCCGCGGGACTTCGACTGGGGCGACTGACCTCCACTCCGTGACCCCCGACGAGCGCCTGCGTCGCTACGCGAAGCTGGCCGTGTGCGTGGGCGCGAACGTCCAGCCGGGGCAGGACGTCGTCGTCGCGTGTCTCGTCGAGCACGCGGAGATCGCGCGTGCGGTGACGCGCGAGGCGTACCGGGCCGGTGCGAGTCACGTGCTCGTGCTCTACGGCGACCTCCACGTCCGCCGTGCGGCGATCGAGCTCGGGCCGGAGGAGGAGCTCGGGTGGTCGCCGCCGCACCTCCTCCACCTCTACGGCGGCTGGAGCGACGGAAAGACGGCGCTCGTCGTGCTCAGCGGGAATCCCGACCCGGGGCTGCTCGCAGACCTCGATCCCGCGCTCGTCGGGCGCGCGGAGCCGAAGGAGCTTCGCAAGCTCGGGCTGAAGCACGTCGAGGCGCGAACCATCAACTGGACGATCGTGCCCGCGCCGAACGAGGGCTGGGCGGCTGAGGTCTTCGGCGAGCCCGACCTCGAGCGCCTGTGGGACGCGGTCGCGACGGCGACCCGGCTCGACGCCGACGACCCGGTCGCGGCCTGGCGCGAGCACGCCGAGAAGCTGAAGACGCGAGCCCGCGAGCTCGGGGCACGCGGATTCGACGCGTTGCGCTTCCGCGGGCCGGGCACCGACCTCACGATCGGGCTGATCCCGGGAGCGAGCTGGGAGTGCGCGAGCACCGAGACGGCGACGGGCATCCCGCACATCCCGAACATGCCGACCGAGGAGGTCTTCACGAGCCCGGACTGGCGCCGGGCCGAGGGCACGGCCCGCTCGACGGCGCCGCTCATCGCCGCCGGGACGCGCGTCGACGACCTCGAGGTCGCGTTCGAGGGCGGGAAGATCGTCGACGTGCGCGCGAGCTCCGGCGCCGACATCATCCGCCACCAGCTCTCGGTCGACGAGCAGGCGCCGTACCTCGGCGAGGTCGCTCTCGTCGACGGCGACTCGGCGGTCAAGCGGACCGGTCTCACCTTCCACGACACGCTCTTCGACGAGAACGCGACCTGCCACATCGCGTTCGGGAGCGGATTCCCGCGCGCGCTGCCCGACGGGGACGGCCTCTCGCCGGCGGAGCGCCTGGAGCGCGGCGTGAACGTTTCGGGCGTCCACACCGACTTCATGATCGGCGGCCCCGAAGTCGAGGTGGACGGGCTGGACGCCGACGGGACGGCCACCCCGATCCTCCGCGACGACGCCTGGCAGCTCGCCTGAGCCGCATGCTCCACTTGTCCGTCGGGCACAACGTTGGCTCAACCATGCGGTGCCGTGGGTGGCTTCAGAAGCGTGTCAATCTTGACCTTGACATGCCGCGCGAATGATGTCATAGTGATGTCACGATGCAGCTGGACAGTCACATCGAAGCAATCCAGGGGGATCTCGCAGCGGCCGCAGGCCTCGGGGACGAGGCGGTCGCCCAGGCGGCGCAGCGGCTGATCGAAGCCCTCGGGACGACGCTCCACCTCCGACTCCTCGACCTCCTCGGCGAGGCGACGCTCGAGATCAGCGGCCAGCTCGTGAGTGGCCGTGTCGAGGTTCGCCTCGCCGGCCGCGAGCCCGAGCTCGTGGTCGTGTTGGAGGAGACCCAGGACGCCGTGCAGATGGCACCCGGGGAGGAGTACTCGGGGCGCATCACGCTCCGCCTCCCGGAGTCGCTGAAGATCGCGATCGAGGCCGCGGCCGCCGAAGACGGCGTCTCGACCAACGCGTGGCTCGTGCGCACGCTCGCGCGCACAGCCGCCCCCCGCACCCACAAGCGCGGCAGGAACCGCCTTCAGGGCTACGCCCAGGGTTGACGACCCCGGGCCGAAAGGAGATCGACATGCTGCTCACCCCCATCCCGTTCGAGTACACGAAGCTCCTCGACCCGGGCGACCGCACCCGCCGGGCGCGCAAGTCGACCACCGACCGGGTTCGCCGGGCCCGCTCGCCGAAGGTCTGACGATGCAGGTCTTCGACACTCCCGGGAGCGTCTCCCTCCGGTTTCGGCTCCCGAGTGGACGCGTCGTGGTCACGACGGCCGACGAGCCGCGGACGAGCGTCGAGCTCGTCCCGCTCGGCCGTCGTGGCTCCGACGCGATCGAGAACGTCGAGGTGACTGTCGACGAGCACGCCGGCGGTCACGTGATCACGGTCGAGGAGAAGGACCGCATCCGCTGGGGCCCGCTCCGCATCACGTGGGGCGCCGACGTCGAGGTGCGCGTGACGTGCCCTCCCGGCGCCGACGTCGATCTCTCCGGCGGCTCGACCGACCTGCGGGCCGACGGCGTGCTCGGCGAAGTCGAGGCCCGCACGGCCTCGGGCGACATCCGGCTCGAGACGGTCGCGAAGAAGCTCCAGGCGAAGACCGCGAGCGGCGACCTCTCCGTCCGGGCGATCGAGGCCGGCGGCTCCGTCGCCACGGTCTCGGGCGACCTCGAAATCGGCCGCGTCGAGGGGACGCTGAGCGCCCGCGCGGTCTCCGGGGACGCGCGCGTGCGCGTCGTCCGGGCGCTGCTGACCCTCTCGACGACGTCGGGCGACGTCGAGCTCGAGTCCGTCGAGGCCGGCGACGTCCGTATCCAGTCCGTGTCCGGCGACATCCGTATCGGCGTCGGCCGCGGCACGCGCGTCTTCATCGACGCCGCCTCGGTCTCGGGTCAGCTCACCTCCGAGCTCGGCCTCGAGGACGACGAGCCGTCGTCGGAGAGTGCCGAGGCCGAGCGCGAGCCGGCTCCGGTCGTCCCGCTCCAGGTGAAGACGGTCAGCGGGGACGTTTCGGTCGTCCGCGCGACGCCCGTGTCGGCCTAAGACGGCCTAACCGCGCGGACCAGCGCGACGACGTCGTCCACGCGGCCCTCGCGCAGCAGGTCGTACACGCGCTCGTCGCCGGTGAGCCCCCGGCGGGCGGTGAGGATCGAGAACAGCCGCCCCTCGTCGACACCCGCCTCGCGAGCCGCGCGCACGATGCGGGGGATGCTCTGGAGCGGCTCGCGGCCGTCGAACTGCCACGGCGGATACAGCCACACGGTCGAGCCCGGCTCGCGCACGGCGAGCAACTCCCCGCCGCGGCGCAGCGCGTCGATCTTCGCGGGCTCGATCGCCAGCCGTACCGCGAGCCACGTCGCGGGCTGGCAACCCTCGTAGCGGCCCTGGGTCGAGGTCGTCACGGGTCGGAGCCTACCGCGGAGCCGTCACGGCAGCTGCGCGAGGAGCCCCGACCAGATCTGCTCGTCGCCGCCCCCCTGGTGCGACGCGACGATCCGGCCGTCCGCGTCCACCAGGACGAAGTGCGGCTGGTACTCGGCGCCGAGCGTCCGTGCCCGCGCACGCTCCGGGTCGAGGATCGACGGCCACGTCCAGCCGTACCGCTCGACGAAACCCTGTCCCTCTCCGAGCGAGCTGGCGACGCTCAGGCCCAGGTACTCGACCTCCGGGTGAGCCTGCTGGAACTCCGCGTAGGCGACCGCCTCGCTCTGGCAGGTGCTTCACCAGGACGACCAGACGTTCACGAGCACCGGCCGGCCGCGGAAGTCCGCGAGCGCGAGCTCCTCGCCGTCCAGCGTCGTCCCCGCCACGGGCGGCGCTTCCGGCCGGGTCGGGTCGCCGCCCGGCTCCTCGGTCTCGACGGGAGGCGGCTCGGGCGCCGCCGGCGTCGTCTCCTGCGTGCTCCGCTCGCCTCCGCATGCGGCCACGGCGAGCGCGACGGCGGAGAGGACGAGGACGAGCGCACGCACGCGTCCACTGTAGAGACGGGCGCGAACGGCCGATGGAGAGAGCATGCGGCGCCTCTTCGCCTTCGCCTGCATGCTCGCCCTTGGGGCGGCCGCCGCCGGCACCGCCGGCGCGCAGTCCGGCGCGCGCTCGTGGGCCACGCCGCAGATCCGGGCCGTCGTGGATGCCGGCCTCATGGGGCCGAGCGTCGGCGCGTTCCGGCCGCAGGACCCGGTCACCGCCGGTGAGCTCGCGCCCGTTCTCGCCACCTTCGGCCTCGAGATCGCCGTCGCCGACCCCGCGCGGCCGGTCCTCCTGCGCGAGCTCGACGCGCAGCTCGTCACCGCCGCCGGGCTCCGCGAGCAGGCGCGCGTGCTCCAGCGCACCGCCTTCGACGCGGGCCTGAAGCCAACGAGGTGGCTCGGGACCGAGACCGTCGCGCGCCTGCTCGGCCTGCGCCTCAACCACACGAAGGATCGCGAGCACCTCGAGCTCCAGCTCGACCAGCCCGCGACGCGCGCCGAGGCCGCGTACTCGCTCGCGCGGCTCCTCTCCCTGACCGAGACGGAGGTCGAGAGCGTCCGTGCGCTCGCCGACTCGTTCTACCTCCCCGCGCTCACCGCCGCCCAGCGGACGCTGCTCGCGCGCGCGGCGAAGCTCGTCGGCTCGCCGTACGTGTGGGCGGGGACGTCCGAGCGCCCGCAGCGGCTCGGCGGCAAGCTCCGGCCGGGCGGCTTCGACTGCTCCGGCTTCGTCTGGCGCGTCGTCAAGCTCCAGCCGACGCCGGGCGCACGCTGGCTCACGTCGGCGCTGAAGGGCCGGACGACCTTCGAGATGAGCGGTGAGTTCCCGAAGCGGGCACGCGTGACGCGCGCTGCGCTCCAGCCGGCCGACGTCGTCTTCTTCGGCACGCGCGGCCCGCGCTCGAAGCCGAACGAGGTGGGGCACATGGGGATCTACCTCGGGAACGGCTGGATGGCGCACTCGTCCGACCGCGGCACGACGCTGACGCCGATGACCGGTTGGTACGAGACGCGCTTCGCCTGGGGGCGGAACGTCCTCGCCGAGGTCGGCCCGGCGGTCTGAGCGCGACTCAGCTGTACTGCGTCCGCTCGATCGCGTCGAGCTTCGCCAGGATCGCCTCGAGGAGCGCGCTCTGGCGCGCCGACTCCTCCCGCAGTGCCCGCAGCTCCTCGAGCAGCCGCTCGAGCAGTGCGGCAACCTCTGCATCCCGCGTGTCCACGGCTGCAGCGTAGTGTGATCCTTGCGTTACACACTCATGACGCATAGTGTGTAAACATGGCCCGGATGCGCAGGATCCAGGTGGTGATCGACCCGGAGCTCGACGATCGGCTCGCGCGGGAGGCCGCGGCGCGCGGCACGTCGAAGAGCGCCCTCGTCCGCGAAGGCGTCCAGCGCGTGCTCGAGCCCGTGCCGTTCGACAACGGGCTCTTTCGGCTGGGCGAGGAGCTGAGCGGACTGTTCGACGACGTGGAGCCGGAAGACATCGACACCGTGCTCTACGGCCCGCTCGAGGCTGACTCGTGACGTTCGTCGACAGCTCGTTCTGGATCGCACGGTTCGTTCGGAACGACAGCCGCTACGAGGAGGCGCGGACACTGTCGCTCGCGGTGGCGGATCGGCGCCTCGCGACATCCAACCTCGTCGTCGGCGAGACGTGGACGTACCTCCGTCGCAAGCGCGGGCATCGCGAGGCGATGACGTGGCTCGACGGGGTGACTGGGCAGATCGACGTGCAGGTGGTTCCGGTCGACCGCGATCTCGAGGCCGAGGCGTGGGGCTGGTTGCGTACCCACCACGAGCGGCCGTACTCGTTCGTCAACGCCACGAGCTTCGCGCTCATGCGCAAGCTGCGGATCCGGGACGCGCTCGCCTTCGACGGCGACTTCGCCGCCGCCGGCTTCACCGAGCTCCGGGTCTAACGCGCAGCTGCGTTACGCCTTGTTGCGTAACGCATAGTTGCGTACCATACGAAGCATGACTACGAACCCGTTCCGCTACGGCGCCCTCGCGCTCGACGACGCCTTCACCGACCGCGAGGCCGAGATCGACGAGCTCCTCTCCGACATCGTCAACGGCCAGGACGTCGTCGTCTTCGCGCCGCGCCGGTACGGGAAGTCGTCGCTCGTGTGGCGCGTCACGCAGGAGGCGGTCGCGCGCGGCGTGCTCGTCGCGCACGTGAACCTGATGACGACGCCGACGAAGGAGAAGCTCGCGGAGAAGCTCGCGGGGACGATCCACGACGACCTCGCGACGACGCTCTTCCGCGCGCGCGAGCGGCTGCGCGTGTTCTCCGGGCTCCGGATCACGCCGATCGTCACCGTCGACCCGAACACGGGCAACCTGAGCTTCAGCTTCGCCGCCGGCCAGGCGCCGCAGGACGTGGACGCGACGCTCGAGCGGCTCCTCGAGCTCCCCGGCCAGCTCGCCGCCGAGCGGGAGCGGAAGGTCGCGCTCGTCCTCGACGAGTTCCAGGAGATCGTGGACATCGACCCGAACCTGCCGAAGCTCATGCGCTCGGTCTTCGAGACGCAGCCCGAGGTCGCGCACGTGTACCTCGGGAGCAAGCGGCACATGCTCGAGCGGATCTTCGACGACGAGAACGAGCCGTTCTGGCGCAGCGCGAAGCAGATGCAGCTCGGCGTGATCCCGCCGCCGCTCTTCCGCGGGTACATCGACGAGCGGTTCGCGGGGACGGGGCGGGCGGTGGAGGAGGGCGTGGTGTCGCGGGTGCTCGAGGCGACGCTGGGCCACCCGTACGCGACGCAGCAGCTCTGCTACTTCCTGTGGGAGGAGACGCCGGAGGGCGGGCGCGCCGGGGAGCCGGAGTACGAGGCGGCGCTGGTCAAGCTGCTGCGCTCGGAGCACGCGCACTTCGGGCTCGTGTGGGAGAAGGCCGCGCGGGCGCAGCGCCTCGTCCTGGGCGCGCTGGCGAAGGAGCCGGGCCGGCCGTTGGTGCGGGAGTACCGCCACCGCCATGGCCTCCCGGGCGCGTCGACGGTGCAGCGTGCGCTGGATGCGCTGGTAAAGGACGAGCTGGTCGCGCGAGTCGACGGTGAGTACCGAATAGCGGAGCCGTTCCTGGCGGAGTGGCTGGTGCGCGACGAGCTGTAGTCAGATCGCCAGCACGAGGTCGCGCCACGCGTCCTGCTCGGGAAGGCGCTCGAGGGCGTCGAGCACATCGGCGACGAGCGAACCGAACTCGTCGGTCTCACGGGTCCAGATCAGGAGGACGCCCGCATGCCGGAGGTCGAGACTCGCCCAGCGGCGCGTGATCCGGTCGAAGTCCTTCGCGTTCCGGGTCACGAACATCCGGCCTTCGCCGGCGGCGAGCTCAAGAACCTGGTCGTCCGCGAGCGCCGCGTACGCGGACGTCTCGGCGATCGCGAGCACGTCGTGGCCGGCAGCCGAGAGCGGTCTCCCGACGCGCCGTGGCGAGAGATGCGCGTCGAGCAGCAGCCGCATTCGTGACTACGTGCGCGCGGGTGCGTGGCGCACGTGCGGCGCGTGGAGGAGCCGCTCCTCGGGAGGGCGGGCGTTCTCGGCGACGAGGTCGTCGATCTCGTCCGTGTACGCGGCCCGGTACGCGACCGCGAGCTCGCAGTGCCGCCGCTCGACCAGCGGGAAGTCGTCGACGACCGACTCGGGATCCGGGTAGCGGTCGAGGAGCTCGCAGAGCTCCCAGACGTCCAGGCCTGCGCCGATGACCCACGCTCGGCGGTACGGAGGCTCGTCGCGGAACGCGATCCCGGGGAACCGCCGCGTGCGAAGCGCCTCGTCCGCCAGCTCCTCGACGACCGCAGTGCGCGACCGCTTCGACCGCCGAGCCTCCTCCTCGATCAGGAGCTGCGTCCGCGGCTCGAACCGAACTGTGAACGGCTCGCCCTTCGAGCGAGCGCGAGGCTGACGCGGAGACATGGTCGTAGTCTAGAGAGTCGTTGTACTACGCGGTAGTGTCCCAAATAGTCAGTGGAGCGACCAAGGGTTATCCGGCGGTGCTGAAGCGTTCGAACCGAACCGCGAGCCGTTCGCGATCGGGGCGCTGGCTGGGTCGCGACGGGAGATGGATCCGCTGGCGATGGAACCTCTTCAGCACCTCGAGCATCGGGCCGTCCTCGTCCTCCATCAGCGCACGCGACACGTGCACGTCGTAGTCGGGGGAGATCCCGATGAGATCCTGGTCGAAGGCACGGTGGTGGATCGAGCACAGGCTCACGCCGTTGGGGACGACTGCTTGCCCGCGCTCTTCGACATCGCCGACGATGTGCGCTGCATCGAGCAGCCGTTCCTCTCGTAGGGCGCAGATCGTGCAGCGGTGGTCATAGGCGGGAAGCACGATCCCTCGGAACCGCGACTGATGAAGACGTACCCGTCGCTCGACGACTGCATAGCGCCGCTCGACGACGTCCTCGAAGGGCCGCGGTGAACCCATGGGTGTGCGACGACCCGGTTCCAGGCGCACGCGCCGTTCAGAGGGCAGGTTCTCCGCGACGTATGTCGGGTACATCGTGTGGAAGCGACCCGGTCGCGTGCCGACGTAGTAGACGATCGGCACCTGTAGGTGATGCGCCTCAAGAAGTGCGCGGTTGTCGGCGCCCTCAACGGAACCGGCTCGGTACGCGTAGAGAAAGCCGTCCGGCGTCTCCTCGTCGTCGTACGGTGAGTTGACCGAGGTCATCACGGAGAGTGCCGCCGGACCTGTCTGCGCGGCGGCGCGGTAGATGCCCTTTTGGCCGTTGAGAAACGGAACTCTCCGGTTCCGCCACGTGAAGCCGCGAGCGAGCACGTCCTTGTACGGAAGCTCGTCCCCGTGCTGCGCGCGCAACGCGTCGAGCGTCAGGAAGCAGACTGAGCGGAGATCGTCGTCACGCATCACGGGGATTGTTGGCTGACATCGTGCGCGTAGTCAAAGTCAGCGTAAGCGCCAGGCTCCGCAGCGCTGATACTGGAAGGCAATGCGCCTCGCTGATGACGGTTCGCTTCGGCTCTCGCCTTCCGATCTGGCGAACCATCTTGCTTGCCCGCACTTGACTCAGCTCGAGTTGCTCGTGCAGCGCGGGGTCATGGCGCGGCCTCGCGTCGACGACGCGTGGGGTGACGTCATCCGGCGAAAGGGGAACGAGCACGAGGATGCGTACCTCGCTCGGCTCGAGGCCGACGGGCTCCACGTCGAGAAGATGCGCACCTACGACGACGGCGATTTCGACCCCGTCGCCGCCCGCGCGGCCACCGAGGACGCAATTCGGGCCGGCGAGGCGGACGTCATCTACCAGGCCTACCTCACTGACGGAATCTGGCGCGGGTTCGCCGACTTCCTCATGCGGCAGCCGGACGGCACTTACGAGCCCGTGGATACGAAGCTCGCGCGCTCTGCAAAGCCGCTGCACGTCATCCAGCTCTGCTTCTACGCGGAGCAGCTCGAGCGGATCCAAGGGGTCCTGCCGGAGCACGTCCACGTCGAGCTCGGGACCGGCGAGCGCGAGACACTGCGAACGGGCGACTTCATCGCGTTCTTCCGGCGGTCGCGCGAGCGGCTGCTTGCCGCGATCGACAGCGCGCCGACGAACGGCACGTACCCCTGGCCCGTGGATCACTGCGGGATCTGCGACTTCCGGAACGTCTGCCGGCAGAAGCTCGTCGACGACGACCACCCCGTCCTCGTCGCCGGGCTCGGGCGGCTGTACGCGGAGCGCCTCGCCCCGGCCGGCATCACCACCCTCACGCAGCTCGGCGAGACCGCGCCCAACACAGAAGTCGAGCGCATCCGGCCCGAGGTCTTCGAGCGCCTCCGCGACCAGGCGCGGCTCCAGCTCCACTTCAACCGCACGGGCGAGCGGCTCTTCGAGCTCCTGCCCGACGAGGAGGATCGCGGCTTCCGGCTGCTCCCGCCTCCGTCCGAGGGCGACGTCTGGCTCGACCTCGAGGGCCACCCGTTCTACGAGCCGGCGCGCGGGCTCGAGTACCTCTTCGGCTGGTGCTACCGCGAGGACGGGGAGGAGCACTACGAGGTCGTCTGGGGGCTCGACCGCGCGGGCGAGAAGGCCGCGTTCGAGCAGTTCGTGGACTGGATCGAGGCGCGCCGCCGCCGCTACCCCGACCTGCACGTCTACCACTACGCCGCGTACGAGCGGACGGCGCTGCGGCGGCTCATGGGCGAGCACTCGACGCGCGAGGCCGAGATCGACGACTGGCTGCGGCGCGAGCTGCTCGTCGACCTCTACCGCGTCGTGAAGGGCGCGCTGCGCGCGGGCGTGCCGAGCTACTCGATCAAGGAGATCGAGAAGCTGTACGGGTTCGCGCGCACGGCCGAGGTCGCGGGCGGCGACGAGTCGGTCGTCCTCTTCGAGCAGTGGCTCGAGCTCGACGACCGCGAGCTGCTCGAGGGGATCCGCGCGTACAACGAGGAGGACTGCCGCTCGACCGTCCGGCTGCACGAGTGGCTGCTCGGGCTCCGGCCGGGCGAGGTCGACTGGCGCGCGCCGCCGGAGGAGCGGGAGCTGAGCGAGGAGGCGGAGGAGAAGAACGCGGCGCGTGCGGCTCTCCATGAGGCGCTTCTCGCAGCCGGGGAGGAGGGGAGCCCGCGCTGGCTCCTCGGCCACCTCCTCTACTACCACCAGCGCGAGGCGAAGTCGCAGTGGTGGGAGTGGTTCCACCACCTCGAGCTGGACGACGACGAGCTGCTCCACGACACGGACACGATCGGCGGGCTCGTGCTCGTTGGGCGGCCGGTCGTGGACGGGAAACACCTCGTCTACGAGCTCGAGTTCCCGCCGCAGGAGCACAAGATCGACGGGCGCAGCTTCGACCCCGAGACCGGGATCGCGTACAACGCCGCGGTCGACGACGAGCGCGGGATCGTGACCATCCGGCGCCACGAGGATTACGCGGAGCAGCCGCTCCCGCGCGCGCTGATCCCGCCGCCGCCGATCCCGGACCGGGTGCACCGGGAGTCGGTCGAGCGGTTCGCGCGGGCGTACCTCGACGGGGCCGCGAGCGGGCCGCGTGTCGAGATCCTCGAACGCCGCCCGCCGCGGGCGCGGCTCGACCTCCCCGTGCCGGAGGCCGCGCTCTCGCTCGACGGCAGCTACCTCTTCGTCCAAGGGCCGCCCGGGTCGGGGAAGACCTGGCAGGGCGCGAAGGCGGCGGTCGCGCTCATGCGCGCGGGTCGGCGCATCGGCGTGACCGCGCTCAGCCACAAGGCGATCGGGAAGCTGCTCTCCGAGATCGAGCGCGAGGCGCGCGAGCAGGGCTTCCGCTTCCGCGGGCGCAAGAAGTCGTCCGGTGACGACGAGACCCGCTACGAGGGTGACTTCATCGACTCGAGCGACGCGAACGCGGACATGCTCGACGAGGAGCTCCAGCTCGTCGCGGGCACGTCCTGGCTCTTCGCGCGCGAGGAGCTCGCGGGCCACCTCGACACGCTGATCGTGGACGAGGCCGGGCAGGTCGCGCTCGCCGACGTCGTCGCGACGGGGCATGCCGCGCGCAACATCGTGCTCCTCGGCGACCCGAACCAGCTCCCGCAGGTCTCGCAGGGCGCGATGCCGGACGAGGCGAAAGCGTCCGCGCTCCAGCACCTGCTCGGCGGGGAGACGACGGTGCCGCCGGACCGCGGGATCTTCCTCGAGCGCACCTGGCGGCTGCGGCCGGAGCTGACCGCGTTCACCTCGGAGGCGTACTACGCCGGCCGGCTCGAGTGGGAGCCCGTGACCGCGCGCCGCACGGTCGCGGCCGGGGACGGGCTCGTCACCCGCCAGGTCGCGCACGCGGGGAACGGCCAGCTCTCGAGCGAGGAGGCCGACGCGGTCGCGGCGGCGGTCGCGGCGCTGCTCGGCAGCGAGTACACGGACGCGAGGGGTGTCACGCGGCCGCTCGGGATCGAGGACGTGCTGATCGTGACGCCGTACAACGCGCAGGTGCGGACGCTCAAGCGCGCGCTCCCGGACGGAGCTCGAGTCGGCACCGTCGACAAGTTCCAGGGGCAGGAGGCGCCGGTCGTGCTCGTGTCGCTCGCGAGCTCGAGCGGGGAGGAGGCGCCGCGCGGCCTCTCGTTCGTCTTCAACAAGAACCGGATCAACGTCGCGACCTCGCGGGCGCAGTGCCGGGTCGAGCTCGTCTGCTCCCCGCGGCTGCTCGAGGCCGACTGCAAGAAGATCGACGACATGCGGCTCGTGAACGCGCTCTGCCGCTTCGTGGAGCTGGCCGAAGCGGACGTGTCACTCTCGGGCAGGAGTGACACCTAGCGCTTCATGTGTCACACTTCGGCGCATGGCAGCGATACCAGTACGGGTGGGGCCCAAGGGCCGCGTGGTCGTGCCGGCTCCGATCCGCAAGGAGCTCGGCATCGAGGAGGGCACGGAGCTCATGGCCCGCGTCGAAGGCGACGGCATCGTGCTCGAGCCTCGCGCGGCCGCGCTCAAGCGGTTGCGGGCGCGCTTCGCTCACATTCGTTCTGACGTGAGCCTCGTCGACGAGCTCATCGCAGACCGACGCGAGGAAGCACGCCGCGAGGAGGAGAAGCTCCAGGCGTGGCTCGATTCGCGTGAGTGACGCAGCTCCCGCGAGCCGCGTTGTCGACGCGTCCGCACTGCTCGCTTACCTCCTCGACGAGCCGGGAAGCGAGGTCGTCGAGTCGCTCAGCGTCGCGGCCGTCATCTCCACCGTGAATTGGGTCGAGGTGGTCGAGCGGTCGCTCGACCGGGGCACTGACGTGATCGGGATGCGCGAGGAGGTCGAGGAACTGGGGGTCACAGTGACGCCCTTCGCCGTCGAAGACGCCGAACGCGCTGCCCGACTTCGTCAACGTACGCGCGCCGTGGGTCTCTCACTCGGGGACCGCGCGTGCCTCGCGCTCGCCTCCCGCCTCGGCGTGCCCGCGATCACGGCCGACCGAGCGTGGCTCGATCTCGACGTCGGCATCGAGATCGTCTGCATTCGGTAGTACCCGCGCGCCCCGCGCTCGTCACCCGGTAGGGTTGAGACCGAGCCGAAGGAGGTGTCATGCACGCACGGATGGCTCGCTACAAGTTCGTCGGCGATCCGAGAGAGCTCGCGCGGCGGACGCAGGAGAGCATGCTCCCCCTCTTCCAGGCCCAGCCCGGGTTCGTGTCCTACTCGGTGATGTCCACCCCGGGCGAGGTGCTCTCGTTCTCGATCTGGGAGACCCACGAGCAGGCCGACGCGGCGAACAAGGTGTCGCGAGACTGGGTCGCGGACAACATCGACCCGAGCCGGATCGAGCTCGTCGACAGTCGCGTGGGCGAGATCCTCGTCGCGACCGCGCTCGGCGTGGACGCGCTGGCGACGGTCTAGCGGCGACTCGGAATACGAGCGCCCGCGGCGGCCGGGCTCGAGCTCGGGCAGCCGCGGGCGCCGGAACAGGTCGTAGGCTGGAATCGCGCCGCGCGCGGGATCAGCCGCGCGTGACGACGAAGGTGCGCGTCCCGAGCAGCTTCCCGTACGTGCTCGCCGAGCGCTTCCCGAAGCCCGGCCAGACGTACCAGCGGTACGTCCCCGGCGTGAGGCGCTGGGCGCGGCCGTCGTAGGTCCACGAGCGCTGGAGCCGGAACGACTCGCCTGCGGGCCACGCCGTGAGGATCTTCTTCCCGTTGCGGAAGAGCTGGACGTTGTAGTACGTCGCCTTCGCCACCGGGTCCCACGCGAGCACCGGCGGGACGCCGAGACGGGCTCCCGCCGCAGGCCGGAGGAGGGCGGGCCTTGCTCCGGTGCGCGCCGTCCGCTCTCCGGAGCCGGCAGCCACCTCGACGGCGCGCATCCGCTGACCTTTCACGGCAGTGTTGCCCGCGTCGTCCGAGGCCGTGACCGTGTACCGGTAGCGGGTCCCTTCCGCGACGCGTCCGTCGACGAAGCTCGCCTTCGGGCCGGTGTAGAGCGTCGAGAGCCCCCTGCCGTCGAGGCCGGGCCGGCGGACGACTGCGAACGAGCTCGCGTCCGCGGACGCGCGCCAGCGCAGCGCGATGCCGTCCCTCCCCGCCGCCGCCTTCAGCCACGCGAGCACCGGCGGACGCGTGTCGAAGCGGAGCTCGTACGCGGCGGCCGCGCTCGTGTTCGCCGCCCGGTCCGTGCACGTGCCCGCGACCGAGGTCTTGCTCGCGTCGGGGCCGGCGTAGGTCACGCTCGGGGCGCACGACCCGACGCCGGAGGTCGCATCCGAGCCGACGAAGTCGACCGTGACCTTGCGGTTGTACCACCCCTTGCGGTCCGGGTCTCTCGCCGGCCTGGCGGTCACCGCGGGCGGCGTCGCGTCGTACTGGAAGGTGAACGTCCCCGTGCGCGCGTTTCCGGCCTGGTCCGCGCACGTCCCGGTGACCGACGCGACGCCGGAGTCGGGGCCGGGGTACGCCTTGGTGGGCGAGCAGCCCGCGAGCCCCGACATGGCGTCGGCGCCCGCGAAGTCGACCGCGAGCGGGCGGTTGTACCAGCCGTTGCTGTCCGGGCCTCGGCTCGGCCTCACGTCGATCGAGGGTGGCGTCGCGTCCCGTCGCACGGACACGCCCGTCGTCTTGAACGCCGAGAAGTCCGAGCTCCACCACGTGCACGACACCACCGTTCCCGCGGTGTCGACCGTGATCGTCTTCGGGTCGCAGCCCTCCGCGATCACTCCGGGCGGTGGGGACGCCCACGTGACGGTCACGACGGCCGCCGTGTGCCAGGCGTGGCAGTCGGCCGGGGCCGGGGAGCACGTGGGATCCGGTGGAGCGGGCACCTGCGCGGCCGCGGACCCGGGCAGCCCGAGCGCCCCGGCGACCGCCAGCGCGGCGACGACCGTGAGCCGCCGGCCGCTCACGCCCGCGGCTCCAGAGCGCCTGCGCGCGCGAGGAGGAGGAGCAGGCCGCCGCTCGTGAGCGCGAGCGCGGCGAGCCCGAGTCCTCCGAGCAGCAGGCGTCCGCCGTCGACCGGCGGCCTCAGCGGTGCCGGTCGCGCGCGCTGTGTCGTCGGCTTCTGCTGTTCGCCGCTCGGCGCGGCCGCCCGCCCGGTCGAGGTCTTGGAGCCTGCCGCCTTGGTCGTGCTCGTCGTCGTGCCGCTCGTGGTCTCCGGCGACGTCGTGCGCGCTTCCGTGCCCGCGGGAGCCGCCGGCGCCGGCCGGGTGGCGGGCGCGCGGGTCGAGGCCCGCTCGCGGTAGGGGTCTGGAGTCGGCGTCCCCGTCGAGCCCGACGCCGCGGGATGCGGGTCGGGTTCCGCGCTCGGTGCCGCAAGCGCTGCGTCGATCTGCCCGCCCCCCAGCACGAGCAGCACGAGCGCCACGAGCGCGCCACGACGGGGACGCGTGCCTCCGGCCGCAGTCCCCCCATCCGGCTGTCGAAGCCGGACAGTCGATCGCCGCAGCAGCCTCCCGACATCGGCCCTCACGAGCCGCCCCCAAAGGTTGCTTCCGTTCTCTCCTGCACGCTACTCCTCGTCGTCCGAACCGTCAACCGGTCGTCCGGTATCGAGCCGGGACGCCCGCCGGCCGTGCCGGACCGGCCGGCGGGCACCCCCTCCTCGTGTGTGCGCTCCGGTCTCACCTACTCCCGCTCGTGGCCGCGCGCATGCCCGCCCGTCCGCACGGGCGCCGAGAGGTTCGACGCGCCGAGCTGGAACGTGGCGGCCGCTGCCGCGGCCGACTGGTCGCTCTCCGCGAGCTGACCGATCGCCTGGATCCCGAACGTCTCCCAGCACCGGCAGGGAGTCGACTGGAACTGGCGGGCGGTCTGCGTCGTGGCGTTGAGGTTGAACGCGTCCGCATCCGACGTCGCCGTGTTCGACTGGCTCACCGAGCCGTCGTCACCGGGGCTCTCGACGCGGACGGGCTCGTTCACGTTGCCGAACGTCGGCTCGCCCGAGCACGTGCACGGCCGCTTGATCCCGGTCTGGACGGTCAGAGCGGCTGCCGTGGCGTCCTGGTCGTTCGTCGCCAGCTGCCCGATCGCCTGGATGCCGGTCCCGCAGCAGTCGGGCTCGTCGTGCTTCCGGCCGTGCCGGCCCTTGCCGTCGTCGCCGCCCTGCCACTGGCTCGCGTCCTGCTCCGTCCAGTTGACGTTGCCGGCGGTCGCGTCCGACGACGCGGTGTTCGCCTGCGTGACCGAGCCGCCGTCACCCTTGCTCAGAACGCGGATCGGCGTGCTCTCGTTCGACGCCCCGAGTTGGAACGTCGCGGCGAGCGCCGTCGCGTCCTGGTCGTTGTGAGCGGCCTGGCCGATGACCTGGATCCCCGAGCCGGACTGCTTCTGCTCGGCGTCCTGCGCCGTGAGATTCAGGTTCCCGGCCGCGGCGGCCGACGCGGCCGTGTTGGTCTGTGTCACGGGGCCGTCGTCGCCCTCGCTGAGGACGCGGATCGACGTGTTCGTGTTGGACGGCTTCACCTGGAGCGTCGCGGCGAGCGCCGTCGCATCCTGCTCGGACGTCGCCGACTGGCCGATCAGCTGCTTGCCGTCGCCGCTGCACTTGCAGCCGCGACCGCCCTGCTCCTGGTCGGCGTCCTGCGCCGTCCCGTTCAGGTTCACAGCCGCCGCTGAGGAGCTGGCGGTGTTCTCCTGCGTCACCGGCCCTCCGTTCCCGGGGCTGAGGACCCGGACGGAGATGTTGGTGTTCGACGGCTTCTCCTGGACGGTCTTCGCCAGCGCCGTCGCCGTCTGGTCGTTCTCGGCCGACTGGCCGATGGCCTGGAAGCCGGAGCCGGCCTGCTCCTGCTCCGCGTCCTGCTTGGTCAGGTTCTCGTTTCCTGCCATCGCGGTGGACGTGGCCGTGTTCGTCTGCGTCACGGGGCCGTCGTCGCCCGGGCTGAGGACGCGAACCGAGATGTTCCGGTTCGTCGGCTTCACCTGGACGGTCTCCGCAGCGGCTGCCGCCGTCTGCGTCGACTCGGCCGACTGCGCGATGAGCTGCGTCCCGCCGTCGCCCTTGCACTTGCAGTCGCCCGACTGCTCCTGCTCGGCCTTCTGGCCGGTCAGGTTGAGATTCCCGGCCGTCGCGCTCGACGACGCGGTGTTCGTCTGCGTGACAGGCCCGTCGTTGCCGGGGCTGAGGACCCGGACGGAGACGTTCGTGTTCGTCGGCTTCTCCTGGACGGTCTTCGCCAGGGCCGCCGCCTTCTGCTCGTTCTCGGCGGCCTGGCCGATGACCTGGGTGCCGCCGTCGTCGTGCTTGCACTTGCAGTCGCCCGACTGCTCCTGCTCGGCCTTCTGGCCGGTCAGGTTGAGATTCCCGGCCGTCGCGTCCGACGTCGCGGTGTTCTCCTGCTTCACGTCACCGGAGCCGCCCTTGCTGCCGACGGTCACCGGTGCGTTCGTGTTCGAGGCGCCCTTCTGGAGCGTCAGCGCGAGCGCCAGCGCGTCCTGCTCGTTCTTCGACGACTGGGCGATCGCCTGGATGCCGGGGCCACCCTGGGCCTGCTCGGCGTCCTGCTTCGTCCCGTTCGCGTTCCCGGCCGTCCCGCTCGACGAGGCGCCGTTCGCCTGCTCGAGCGAAGCTGGGCTGGGAACCGCGGCGACGGGATCGCCCGCGTCCGTGGCTTCCTGCTGCACCGGCCCTGCGGCGGGCCCCGTCAGCTGCTCTGCGGTGAGCAGCTCCGGCGTGTCCGCCGCGGCTGTCCCGACCCCTGCGACCAGCAGGAGCAGCACAGCCATGGCCAGCGCGAGGCAGAGACGTTTCATGGTGTCTCCCTTCGTGCTGTCGGTGGGCGCCGGGCCCCGTCGGGCGCGGCGCGGTGGCTGGAAGACAGCGCGCGTCAGCCTGGGCGCTCGAGACGAGCTCGGACGGGAGCGCGCGGGCTCAGCTCCCGCGTCTCCCGAATGGGCCGCCCCAGGCCGGGGGCGGCGAGAGTGACGAAGCTTGTGAGCGCGGCGACGTTGCCGCCGCCGCCGCTCGACGCGCTTCCGCTCGGGCTCGGCGAGCCGGCGGTGCGCGTCGGTGCGTCGAGCGGCAGCCGCGGTGTGCGCGTCCGTCGCGGCTCGGACGGCCGCGTGCGTGTCGGCGATGAGGCGGAGACCGTCGCCGTCCGAGCCGGCCGCTGCAGGCTCGGTGCGGCCGCGGTCTGTGAGGGCCACTCCGCACCCGGCGCTCTCGCGCTCGGGCGCGGTGTCGATACCACGCGTGGTACCGCCGCCTGCGTCCTGATCGGCGAGCTCAGCAGCGGCGCGGCGATCGGCGGCGGCGGCCCGTGCCTGAGCACCGAGCCGCCGGCCGCGTGGATCGCCCCCTCCCCTCCCATGAGCTGGTCGATCCAGGGGAGAGCCTCCGGCGGGTCAGGGTTGCCGGAGGGATCTTCGGGAGCCCCCTGCCCGTCCTCGCCGCTCGGCGCTGCGGTGCACGCCCACTCCCACGTCCAGTTCCAGACCCAGTTGAGCGAGGTCGCGGTTGTCGTGCTCATGGAGATCGTCGTCACGTGCCCGCAGAACGTGAACGTCCACGTCCAGGTCCAGAGAGCACCGGCGCCGGTCTGCTCGTCCTCAGGGGCCGGTGTCGACACCTGGGTAGAGACGATCGTCGAGCCCGAGGGGTCGTCGCGGAGCGCATCGCGGGCGGACTCGCTCGCGCCGTCGAGCCCGCAGCTCCACTTCCACGTCCAGATCCACGTCCAGTTGCCCGACGCGCTGTTACCGACCTCGCTGGAGATCGAGGACACGATACCGCTGCAATCCAACTCGAGATACCACGACCATGTCCAGGAATCGATATTGGATACTGCATCTGATTGATATCGAGAATCGCCTTCCTGATACTGCACTCGAGGTTCGCGTGGTTCGCTCGCCTCAAGGCGCCGGTCGACCGTGTCGGCGGACGGGATGGCCTCGAGCTCGTCGACGATCGCCTCGCGCTGCTCGGGGCTCGTGACTCCCGGTGCAGAGAGCGCATCCGCGACCTCCCCGAGACCGATCGAGCCGGGGCCGTGCGGCGTCTCGGGCATGTCGCTTCCCCCTGCCCTGTCGATCTCGCCCGTCTGGGTCGCGGTGGTCGTGATATCAGGCTCCAGCTCCGGTGATACCACAGTAGGAGCGATGATCTCGGAGCCGTCCGGGCTGTCCGGCTCCGCGTCCTCGGTCGCCGCCTCGAGCGGAGGGACGGCAACCTCCAGGCTGTCGATCTCGGGGAGTTCGGGCATCCGCTCCAGGATCTCACCGGCCTCCATGACCGGCGGCGCGAGCGACTCCTCGAGGTCGGCGCCGAACGCGGGTGGCGCACCCGCTCCGAAGAGCGCTCCGCCGACGAGGCCGGCGACGAGCAGCATGCGACGTCTGGCGACAGTTCTGCCGCATGATCGACGTCGCGAAGGATGCGAGATATGCGTCACTCAGAGAAGGAATACCCACGGCGATACAATCTCTAGCGCCGAGTTCTTACATTCGTTTATAGTTCTGAATTGAACGCGAGATGCACGAGGAGATATCGAGACTGCGGGAGGGGACGGTTTCGTGGTCGAGGGTCGGGACAGACGGCGAGAGGAGTCGGCAGCGCTGCTTCGCGCCTACGGCGAGAGCGGCGATCCGGATTCGAGGAGGCGCCTGATCGAGCTGCACCTGCCGCTCGTACGTGCGCTCGCCCGGCGCTACGTGAACGGTGGAGAGCAGTTGGAGGACCTCGTCCAGGTGGGCTCGATCGGCCTGATCGAAGCGGTCGACCGGTTCGACCCGGACCGCGGGAGCGACCTCGTGCGATTCGCGGCGCCGACGATCTGCGGCGAGATCAAGCGCCACCTGCGCGACCGCTCGTGCACCGTTCGCATCCCGCGGCGTCTCGACGAGCTCGACCGGCGACTTCGCCCTTCACGCACCGCGCTCGCCGCGCGGCTGTCCCGGGCCCCCACGCTGCCGGAACTCGCGCGGGAGGCCGGCGTGGCCGTGAGTGAGGCGGCAGAGGCCGTCGCGACTGAACGTGCACGTGTCCCCGTGTCCCTCTCGACGGCGGACGAGCCGGCCGCTCTCGGCGCTGCCGTCGTCGTGGACGACGCGTTCGACCGGAGCGACGATCGCCTGTTGCTCGCGGCCGGGTTCCGCACCCTCGACGCGCGGGAGCGCAGGATCCTGCACCTGAGCTACTTCGCGGGCCTGAGCCAGGTCGAGATCGCGCGCGAGCTCGGCCTCTCGGAGATGCAGGTGTCGCGGTCGGCGCGGTCGGCGCTCGAGCGCCTGCGCGGGGCGCTTGCAGAGCGGAAGGGCGACCTGGCCGGCGCCGCGCCGCCGGCGCGGAGCTAGTTGGTTGATGCCACGACCTCGCGCGTCCGGATGCGCGATCCGCGTCGCGGCCAAACCCGCCGCGTGCGCTTCGCGCCGGCAGAGCGGCCCCGAGGCGTCCAGCCTTGCAGCCGCTCTCCCGCCACGCCCCCGAGCGGCCGGCTCACGCCCCGGAGCAGGCGACCTCGTGGCATCAACCATCTAGTCCGTTTCCACGTCGGCTAGTACACTCGGAGCATGGTGAGAGGGCCGTCGCTCACCGAGGAGACGGCGTCCTCGGGGGACGGAACGCAGGCGCAGCCGGCCGCGACGAGCGGAGCGCGCCACAGCGGGAAGCTGCTCGTCCGTATGCCCGCGACCCTGCACGACGAGCTCGCGCGCGTGGCCAAGGCCGAGGGCGTCAGCCTGAACCAGCTCATCACGGGCGTCCTCGCGAGCTCGGTCGGGTGGCGCGGGAACGGCGAGGTGCAGGAGATTGCCCGCCCCGACCGGGACGGGGACGCGCCCACCGCGGAGCCGTCGCTCTCCCCGCGCCTCACCCGCGCCGCGCTCGTCGCGAACCTCGTCGTGCTCGTCCTCGCTGCTGGCGTCGCGATCGCGCTGCTCGTCGCCGCCTGGCAAGCCGGTCTCTAACAGGCCGCGGGCTACCCGGCGCAGGGGCGCCCGTGCCGCGCGGATCGAGCCACGCGCAAAGCAGGAGGGGCCGGTTGCCCGGCCCCTCCTGCTGCGGAAGGCGTGCGCGGCAGCCGCCTACTGCAGCGAGCCCATCTCCTCCGTGCTCTCTTGCCAGCGTGCGGTCAGCGCGTACAGCACCACGATGTTCAGGATGATCGCGGTCAGCGCCCACAGCGGGTAGTCGCTCGAGCCCACGAAGCCCAGCTGGGCGAGGATGTTGAGCGACACGACGAAGATCCCGAACCAGCGTGCCCAGGACTGCCCGCCGAGCAGCCCGAGGCCGGCCACCACGAGCAAGGCGCCCCAGAACACCATGAACCAGCCCCACGCCGTGAGGTCGACCACGAGGTAGCCGGCCTGCGTGGGAATGAAGTACTCGTCCTCGAAGATCGCGATCAGCCCCTGAAAGAAGTCGATCGCGCCGATGATCAGCATCACGATCCCGGCAAACCCGATCCATCCCGCCATCGAGCTCTTGGTGCTCATCTCACCCTCCTGTCCGACGCGCCGCTCCCGCGACGCCGTTGCCGACGCAGTGCACTAGCCAGGCCGAGAGGCCTGCGGGCGGATTATGCAAGGGGCTGCCGACGGCGTCGTCGACACCGCCGCAATCACCCGGGTGAACGGTGCCCCACCGCACCGCCGTCGCGACGGTTCGGCGGGACGTCGTCCGTTCGGTCGAGGTGGGCGGAACTTTGCGGTGCGCAAACCACACCGTCAAAGCCGAGCCGCTTGATCTCACTTAATGAGCCGCTGGCCCAGTTCTGTGTCCTACGCCGACAGCCGCGTCGGCGAGACTTCGTCGGTGATGAGCGAGGCGGGCGTTGGATGTGGAGCCTGTGGTGAGCCGCTCGACGAGCGGCCTGACCTGCCAGTCGGCGCGCGGCAGGGGTGTCCGCGGTGTGGTTCAACGTCGCGGCGATTCGGCATCCACCTCGAGGGGACAGTCGAGCTGAAATCTCAGCTTGGCCTCAAGGCGCGCTCGCCCGGCGAGAAGAAGCCGTTTTTCGAGCAGAGGACGGGCGACGATCTCTTTCGGAAGGCGAGGCGCTGGATGGTTCTCAATCGGATCATCGACCGCCGCAGGAACCGGTACTTCGAGCGTGTAGAAGATCCGGAAACCGGCGCCGTTCTCCGTCATGTTGACGAGAAGCTGACGGACCATCGAGGTCGCGGATCGGCTCGCCATAAGCGTGATCAGTAGGCCCTAGGTTGAGAAGCGCGTCCGAAGCGGGCGGGTGTTCTCGGCCCGCAACTGGAGCAGGATCTCAAGCCGACTCAGGGACCTGACCTCAAGCACACCATCGGGTGTCCCACCGGTCCAGGGCATGTTGTCGACGAAGCTGTAGAAGTGCGAGATCCGCTCGGTTTCGGCGACCGCTGATCCGCTGACGACACCGAGGATCGATGTCGCGAACGGAAAGTCGTATTCGGGCGCTGGCCGCGCGTGGAGGTAGAGCAGCTCGGGGTCGTCTTCTGGGTCAGCGCCGTCCGACAAGAGTTCGGGAGTTGGAGTAACCGCAAG
>SIRU01000058.1 GCA_004366385.1 Actinomycetota bacterium
TGTAGGCTGCCCCGATCCAAGTGACACGAACGGGCCGCGCGTTGTGGCCCGCGCCCCTGTCCTCGGCGTTCTACTGCGACTGGGAGGTGCATCCTGAGAGCCCTATTCGTCGGCCTGTGCCTGCTCGTGCTGGTACTGGCCCCTGCGGCAGCGAACGGGGAGCCTGCGGCCCAGGCTTCACCCCAGGAGAAGCGAGCGAGCTCGGGCAAGCGCTCCGTCTCGCTCTCCCTCGACCAGCGCCTCGACCGTGTGCAGCGGAAGGCGCGGAAGCACCGGACGACGGTGCGGTTCTACGAGCGGAACGGCCACTACCTGCGGTCCGGAAAGCACGCGCCACGCGCGATGACGCGTCTGCGCACGGCCCGGCGCGAGCTCGCGCAGGCCACGCGCTCCGAGCGGCAGCTTCGGCGCTCGGTCGCCCGGCGCAACGCGCGGGCCCAGGCCCGGCGCCTCGCGAAGGCGCCTCCGAAGACGGTGATCTGCCACGTCTTCGGCCGGCGCTACTGCCGGCAGGCGCTCGCAGTCGCCTGGTGCGAGTCGCGGTTCTCGACTCGAGCCCGGAACGGCCAGTACCTCGGGCTCTTCCAGATGGGGTCGTACGAGCGGCAGCGCTTCGGCCACGGAGAGACCGCCCACGCGCAGACGGTCGCAGCACACCGCTACTTCGTCCTCTCCGGGCGGGACTGGAGCCCGTGGGGCTGCAAGCCCTGGTACGCGATGTAGCGCCTTTTGGTGCAAAGTGCGCACCGGGCGCGCGCGCGGGGGTTTCCTTTCACGCGCGGTTCTAGTAAAGGTTCAGGGACGTGTGGGGTCAGCGGAAGCGCGAGCGGCTGCGCTCGTTCGACGAGGCGACCGCCTATGCCCGCTGCCACGGCGAGCGGGACGAGAACGTGCGCCTCGTGAAGCTGCCCCCGCGCCGCGCCCGCTTCGAGGACGTGCTCTCGAGCGGGGAGAGCCTGCGCCAGGAGTTCGAGGCCCGGCTCGACGGGCGCGAGCCGGAGCCCGAGCCCGCCTCGTAGCCGGCCTCCCTCGGCGGCGCGTGCGCTACCCTTCCGCCCTCGGCCCATTCGTCTAGCGGCCTAGGACACCGCCCTCTCACGGCGGCGGCACGGGTTCGAATCCCGTATGGGCCTTCACGAAGCCCCGCTCGACGCGCGTCGTTCCGCACGGTTGAGTGGGGCGACCGTGCGCAACGCATCCTTAGCCCCTTCTTAGCCTCCCCGCCTTTAGCTGCGCACGCGCGCGGGTACGCGGTACCCGTACGCGGAAGCGAACCCAAGGAGGACACATGCAGCAGACCACACATGCGGTGTGGGCATATCGCGACGCCGACCTCGGCCAGCGCATCGCCCCCACGAGCGTCGTCGGCTTCGAGGTCGAGGCGATCGACGGCTCGATCGGCAAGGTCGACGACGCCACGTTCGACGCCGGCGGCGGCCTGATCGTCGTCGACACGGGACCGTGGATCTTCGGGAAGAAGGTCATGCTCCCGGCCGGTGTCATCCGGGAGGTCGACCACGACGAGGAGACGATCTTCGTCCACCGCACGAAGGACGAGATCAAGAACGCGCCGGAGTTCGACGAGTCCATGTTCGAGGACGAGTCGTACCGGAGCGATCTGGGCTCGTACTACGGCGAGGGCGGCCGCGGCCACCGCGGCTGGGACACCGTCTAGGCACCTTCGACCCGAGCTCGAAGCACGATCCGGTGAGGGCGGCCGCGAGGCCGCCTCACCGCTCTCTCAGGGACGGCGTGCTCGAGCGAGCTCGAGGACGACGAGCTCGGCGACGCAGACCGGCTTGTCGACGCCCTCGCACTCGACCGTGGCCTCGATGGTGCCGCGGCGGCCGAGCGGGCTCTCCTCCACCGACAGAACTCTGAAGCGACCCCGGACGCGGCGGCCCGACGGGACCGCGGCCGGGAACCGGACGCGGTTCACGCCGTAGTTCACCGTCGCGCTCTCGGACGGCGGGAGGAGCTCGTACAGCATCGGGACGCACAGCGAGAGCGTGAGGAAGCCGTGCGCGATCGTCGTCCCGAACGGGCCCTCCGCCGCGCGCACGGGGTCGACGTGGATCCACCCCCCCCCCTCGCTCGCGTCCGCGAACGTGTCGATCCGCTCCTGCGTCACGTCGATCCACGACGTGGGGCCGAGCTCCTGGCCGACGAGGTCGTCGAGCGCCGTCACGCCGTCGTCCTTCGAATGCGCGCGAGCGACTCCTCCCTGCCGAGGAGCTCGAGCGACTCGTACAGCCCCGGCGAGACGCGGGAGCCCGTGACCGCGACCCGGATCGGGAGATACACCGCGCGCGGCTTCTCCCCCAGCTCCTCGCAGAGCGCCTTCAGCGCAACCTCGATCTCCGCGGCCGCCCACGGCTCGACCCGCTCCAGCGCGCCGGCCGCCGCCTCCAGGATCCGCGCGTCCAGCAGCTCGGGGTCCGGCTCGACATCGTGGAAGAGGAACCCCGCGAAGCTCTCGAACTCGCTCAGCTTCCCGATCTTCTCCTGCACGATCGCTGCGGCCGCGCGCACGCGCTGCTCGTCCCAGTCGACCCCCCGCTCGCGCAGGTACGCGACGAGCCGGTCTGCGAACTCCTCGAGCGGGAGCGCGCGCAGGTACACGCCGTTCATCCAGTCGAGCTTCGCGTAGTCGAACGTCGCCGGGCTCGAGCCGACGCGCTCGAGCGAGAAACGCTCGATCAGCTCGTCGCGCGACATGATCGTCGTCTCCCCGTCCGGCGCCCACCCGAGCAGCGCGAGGAAGTTCATCAGCGCCTCGGGCAGGTAGCCGGCCTTGCGGAACTCGTCCACCGACACCGCGCCGTGGCGCTTCGAGAGCTTCTTCCCGTCCTCGCCGAAGACGTTCGGAACGTGCGCGTACACCGGCAGCTCGGCCCCGAGCGCGCGGAGCACGTTGATCTGCTTGGGCGTGTTCGAGACGTGGTCGTCGCCGCGGATCACGTGCGTGATCCCCTCCAGCGAGTCCTCGAGCGGCGAGGCGAAGTTGTAGGTCGGCCGGCCGTCCGAGCGGACGAGCACGAGGTCCTCCAGCTCCTCGTTCGGGAACTCGATCCGGCCCTTGATCGCGTCGTCCCAGCCCGTGACGCCCTCGTCGGGCATGCGGATCCGGATCGCGCCCTCGTCCTCGTACGCCGTGCCCTCGGCCACGAGCCGCTGCGCCTCCCCCTTCGCGCGCTCCATGACGTCGAGCTGGAACGTCGTCTCGCCGTCCCAGTCGATGCCGAGCCAGCGCAGCGAGCGCTCGATCTGCTCGACGGACTCCTCCACCTCGCGGCTCGTGTCCGTGTTCTCGATGCGCAGCCGGCACTCGCCGCCGCGCCCGCGCGCGAACAGCCAGTTGAAGAGGAACGTGCGCACGCCGCCGATGTGCAAGAGGCCGGTCGGGGACGGAGCCATGCGAACGCGGACGGACACGACGGCGTAGCGTAGTCGCATGCTCTTCGGCGCCCACGTGTCCGCGGCCGGCGGGATCTCGAAGGCGATCGACCGCGTACAGGAGATCCGCGGGAACGCGGTGCAGGTGTTCACACAGAGCCCGCGCATGTGGAGGCCGACCGAGCACGCGCCGGAGGAGCTCGAGCGCTTCCGCGCACGGCGGCGGCAGGCGCGCGTCAAGCACGTCTCCTGTCACGCGCTCTACCTCGTCAACCTCGCAAGCAGGGACCGCACGATCCGGCGGCAGTCGTTCGCGGCGCTGCACGCGACGCTGGACACGGCGCGCGGGATCGACGCGGACGCGGTGGTCTTCCACGTCGGCTCGCACCTCGGCTACGGGTTCCGCGAGGCGGTGAAGAGAGTCGCGCCGATGCTGCGCGACCTGCTCGAGCTCACCACCGACGATCTCTGGCTGTGCATGGAGAACACCGCGGGCGCCGGCGGGACGATCGGGCGCGGGATCGACGAGCTCGAGGCGCTGTGCGACGCGGTCGGCGGGCACCCGCGACTGGGCGTCTGCATCGACTCGTGCCACTGGTGGGCGTCCGGCGTCGACGTTTCGGACCCGGACGCGCTCGACACGGCGGTCGCGGAGCTCGACGCTGGTCTCGGGCTCGAGCGGCTCCGCTGCCTGCACGTGAACGACTCGAAGACGCCGCTCGGGTCGAACCGCGACCGGCACGACTACGTCGGGCGGGGGCTGATCGGGGACGGGCTCGCGACGTTCCTCTCGCACCCCGCGTTCGCGCAGCTCCCCGCGCTCGTGGAGACCTGGGAGAGCGCCGACGACCTCGAGCGGATGCGCGCGCTGCGCCGGCGCGGGAGGCGAAGGCGAGCCGCTCTCAGCCGGAGTCGGTGACGCGGGCGAAGACCCGGAAGGTCGTGCGCTGGCGCGGGAGCTCGTAGAACTCCGGGTTGCGGCAGCCGAGCTCGTCCGCGCGGGCGGCGTACGTCGCGACGACGTCGGTGTCGCACATCGGCAGCGGGGCCTTGCGTGCGCGCACCGCGCCGAAGCCGCCGCGCTCGGACTCGGCCGCCTCGAGCAGCTCGAGGTCGATCTCGACGTCGAACACCTTCTGGAGGCAGCCGACGTAGGTCCTCCCCCACGCCTCGTACGCGTACACGAACGGGCAGCCCATCCGCACGCACGAGCCGGGGTGCACGACCTTCTCGCAGTGCACCTCGCAGTGCCGGCACTCGACCTCGTCCTGGGCCCGGAGAGGGAGACCGACAGCCGCCGCCGTTTCGCTCATGTACCGATTGTGTGCCTCTCGCGCCCTCGGCCGCAAGACTTGACAAGCGCGCGCGTTTCAGGCAGGAGCCGGGAGCGTCGCGGCACGCACGGTCGTGCTCGGCCCTCCGCAGGTGCCGGATAGGTTTCCCGATCGTGGTCCGGCGGATCATCTTCGGGACGCTCGCGCTCGCGCCGCTCGTCATCGCCCTGCACTACCTCGTGCATCCGGACGAGTCGGTCGAGTTCGTGCTCGCGGCGCTCGCGCTCGTCCCGCTGGCGTGGCTGATCGGCGAGGCGACCGAGCACGCCGCGGAGCACACCGGCCCGGGAATCGGCGGCTTCCTGAATGCGACCTTCGGGAACGCGCCCGAGCTGATCATCGCGCTGATCGCCGTGAACCAGGGGCTGACGGAGGTCGTGCGCGGGTCGCTCACGGGAAGCGTGATCGGCAACCTCCTGCTCGTGCTCGGCGCCTCGCTCGTGGCCGGCGGCCGCGGGCAGCTCGACCGCTACTCGAGCTTCATCGCGTTCGGGATCCTCGCCTTCGCCACCGTCATGTTCCTGATCCCGGCGATCCCGAGCTGGGAAGGCGACCCCGACCGCGCGTCGCTCGCGCGGCTGACGGTGCCGGTCGCGATCGTGCTCCTGCTCGTGTACGTCGGCGTGACCTGGTACTCGCTGCGGCGGCATCACACCCTGCACGTCGCGAGCGACGAGGAGATCCGCGCGTGGTCGTTGCGGAGGGCGATCGTCGCGCTCGCCCTCGCGACCGTGACGACGGCGCTCGTCGCCGAGATCCTCGTCGGCTCGCTCGAGGTGTTCGCGGAGCGCGTCGGCCTCTCCCAGTTCTTCGTCGCGGCCGTGATCGTCGCGATCGTGGGGAACGCGGCCGAGCACGGCGGAGCGGTGGTCGTCGCATTCCGCGGCAAGATCGCGCTCGCAGGCGAGATCGCGCTCGCATCGGCGGCCCAAGTCGCCGTCTTCCTCATCCCGGCGGTGGCGCTCCTCTCGTGGCTCATCGACCCGCTCGCGCTGAGCTTCCGCCCCGTGGAGATCGCGGCGCTCGCGGGCTCGATCGTGTACACGGCGATCGTGCTCTTCGACGGCCACTCGAGCCGGCTCCGCGGCGGCCTCCTGCTCGGAGGCTACGGCGTGATCGTGATCGCGTTCTTCCTCGCCGGGGACCGGACGTTCTGATGCAGGCCGCCGCGCCGCCGCCCCGTCGCCGGAGGAGGCGACGCAGCGCTTCTGTAAGGAAGCTCTGAAGAGGTGGATTGCGCGCCGGCCATGCGTGGTACTCGTATGCCAGTGCGGATCGTCGTCGCCGTCGTCGTGCTCTGCTGTGCGCTGCTCGTGGCTCCGTCCGCGGGCGCCGCTCCGGGCGTCCAGTTCGGGATCCAGGACGACGCCTGGCTCGAGTACGGCCCGGGAACGCTCGCCCAGCGCGTCGCCCGGCTCGACCGGATGGGCTTCGACGCCGTCCGCGTCACGCTCGCCTGGCACGAGATCGAGACGAGCCCGGGGACCTACCGCTGGGGCCGCAGCGACCGGCTGCTCGGCGCGCTCCGCGCCCGCGGGCTCCGGCCGATCGTCACGATCTGGGGGACGCCGCGGTGGGCGAACCGGGGCGGTCTGCCGAACGTCGCCCCCGCCGAGGGCCTCGAGTACCACTTCCAGAACTTCACTCGCACGGCCGCCACGCGGTACCAGTACGTCGACGCCTGGCTCATGTGGAACGAGCCGAACAAGCCGCTCTGGCTCAACCCCGCGTCGCCGCGGACGTACGTGCAGCAGATCCTGAACCCGGGCTACCGGGGGATCAAGGCGGCCAACCCGAAGGCGAAGGTCGCGGGCGGGGTGACCGCGCCGACCGCGGGGCGGGGCGGCATCGCGCCGGTCGACTTCATCAAGCTGATGCGGGCGAACGGCGCGCTCCTCGACGTGTACGCGCACCACCCGTACCCGGTGTTCCCCGGCGACACTCCCTTCAAGGGCGGCTGCAAGTGCAAGACGCTGACGATGGCGGAGCTCCACCGGCTGCTCCTGTTCGTGAACCGGAACTTCCCGAAGGCGCGCGTCTGGCTCACCGAGTACGGCTACCAGACGAACCCGCCCGACCGGTTCGGCGTCTCGCCCGAGCTCCAGGCCCGCTACATCGGCGAGGCCGCGCGGCGCGTGTACCTGGCGCCGAAGGTCGACCTTCTCATCCACTACCTGTACCGCGACGAGCCGAACCTCGCGCGCTGGCAGAGCGGCCTCGAGAACGTCCGCGGGCAGCCGAAGCTCGGGCTGAGGGCGTCGATGCTGCCGCTCGCGCAGGTCTCGCGGCGCGGGACGAGGACGACGCTCTGGGGTCAGGTGCGACCCGGCGCCGGGCGCCGGTCCTACGTGGTCGAGCGGAAGATCGCGGGTCGCTGGGTGCAGCTCGGCAGGCCAGGCCGGACGAACGCCCGCGGCTACTTCAAGCGGACGATCGCCGCGCCGAAGGGCTCCCAGGTCCGGCTCCGGTTCCCGGCCGGCAAGGTCGCGGGCCCGCCGCTCAGAGTCCGCTAGACGCTCGCGATGCCCGCGCCGAGCGCGGCCGGGATCAGCTCGAGCGCGCGGTCGACGTCCTCGTCCGTGACGTCGAGGTGCGTCACGGCACGGACGACCGTCGGGTGGATCGTCGAGGAGAGGCCCACGCCTGCCTCGGCGAGGCGCGCGAGCGCGTCGGCGCGGTCGAGGCCGAGGAGCGAGACGTCGAGCTGGACGAAGTTCGTCTCCACGCGCTCGAGGTCGACGGGAAGGCCCGCGGCGACCAGGCCCTCGGCAAGCCGGCGCGCGCGGGCGTTGTCGTCCGCGAGCCGCTCGACGTGGTGGTCGAGCGCGTAGACCCCGGCGGCGGCGACGATCCCGGCCTGGCGCATCGCGCCGCCGAAGAGGTGCTTCTCGCGCCACGCGCGGTCGATCAGCTCGCGTGAGCCGGCCAGGAGCGCGCCGAGCGGGCAGCCGAGGCCCTTCGAGAGGCAGATCGTCGCGGTGTCGAAACGTCCGGCGATCTCGGCGGGCGCGACCCGCTGCGCCGCCGCCGCGTTGAGGATGCGCGCGCCGTCGAGGTGCACCGCGAGGCCGGCCTCGCGCGCGGCCGAGACGACGCCCTCCAGCTCGGCGAGCGGCCACACGCGCCCGCCCGCGTTGTTGTGCGTGTCCTCGAGCGAGAGCACGGCTGCGCGCTGGTCGGCGACCTTCGAGCTCGGCGCCGCTGCCTCGCGCACCTGATCTCCCGACAGCCGGCCTCCGTTCCCGGCCAGCACGCGCGTCATGAGCCCTGCGTGCGCGGCGGCGCCGCCGTACTCGTAGACGACGACGTGCGAGTGCTCCTCGGCGAGCAGGACGTCGCCCGGGCGCGAGTGGAGCTTGAGCGCGATCTGGTTCGCCATCGTCGCGGTAGGGACGAAAACGGCGGCCTCCTGCCCGAGTAGCTCCGCGACGCGCCGCTCGAGCTCGAGCACGGACGGGTCCTCGCGCTTCTGCTCGTCGCCGACCACGGCCTCGGCGATCGCCTTGCGCATTCCGGGCGTGGGCTGCGTGACGGTGTCGGAGCGGAGGTCGATCACGCGCGGCACGGTACCGTCAGGCGCGTGGATCTCGCGCTGCTGGAGAGAACGCTCGCGGAGCGCGGGGAGCCCGCGTACCGCGGGCCGCAGGTGTGGGAGTGGGTCGCGCGCGGCGCGTCCTCGTTCGACGAGATGACGACACTCGCGAAGCCGCTGCGCGCGGCGCTCGCCGCCGAGGTGCCGTTCTCGACGCTCGAGGTCGTCACGGAGCGCGAGGCGCGAGACGGCACCGTAAAGACGCTCTTCACGACGCACGACGGCCACCCGGTCGAGGCGGTGCTCATGCGCTACCGCGACGGCCGCCGCTCGCTCTGCCTCTCGTCCCAGTCCGGCTGCCCGCTCACGTGCACGTTCTGCGCCACGGGCGCGATGCGCTTCGGCCGGAACCTGACCGCGTCCGAGATCCTCGACCAGGCGCTGCACTTCCGCCGCCGCGAGGCCGTGAACCACGCGGTGTACATGGGCATGGGCGAGCCGTTCCTGAACGACGACGCCGTGCTCGAGTCGGCGCGGCGGCTCCCGGGTCTCGGGATCACGCACCGGCGAACGACGATATCGACCGTCGGCTGGATGCCCGGGCTCCGACGGTTCGTGGACGAGGTCGAGGAGCCGATCCGGCTCGCGCTCTCGCTCCACGCCGCCGACCCAGGGGTGCGCGCCGAGCTCATGCCGGTCGAGGAGCGCTACCCGCTCGCGGACGTGCTCGCGGAGTGCCGCCGCTACTTCGAGCTCAGGCGGCGGAAGGTCTTCGTCGAGTACGTCATGCTCGCCGGCGTGAACGACTCGCCGGCGGCGGGACGCTGTCTCGCCGCCGTGCTCGAGCCGGGCGTCTTCAAGGTGAACCTCATCCCGTACAACCCGACCGGGTCGTTCGAGGGCTCGTCGCGCTCGGCGATCGAGGCGTTCAAGCGCGTGCTCGAGCGCGCGGGCATCCCGGCGACGGTGCGCCTCACGCGAGGCCGCGACATCGACGCCGCCTGCGGCCAGCTCGCCTCCGAGCGAGTAGTCTCGAGCTCGTGAACGTGAGGCGTCTCGGCTGCCTCGTCCGCCTGGGCCGGCATGACTGGCTGACCGAGTCGGACCCCTGGGGCGACGTGGACGTGCTGCGCGCGCTGCGGGCGCATCCTCCGATCCGGCTGGAGCGGCCGGTCGAGGTCGGGTACCTCGACGTCACGCCCGGAGCCGGCGGTGGGCGAGTGGGCGGACGCATGGGCACGCCTCCTGCGTCGCGTCGCGAGGGTTGACGAGCGCGTAGCGTGGAGCGCGTCACGGGCATCGGCGGCGTGTTCTTCCGCGCGCAGGACCCCGAGGCGCTGCAACAGTGGTACGTCGAGCACCTCGGCGTGCCGCTGCTCGACGGGTACGTCGTGTTCCAGGGCGCGAACGCGAACTACGTGTGGGCGCCGTTCCGCGAGGACACGGACTACTGGCCGGCGGAGAAGGGCGCGATGGTGAACTTCACCGTCTCGGACTTGGACGCGATGCGCGCGCAGCTGACCGAAGCGGGCGTCGAGGTCGACGAGCGCGTCGAGCTCCTCGAAGGGATCGGCCGCTTCGGGTGGGCCGTTGACCCAGAGGGCAACCGCTTCGAGCTCTGGGAGCCGGCCGCGCAGGAGTAGGAGGCGGCGCGCGGCGTCAGTACGCGTGCGTCTCGACGACCTCGATCACGCGAGCGCTCGGGCTCTCGAGGCCGAGGCGCGGCCCGGCCTCGGCCCAGATCGCGCGCAGCCGGTCACCGAACGCCCCGGCCGCAGCCGCCGAGTCGAACTCGAGGTCGACGAGCACGTGGTTCGGGTCATCGGGCGAGCGGCCGACGCGGTATGCGCGCACACCGCCGGCCTCGCGTCCGGCGGGATCGGAGTCGAACGCCTGCTTCCACGCGTCGAAGTCGCGGACGCGGTGGTCGATGCGCAGTACGTGCAGCGCAAGCCTCCTCTCAGCCGACGAGCGCCGGGTCGTCGTCGAACGAGTATCGCACGACCGGCTGCTTCGCGGCCCGCACCTCGTCGAGCCGGCGCACGGGCCGGCCGTGCGGCGCCTCGTGCAGCACGTCGGGTGACTCCGCCGCCTCGCGGGCGATCGCGCGCATCGCGTCGACGAACTCGTCGAGCCGCTCCTTCGGCTCCGTCTCGGTCGGCTCGATCATCAGCGCCTCGGGCACTACGAGCGGGAAGTAGATCGTCGGCGGGTGGATCCCGTAGTCCATGAGCCGCTTCGCGACGTCGAGCGCCGTGACGCCGTGCTCGCGCTTCAGCCCGCGTGCGGAGAGCACGAACTCGTGCATGCAGTGCCGGTCGTACGGGAGGTCGTACACGTCCTTCAGGCGCGCGAGGACGTAGTTGGCGTTCAGCACCGCGGTCTCGGACATCTCGCGGAGCGCCGGGCCGTACGCGCGCATGTACGCGTACGAGCGCACGAAGACGCCGAACGGCCCGGCGAAGCCGCGAACGCGGCCGATCGTCTTCGGGTGGTCGGAGTCGAGGCGGAACGCGTCGCCGTCGCGGACCACGCGGGGCACCGGGAGGAACGGCTCGATCGTGTCGCGCACCGCCACCGGCCCGCCGCCGGGCCCGCCGCCGCCGTGCGGCTGCGAGAAGGTCTTGTGCAGGTTGTAGTGGACGATGTCGAAGCCCATGTCGCCGGGCCGCGAGCGGCCGACGACGGCGTTCAGGTTCGCGCCGTCGTAGTAGAGGAGCGCGCCGGCGTCGTGGAAGATCCGTGCGACCTCCTCGATCCCCTCGTCGAAGAGCCCGAGCGTCGAGGGGTTCGTGAGCATGAGGCCGGCCGTGCGCTCGTCGACCTTGCCGCGCAGGTCGTCGAGGTCGAGGTTCCCGCGCGCGTCCGTCTCGACCTTCTCCAGCTTGTACCCGGCCATCGTCACGCTGGCGGGGTTCGTGCCGTGCGCGGTGTCGGCGGTGATGATCGTGTCCCGCTCCTCCCCGCGGTCGGCGAAGTACGCGCGCATGAGCATGAGGCCGGTGAGCTCGCCCTGCGACCCCGCGGCCGGCTGCAGCGTCACCGCGGGCAGCCCGGCGATCTCGGCGAGGATCTCCTGGAGTCGCCACATGAGCTCGAGCGCGCCCTGCGCGGCCTCGTCCTCCTGGTGCGGGTGCAGGTCGCGGAAGCCGGGGAGTGAGGCGAGTCGCTCGTGGACGCGCGGGTTGTGCTTCATGGTGCAGGAGCCGAGCGGGTAGAAGCCCGTGTCGACGCCGAAGGTGCGGTCGGCGAGCGCCGTGAAGTGGCGGACGAGCTCGGGCTCCGAGAGCTCGGGGAGACGCGGCGGCCGCTTGCGGCGCAGGCCGTCGGGGAGCTCGGGCACGGGGAGATCGGGCCGCGGCGGCCGCCCCGCCCGGCGACCGGAGCGCGAGCGCTCGAAGATCAGCGGCGCCGGCGGCCAGGCGCGCCCCGGCTCGTGGAACGGCAGCTCGGCGCTCATGACCGCCCCTCCGTTGCACTCGCTCCCCCATCCACAGAAACCGTCGCGCTATCGGCGGAGAAATGTGACCCACGCGTGACGACTTCGCCGCTAGGCTCGAAAGCGGGGGCAGGGCGCGAGAGCGCCCCCGGGGGGAGGAAACGGAGGGAGTGGCGACGCCCGAGCGGGCTCCTCACGAGCACACCTCCTCGAGCACCTCCGCGAGGCGGTCGACGTCCTCGACCGTCCGCCTCTCCGTCACGGAGACGAGCAGGACGTCGTCCATCCCCTGGTAGTCGCGGCCGAGCGCGTAGCCGGGATGCACGCCGCGCTCGCGCGCGCGGCGGACGACCTCGCGCGCCGGCATCGGCGTCCGGAACGCGACCTCCTTGAACGCGGGCGCGTCGAACGCGGGCTCGAGCGGGACCCGCTCGTGCGCGTAGGCCGCGAGCGCGAGGCAGCTCTCCCCCACCTCGCGCAGCCCGGCCGGACCGAGCCACGACAGCGTCGCGAGCCCGGCGAGGCCGAGCAGCGTCTGGTTGGTCGTGATGTTCGAGGTCGCCTTCTCGCGGCGGATGTGCTGCTCGCGCGTCTGGAGCGTGAGTACGAACGCACGGCGGTCGTCCGCGTCGAGGGTCTCGCCGACGATGCGGCCGGGCATGCGGCGGATGAAGTCGGAGCGCGCGGCGAGGAAACCGTAGTGCGGCCCCCCGTACGACGGCCAGTTCCCCGCCGCCTGGCCCTCGCCGATCGCGATCGACGCCCCGTACGCACCCGGCGCCTCGAGGACGCCGAGCGACATCGGGTCGACGTGCGCGATCGCGAGCGCGCCGGCCTCGGTCGCCGCCTCGGCGAGCTCCGGTGCAGGCTCGAGGCAGCCGAGGAAGCTCGGCTGCTGGAAGAGCACGGCCGCCGCGTCCTGCGCGGCCGCCGCGACGCGGTCCGGGTCGGTCGTGCCGCCGTCGTGCGGCACCTCCACGACCTCGAGCCCGAAGCCGCGCGCGTACGTCTTCACGACCTGGCGCACCTGCGGGCTCACGGTCTCCGCAAGGACGACGCGCGTGCGATCGGGCCGCGCGTGCTTCGCCATGAACGTCGCGTCCGCGGCCACGGTGCAGCCGTCGTAGCCCGACGCGTTGGACACGTCCATCCCGGTCAGCTCGCAGATCACGGTCTGGTACTCGAAGATCGCCTGGAGCACGCCCTGGCTCATCTCCGGCTGGTACGGCGTGTACGCGGTGAGGAACTCGCCGCGCGAGAGCACGACGTCGACGACTGCCGGGACGTAGTGGTCGTAGACGCCCGCACCGAGAAAGGAGAGCTCCGCGCCCGTGTGGACGTTGCGCGCCGCCAACTCCTCGACGTGACGCGCCAGCTCGGCCTCGCCGAGCGCAGGCGGCACGTCGAGCTCGCGGCCGAGGCGGACGCCCGGCGGCACCTGCTCGAAGAGCTCGTCGACCGACGAGACGCCGATCGCCTCGAGCATCGCCTCCCGGTCGGCGTCGGTGATCGAGAGGTAGCTCACTGCTCCGCGACGTGCGCCTTGTACGCCTCGGCGTCCATGAGCGCGTCGACCTCGACCGCGTCCGACATGCGAATCCGGATCAGCCAGCCGTCGCCGTACGGATCCTCGTTCACGATCTCGGGCTCCTCGACCGCGCGCGCGTTCACCTCGAGCACCTCGCCGGAGAGCGGCGCGACGATGTCGGACACGGCCTTCACGGACTCGACCTCGCCGTACGACGCGTCTTTCGAGATCGAGGAGCCCACCTCGGGCGCCTCGTAGTGCACGAGCTCGCCGAGCGCGTCCTGCGCGAACCAGGTGACGCCCAGCGTGGCCTCGTCCCCGTCGATGCGGGCCCAGTCGTGCTCGGGGTGGTACTTGAGGTCGTCGGGGTAGCTCTCGGCGGCTGCCACTCACTGCTCCTTCCGGTAGATCGGCTTCGTCACGACCCGCGCGCGCCGCGGCCTGCCGCGGACGTCGATCACGAGCTCGGTGTCGGGGGCGGCGCTCCCGGCCGGCACGTAGCCCAGGCCGATGCCGCGGTCGAGCATCGGAGAGTGCGTCCCGGACGTCACCTCGCCGCCGCCCTCGATCTGCATGCCCTGGCGCGGAACCGCTCTCTCCTCCATCACGAAGGGGACGAGGCGGCGCGCAGGCCCCTGCTCCTTGATCCGGCGGAGCGCCTGCGCGCCGGTGAAGTCGGTGTCGAGCGCGCAGGCCCAGCCGAGGCCGGCGGAGATCGCGTCCGTCTCGGGCGTGATGTCGTTCCCGTGCAGCGGGTAGCAGACCTCGAGGCGGAGCGTGTCGCGCGCGCCGAGACCGCACGGGACCGCGCCGCGCGCGAGGACGGCGTCCCACAGCGCCTCGGCGTCCTCGGCGGCGCAGCAGAGCTCGACGCCCTGCTCGCCCGTGTAGCCCGTGCGCGAGACCATCACCTCGATCCCGTCCAGCTCCCCCAGCTCGTGCGTGAACGCGGGCTTGTCCTCGAGGCCGAGCCGCTCGAACGCGCGCGGCCCCTGGACCGCGACGAGCCCGTACTCGTCGGACGCGTCACGCACCTCGCACCCGCGCGGCTCGCGCTCCTTCAGCCACTCGTACACGGGGGCGCGATTGGACGCGTTGCAGACGACGAGGTACGCGCCGTGGCCGAGGCGGTAGACGATGACGTCGTCCACGATCCCGCCCAGCTCGTTCGTCAGCAGCGTGTACTGCGCGTCGCCGTCGGAGAGCTTGTCGAGGTCGTTGGAGAGCATCTCCTGGAGGAACGCGTGCGCGGTCGGGCCGTCCACGTGGATCTCGCCCATGTGCGACACGTCGAACGCGCCGCAGTCCGTTCGGACGGCTCGATGCTCCTCGATCACGCCCGCGTACTGGACGGGCATCTCCCAGCCGGCGAAGGGCACCATCCGCGCCCCGAGCGCGACGTGGCGCGCATACAGAGGCGTGCGCGAGAGCGACGTGGCCTCCACGGGACGCGACTCTAGCCATTCGCAGGGGCCGCGCGGCCCCGGAAGGGTCAGTCGTCCTTGAGGAAGCTCGGGATGTCGATCTCGACGTCCGAGACGCTCGGCGCGGTGACGGGCGGGCGCTCCCGCTCCCGCTCGCGGTCCTCCGCAGGGATCTCGACGCGGCGGCGGCGCTGACGTCCGCCGAAGCCGGTGGCGATCACGGTGACGCGGACGTGGTCGCCCATCGCGTCGTCGATGACCGCGCCGAAGATGACATTCGCGTTCGGGTCGGCGGACGCGGTCACGACCTGCGCCGCCTCGTCCGCCTCCGCGAGCCCGAGGTCGGGGCCGCCGGTGATGTTGAGCAGGATCCCGGTCGCGCCGTCGAGCGAGGTCTCCAGGAGCGGCGAGGAGATCGCAGAGCGGGCCGCCTCGAGCGCGCGGTTCTCGCCCTGCGCGATGCCGATGCCCATGAGCGCCGAGCCCGCCTCGCGCATGATCGTGCGCACGTCCGCGAAGTCGAGGTTGATGAGGCCCGGGACGGTGATGAGGTCGGTGATCCCCTGCACGCCCTGGCGGAGGATGTCGTCCACCATCCGGAACGCCTCGGTCACGGGCGTCGAGCGCTCGACGATCTGGAGCAGGCGGTCGTTCTCGATCACGATCAGCGTGTCCACGTTGTCGGCGAGGCTCTGCACGCCCTGCTCCGCCTGGAGTGCGCGCAGCCGGCCCTCGAACCCGAACGGACGCGTGACGACGCCGACGGTGAGCGCGCCGAGCTCGCGGCCGATCTCGGCGACGACGGGGGCGCCGCCGGTGCCGGTCCCGCCGCCCTCGCCGGCGGTGACGAAGATCATGTCCGCGCCCTTCAGCGCCTCCTTCAGCTCGTCGCGGCTCTCCTGCGCGGCGGCGAGGCCGACCTTCGGGTCGGCACCGGCGCCGAGGCCACGCGTCGCCTGCGAGCCGATGTGGATCTTCACGTCCGCCTCGGTCATGAGCAGCGCCTGCGCGTCCGTGTTCACCGCCACGAACTCGACGCCGGAGACGCCGGCCTCGACCATGCGGCTGACGGCGTTGGAGCCGCCGCCGCCGATGCCGACGACTTTGATCACGGCGAGGTAGGAACCTGGCTGGCTACTCATGTCTCGACCACCTTCGAGGTGAAGCTCTCGTTGAACGTGCGACTAGCAGGGACGATTCGTCTCCGAGAGTACGGTTCCTGCGCGCTCGTGTCAATCGGCACACCTTCAACCTCAACCTAAGGGTTGAGACTCGTGCCGGCGACCGGTCGCTCCGGAACGCTGACGTCGAGATAGGCGGTGCCGTCCGCGAGGAGCGGGAACACGCGCTTGGCCACGGCCAGCTTGAGCACGAGGTCGCGCGAGGCGCCGAGCCGGATCTCCGGCCCGCGGCGGAGGACGAGCGTGAGCTGGCCGTCGGCGAAGCGCACCGCCTGGACGCGGCGCGGCAGCTTGACGTCGCGGGCCGCCGCCAGCGCCCGGGTGGGGGTCGTCAGGTCACCCGGCAGACGTCGCCCGAGCTCGACCGGGACGTCGCCCTTGAGCCAGAGCCGCGGGAACCAGCGGTGCGTGCCGGGCTCGATCTCCCGGACGATCTCGCCGGAGCCGGCCGCGAGCCAGGCCGAGCTGCCGCGGCGGACGACCGCGACCGGGCGCTGCGGGGAGACCTTGACGACGAGCGTGCTCGGGAACGCACGGTCGACCGACGCGCCCGCGACCATCGGCAGCGCGCGCACCGACGCGGCCAGAGCCGGCGCGTCGATCTCGAGCAGGCTGCGGCCGAGGGCGTCGCGGGTCGCGGCGCGGACCTCGCGGTCTACGAGCGGCCCGGCGCCGATCACCTCGATGCGCTCGACTGCGAAGAGCGACGACGCGCGCGCGCCCCAGAACGCCGCGAGCACACCCGCGACGAGCGCGGCGGCGAGCAGGAGGAAGCGGCCGGAGGGGACGAGCCCGGCGAGATCCAGGCGATCGCCGGCGGCGCTCCGCGGAAACGGGACGACGACGCTTGCCGCGCGCGTCCGCCGGCGCGATCCGCGCCCGGTTCGTCCCCCGGCCATGGAAACTGGGTTCGCCGCGCGGCGCGCAGGTCCTACGTCTCGAGCGGGGGGAGCTCCATGCCGCCGACGAGCACGACCTCGCGCTCCAGCGTGACGCCGAACCGCTCACGCGCGCGCCGCCGCGCCTCGACCATGAGCGCGAGGCAGTCCTCGCTCGTCGCCCCGTCCGCGTTCTCGATGAAGTTCGCGTGCTTCGGCGAGATCATCGCGCCGCCGCTGCGGTGGCCCTTGAGCCCGCACTCCTCGAGCATCCTCCCCGCCCCCAGCTCGCCCGGCGGGTTCTTGAAGACGCTTCCGAAGGTGCGCTTGTTCGTCGGCTGCGTGGCCTTCCTCTGCGCGATGAGCTCGGCCACTGTCGCCTTGATCGCCTCCGGCGAGCTCGCCTGGAGGCGGTACTCGACCCGAGCCACGACCTGCCCCGGCGCCAGCCCCGAGTGGCGGTACGAGAGCCCGAGCTCGCCCGCGTCGAGCCAGCCCGCGCCGTCCGCGGTGACGACGAGCGCGCGGGTGAGAATCTGCTGCCAGTCGCGCCCGTACGCGCCCGCGTTCATCTTCACGCCGCCGCCGGCAGTCCCGGGGATCGCGCACGCGAACTCGAAGCCGCCGAGGCCCGCAGCGCGGGCGCGGTGCAGGCAGACGGCGTTCGTCGCGCCGCCGCCCGCGCGCAGCGTCTCGCCCTCGATCTCCACTTCCGCGAGCTCGCCTTCGAGCTTGAGCACGAGCGCGTCGACGCCCTCGTCTGCGGCGAGCAGGTTCGAGCCGAGCCCGACGACGACGGCCTCGAGCCCCTCACCGGCGGCGTAGCGTAGGGCGTCCGCGAGCTCCTTCTCGGTGGCCGGGCGGGCGAACGCGCGCGCCGGCCCGCCGGTGCCGATCGTCGTCAGCCGCGAGAGCGGAAAGCCGTGCTCGATCGCCACCGTCACTCGGGCAGCCCCTCGGCGATCGCGCGGGCGACGCGCCACGGCTCACCCACGCCCAGCGTGACGACAACGTCGCCCGGCCGCGCCCAGGCGAGCGCGAGCCGCGCCGCGTCGTCGAGGGTCGGCGTCCACCCGCGGCGGACGCCCCGCGGGACGCTGTCGAGGACGAGCCTGCCGCCGACGCCGGGGCGCGGGGCGTCGCGGCCGTCGACGATCTCCGTCACGATTGCCGCGTCCGCGATCCCGAGCGCCTCGCCGAGCTCCCGGTGGAGATGTCGCGTGCGCTCGTGGACGTGCGGCAGGTAGACGGCGACGAGGCTTCGCTGCGTCCGCTCGCGCGCCGTCCGGAGAGCGGCTGCGATCTCGGTCGGGTTGTGGCCGTAGTCGTCGTACACAGCGACGCCGCCGCGCTCCCCGACGAGCTGGAAGCGGCGGTCGACGCCTGCGAACGACCCGAGCGCGCGCTCGGCGCCCGCGCGCGCGACCCCGGCGAGCTCGAGCGCGGCGAGCGCCGCGGCGGCGTTCCAGCGGTTGTGCTCGCCGGGAACGGCGAGCTCGAACGAGACGGGCTCGAGCTCCCAGCCGCGGACGACCTGCGGCACGCCTGCCGTCCACTCGTCGAAGAACGCGCGCAGCTCGGCGTCCGAGCCGAAGGTCGCGTGATGGTCGAGCTCGACGTTCGTGACCACGGCGATCTCGGGCCGGAGGAGCGCGATCGAGCGGTCGGACTCGTCGCCCTCGACCACGAGCCAGCCCGAGCCGGTTCCCGCGTTGCCCCCGAGCTGCGGGACGACGCCGCCGACGATCCAGGCCGGGTCGTGGCCGAGCTCGCGAAGCGCGAACGCGGCCATCGCAGCCGTCGTCGTCTTGCCGTGCGCGCCGCCGACCACGATCGCGCGCCGCAGGGACACGAGCTCGGCCAGGAGCTCGGCACGCGGCCGGCCCTGGACGCGGCCGGCGTGGGCCGTCGAGACGACGACCTCGAAGCCCGGCGGCGGCTGCGGCTCGCCGCCGACGTCGATCTCGATCCCCTCGAGCGTCTCCATGAAGATCGTCTCGCGCACGTCCCAGCCGCGCGCCTCGGCCCCCCAGCCGCGGACGACATTCGCGTACGCCGAGAGGCCGGCGCCGCCGATGCCGACGAAGTAGAAGCGCCGGCCCGCCAGCGGCTGGTCGCTCACGCGTGCGCTCCTCGCGGCGAGACGGCGAGGGGGAGGACGCGGTGGTCGGGGTAGCGCGCGGCGAGGGCCGCTGAGCAGGTGCTCGCGTCCTCGGCCCACACGACGACGGCCGGGCCGGAGCCCGAGAGCGTCGCTCCGCGCGCGCCGGCGGGCAGCGACTCCCGCAGCTCTCGCACGAGCGCGCTCCCGCGGTACGGCTCGTGGACGCGGTCGTCGAGCGCCGCCGCGAAGAGGTCGGCATCGCCGGCGACCGCGGCGGCGCCGAGCAGCGCGGCACGCGCGAGCGAGAACGCGGCGTCGCCGTGGGAGATCTCGGCAGGGAGCGCGTCCCGGGCCGCGTCGGTGGAGACGCGCGCGGGCGGGATCACGGCGACCGGCTCGAGCGGAAGGGTGTCCGCGACGCGTGCGATCCGCCCGTCCCACGCGAGCGTCACGCCTCCGGCGAGCGCGGCCGCGAGGTTGTCCGCGTGCGGCTCCAGCGTGAGCCCGAGCGCGAGCAGCTCCTCGTCCGGCGCCTCGGGCGCGGCGGCACGGAGCCCGAGCGCGATCGCGGCGGCGCTCGAGCCGAGGCCGCTCTCGAGCGGGATGCGGTTCACGAAACGGAAGCGCTTGCCGGCCGGGTCGGCGAGGAGCGCGTACGCGCGCACGGCGAGGTTCGTCGCGTCCTCGGGCAGCTCGCCCGCGCCCTCGCCCTCGACGGCGACACCCTCGCCCTCGCTCACCTCCACCTCGTTCCAGAGGTCGAGCGCGACACCCGCGCAGTCGAAGCCCGGCCCGAGGTTCGCGGAGGTCGCCGGCGCGCGGGCGATCACCGCGCGGCCTCGGCGATCGCGTCCGGGTCGGGATCGACCGTGCCGACGGGCGGCGCGTGCCGGTCGGCGGCGACGACGTCCTTCAGCCCGTGGCCGGTCAGCGTGACGACGACGCGCCCGACGGCGGCGCCGCGCGCCACGGCGGCGAGCCCGGCGGCCGACGACGGCTCGCAGAAGACGCCTTCGAGCTCGGCCAGCGAGCGCCACGCGGCGACGATCTCCTCGTCGCTGACGGTCACGACACGGGCCCCGGAGGACGCGACCTTCGGCGCGTGCACCGGCTCGGCGATGCGGATCGCGGACGCGAGCGTGCGAGCGCGGTCGGCGGCCTCGACCGAGACGATCGGGGTGTCGAGCCCTAGCTCGGCGAGCGCCGCGGCGTACGCGGTCGTGTTGCCGCCCCCGCCGTACGGGATCGCGAACGCGTCCGGCGCACCGCCGAGCTCCTCCACGATCTCGTGCACCGCGGTCTTCTGCCCGGCGACGCGGTACGGGTTGAGCGAGTTGACGAGGACGTGCGTCCCGCGCTCCGCGAGCACGCGGGCCGCGCCGAGCGCCTCGTCGAAGCTCCCACGCACCTCGAGCACGCGCGCGCCGAGCATCCGCGTCTGCGCGAGCTTCGCGGCCGCGACCGCGCCCTCCGGCACCAGCACGACCGCCCGCAGCCCGGCCCGCGCCGCGTAGGCGGCGGCGGACGCAGCGGTGTTCCCGGTCGACGCGCAGATGACCGCCTCCGCGCCCTCCTCGACCGCCTTCGACACCGCCACCGTCATCCCGCGGTCCTTGTAGCTCCCCGTCGGGTTCGCGCCCTCCCACTTCAGCCACAGCTCGACGCCGTGGCGCTCGGACAGCCTCGGCGCCGGGAGTAACGGCGTCGAGCCCTCGCCGAGCGAGACGACGGGTGTCGCGTCGCCCACCGGCAGCAGCGACCGGTACCGCTCGATCAGCGCGAGGCTCACGTCCAGCCGAGCTCCTCGACGCCGCGTGAGGAGACGACCGGCAACGCGCTCGCGTCGCCGCGGGACTCGGGGAGCGCGCGGATTGCCCGCAGCGCCGCCTCCACGCGCCCGGCCGGCGCCTCGTGCGTCACCACGTGGAGCACGGCGTGGCCGTCACCCGGCTGCTGCACGAGCCTCGCCACGGAGACGCCTTCGCTCGCGAGCTCCTGGGCGAGCCGCGCGAGCACGCCGGCGCGGTCCTCGACCTCGAGCCGGAGGTAGTACGGCGACGGCAGCTCGCCGTGCGGGAGCGCGCCGAGCGAGCGCCAGACGGGGTCGTCGCGGAGAAAGCCCGCCTCCGACGCGCCGAGCACCGACACGAGGTCGGCCACGATCGCCGACGCCGTCTCCGTCCCGCCCGCGCCCGGCCCTTCGAGCGTGAGCTCGCGGATCGCGTCGCCCTGGAGCATGACCGCGTTGAACGCGCCCTCGATCGACGCGAGCGGATGATGGGCGTCCACGAAGGCCGGCCCGACCCGCACGCCGACCCTCTCCCCAACGAGCACCGCCTCGCCGACGAGCTTCACGCGCATCTCGAGCGCGCGCGCGGCGGCCACGTGCTCGTCGCGCAGTGCGTCGATCCCGGCGACCTCGACGCCTTCGAGCGCGACGCGAGACCCGAACGCGACCGTCGCGAGGATCGCCATCTTCGCTGCCGCGTCGAGCCCCGAGACATCCTCGGTTGGATCGGCCTCCGCGTACCCGAGCCGCTGCGCCTCCGCAAGCGCGTCCGCGTACGTGCTTCCTGCCTCCATCTCGCCGAGGACGAAGTTCGTCGTCCCGTTCACGATCCCGAGCACGCGGTGGACGTTCGTGACCACCAGCGACTCGCGCAGCAGCTTGATCACGGGGATGGCAGCGCAGACGGAGGCCTCGAAGCGGAGCTGCGCGCCGCCCTCGGCCGCGGCCTCGAAGAGCTCGGGGCCGTGGCGGGCGACGAGCTGCTTGTTCGCGGTCACGACCGGGATGCCGCGACGCAGGAGCTCGGCGACGTACTCGCCCGTCGGCTCCACGCCGCCCATGACCTCGGCGACGAGCGCCACTCCTCCGTCGTCGACGATGCGGCGGAAGTCGCCGGTGAGAACGCCGTGCGCCGGCGCGTGCTCGCGTTCTCTCCCCGGGTCGCGGACGAGCGCGCGGACGACGCGCAGCCGATGGCCGGTGGCGCGCGCGATGTCCTCGGCGCCGTCCTCGAGCAGCCGGTGCACCGCGGATCCCACCGTGCCGTAGCCGAGGAGCGCGACCGGGACGTCGACCGGCGCGCTCACCCGCGGCCTGCCAGCGCGAGCAGCTCGTCGGCGATCTCGTCCGCGGCCTCCGGCTTCGCGAGCGCGCGCATCGCCTCGCCCATCCCGCGCAGGCGCTCCGGGTCGGCGAGCAGCTCGTCGACGAGAGCGGGGACGCGCTCCAGCTCCTCCTGCCGCATAGTGACCGCGCCACCCCCGTCGGCGAAGTAGCGCGCGTTCAGCGCCTGGTGGTCGGCGGTCGCGTACGGGTACGGGACGAGGATCGCGGGCGTCCCGGTGGCGGCGAGCTCCCAGACCGTGCCGCCGGCGCGCGAGATGGCGAGATCGGTGGCGGCGAGCGCGTCGCCGAAGCTCTCCGCGACCGCGACGAGGACGTAGTCGGGCCTGGTCACGCGCGGGCGAAGCTCGGTGAAGTCCCGCTCGCCGGCAATGTGGAGGACCGTCGGCCCGCTCTCGCCCCACGTGTCGACCGCGAAGCGGTTGAGGGCCTGCGCTCCCGCGAGGCCGCCGAAGACGCCGACCACCGGCCCCTCCGCGGGCAGCCCGAGGCGCGCTCGGGCTTCCTCCCGGTCGCCGCCGAGATGCGCCTGCGGCACCGGCCGCCCGACGACGCGGTACTTCGCGCCGTCCCGCCCGGGGATGCCGTACGCGAGGAAGACGCGGCGCGCGAAGGGCGCGGCGAGGCGGTTCGCGAGCCCGAGGTGCGCGTCCGCCTCCGTCAGCGCGGCCGGGATCCCGCGCAGCCGGGCCGCGAGCACCATCGGGCCGGCGACGTAGCCGCCGCCGCCGAGGACGACGTCCGGCCGCCGCCGCGAGAGGATCCGCGCGCACGCGAACGGCGCGCGCACCGCTCGCGCGAGCGCACGCACGAGCGCCACCCCCGGCCGGCGCGGGAAGCCCGAGATCGGGAACGTGTCCAGCTCGTAGCCGGCCTCAGGTACCAGCTGCGACTCGACGCGATCTGGCGACCCGGCCCACGTCACGCTGACTCCGCGCTCGCGCAGCGCCTCCGCGACTGCGAGCGCCGGCCGCACGTGCCCGGCCGTTCCCCCGGCGGCGATCAGGCACGCGAGCTTCGACGACCCGTTCATTGACGGCGATGTTAAGGAGAATCCCCACGCCCGCGAGCAGGACGACGAGGCTCGACCCGCCGTAGGAGACGAACGGCAGCGGGATCCCGGTCAACGGCGCGAGCCCGAGCACGGCCGCGAGGTTGATCGCCGCCTGGCCGCACACGAGCGCCGTGACCCCGGCCGCGAGCAGCTTCCCGAACGGGTCCTTGCAGCGGAGCGCGATCCGGAAGCCGACGACCGTGAACGCCGCGAACGCGCCGATGACGAGCACGGAGCCGACGAAGCCGAGCTCCTCCCCGACGACCGCGAAGATCATGTCGTTGTGCGCCTCGGGGAGGTAGAGCACCTTCTGGACGCTCTCCCCCAGCCCCTCGCCGGTGATCCCGCCCGACCCGATCCCGATCAGCGCCTGCACGATCTGGAAGCCGGAGTCCTCCGCGTCGCTCCACGGGTCGAGGAAGCTGAACACGCGCTCGCGCCGGTACGGCTCGACCCAGATCGCAAGCAGCCCGACCCCCACGGCGAGCAGCGACGCGCCGGCGAGCGGGAGGAACGGGACGCCCGCGACCAGGAAGATCGCGAGCATCGTCCCGCAGAGCGTGACCGTCGTCCCCAGGTCGGGCTCGAGCAGGATGAGCGCGCAGAAGATCGCGGTGAGGATGCCCAGCGGGCGCGCGAGCTCGCCGAGCGTCCGCGGCGGGCGGCGGCGCGCGAGCCAGACGGCCGCGAAGAGGCAGAGCGAGAGCTTGGCGAGCTCGGACGGCTGAAAGCTGGCGGGACCGAGGATGAACCAGCGGCGCGCCCCGTTGATCTCGGGTCCGACGACGAGCACCGCGGCGCAGAGGGCGAGCGAGCCGAGCAGGAGCGGTGCGGCCAGGTAGCGGAGGCGGTGGTAGTCGAAGCGCGCGACGAGCAGCATGAGGGCGACGCCGAGGAGCGCGTACACGCTCTGGCGCTTGAGGTAGCTCATCGGGTCGCCGTTCCCGAGCGCGGCGGACGCCGACGTCGCGCTGTACACCATCACGAGGCCGAACGCCACCAGCGCGAGCGTGACGAAGGCGAGGACCCGCTGGTCGACGCGGCCGTCGGCGGCTCTCATGCGAGCGCCTCCACGAGGCGGCGGAACTCGTCCCCGCGGTCCTCGAAGTCGCGGAACTGGTCGAAGGACGCGCACGCGGGCGAGAGCAGGACGACGTCGCCGGGGCCGGCAGCAGCATGGGCGGCGCCCAGCGCGGTCTCGAGGTCGCCGCCGTGGGTGAAGGGGACGTCCGCTCGGTCGAGCGCGGCCGCGATCTCCGGCGCGGCGCGGCCGATCAGATACGCGCGGTCGCCGGGCTCGAAGGCGGCGGCGAGCGGGTTGTAGCTCTCGTTCTTCCCGAGCCCGCCGAGGACGACGTGCAGCCGCGCCGGGCGCAGGGCGGCGAGCGCGCGGAGGGCGGCGGCCACGTTCGTCGCCTTCGAGTCGTTCACGTAGCGGACGCCGTGGAGCTCGCGCACGGGCTCGACGCGATGCGGGACACCTGGGAACGTGCGCAGCGCCTCCGCGATCGCGTCGTCTCGGAGGCCCGCCGCCCGGGCCGCCGCGGTAGCGGCCGCCGCGTTCTCCCGGTTGTGCTCGCCCGGGATCAGCGGCTCGGCGGGCAGTGGGTCGTCGCCGGAGAACTCGACGCGCGCGGCGCCGCCCGGGATCGCGCCGAAGCCGCGCGGGACGATCGCGACGTCGTCCTCGGTCTGCTGCTCGAAGAGCCGGAGCTTCGTGTCCGCATACCACTCGAACGTCGGGTAGAGGTCGAGGTGGTCCGGCGCGAGATTGAGGAGGACGGCGATGCGCGGCCGGAACGTGTCCACGTCGTCGAGCTGCTGGACGCCGACCTCGCACACGACCCAGGCGTCGTCGGCGACCGTGCCTGCGAGGGACGTGACCGCGCGGCCGATGTTCCCGGCGACCTCCGCCGGCACGCGCGCGGCCCGGAACATCTCCCCGAGAAGCGCGGTCGTCGTCGTCTTCCCGTTCGACCCGGTGATCCCGACGAACGGGTTCGGGAGGAGCCGCGCGCCGAGCTCGAGCTCGCTCCAGACCGGGATCGCGCGCGCGTTCGCGGCCGCGACCAGCGGCGTCGAGCCAGGCACGCCCGGGCTCTTCACGACGAGATCAGTCCCCTGTAGCAGCACGTCCAGCGCGTCCTCCTCGCCTCCGAGGCGGACTTCGACGCCGAGGTCGCGGAGCCTCCCCGCGTCGAGCTCCTCGTTCACGTCGAACGCGACGACACGCGCGCCGCGCGCGACGAGCGCTTCGGACGCCGCGAGCCCGGAGCGCGCGAGCCCGATCACGAGCACACGCCGGCCCGAGAGCTCCGGCCCGCCGGTCATGGCCCGATGATCTGGAGGAAGTCGCGGTAGAAGAGCGCGAAGCCGGACGCGCACAGGATCGCGCAGACGATCCAGAAGCGGACCATGATCTTCGTCTCCGACCACGCCTTCATCTCGAAGTGGTGGTGGATCGGGGCCATGAGGAACACGCGCTTCCCCGTCCGCTTGAAGCCGACGACCTGGATGATCAGCGAGAGCACCTCGATCACGAAGATGCCGCCGATCAGGAGCAGCAGGAGCTCGGTGCGCGTCACGATCGCGAAGCCGGCGATCGCGCCCCCGAGCGCCATCGAGCCGGTGTCGCCCATGAAGACCTCCGCGGGGTGGGCGTTGTACCAGAGGAACCCGATCGTGCCTCCGATGAGCGCCGCAGCCAGCGTCGTGAGGTCGAGGTAGACGTCGCTGCGCTCTCCCGGCGCCCCCGAGCGGAGCCAGGCGATCCCCGCGATCGCGAGGAACGTCAGCAGCATGATCGTGGCCGTTCCGGCCGCGAGGCCGTCGATCCCGTCCGTCAGGTTCGCGCCGTTCACCGTGCCGGCGATGACGAGGAAGAGGAAGGGGTAGAAGAGGTAGCCGAGGTCGATGTTCCAGCCGGCGAGCGGCACGTAGATCTCGGTCGAGAACGTGCTGGTCTGGTGCAGGAGGATCGCCGCGCCGACGGTGACGGCAGCGAGGAGGAGCATCTTCCAGCGCCCGGGGAGCCCGAGCGACCGGCCCTGGCGGAGCTTGAGGTAGTCGTCCGTGAACCCGATCGCGGCGCAGCCGAGCACGATGAAGAGGACGGTGAGCCCCTCGGCGGTGTACTGCGAGAGCACGAGGAAGGGGAGCGCCGAGCAGGTGACGATCAGCAGCCCGCCCATCGTGGGCGTTCCCTGCTTCACGACGTGCGCGGCCGGGCCCTCGGCGCGGATCTGCTGCCCGAGGTTGCGCGCGCGGAGCGTCTCGATGAACCTCGGCCCGAGGACGACGCCGGCGATCATCGCCAGCAGGCCGGCGATCAGGACTGGGACCATGCTCCGGCGATGTTCGCGATCTCGTCGGCGATGCCTTCGAGCCCGACCGCTCTCGAGGCCTTGACCAGGACGGCGTCACCGGGCCGGAGGTGGGCGCGGGCGGCCTCGACGGCGGCCTCCGCGTCCGGCGCCCAGACGGTCGGTGCGTACAGGCGCGCCGGCTCCCCGACGCCGACGACCTCGATGCCGCGCGTGCGCGCGAGCTCGCCGATCTCCTCGTGGAAGCGCGGAGCTGCGTCTCCGAGCTCGGCCATCTCGCCGAGGATCGCGACCTTGCGCCGGCCCCCGCCGGCACGCTCGGCGAGGTGCTCGAGTGCGGCGCGCATCGAGTCCGGGTTCGCGTTGTAGGCGTCGTTCACGACGAAGCCGCCGCCGGGAAGCTCGAGCTCCTCACCGCGCCAGGGGCTGAGGCAGATGGCCGCGGCACCCTCGTGCGCACGGTCGAGCGGGAGGCCGAGCGCGTCGTAGGCGTGGAGCGCGGCGAGCGCGTTCACGGCGAGGTGGCGCTGGGTGAACGGGAGCTCGAGCGTCAGCTCGCGGCCGTCGATCCGGAAGTGGCCCGTGCGCCCGTTCAGGTGCGCGTCGGCGGGGTCGAAGCGGCGGAAGACCACGTCGTCGCGCGCGAGGTGCGGCTCGAGCGCAGGCGCATGCGCCGGGACGACGGCGACACCGCCCGGCGGGAGCGCCGCGATCGCCTCGGCGTTCGCGGCGGCGACGTTCTCGACCGTGCCGAGGAGCTCGAGGTGCTCAGGGCCGATGTGCGAGACGAGGACGAGGTCGGGCCGGGCGATCGCGCAGAGCTCGGCGATCTCGCCGAGCCCGCGCATCCCCATCTCGGTGACCAGGATCTCCGTGGCCGGCTCGAGGCGGCAGACGGTGAGCGGGAGCCCGAGCTCGTTGTTCAGGCTCTTGTCGGCGGCGATCGTGTGCGCGTGCGGAGCGCAGAGCGCGGCGAGGATGTCCTTCGTCGTGGTCTTGCCGGCGGAGCCGACCACCGCGACGACGCGCGCGCTCGACTTCGAGCGGACGAGGAGGGCGAGGGCGGCGAGCGCGGCCTCCTGGTCGTCGGGGACGAGCGTGGCGGCGCCGCGCGCGCGGGCGGCGCCGACGTAGCGGGTGCCGGTGTTCAGCGCGACGAACAGGTCTCCGGGACCGGCGTCCCGCGAGTCCGCGACGATCCGGGAGACGTCCCGTCCGGGCTCGTCCGCCTCGAGCCGGCCCAGCCCGAGCGCCTCGACCTCGGCCCAGCGGAGCACGATCACCCGCTGCACCCCACAGCAGCAGCCGGCGGCCACGTTGCGGCCGACCTGTGCCAAGAGCGCAACGATCTCTCCCCACCGACATGTCCCAGGGTCAGACCCTCGACACGTCCGCAGCGGACACGTCGCGCGTTACGAGTGTGCGCCGATCCGTCCACAGGCATCGTCGAGTCAGCGGGACGCGCCCAGCGCCGCCAGCGCCTCGCGAGCGACGACGCGGTCGTCGAAGGGAAGGACGACGCCGCCGGCCTCTTGCCCTTGCTCGTGCCCCTTCCCCGCGATCAGGACGACGTCCCCGGGCTCGGCGAGCCCGATCGCCCGCTCGATCGCCGAGCGCCGGTCGGGGTCGATCTCGACGTCCAACCCTGCCCCCTGGAGGACGTCCTGGATGATCGCGAGCGGATCCTCGGAGCGCGGGTTGTCGGAGGTCACGATGGCGACGTCCGCGAGCTGGACTGCGATCCGCCCCATCAGCGGCCGCTTGCCACGGTCGCGGTCCCCGCCCGCGCCGAAGACGACGAGCACGCGCCCCTCCGCGAGGTCACGCGCTGCCCGCAGCGCGGTCTCGAGAGAGTCGGGCGTGTGCGAATAGTCCACGATCACCGCGAACGGCTGCCCGGCGTCGACCGGCTCGAACCGCCCCGGCACCGAGGCCACCGACGCCACCCCCTCGACGATCGCCTCCTCCGGAAGGTCGATCAGCAGCGCAGCCGCCACCGCCCCGAGCGCGTTCTCGACGTTGAACCGCCCGCGGAGCGGCGTCTCCAGCTCGAGCCCCGCGGCCCGGAACCGGCTCCCGTCGGGCCGCACCTCGAGCCCTTCCGCCCATACCTCCGCCCCGGCCTCGAGCCCGAACGTGATGAGCGGCGCGCGGTGCGACTCGGCGAGCTCGGCCGCCAGCCGGCGTCCCCACTCGTCCCCGATGCACACCACCGCCGGCGGCGGCTGCGCCCCCGAGAAGAGCCGCCGCTTCGCCTGGAAGTACGCCTCCATCGATCCGTGCAGGTCGAGGTGGTCCTGGCTGAGGTTCGTGAACACGAGCGCGGCGAAGCGCACCCGCTCGAGCCGCCCGAGCGCCGACCCGTGCGACGAGGCCTCCACCGCCGCGCTGCGATCCCCCGCGTCGAGCATCGCGCGGAAGAGCCGCTGGAGCTCGATCGCCTCCGGCGTCGTGAACGGCGCCGGCCGCCGCTCGCCGCCGACGATCCACTCCACGGTGCCGACCAGCCCCGGCGCGCGTCCGGCGGCCTGCAGCATCGCGTGCAGCAGGTACGTCGTCGTCGTCTTGCCATTCGTCCCGGTGACGCCCACGACCTCGAGCTCCTTCGTCGGCTCCCCGAAGAAGGCGTCCGCCGCGACCGCCATCGCCGAACGCGCGTCGGGCACCACGAGCTGCGGCACGTCTGCCTCCACGGGACGCTCGACCACGAGCGCGGCCGCTCCCCGCCTCACCGCAGCCCCTGCCAGCTCGTGCCCGTCCACCCGCGACCCGGGCACGCAGAAGAAGAGGGCGCCGTCGCCCACCGCGCGCGTGTCGTGTGCGAGGTCGCCGATCTCGACCGGCCGGGCTCCGATCACCTCGCTCGGGGCGAGCGCCCGGATCAGGGCCTCGAGCTCCACGGGCGGAACGGTAACGAAACGGCCTGCGCGCTCAGCCCGCAGCGGGCCGGCGCGGAGCATCGGGCGGCACCTCGAGGTGCTGGAGGTTGAAGCGCGCCATCTCGCGGAACGCAGGCGCCGCCACGACGCCGCCGTAGATGGCGCCGGCGGGCTCGTCGACCATGACCATGATCACGACCCGCGGCTTCGTCGCCGGCACGAGCCCGACGAACGAGGCCACGTAGCGCGAGCGCGAGTAGCGGCCGGTGCGCGGGTCGATCTTGGCCGCGGTGCCCGTCTTGCCCGCGACCGTGTAGCCGGGGATCGCGGCCTCGGTGCCCGTGCCCTCGATCACCACGCCGCGCAGCATCGAGAGCATCTGGGCCGACACCGCCTTCGAGACGATCCGCTTGCCGCGCGCGCGCTCGACCCGCTTGCCCGCGATGCTGTCGACGAGGTGCGGTGTCACGAGCACGCCGCCGTTCGCGATGGCGGCGTACGCCCGCGCCATCTGGACGGGCGTGACGGCGATCCCGTGCCCGATCGGCACGGTCCCGATGGTGGAGCCCGACCACTCCTCGGGCGGCAGAGCGAACCCGGCCGACTCGCCCGGGAAGTCGATGCCCGTCCTCTTCCCGAAGCCGAAGCGGTCGATCCAGTGCGCCAGCCGTCCTTCCCCGAGCCGCTGCGCGATCGTGATCGTCCCCACGTTCGACGAGTGCTCGACGATGCCGCGCACGGTCATGTGCTGCGTCGGGCGCGGGTGCGCCTCGTGGATCATGCGGTCCGCGACCTTGATCGTCGGCGGGAGGCGGAAGGACGACCCCGGCGCCACGATCCCCTCCTCGAGAGCTGCGCCGATCGTCACGAGCTTGAACGTGGAACCGGGCTCGTAGGTGTCCGTGACCGCCCGGTTCCGCCGCCGGTCCGCCCGCGTCTTCGGGAAGCGGTTCGCGTTGAAGCCCGGAGCGACCGCCATGGCCAGGATCGCCCCCGTGTACGGGTCCATCACGATCGCCGACGCCGAACGCGCCCCGAAGCGCTGCACCGTCTGCTTGAGGACGTCCTCGGCGTTCGCCTGGATCTGATGGTCGAGCGTCACGCGCACGTTCCTGCCGTGCGACTCGGGCCGCGTCGAGACGATGTCGAGCGTGCGCCCGGTCGCATCCTTCACGATCGTCCGGCTCCCGGGCCGCCCAGCCAGGCTCTTCTCCAGCGACCGCTCGAGGCCCTCGAGGCCCTTGTTGTCGGTGCCGGCGTAGCCGAGCACCTGGGCGGCGACAGGCCCCTGTGGGTACGTGCGCAGCTCCTCGGGGAAGAAGCCGAGCCCGGCGAGGGCGAGCTGCTCGAGACGCTCGGCGGCGAGCGGCTCCGCCTTGCGCGCGACGTACACGAAGCCGCGCGAGCGGTCCTCCAGCTGCTCGAACACCTCCGCCGGCTGGAGGCGGAGGGTCCTGCCCACGGCGAGCGCGACTTCGCGCGGCCGCTCGACCTGCTGCGGGTTGGCGTACACGGTGGTGGTCCGGCGGCCGATCGCGAGCGGCTCCCCGTTCCGGTCGAGGATCGTCCCGCGTGCGGCCGGCACGACGACCGTCTCCCGGTGTTGCTTCACGGCCATCGCCGCGTAGGCCTTGCCGTTCACGCCCTGGAGCCAGAAGGCGCGGCCGAGCGCGACGGCGAGCAGGGTCACGAACAGCGCCGCGAGGACGATGATCCGGCGGTTCGTGGCCGCGCGCGTCACCGGCGAATCCGGACGTAGACCGTGTCCGACGGATCGGCCTGCGCGAGCCCGAGCTCCGTTGTCGCGACCCGCTCGATGCGCGCCGTCGCGGACGCGCTCGAGAGCTCGGATCGCAGGCGGGCGAGGTCGGACTCGAGCTCGGTCCGCTCCCGGCCGACGCCGTCGAGCTCGAGGTTCAGCTCGAGCACGGCCACGTTGACTGCGACGACTCCGGCGAGCAGCACGGCGAAGAGGAGGATCCAGAGCACGCCCCCGCCCAGGCCGCGCGCCTTCGTCTCCGGCCGTGATCGGCGCGCCGACTGCCGGCGCGGACGGCCCCGCGCGACACTCGCGCCCTGGGCGACGCTCGACACCGCTAGACCTTGACCGCCGCGCGCAGCCGCGCCGACGCCGCGCGCGGGTTGAGGTCGGTCTCGGAGCGCGACGGCCGCACCGCCTTCGTGGTCAGGAGCCGCAGCTCCGGCTCCTTCCCGCACACGCACACCGGGAAGTCGGGCGGGCACGTGCAGCCGCGCGCTCGCTCGCGGAGGAAGCGCTTCACGATCCGGTCCTCGAGCGAGTGGAAGCTGATGACGGCCAGCCGCCCGCCGGGCCGAAGCATCTCGAAGGCCGCGGGCAGGCCGGCCGCGAGCGACTCGAGCTCGTGGTTCACCTCGATGCGCAGCGCCTGGAAGACGCGCTTGGCGGGGTGGCCCTCGCCGAAGCGCGCAGGCGCCGGGATCGAGGCGCGCACGACGTCCACCAGCTGGCCGGTGCGCTCGATCGGCTCCTGCTCGCGACGCCGCACGATCCCGCGCGCGATCTGCCGCGCGTACCGCTCCTCGCCGTAGCGGCGGAAGACGTCCGCCAGCTCGCGCTCGCCCCACGTCCCAACGATGTCGGCCGCGCTCGGCTCGTCCGAGGGGTCCATGCGCATGTCGAGCGGCGCGTCGGCGGCGTACGAGAACCCGCGCTCGTGCCTGTCGACCTGCATCGACGACAGGCCGAGGTCGAGCAGCACCGCGTCGGCCTTCACGTCGTTCGCGGCGAGCTGCGAGAGGACGACGGCGTAGTCGCCGCGAAGGAAGCGGAGCTGCGCCCCACGCGCGGAGGCCTTCAGGCGATCGAAGTACGGGCGCACACTCGGATCGCGGTCGATCGCGGTGAGCTTCCCGCGCCCGCCGAGATCCTCGAGCAGGAGACGGGAGTGCCCTCCCGCTCCGAAGGTCGCGTCGACGACGCTCTCGCCCGGGCGCACGGCGAGGAGCTCCCGCACCTCGTCCGCGAGGACCGGGACGTGATCAGCTGCGTTGGGCCGCAAGACGTTCGGCAACATCGCCCGCCCTCCCTTTCATCTCGGTCAGCTGCGTCTCCCACTCCGCCCGATCCCAGATCTCCAGGTGATCGCTGACGCCGGCGAGCACCACGTCCTTGCCCAGGCCCGCGTGCTCCGCGAGGTGCGGCGGGACGATCACGCGCCCCTGCCGGTCCGGCTCGACCACCGCCGCGCTGGAGAACACGAAGCGCTTCAGCAGGCGGCCCTCGCTGGTGAGCTGGTCGAGCTCCGAGATCCGCGCCATCCGCTCGTCCCACGTGTCCCGCGGATACACGTCGACCTGCCCCTCGAGGCCGCGCGTGAGCACGACGCCGCCGGCCAGGGCAGGCCGGAAGCGAGCCGGGAGCGTGATCCGGCTCTTCTCGTCGATCGTGTGCACGTACTGGCCGTGGAACATGGGCTCGGGTGGGATCGATTCCCCACGATGCCCCACCTTACTCCACTTTCCACCACTTCGCAACCCTCGCACTCCACCGACTGCTGCACCCGTGGCAACGAGAGAGCGACTCCTTCTCCGTGGGAGGGGCGTGTCCTAGATGGGCACGCGCTCGGCGTGCACGCCCGGGCCGGCCATCGCGCCGGCGCCGCAGCGGGCGGCGAAGGCGAGCGCGTCCTGCGTCTCGAGCCCCGCGGCGAGCGCGAACGTGAGCCCCGCCGCGAAGCAGTCGCCCGCACCGTACGCGTCCGCCCGGCTCTCGGGCGGCGGCGCGGCGGTGAAGGGGCCGCCCGGCTGCGCCCAGCCGCCGAGGGCGCCCGACGTCGTCACCACGAGCTTCGGCTCGGGATCGAGGGCGCCGGGGCGATACATCTCCGCCTCGTCCTTGCCGCTCCCGACGAGCACGTCGAGCTCGACGGAGCCGCGCTCGAGCGTGCCGAGCTCCCGGGCGGTCGCGCACAGGACCCGTCCGCGCCGCGCGGCCACGAGCGCGTCCACATCGCCCGCGCAGAAGTACACCGCGTCGCAGCGCGCCAGTTCGTGCCAGGGGAGAGAGTCGTCGTGCCCGCGCGGGCCGAGCTTCGGGCCGATCGTCGTGATCGTGCGCTCGCCGGCCTCGTCCACGTACGTGATCCCTCTGCGCTGAGGCGTCTCGACGAGCGACGCGTGCACCTCGATCCCCCGCTCCTCGAGCTCCGCGCGCGCCCTCTGCCCCAGCTCGTCGACTCCGAGCGTGGTGAAGAACAGCACCGAGTCGGCGAGCAGCGAGAGCTGGATCGCGGCCACGGAGCCCCCTCCGCCGGCCTGCTCCCACGACTCCAGCGTCCCCACGATCTCGCCCGGACGGGGGACACGCTCGACCGGGAGGAACTCGATCCACTCGACGTGTCCGACCACTGCCGCGTGCACGGCCGACATGCTCACAGATCGGCCCCACCTGCCGTTTGAGGGTGATGATGCAGGACGTGGCGATCCCGCCCTTCGAGCACTTCTACGAGCAGCACCGCGGCGAGGTGCTCGGCCTCCTCCGCAGGCGGCTCGGCCGCGAGCGCGCCGAGGACGCCTTCCAGGAGACGTTCCTGCGCGCGCTCCAGGCGTACCGGCGGCTCGAGCACGGCGAGCACCTGCGCGCATGGGTGCTCACGATCGCCAGGAACGTCGCGATCGACACGCTGCGCCGGTCGCGGCCCGCGAGCGAGCTCGTCGAGACGGGCGCCGAGGACTCGCGGCCGGCCTACGAGGAGCTCGCGCCGCTCACCGACGGCCTCCCGCCCAAGGAGCGCGCCGCCGTCGTGCTCCGCTTCGGCTACGACCTCCCCTACGACCAGATCGCGGCCGCGCTCGGCTCGAGCGAGGACGCCGCCAGGCAGGCGGCCTCGACCGGCGTGCGCAAGCTGCGCGAAAGGACCTCGACATGACCGTCTCTCCCGATCTCGACCGCCGCTTCCGCGACGCTGCCGCGACGCTCGGACTGCTCGACGTCGGCTTCGACGTCGTCGAGACGCCGCTCGGCCGGCTCCTCGTCGCCGCCTCCGACCGCGGCCTCGCGTCCATCTCGTTCGACGCGGAGCCCGAGGAGCAGCTCGAGCGGCTCGCGCGCATCGCCGGGCCACGCGTCCTCCGCGCGCCGCGGTCGGTGGACGAGGCCCGCCGCGAGCTCGGCGAGTACTTCGAGGGCCGGCGGCACGCGTTCGACCTCGCGCTCGACCTGCGCGCGCTCCCGCAATTCACCGTGTCCGTCCTCGAGGAGCTCGCGCAGGTCCCGTACGGCGAGACGACGACGTACGGCGCCCTCGCCGCCCGCGTCGGCCGCCCGCGCGCGGCGCGGGCCGTCGGGACGGTGATGAACCGGAACCGCATCCCCATCGTCCTCCCGTGCCACCGCGTCGTGGGGTCGACCGGGAGCCTCGTCGGCTACGCCGGCGGGCTCGACCGCAAGACCGCGCTGCTCCGGCTCGAGGGCGCGATGCTGTAAGGCGAGGCTCGCCTCTACTCCAGCAACCGGTACCCGACGCCCCAGACGTTCACGACGAAGTCGTCGTCCGGCCCGACGCGCAGCTTCTTGCGTAGGCGCGAGGCGTGCGACTCGAGCGTCCGCGTGCGCCCCACGGCGCGGTAGCCCCAAACCTCCCGCAGGAGCTCCTCCTTCGTGAACACGCGGTACGGCTCGGATGCGAGGCGGAGGAGGAGCTCGAACTCCCTCGCCGAGAGCGCCACGAGCGCGTCCCGGACGGCGACGCGCCGCGTGCGCCGGTCGACGACGATGTCGCCTGCCACGACGAGCTCCGTCGCCGACGCGGTGCTGCGGCGCAGGAGCGCGCGGATGCGCGCGAGCAGCTCCTCGTACGCGAACGGCCGCCCGACGGCGTCGTCGGCGCCGCGCTCGAGCGCGCGCACGCGCTCGTCCGGGTCCGAGGTCGGCGCGAGCAGGATGACCGGGACGTTGCGATCCCACGTGCGCCCGGGCTCGCCGCGACGCAGGCGCTGGCAGAGGTCGAGCTCCCCGAGCAGCACGAGGTCGGGGCGGACGCGCTCGGCGAGCTCGAGCGCCTCGCTGCGGCGCGCGGTGTCGAGGACGTCGAACCCGTCCACCCGCAGCTGCCTGCCGAGGTACTCCCTGGTCTCGGGCTCCGGCTCCGCGACGAGGACGGCGCTCTGCATGCCCTCGACGCTAGCCGTGCGACCTGCGCCGCGCCAGATGTCCTTTCCGGCGATTTCGCAACAAGGAGTCCCCAGCCGTCCGGAGCAGCCATGGCCGTTTCCGAGCGGCCGAAGCGGGCGAAGCGGACGAGGCAAGCCTCGCCCCTACAGCCTCCCGTGCCGGATCACGCCCCATACGAGCCAGAGCCCGAACGCGCCGGAGAGCACGAACCCGACGAACGAGAGAGCGTGCAGGCCCATGATCCTGGGCCCCTCCTCGGCGAAGACCCCGACGATCGACGAGCCGAGCAGCCCGCCGAGCACGATGAGCGCGACGGACAGCCGGTTCGACGCGCGGTCGAGGTGCTCGTCGAGCTCGTCCAGCCCCGGGTTCTCGAACTGGATGCGGATCGTCCCGTCGCGCATCCGCTCGAGCACGTCGTGCGCCTGGTACGGCAGCTCGCGCGCGACGTCTCCGAGCGCGAGCGCCTCGCTCCACGTCCGCTGCGCGAGCACGCGAGGCTGGAAGCGCTCGGTGAGCAGCCCACGCGCGTACGGCCGTGCGACCTCGAAGACGTTGAAGTCGGGGTACACCTCGGCACCGACCGACGCCAGGGTCGCGATCGCCTTGTCCAGCATCACGAACCGCGACGGGAGCCGCAGGTTCATGGCGTAGATGAGCCCGAACGCCTCGCGGATGACCTGGAGCGGGTCGATGTCCGACAGCCGCAGGCCGTAGTAGCGGTCGAACAGCACGCGGATCTCCCCGCGGAACTCGTCCTCGCGGGCGGGGTCGTAGCGCACGCCGAGGTCGCGCAGCCGCCGCGGGATCGCGTCCACGTTCTCCGAGGCGGCGTCGAGGAACAGCCGCGTCAGCTTGGCCATGTCCTCGTCGGTGAGCTTCCCCGCCTGCCCGAAGTCGACGAGGCCGAGCTCGCCGGGCTCCAGCACGAAGATGTTCGCCGGGTGCGGGTCGGAGTGGAAGAACCCGTGGCGGAAGACCATGGTCATCCACGCGTCGGCCATCCGATACGCGATGTCGCGGCGCTGCTCGGGCGGGAGCGCCTCGAGGTCGAGCTCCGCGACCTTCGTGCCGTGGAGGAACTCGAGCGTGAGCACGCGCCCGGTCGAGTACGCGTGGATCACGCGCGGGACGACGACGCCCGGCTCGTGCGCGAAGTTCCGGTGGAACGCGTCCGCGTTCCGCGCCTCGTGGCCGTAGTCGAGCTCGAGCCTGATCGAGCGGGCGAACTCGTCGACGAGCTCACGCGGATCCATGAACTCGAGCGCGCGCACGCGCTCCTGCAGCAGCTTCGCGGCCTGGTACAGGAGCCCGAGGTCGGCCTCGACCTGCCGCTCGGCCGCGGGCCGCTGCACCTTCACGGCGACCTCGCGCCCGTCCGGGAGAACGGCGCGGTGCACCTGGCCGATCGACGCCGACGCGATCGGGAGCTCGTCGAGCTCCAGGAACGCTCGCTCGACGGTCAGGCCGAGCTCCTCCTCGACGACCTCCCGCACCTGCTCGAACGGGAACGGCGTGACGTCGTCCTGGAGCCCGCGCAACTCCACGACGATGTCGGGCGGGACCACGTCCGGCCGCGTCGAGAGCAGCTGGCCGAACTTCACGAAGGTCGGGCCGAGCTCGTCCAGCATCTCCCGCAGCCGGCGGCCGCGGTCGGAGGCGGTGACGTCCTCCTCGCGCCCGTCCCGTCCCGGCAGCAGGTCTCCGAGGCGGTTCCGGCGGAGGACGTACCCGAAACCGTGGCGCGCTGCGACCTGCGCGATCTCGGACAGGCGCACGAGGTTCCGCGACGGCCCTGCCTGGCGCGTGGCCATGCGCGGATTGTAGGGGTGAGACTCCCTCGCCCCGGCACGCGGCTCTCTGCGCCGCGATCGCGGCCGCGCGCAGCCGTCCGCCTTCAGGCCCCTCGCTCCTTCGCACGGCCGGGGATCCCCACTCGGGGATCCCCGGTCTGCGCACTACGAGCGCTCGAGCAGCTTCACGCGGTGCTCGAGCTGGGCGACGCGGAGCTCCAGCCCCTCGACCGCCTCGCGCGAGGCGACGCCGAGCTCGGAGCCGAGTCGCGAAGCCGTGCTCCCGGTCGACTCTCCGAGCCGCTGCGCCTCGCGCCGCCAGGCGGCGACGACGTCCGCCAGCGCCGCCCGCAGCTCGTCGCGCTCGACGCCGACCCGGGCCGCGAGCTCGTCCGCCAGCTCGTCCCCACGCCGCGCTGCGAGGGCGAACGCGCCCAGGCCGGCGAGGGTGACCGTCTCGAGGGAGCCGCGCTCTCGGGCGCTACCGCGTCCGGCCATGTGGCCTCGACGCACGTCGCTGGCGGCGCCGCTCCCGCTTCGAGGCCGGCTTCGCCGACGGCGGCGGAGTCGCCGCGCCGCCTGCGGCGACGGGCTCGGCGGCCTCCTCCTCGTCCTCCTCGGCAACCGGCACGTCGAGCACCTTGACGTCGCGCTGCGCGTCCCCGAGACCGCCGCCGACCGACTGCACGCCCGCGAGGGCGGGAACGGCGTCGCGGCGGCGGCGCCACTCGGGATGGCGCTCCATGAGCGTCGCCAGCAGCGGCGTCGCGACGAAGATCGTCGAGACCGCGCCGACGAGGATGCCCACGATGATCGCGAACGCGAAGTCCTGGAGCGTCGCACCGCCGAAGAAGTAGAGCGCGGCGATCGGGAGCAGCGTGCTGAACGTCGTCACCATCGAGCGGCGCAGCACCTCCCACAGCGACACGTTGGCGATGGTCGCGAAGGGCGCGCGCGGCATCAGCTTCATGTTCTCGCGCACGCGGTCGAACACGATGATCGTGTCGTAGACCGAGTAGCCGAGGATGGCGAGGATCGCGGCGACGGTTCCCGCGCTCACCTCCCGGTCCGACACCGAGTAGATCCCGAGCGTGATCACGACGTCGTTGAAGAGCGTGCGCAGGATCGGGAGCGCGAACCGCCACTCGTAGCGCGCCGTCACGTAGATCGAGATGAGCGCGAACGACACGATGATCGCGAGGATCGCCCCGCTCAGGATCTGTCGGCTGAAGCTCGCAGAGACGTTGCGGATGTTCTCGACCGTCGCTCCGAGCTCTTCGGTCAGCGCGCGGGTCAGCTGGTTCTGCTCCGCCTCGGTGAGCGCCATCGTGCGCACCTGGAAGTTCGTGTACGAGTCGGGGCCCTGCGCCTCGCCGCGGCCCTGCACGATCGCGCCCTCCTGCCCGATCTGCGCCACCTGCTCCCGGACGGTGGCGAGCGCAGCGGGCTGCTCCGTCGTGAAGCGCACCTGCGTGCCGCCCTCGAAGTCGATGCCGAGGTTCAGCCCGTTGACGACGAGGGTGAGCACGCTGAGCCCGATCGCGACGAGCGAGACGATGAACCAGAGGCGCCGCCGGCCGACGACGTCGATCCGCTGCCAGCGCGGGATCTCACGCGCGGTCGCACCCATGAACGAGGGCCTGTCGAACCACGAGAAGCCCGACAACAGCGTCAGCAGCGCGCGGGTCGCGAGCACCGCAGTGAGCATCGAGAGCGCGGTCCCGATGAGGAGCATGAGCGCGAACCCGCGGACGCTGGAGGTCGCGACGACGAAGAGGACCGCGGCCGTGATCATCGTCACGACGTTCGCGTCCACGATCGTGTGGAAGCCTCTCCGGTACCCCGTCGTGATCGCGGCGCGCACGGATCTCCCGGCGCGCACCTCTTCCTTGATGCGTTCGAAGATGACGATGTTCGCGTCGGCCGCCACCCCGAATGTGAGCACCAGGCCGGCGAAGCCCGGCAGCGTCAGCGTCACGTTGAAGAGCAGGATCGCCGCGTACAGGAACGCGGCGTAGATCCCGAGCCCGAGCACGGCGACGACGCCGAGGAAGCGGTAGAAGATCAGGAGGAAGATGGCGACCAGCAGCAGGCCCGCGAGCGCGGCCTGCTTCGCCTCCGCGAGCGAGTCCTTCCCGAGCGTCGCCGAGACGTCGGTGCGGTCGAGGGTCTCGAACTTGACCGGGAGTGCTCCGGTCTGGAGGACGATCGCGATGTCCTTCGCCTCGCCGATCGACTCGAGCCCCTGGATCTGCGCGCGCCCGCCGCCGATGCCGCCCGACAGGCTGCCGTCGGTGTAGTCGATCATCGGGAACGTCCGGATCTCCCGGTCGAGGACGATCGCGAAGTGCTGCGGCGCGTTGCGGAGCTTCCCGCGGATCCACTCGGCGCGCGTGATCTCCTGGAACCGGTCCGCGCCGCGGTCGGTGAACTCCATGGTCACGATCGGCCGGTTGCCGCCGCCCGGGCTCGTGTCGAAGTCCGCTCGCGTGCCGTCGAGCTTCAGGTCCTCGCCGGTCATCTGCGGGATGTCCGGCGGCTCGTAGCGGAAGAGGTAGTAGTACGTGCGCGTGGACGGGACGCCGCTCCCCTCCGGCCCGCCGGGGCAGACGACCGCCGACTCGCCGCAGGTGATCACGACCATCTTCTCCGGCACCTTGAAGATCGCCTGGTTCGGGCCCAGCTTGCCGTCCGCCTTCCGCAGCGCCTCGCGCTCGGTCCCGAAGGGGCCGGCGACGACGCGCTCCCGCTTCGTGTTCACGAGGTAGTACGCGTCCGACTTGCCGTCCTGCGCCTGGGCCTGCACGCGCTTCAGGAGGTCGTAGAGCGACGTCGTCTCGACCGGGTAGCCCTGGACGGAGATCGACGGGCCCGTGAGCGAGGTCTCGAGGTCGTAGAGCTCGAGCTGCGCCGTCGTCCCGATGATCTCGGCAGCGGCCGCGGGGTCTCTCACGCCGGGGAGCTGGATCGAGATCTGGTCCGAGCCCTGCTTCCGGATCTCGGGCTCCGTCACACCGAGCTTGTCGACGCGGTTCCGCATGATCTCGACTGAGCGGTCGAGGTCCTCCTCGGTCAGCTCGCGGTCGGGCGGCGGAATCGCCTGGAGGGTGACCTCGAGGCCGCCCTGGAGGTCGAGCCCGAGCGTCGGCTGCTGGCGGAGCGGCGAGCTCGGCACGGCGAGAAGCGCGACGCCAACGAGCGCCGCAACGAGGAAACCGACGACGATGAGGGATGAGCGTCGAGTCACGGTCGGTGCGTCAGGCTACTTGCGATCCGGGACGGCTTCTTCGGCGGTCGCCTCACCCGTAACCCCTTCTTCTTCTGCGGTAACCGAAGCTTCATCGGCCTCCGCACGCTGGGACTGGACCCCGTCGCCGTCGCCGTCGACGCCTAGCTCCTCCTCGGCCTCCTCGGCCTCCTCGGCCTCGGGGGGGAGCACCGCGGCGATCCCGCGCCGCGTCATGTGGACGGTCATCCCCTCCGCGAGCTCGACGACGAGGTCGTCGCCCTCGGCCTCCACGACGGTGCCGTAGATCCCGCCCGTCGTGAGGATGTCGTCGCCGATGCCGCAGCCGTCGATCATCGCCTGCTGCACCTGCTGACGCTGGCGCTGCGGCCGGATCATCACGACGTACATGACGACGAGCAGTCCCACCATCACGATCAGAAACTCCACGATTCCTCCTCGGGCGCAGGAGCGAGCCGGGCGAGCGCCTCCTGCCGGAAGGCCGAGAACGTGCCTCGCTCGATCGACTCCCGCGCGCGTGCGGTCAGGTCGAATACGAACCGCAGATTATGCAGGCTCAGCAGCCGGAGCCCGAGGATCTCCTGCTGCGTGACGAGGTGGCGCACGTACGCGCGCGAGAAGCGGTCGCACGCCGGGCACGGGCAGCCGTCGTCGAGCGGCCGCGGGTCGCGGGCGAAGCGTGCGTTCCTGAGGTTGAGCCGCCCTTCCCAGGTGAGAGCCGACCCCGTGCGCGCTGTGCGCGTCGGGAGCACACAGTCGAACATGTCGACACCGCGCGCGACGACCTCGAGGATCCCCTCCGGGTCCCCGATCCCCATGAAGTAGCGCGGCTTGTCCGCGGGCAGGGCGGGCGCCGCCCAGGCGACGCAGTCGAGCATCTCCGCGCGCGACTCGCCCACCGCGAGGCCGCCGAGCGCGTGCCCGTCGAAGGGGAGCGCGGCGATCTCCCCGAGCGAGCGTGCGCGCAACTCGGGATCCGCGCCGCCCTGCGAGATCCCGAACCGGAGCTGACCGGGCGAGCGCGGCGCGTCGGCCTGACGCGCGGCCCAGCGCGTCGTGAGCTCCACGGCGCGCTCGAGCTCGCGGCGGGGCGCCTCCGCCGGGAGGCAGACGTCGAGGCACATGGCGATGTCCGAGCCGAGGCGGCGCTGGATCTCGGCGACACCCTCCGGCGTGAAGCGCTCCTGTGTCCCGTCGTACACCGAGCGGAACGCGACGCCGTCGTCGTCGAGCGCCAGGATCGTGTCCCGGAGCGAGAAGACCTGGAAGCCGCCCGAGTCGGTCAGGATCGGCCCGTCCCAGCCGGAGAACGCGTGCAGCCCACCGAGCTCCTCGATGGCGTCCTCACCGGGCCGGAAGTGCAGGTGGTACGCGTTCGCGAGGACGACGCTCGCGCCGAGCGCCCGGACTTCGTCCGGATGCAGGGACTTGACGGTGGCCTTCGTCCCGACCGGCATGAACGCGGGAGTCGGGATCGGGCCGTGCGCAGTCTCGAGCAGCCCCGCCCGCGCCTCGCCGTCGGTCGCCGTGACCGAGAACACCGTCAGGTCGTCCGCCCGCTCACGCGCTTCGCCCGCTCACGAGCAGGCCCGCCTGCGGCCGACGAGCTCTCTGCTCCTGCCCGACCGGCACGCGCCGCAGTTTGCGCGAATCTCCAGGGGCCTCCCCTCGCCTCCACCCACCCTCGAGCCTACTGGGAATTCGCGCACGCATGGGGAACGGCATCGTGCCGAATGTGTGCCGATTCGCCAGGCGGTTCGGGTGCTCAGAGCACGAGCATCGCGTCGCCGAACGAGTAGAAGCGGTAGCGCTCGGCGACGGCGACGCGGTACAGCTCGCGCGTCTCCTCCACGCCGGCGAACGCCATCACGAGCGCGAGCAGCGTCGAGCGGGGCAGGTGGAAGTTGGTGAGCAGCGCGTCGACGCGTTGGAACTCGAAGCCGGGCGTGACGAAGAGCGACGTGCGGCCGTCGAGCGGCGCTCCCCGGACCACCGTCTCGAGCACCCGCACCGTCGTGGTGCCGACCGCGAGCACGCGCTCGGCCGCCGCGATCCGCTCCCACGCCTCCGCCGCGACCGAGTACCGCTCGCCGTGAAGCTCGTGCTCCTCGAGCCGCGGCGCCGTCACGGGCCGGAACGTGTCGAGCCCGACGTGGAGCGTCACGCGCACGGGATCCAGCCGCTCGACGAGCTCCGGCGTGAGGTGCAGGCCCGCCGTCGGCGCGGCGGCCGAGCCGGCCTCGCGCGCGTAGACGGTCTGGTAGCGACCGGGGTCGCGCAGCGGCTCGTGGATGTACGGCGGCAGCGGCGCCTGCCCGTCCGGCTCACCCTCGAGCCGCACCGTCCAGCGTCCGGCGCCGAGCGGCTCGACGAGCTCGACCGGCCCGAGCCGCTCCCCGGGCCGCAGCCGGCCCGCCGGACGGGCAAGCGCCTCCCACGAGCCGTCGTCGAGCCTCTCGACCAGGAGGATCTCCACCGCGCCGCCCGTCTCGCGGCGGAGCCGCAGCCGGGCCGGGACGACACGCGTGTCGTTCACCACGACCAGCTCGCGCGAGAGCAGGCGCGGGAGCGCGGAGGCGAGGTGGTGCTCGATCGCGCCACCCGCCCTCCGGTACACGAGCAGCCGCGAGGAGTCGCGTGGCTCGACCGGCGTCTGCGCGATCAGCTCGGGCGGCAGCTCGTAGTCGAGCTCGGCGATGTCCATCCGGCGCTGAGAGTAGCCTCGCGCCGGTGGACGAGTTGACCCTGGAGCGTGCGAAGCAGCGCATCGAGCAGGCGGCCGCCGGCCGCGCCGACCCGGCCCTCCTCGGCGCCGTCGTCGAGCGTGCCCGCGCCCAGGTCGAGGAGCTCGCCGCCGCGACGTCGGGCCTCGAGGCGTCGATCCCCGCACAGGTCGAGGCAGGCATCCGGGACGGCCTCCGCACCGAGGTCCTCCCCGTCGCGCGGCACATCGCCGAGGTCCGCGGGCTCCTGAACCAGGTGGTGAGGAGGCTCGAGCGGATCGAGGGCGAGCTCGCGGCCGAGCGGCATGCCCGCGTGGACGACCTCGCGCTGCTGGTGGAGCTCATCAGCTCGGGCTGGCGCGGCGTCGACGCGCGGCTGGAGCGGCTCGAACGCCCGGCCGAGCCGGTCGTGCGCGCGCCCCGCGCCGTCGCGTAGCGCCTAGACCGGCGACTGCGCCGGGAGCACGAGCCGGAAGCGGCTCCCGCCGCCGTTCGCGCCCTCGAGCTCGATGCGCCCGCCGAGCGCGAGCGCGAGCTCGCGCGCGATCGGGAGCCCGAGGCCGGTCCCGTTCGCGTCGTTGGAGATGAACGGGTCGAAGATCCGCTCGCGCTCGCCCGGCGGGACACCCGGGCCGGAGTCGATCACGTCGACCCGCACCGTGCCGTTCGACGACGCGAGCCCGAGCGCGATGCGCCCGCCGTCGGGCGTCCAGCGGAACGCGTTCGAGAGCAGGTTCGAGATCACCTGGAGCACGCGGTCGCCGTCGGAGACGATCACCGGCGCGTCGGTCACGTGCGCAGGGCGGTAGTCGATCTCGCGGCGGCGCGCCTCCTCGGTGAACGCGCGGTAGGCGTGGTCGAGCACGCGGCCGAGATCCACCTCCTCGTGCCGGACCGTGAAGCGGTTCGCCTGGAGCTTGGCCAGGTCGAGCACGTCGCCGACCAGGCGCTCGAGGCGGTCCGTCTCCGCCGCGACGATGTCCAGCGACGCTCGAACCTGCTGCGGCTCGCTGACGACGCCCTCGCGCACGGCCTCGACGTGGCCGCGGATCGCCGTCAGCGGCGTCCGCAGCTCGTGCGAGACGGACATGAGGAACGAGCGCTTGAGCTGCTCGGCCTCGGCGAGCTGCGTGACCATGCGCTCGAAGCGGTCGCTCAGCAGCGAGATCTCGTCGCTCCCCTTCGTGTGCGGGATCTCCACGTCGTAGTGGCCGGCCGCGACCAGCTGCGTCGCTCGCGTCAACGCCAGCACCGGCGCCGTGAGCCGGCGGGACAGCCACCAGAAGAGGATCGCGCCGAGCCCGATGCCCACCGCGAGCGCGAACGCGAGCCGGCCGAGGAGCGTGACCCACTGCTCGCGGAGCTCCGTCACGGGCTTGGCGACCACGAGCCAGCCGAACGGCTCCGTCCCCTGGACGAGCTGCACCGGCTGCGCCGCCGCCAGGAGCTCGCGCGAGCTGTCCGGGGGCGTGAACTCGAACGTCACCACGGCCTCCGTGTCGAGCTCCACGTCGCCGAGCGCGGCGCGCGGCAGCTGCCTGAGCCCGAAGCGCTGGCCCGGGAACGGTGACAGGCCGACGTAGAAGAGCTCGTCCCCCGTGGCGCGCTCGAGGTTGTCGGCGGCGAACTCGGGCGCCGCGGTTCCCTCGTCGCTCGAGCGCAGCGCCGCCTCGGCGTACAGGCCGGCGAGCCCGGCGGCCTCGCGCTTGAGCTCGTTCACGGACTCGGCGTGCGTCACGTTCTGGAAGAGACGGACGGCGAGCGCGATCGAGACCAGCCCGAAGACGAGCACGACAGCGAGAAACAGGGCCGTCAGACGGAAGCGCAACGTCCCGAGCATCTCGGGCTCAAGGGTAGACGGCTACGCGGCCGAAGCGGGCGTGCGGTCGCTGGACACCTTGTACCCGACGCCCCACACGGTCACGATCGGCGACGCGTCCCCGAGCTTGCGCCGGATCTGGCGGACGTGCACGTCGACCGTGCGCGTGTCGCCTGCGAACGTGTAGCCCCAGACGCGCTCGAGCAGCTGGTCGCGCGTGAGCACGATCCCGCGGTGGTCGAGAAGCTCCCAGAGGAGGTCGAACTCCTTCGGCGCGAGGCGGATCTCCTCGTCGCCGACGTGCACCTCGCGGCGGCCCGCGTTGATCACGAGGTCACCGTGGCGGAGCTCGTCCGAGTCGCTGCGCCGTCGCTCGCCCGGCGCCGCCCGCCGGAGGACGCTCTTCACGCGTGCGACGAGCTCGCGCGGGTTGAACGGCTTCGTCATGTAGTCGTCGGCGCCGACCTCCAGCCCGATGATCTTGTCCACGTCGTCGTCGCGCGCGGTGAGCATGAGGATCGGGACGTCGGAGCTACGGCGGATCCCGTGGCAGAGCTCGACGCCGTCGCCGTCCGGGAGGTTCAGGTCGAGCACGATCAGGGCCGGCGGGTCACCCGCCAGCTCCGCGACGGCCTCGCTCGCCGTCGCGGCCGTGCGAACGGCGAAGCCGGCGTTCTTCAGGTAGGCCGAGACGAAGGTCGCGATCGAGGCCTCGTCCTCGACCACGAGGATCGAGTGGGCCGAGCGGGTCACTTCGCCGCGCCCCGCCCCGGCACCGGCTTGGGCTTCTGCGGGCCGAGCACGTACCGCTCGGGCAGCTCCGGAAGCGGCGCGCACAACGTCACGTCGCTCTTGCAGTCCGCGCCGTCGAGCGAGTAGTAGCCGGTCACGTCGTCCACGAAGCGCGGGTCGCCGTCGAGGATCACCCAGCCGCGGCCGACCGCCGAGACCGAGATCCCGGAGCCCTTGATCACGAGCCTCGTGCCGCCGCCGAGCATCCGGAAGCGGAGCTCTTTGCCCTTGTAGAGGGTGGTCTTGGGGCCGAGCTTGGTCGTGGTCATCCGCTTCCCGACGACGAACGGGACGAAGCGGTCCTTGGGCGTCTGGTCGACGACGCGGAGCGTGCCGTTCGCGAGCCGTCCGAGGATGCTCCCGCGGACGTCGAGCGTGACTGTGCCCTTGCCTTGCTCGATCGAGAGGGTGCCCGCGTTCGGCCCCGCCGCACCGGCGGAGCCGACGACGGCCGCCGCAGCGACGGCGGCGCACAGGACGCCGAGTGCCCGCATCGTTCCAGGGGAAGTATCGACATCCGGCGTGAGTCCGCAATAAGCGGGCTGTAAGGAGACTGTTAGCGGCTCCTACTCACCGCGGCCGTTCACGAGCAGCAGCGCGACGACCGAGAGGCAGTAGAGGCCGACGAGCAAGAGCCCTCGTCTCCGCCCGAGCAGCGCGCTCGGATACGGGAGGACGGCCACGACGAGCGCCAGGCCGAACGCAAGGCTGACCGCGACCTCGGACCAGTCGAAGCGGAACGGCGAGATCAGCACGGCGAGCGGGATGATCAGCGCGCCGTTGAAGACGTTGCTGCCGAGAACGGTGCCGAGGCCGATCTCGTCGTGGCCGCGAACGCGGGCGACCACCGCCGTGGCGATCTCGGGCACCGACGTGCCGATGGCCACGAAGACGACGCCGACGACGAACGCGTCGAGCCCGAGCTCGGTGCCGATCCCCCTCGCTCCGACCACGATCAGCCGGCCGGCCGCGACGAGGACGACCAGCCCGGCACCGGAGACGAGCAGCGCGCGCGGGAGGGAGTGCTCCGCGAGCAGCTCCGCCGCCGCGCTCCGCTCCCTCCTGGCCGCCGAGACGGTCGTCACGAGCCAGATCGAGAATGCGAGCAGCAGGAGGCAGGCGTCGGCACGGGTCAGGCTCCCGTCAACGGCGACCGCCACCGTCAGGAGCGGGATCACGAGCGCTGCCGCGATGTCGCGGCGGATCGTGCCCCGGCCGACTCGAACGGGCCCCACGAGCAGCACGATCCCGAGAGCGAGCCCGACGTTGATGACGTTGCTACCCAGCGCGTCCCCGAACGACAGCGACGGCCTCCCGTCGAGCGCCGACGTGATCGCGACCGAGACCTCGGGGCTCGAGGTGGCGAACGCCGCGACCGTCGCGCCGATGATCCCCGGAGGGATCCGCGCCGCCTCGGCGATCCCGACGACGCCTCGGACGAAGAGCTCGCCGCCGCCTGCGGCGCAGGCGAGGCCGACGGTGAGCAGCAGGGCGTCGGCGGTCATGGCGCCGTTTCGCGCCGCTCTCGTCGCCTGCCCGCAGCCATGGCGCGAGACCGTATCGCCCCCTGACAGCCGGAGGCCGCTCCACGGGCGCCGATAGGCTCATTCGCGGATGGCCACCCTCTCCGTCGTCATCTTCGTCTCCGCGCTCGCGCTCATCGCAGTCGAGTGGGTGCACCGGACAAAGGTCGCCCTGGCCGGCGCAGCCCTGATGGTGCTGACCGGCGCCGTCGATCAGGAGCACGCCATCGAGTCGATCGACTGGGCGACGCTCGGGCTGCTCGCGGGGATGATGGTGATCGTCGGGCTGACCGAGCCGACCGGCGTCTTCACCTTCCTCGCCCTGCGCGTCGCGCAATTGTCGAAGGGGAACCCGATCGCGCTCGTCTTCCTCCTCGCGCTCGTGACGGGGGTGCTGTCGGCCTTCCTGGACAACCTCACCGCGATCCTGCTCGTCGTCCCGATCACGCTGCTGATCGCGGACATCCTGCGCATCTCGCCGATCCCGCTCGTCCTCGTGGAGATCCTGTCCTCGAACATCGGCGGGACGGCGACGCTCATCGGCGACCCGCCGAACATCATGATCGGCACCGCCAGGCCCGAGCTCTCGTTCCTGGACTTCATCGTGAACCTGGCACCCGTCGCGATCGTCACGCTGGTCGTCGTCACAGGCGGCCTCGCCCTCGTGTTCCGGAGCCAGCTGCGCGTGGACCCGGCACGGGCCCAGGAGATCGCAGCGCTGGACGCCGCGCGCGACATGCGCGAGGCGGACAAGGTCGGGAGGACGATGGCAGTGCTCATCGGCACGATCGTCGCCTTCTTCCTGCACACGCTGCTGCACCTCGAGCCCGCCGTGGTGGCCCTGACCGGCGCGACGGTGATGCTGCTCGTCGCCGCCGACGACGTCGAGGCCGCCCTCGAGCGCATCGAGTGGTCGACGCTGTTCTTCTTCATCGGCCTGTTCGTCATGGTCGGGGGGCTCGAGGAACAGGGCGTGGTCGACAACGTCGCAGAGTGGCTCGCCGACCTCACGGGCGGCTCGTCGACCGCCGAAGGGCTGGTCGTGCTCTGGGGCTCCGCGGGCGGCTCCGCGCTCGTGGACAACATCCCGTTCACGGCCGCGATGATCCCGGTCGTGAGCAGCCTCCAGGGCACCGAGTTCGACGACGGGCTCTGGTGGGCGCTCGCTCTCGGCGCCTGCTTCGGCGGCAACGCGACGATGATCGCGGCCGCCGCGAACGTCGCCGCGACGGGGATCCTCGACCGCAACGGGCAGCCGGTCTCGTTCGCGCGCTTCCTGGCCGTCGGGGTGCCGGTGACGTTCGTCTCCCTCGTCATCGCGACCGGGTACCTCCTGCTCTTCCAGCTCTGATGCCCCGCCTCCGGGACCTGCCTCTCGTCGACGCGTCGATCCCCGACTCGGCGACCTTCGCCGATGCGGTCGCGCGACTGTTCGAGGCGAGGGTGCCCGCCCTCGCCGTGACCAGCGCCGACGGGCGGCTCGTCGGTGTCGTCTCCGAGCTCGACGTGCTGCGCGCGGTGTTCCCGCGCTACCTCGCAGAGCTGCGGCACACCGCGTTCCTCGAGGACGACCTCGCCGGGCTCGACGAGCGGGCGGACGCCGTGCGCGACAGACCCGTCGCGGAGCTGGCGCGCAGCGTCGCGGTGCTCGACGGCGGGGAGAGCGCGACGCACGCCGCCGAGCGCTTCCTCCACACCGGCGAGCAGGCGCTTCCCGTGGTCGAAGGCGGGCGCGTGCTGGGGATGCTGTCGATCGCGGCGCTCTGCCACGCGCGCTTCGATCGCGTCGAGCGCTGACTACTCGTACGTGTAGAAGCCGCGGCCGCTCTTGCGGCCGAGCAGCCCGGCGTTCCGCATCGCCACGATCCGCGGCGGCGGCGCCATCCGCGGCTCGCGCAGCTTCTCGTACAGGGCCTCGGACGCGTGGACGTGGACGTCGATCCCGACGAGGTCGACGAGCGTGCACGGCCCCATCGGCCACCCCGCCCCCGCCGTCATCGCGGTGTCGAGGTCCTCGGGCGTGACGCGCGCCTCGTCGAGCACGCGCAGGCAGTCGTTCAGCAGCGGGATGAGCACGCGGTTGACGACGAAGCCGGGCGTGTCGTGGCAGCGGATCGGGCGCTTCCCGAGCTTCTCCCCCACCCCGTACGCAGCCTCCACGGCCTCGTCGGACGAGAGCTCGGCCCGCACGATCTCGACGAGCGGCATCAGCGGCGCCGGGTTGAAGAAGTGCATGCCGACGACGCGCTCCGGCGTCGAGGTCGCGGCGGCGATCTCGGTCACGGAGAGCGCGGACGTGTTCGTCGCCAGGATCGCGTCCGGGCGCACGAGGCGCTCGAGCTCCGCGAACAGCGCGCGCTTCGGCTCGAGCTCCTCGACGATCGCCTCGATCACGAGGTCGCAGCCGTCGAACGCGGCGAGGTCGGTCGTGAGCGAGAGCCGTCCGAGCGCGGCCTCACGCTCGTCGTCGGTCATTCGCTCCTTGTCGACCTTCCGCTGGAGGAAGTGCGCGATCCGGCCGCGGGCGGCCTCGCCCAGCTCGTCGCTGACCTCACGGCCGACCGTGTCGAAGCCGGCCTCGACCGCGAGCTGCGCGATGCCGGAGCCCATGGCGCCGAGGCCGACGACGCCGATCGTGCGGATGCCGGAGGCGCTCACGACGCGCGATCCTAGCGACGTGAGCCGACCGGCGGGCGCGGGTCAGCCCGTGTAGTGGCGCAGGCGCTCGTTCTCGTCCACGCGAGAGTCGCGCCCTGCCATGACCGCGAGCGGGCCCACGAGCAGAATGAATGCGATGAGGAAGTAGGCGAACATCATGGGTACATGGTGCCTGGCCAACTAGATCAGCACCAGTCGCGCTTTCTTCCTTTTCGATCAGTACGTCTGATCGAGTTCGGGAATAGTCAGAGCCGCTCGAGGATGCCCGCGATCGCCTGTCCCTGGCCGATGCACATGGTCGCGATCCCGTAGCGGGCCTCGCGCCGGTCGAGCTCGTTCAGGAGCGTCGCGGTGATGCGCGCGCCGGTCGCGCCGAGCGGGTGCCCGAGCGAGATCCCGCCGCCGTTCGGGTTCACGTCGCCGGCCTCCCAGCGCTCGTGCAGGCCGGTGTCGGCGAGGAACTGGAGCACGACCGAGGCGAACGCCTCGTTGACCTCGATCACCGAGATCTCGTCCCAGGTGAGCCCTGCCTTGGCGAGCGCCGACGCGCACGCCTGCGGGTTCCCGTGGAGCATGCGGTAGGGGTCGACGCCGGAGAGCCCGAACGAGACCCAGCGTGCGCGGGGCTCGAGCCCGAGCCGCTCGACCGCCCCGGCGCTCGCGAGGAGCATCGCAGCCGAGCCGTCGACGATCGAGCTCGAGTTCCCCGCCGTGATCACGCCGTCGGGCTTGAACGCCGGCTGGAGCGACGCGAGCTTCTCGAGGGACGTGTCGCGTCGCGGCGTCTCGTCGACCGCGAACAGCACCGCCGCGCCGGCCGCATCGACTTCGATCGGGACGATCTCGTTCTCGAACCGGCCCTCGTCGCTCGCCGCCACCGCACGCCGGTGCGACTCGAGCGAGTACTCGTCGAGCTCGACGCGCGTCAGGCTCCACTCCTCGGCGAGCACCTCTGCTGAGATGCCCTGCGGCACGATCGGCCAGCGCTCGCCGATCTTCGCGTTCACCGCGCCCCAGCCGGCGTCGCCGAGGTTCGAGCCCATCGGCACGCGCGTCATGTGCTCGACGCCGGCCGCGACGACGAGGTCGAGATGACCCGCCTGGATCGCGGAGGCGCCGTTGAACGCCGCCTGCAGCGAGGAGCCGCACTGGCGGTCGATCGTCGAGGCGGCGACCGTCTCCGGCCAGCCGCCGACGAGCACCGCCTGCCGGCCGACGTTGAGCGCCTGCTCCCCCACCTGCGTCACGCAGCCCATCTGCACGTCCTCGACCTCGCCCGGGTCGACGTCGAGCCGGTCGACGAGGCCGTTCATGACCTGCGCCGCGAGCTCCTCCGCCCGGATCCCGGCCAGCGAGCCGCCGCGCCTCCCGATCGGAGAGCGCACGGCGTCGATCACGAACGCGTCAGCCATCGGCGACAGCATAGAGACGCCAGCTCCCCGGGACGCCCTTCAGCTCGTGCTCGCCGCGGTCGTCGAACGAGAGCCCGGAGCCGGCGACGAGGTCCTTGACGGTCCCCGACGCGAGCACCTCGCCAGGGGCCGCCACCGAGGAGACACGCTCGCCGACGACGACGGCGAGGCCTCCCGGCTTTCCGTCGATGACCTCGCACTCACCGGTGTGCACGCCGGCACGAACCTCGAGGCCGAGACCCGACGTCGCGTCGGAGATGGCGCGCGCGCAGCGGATCGCCCGGGCCGGGCCGTCGAAGGAGGCGAAGAAGCCGTCCCCGGCGGTGTCGATCTCTGTTCCCCGGTACCGGGCGAGCAGCCGCCTGACGACCTCGTGGTGGCGCTCGACGAGCTCTCGCCACCGCGTGTCCCCGAGCTCTGCCAGCCTCTCGGTCGAGCTCACGAGATCCGTGAACAGCACCGTGACGAGCAGGCGATCCGGCTCCTCGTGCCACGGCACCGAGCGAAGGAACGGCTCGATCTCCCTCATCGGCTCGTCGAGGAAGATGCCGATGTAGTCCTCTCCGGGCAACTCGACCGAGCGCCCCTCCGGAATGAGGTCCGCGACGCGCGCGTACACCTCGCGAGCGTCCGGGCGGTAACGGCTGTAGAGCACGAGCGTGGGAACACGGATGGCGCGGTAGACGTCGGCGAAGTCGGACCCGAGCAGGGTCTCGACCATCATCCGGTTGAACGCGTAGGCGCCGCTCGGGCTCGCGCCCAGCCGGAGGAGATTCACGAACCAGTCGCGGTACGCGTCGTCGGCCGCGAGCGTCGGGCTGACGGCGAGCATCTCGTCGGCATCGGCCGGCGTTCCCCATTGGTCGCGCACGTCCGTCAGGTCCCTCTCGACGTCGCGCATTCGATGATCCGCGCCTCCGAGCCACGGGTGGTAGAGGACGAGGCTGTGCGTCGCCTCCGGGTAGGTCGCGGCGAAGAGAGAGGCCATCCAGCAGCCCTCGTGGGAGGCGACGAGCGCGGCCCGCTCCGAGCCCACGGCTGCCAGGACCGATCGCACGTCGTCGATCCTCGTCTCGAGATCGGGGAAGAAGCGCGGCCGGTCGGAAAGGCCCGTTCCGCGCTTGTCGAACACGATCAGCCGCGAGAAGGACGCCATCCGCTCGTAGAAGCTCGTCCAGCGCGGCGACTGCCACTGCCAGACGAGATTCGACACCCACGAGGGCACGAGCACGACGTCGAGAGGCCCGTCCCCGACGACCTGGTAGGCGATCGCCACGTCACCGCTCCACGCGTAGCGGATGTCGGGCATCTCCATGGCCCCGAAGTCTCCCACTACACTCACCGCGTGGCCACCACCGCGATCGAACGCAGGCTCCTCGTCGGAGGCGAGTGGATCGAGACCGGTGACTGGATCGAGGTGCGCTCGCCCTACGACGGGTCGCCCGTCGGACGCGTGCCGAGCGCGGGCGCGGAGGAGACGAGACGGGCGCTCGACGCCGCGGAGAGCGCCATGAGCGAGCCGCTTCCCGCCCACGAGCGCGCCGCCATCCTCGACCGAGTCGCATCGGCTCTCGCCGAGTGCCACGACGAGGTCGCGCGCACGATCTCCGCCGAGGCCGGGAAGCCGCTGAAAGCAGCGCGGATCGAGGCCCAGCGCGCCGTCTCGACGTACACGATGGCCGCGGTCGAGGCGCGGAAGCTCGCGGGCGAGGTGATCCCCATGGACGCGTCTCCCGCCGGCGAGGGCAAGATCGCCTTCACGCTGCGGCTGCCCGTCGGGATCGTCGGCGCGATCTCGCCGTTCAACTTCCCGCTGAACCTCGTCGCGCACAAGATCGCGCCCGCGCTCGCCGCCGGGTGCGCCGTCGTGCTCAAGCCCGCCTCGCAGACGCCGCTCTCGGCCCTCCTGCTCGCCGAGCTGGAGACGGAGGCGGGCCTGCCGCCCGGCTGGCTGAACGTCCTCTGCGGGCCGGCCGCCGAGATCGGCGACGTCCTCGTCGAGGACGAGCGCGTGAAGCTCATCACCTTCACCGGCTCGTCCGGCGTCGGCTGGAAGCTGCGCGAGCGGGCGGCTCGCAAGCGCGTGAGCCTCGAGCTCGGCAACGCGACCCCGGTCATCGTGGCGGCCGACGCGGACCTCGACGACGTCGCGGCGAGGCTGGCCGCGCACGCGTTCTCGTTCGCGGGCCAGAGCTGCATCTCGGTGCAGCGGATCTACATCGAGCGGAGCGCGTACGACGGTTTCCTCGAGCGCTTCCTGCCGCGCGTCGCGGCGCTCCAGGTCGGCGACCCTGCGGACGAGTCGACCGACGTCGGCCCGCTCATCTCGCAGCCCGAGCGCGACCGGGTGCTGTCGTGGATCGAGGAGGCGCGTGCGGCCGGAGCCGAAGTCCTCGCCGGCGGCGAGCTCGACGGGGAGCTGTTGCGACCGACTGTGATCGCGAGCGCGCCGCCGGACGCGAAGGTCTCGTGCGAGGAGGTGTTCGGGCCGCTGTGCACGGTCACGCCGTACGACACGCTCGACGACGCGATCGCGCTCGCGAACGGCACGCCGTTCGGGCTCCAGGCAGGCGTGTTCACGAACGACGTCAAGGCCGCGCTCCGGGCCGCCGGCGCGCTCGAGTTCGGCGGTGTCACGATCAACGAGGCGCCGACGTTCCGGGCCGACCAGATGCCGTACGGCGGGGTCAAGGACTCGGGGAACACGCGCGAGGGCCCCGCGTTCGCGGTGCGCGAGATGACCGAGGACCGCGTCGTCGTCTTCCAGCTCTAGGGTTGACGCGGATGGCGTCGAGCCCAAGCCAACGCCTCCCGGGGACCGAGCGCTCCGGCGCCCGCTACGTCGCGGCTCCCGCGCGCGAGCTTCGCCGCGAGCGCAAGGCGCTGCTCCAGGTGCGCGAGGAGCGCCTCCGCGACCTCGGCGGCCTCACGCTCGAGATGTACAAGCGCGACCGCTTCAGCGCGAGCCTCGTCGTGGAGCGCTGCGCCGAGCTCGTCGCCATCGAAGCGCGCATCCACGAGATCGACACCCTGCTCGACGGCACCGGCCGCCTGCGTCGCGAGGGAGCGGCCACCTGCCCCTGCGGCGCGCCCCTGCTCCTCGGCGCGCGCTTCTGCGCGACCTGCGGCCGACCGGCGCCGCCGGGGCACGAGGCGCTCGGAGCGCCTGCATGAACGAGTGCCCGCGCTGCTCGGGGGCGGTCGCGGACGGACAGGAGTTCTGCCTCGAGTGCGGAGTCCGGCTCCCCGGCCCGGGCGCGATCGGCCGACCGCGGGACGCCGGGCAGGGCTGGGCGCTCCGCGCCGCCCTGGCGCTCGCCGCCGCGGCGATCGGCGCCGCCGCCGCGGTCGCCGCCACCGAGAGCGGCGCGAGCTCGCCCGAGGTCCTGACCGCCACGGGCGGCTTCGCCACGGTCCCGACCGTGACCTCCGACGGCCCGCCTTCGGACGACGTGCCGCTGGCCACGGTGGAGTGGCCGGCCGGCGACGACGGCTGGACGGTCGTGCTCGCGTCGCTGCCGCAGACCGAGGGCCGCCAGGCGGCGGCGCGCCGGGCCGCCGAGGCCCGCCGTGCAGGCCTGCGCTCGGTGGGCGTCCTCGACTCCTCGCAGTATGCGAGCCTCCACCCCGGGTACTGGATCGTCTTCACGGGCGTCTACGGGTCGGCGGCGGAGGCGACGAGCGCCCTCCCGGATGCTCGCCAGTTCGCACGGGCGGCCGCCGTGCGCCGCGTCGTCCCGTGAGCCCCGTTGCCCGGAGAGGCGATCCGGCCGCGACTTTGTAACAACCCCGGAAAGCCGCTACACTCCCCAGGCAGACGGTTTCACTTCGTCTCTTTTCCGCCCGGTAACAGGGTTCTCCCGACAGGACGAGCGTTCCGATAGACGATCACGCCGCACAGCTGCGCTCCTGCATGTATCAATACTCTCGAGCGATCTACCGCTCGATCAAGAACCTGATCGACCCCTACGTCGACCCCGAGACGCAGCTCGAGTACCGCCGCGCCGTCCTCGAGGAGTGCGAGCAGACGATGGAGCGGCTCGCCGCCGACCCGCACTACTTCGCGCGGCCGGACCGCGCGCTGTTCGCCGACATTCGCCGGTACTTCCCGATCACCGCGCAGGCTCAGGTCGCGTGGGCGGTCGGCGAGGGTGTCGGCGCCGCGACGTCGTTCATCGAGCAGCAGATCGAGGCCGGCCTCCTCGACGGGGGCGTCTCCCGCTGCCACGCGACGACGCGCAAGGGTAAGGCCTGCCAGCGCACGCCGCTGCCCGGCCGCGACTACTGCCCGTCGCACCAGCACCTCGAGCAGCCCGTCGCCGCCTGAGCCCGTCCGCTTCCCAGCGGCCGAGGCTCATCGCTGTAAGCTCGGAGCCGCATGTCGCACGACGCGGACAAACTGATCCGGCAGCTCTCGCTCGTCGCGTTCCTCATGGCCGAGCGGCGCCCGCTCACCGCACGCGACGTGAAGTCGAACGTGGAGGGCTACTCCGAGATGTCGGACGAGGCCTTCGCGCGCCGCTTCTACTCGGACCGCGCCGAGCTCACGGCGCTCGGTGTCCCGCTCCAGTCGCAGCGGGACGAGTTCACGGGCGAGGAGCTCTACACGCTGCGCTCCGAGCACTACTTCCTCGACCGGCTCGAGCTCGACGACGACGAGCTCGCCGCGCTCCAGACCGCTCTGTACTACCTGGAGGGCAAGTTCGCGTACGCCGAGCCCTTCCGGCTCGCGCTCCAGAACCTGGCGCTCGGTCGCTCCGGGTTCTCGGAGCCGCCGACCGAGACGGCGGAGCGGGTCCGCGTGAGTGCGCCCGACTACTCTCCCGAGCTCGCGGGCCGGCTCTCGAAGCTCGAGTCGGCGATCTCGAAGCAGCGCACGGTCAAGTTCGGCTACCTGAGCCCGCAGCGCACCCGCCGGACCGAGCGCACGCTGAACCCGTACGCGCTCAGGCTCGACGACGGCAACTGGTACGTCGTCGGCCACGACCTCGACCGGGACGGCGTGCGCACGTTCAAGGTGTCGAGGATCAGCGGGGACATCCGCTTCGCCACGCGCCGCGAGCGCGACTTCCGCGTGCCCGAGGACTTCGACGTCGAGGCCCACCGCGTACCGCGACCGTGGCAGATCGGAGAGAAGGTCGGCACGGCGCGCATCGCGGTCTCCGAGGATACGGCCTGGTGGGTCGAGCGCACGCTCGCGGACGCCGGCACGGTGGAGGACGGCGTCTTCGAGACCGACTTCGTGAGCGTCGAGCTGCTCGCCGGGTGGGTGCTCCGGCAGAACGGCCGCGCGACGCCGCTCGAGCCCGAGGAGCTGCGCACGGCGGTGGCGGAGGGTCTCAAGCGCATCGTCGACGGGCACACGGGCGAGCCGCCCGTCCCTGCCGGCGCACGGCGCACGGATCCGCGGCAGCCGTTGCCGGAGCGGCCCGTCGGCCCGGTGGCGCCGGAGCGCTTCGGCGTCCTCCAGGCGCTCCTCGCCCAGCTGCTGGCCGCATGCGGCGACGAGCGCGCCGCGGTCTTGGACGCCGCCGAGCTGGCGCAGCGCATCTCGATCCCCCTCGACGAGCTCCAGGACCACCTCTCGCTCCTCAACCTCGTCAACTTCGGCGGCGGCTGCTACGCCGTGTACGCCGTGCACGACGGCGACGTCGTCCGCGTCGACAAGGAGCTCTACGGCGACGTCTTCCGGCGTCCGCCGAAGCTGACCCCGCTCGAGGCGCGGGCGATCAGGCTCGCCATCGAGTACGTCGGGCCGACGATCGCCGCCGAGGCGCACACGCCGCTCGCGCGCGTCCGGCGAAAGCTCGAGGAGACCTTCGGCCGCTTCGACCTGGCGGCAACACCGGAGCCGCGACAGGCATCGGACGAGGAGCTTCTCGTTCGCGTGCTGAGCGAGGCGGCCGAGAAGCGCCGGATCGTCGAGCTCGAGTACTTGAAGGAGGGCGAGGAGACACCCTCGCTACGACGCGTCGAGCCGTACACGATCGAGCGCGAGCTCCCGGTCTGGCGCGTGCACACGTGGGACCTGACGGTCGACGCCGCGCGGACCTTCCGCCTCGACCGCATGCGCGCGGCTCGCATGACCGACGAGCGCTTCGAGCCGCGCGACGGCTTCGATCCGTCGTACCTCCGGAACCCGCGGGTGGCGCGACTCCTCCACTCCCCGGCGATCGCCCGCTGGAAGCTCGAGCGCGGCGCCCGCTCGCTGACCGACCGGTCCGCGATCGCGGACGTGCCCTACAAGACGGAGGAGTGGCTGCTCTCCGAGGTGCTCGCCGACGTCGGCGAGACGGTCGTCCTCGGCCCGCAACGCCTCCGCGACGTCGTGGCGAAACGCGCTCGCAGGCTCCAGCGCGAGCTCGGCCGCGTGCCCAGCGGCCGGTAGCGCAACAACTTCGCGCCGAGAGCGTGCCAACTTCCGCACGGCGCGCGCCGCCTGCGTCCGACGGCAGCTATGGTTGTCTCAATCGACAACGGAGGCTCGCATGGACGGACCGCACAGGGTGCACCGAGACCGCGTGGACAGACGTGCCGGCGCCGCCGGAATCGGGAGCGGCGCGCCGGCCGGGATCCTCACCGTGATCCTCGCCGGGACGGCGGTGGCGCACCGAGTCGCGCCCTCCCCGCCGATCCCCGTGCTCGAGGCGACCCACCTTCCTCCGCTGCTCACCGCGGCGGGAGAGCGCGTGGAGCTGCGCTACGACGTGTTCTGCGCCGAAGCCGGCGCCGAACCGGACGGGCCGTGCCGGGCCTCGGGCTCGGTGTTCGTACGCCCCGGGACGACGGGGCCGTTCCGCCGGCTGGCGCTGCGCGAGGAGCGAGGCGCCTCGGAGGGACGCTTCGCCACGCTCGTCCCCGACTCGATCGCGCACGCGGAGTCCGGGTTCACCTACTACGCGGTGCTGGAGGCCGCGACCGGGACGATCACGCTCCCGGACGGCGGCGCCGCCGCGCCACAGCGGAGCCTCCCGCTCGGAACGCCTGTGCGCGTCGCGCTCGGGGCCCACGAGTTCGGGCGCACCGCGCGAGCGAGCGAGCGCGTGGCCGAGGCCGCGTGGGGCTCCGGGCCGGGCGAGGCCGGACTGGAGCAGGGCCGCAACCTGACGCCGATCGGCGGCGCGTCGTTCGACGTCTCGGGCGACGGAACCGTCCACGTGCTGGACGAGGCGAACCGGCGCGTGCTGCGCTGGCGCCGCGGCTCACGCTCCGCCGACGCCGCCGTGCCGCTCGCGATCAACGGCACCCTCGCGGACATGGCCCTCGGCGCCGACGGGACGATCCACGTCCTCGAGACGACGGACGGCGGCCGCGAGACCCAGCTCCTCCGCACCTTCGACGCGAGCGGCGCGGCGAGGGGCGTGGCGACGATCGCAGGACGCGCGTCGCAAGTCCGGATCGGCGCGGACGGCGCTCCGCTGACCCTCCAACAGCCTTCCGGGCAGTGGATGCGGGCAGCCGCGCAGGACGGGCGCGCGCTCGCTCCAGCTGCGCAGAGCCGGAGGGCGACGGCCGCCCGGCCCCTCGCGAGTGGCCACGAGGTCGTGGTGCTGCGGAAAGGCCCGGAGATCCGCGTGTCGTTGTCCGGCCCAGCCGGGGCACGCCGCAGCTGGCTGATCACGAGTGCGACACCGGTGGCGGAAGTGCAGCTCGCCGAAGTCTCCGCCGGCCGCCTCGTCGTGGTCGCCCGCCTCTACACGGACACGGAGGACGAGTTCGTCACCCTGACGCTCGGCCCGGACGGGCTCGAGCGCAAGCTGGCGCTCGACTCGGCCGACTGGGCGGAGACGGCGCCGCTCTCGCGCTTCCGCCTCCGCGGCTCCTCGCTGTACCAGCTGGGCTCGACGCCCGCAGGGCTGTTCGTCGACCGCTTCGATCTGGAGGTGAGCTGATGTCGGCTCCACGCTCATTCGTCGCCGGGCTGGTGGCCGCGTTCGCGCTCGCCGCGGCCGGAACGGCTGGCGCGTACCACACGAACTTCGTCGCGTCGCGCTGCAACAGCAACCCCCCCACCGCGATCTCTCACATCACACGGGACGCCTCGACGACCGCCGCGCTCCGCGCGCGCTGGGAGGGCTACCAGTGGGCGGGCGGCTGCTGGAACGACAACGACGTCGACGACTCGCCCGGAGACCCTCCGGGCGTCGCCGGGACCGGCGGTGAGGGCGGCGACTGCTCGGGGTTCACGTTCAAGGTCTGGCGCGAGTCGGCGTCGACCTCGGACGGCGGCTACTACGAGTGGCACCCGCTCCGCTTCGTGCACGGCCCGTACACCGCGGCGGACTTCAAGGCCGGCGTCGGCGCGCCCAACGCGACCATGTCCAAAGCGGACACGTCCCGAATGGACGCCTTGGCAAGCACGGACCACATCGGGATGATCTATGCACGGAATGCCGACGGCTCGGACCTCATCATCGAAGCGAAGGGCGAGGCCTACGGCACGAACCTCTGGACCCGCACGTACCGCGGGAGCTCGAGCTACGGCGGCGTGCGGCGCCTCGGATGGGCATCCGTGCAACCGAACTGACGGGCTGGAACGCCGGATGCTCCTGGTCGTCCTCGCCGCGGCGGTCCTTCTGGCGGGCTGCCTCGGCGAGGGCGACGACGCGTCGTGGACGCTCCTCGACGGCTCGGCGCCCGGCGAAGCCGTCGATCTCGAGGGTGTCGACGGCGACGTTGTGGTCACATCGCACGTCGTCCTCGCCACGGCCTCCCTGACGTCGGAGTCGAAGGCGGGATCGTGCCTCGAGGAGCGGTTCGCAGAGCTCGAGGCCGGAGAGGAGGTCGTCGTCCGTACGGGCGTGGCCACAGAGAGCGTGACGGCCCTCGAACGCGGCGGCCACGCGGTCCTCGGATGCTCGAACAGTCCCGGGCTGCGCGAGGAGGGCCGGTGGTGCGGAAGCAGCTACGGGCAGTTCCGCTCGGGCTCGCTGACCGACCCACGGCTCGACATCGTCTGCCGAGCGCGGGACGGAGCCTCGATCGGGTTCGTCTGGGTCGAACCTGGCAGGGGCACGCGGTACGTCGCCGTCGAGCAGCCGGGCTACACGGAGGTGTACGAGGTCGCTGCGGGGCTGCCGGTGCGCATTGCGACCGTCTCCGGCGTCGACGTCGAGACCTCGAGCGCGACGTTCGAGATCTCCGAGCACGACGCGGACGGGCGCCTGCTCCGCGAGCAGACGCTCGAGGCACTCGTCGGCGGCTAGGGCCCTCCCGCTCCCATCGGGATGCCAAGCGTGAACGTGGCGCCCTCGCCCGGATGCGAGGCGACGGTCAGCGTGCCTCCGTGCGCCTCCGCAATCGCGCGCGCGAGCGCGAGCCCGAGCCCGGCCCCCGCGCTCTCGCCGAGTCGCACGCCGGCGTCGAAGATCCGCTCCTGATCCTCGCGCGCGATTCCCGACCCCCGATCCGACACGGCCACCTCGGCGAAGCCGTCCACGGTACGGACGCCGAGCATGACCTGCTCGCCCGGCGAGTGGCGTGCGGCGTTCGCCAGGAGGTTGTCGAGCGCCTGGCGCAGGCGCACCGGGTCGGCCGAGACCGGCGCCGTGTCCGGGGCCACCACCCGAACCGTCGATCCCTGGAGTCGCGCGCCGGCGGCCGCGTCCTGCGCAAGGCGCACAAGGTCGACGACCTCGCGCCTGATCGACGCGACGGAGGCGTCCACGACGACGCGCTCGATCCCGTCGCACGCGCCTGCGGCGAGATCCGCGAGCGAGCGCCTCTCCCCCGCGCTCGACCCTTCGAACGCGTCGGCGATCGCCGCGAGCGCCGCGACTGGGCTGCGCACCTCGTGCACGAGCACCGCGAGACGTTCGAGCTCCTCCGTCACGCGGGCACGGCCCTCGCGTGCATTCGCTCGAGCGCCCACTCGGCGGTCTCACGCAGCATCGGATCGTCGCCCGAGGCAAGGCGCTCGACGACCGGCGCGAGCTCCGGCCCTCCGACGTTTCCCGCAGCGACGAGCGCGTTGCGGCGCAGCCAGCGCGCGTCCTTCCGGGGCACGTACAGGCGGTCGAGCTCGGCGACGAGCTCCTCCTCGTCGCGCTCCAGCCACTCGCGCAGCTCCACCGTCGGTGTCGACCCCTCGCGCGCCGACGACCCACGACGTCGCTTCTCGACTCCCCGGTTCCACGGGCACACGTCCTGGCAGATGTCGCAGCCGTACACGCTGTCGCCGAGCTCGGCGCGGTACTCCTCCGGAGTCGCGCGCGGCGCCTGTGTCCAGTAGGAGAGGCACTTCGTCGAGTCGAGCGTCCCGGGCGTGTCGAGCGCCCTCGTCGGGCAGGCGTCGATGCAGAGCCGGCAGGAGCCGCAGTCGAGCTCGAGCGCCGGCGTCGTCTCGACGTCGGCCGAGGTGACGAGCGTGCCGAGCACGACCCAGGACCCGTAGCGCCTCGTGATCGCCAGCGTGTTCTTCCCGTAGAACGCGATCCCGGCTCGCACGGCCGCCTCGCGGTCCACGTGGTCGTTCTCGTCGACGAGGACACGGTACGGGCCGCCGAGCCGTCGGCCGAGCTCGCCGAGCGCGGCGCGCAGCTCCGCGTAGGTGTCGCGCCACGTGTACCGGGCCAGCCGGCCCTCGCCCGGCCCCAGCCGCGGCGCCTCCTCGTAGTAGCAGAGCGCGGCAGAGACGACCGTCCGTGCGCCCTCGAAGAGCAGCTCCGGGTGACAGGACACCTCGGGCTTCGCCATCGTGAAGCGCATGTCGGCGAAGAGCCCTCGCTCGCGGCGGTCGCGTATGTGCGTCTCGGTCGCCTCGTAGGGCGCAGCCGGGGCGGCGCCGACGACGTCGAGGCCGAGCTCGACGGCCACCCGCTCGAGCTCGGCGGCAGTCATGGGAGGATTGTGCCCGTGAAGGCCGTGCGCATCCACGAGGACGGTGGACCGGAGGTCCTCCGCTACGAGGACGTCCCCGACCCGACGCCGGGCGCGGGCGAGGCGCTCGTGGAGCTGCGCGCCGCGGGGCTGAACCACCTCGACGTCTGGGTGCGGAAGGGCCTGCCGTCGGTCCCGAAGCCGCGCACCCTCGGCGCCGACGGCGCCGGTGTCGTCTCCGAGCTCGGCGAGGGTGTGACCGGGCTCTCGGTCGGCGACCGGGTCGTGATCAACCCCGGCATCGTCCACGACGGCCGTATCACCGTGATCGGCGAGCACACCGACGGCACGTGCTGCGAGCTGAAGGCCGTCCCGGCAGCGCAGCTCTACCCGCTCGACGAGTCGCTCTCGTTCGAAGAGGGCGCCGCGTTCCCGCTCGTGTTCGAGACCGCGTACCGGATGCTGGTGACCAAAGCCGCCCTGCGGGATGGCGAGTGGGTGCTCGTCTGGGGGATCGGCGGTGGCGTCGCGCTCGCCGCGTTCGAGATCGCGCGTGCGCTCGGCGCGCGCACGATCGTCACCTCGTCGAGCGCCGAGAAGCTCGAGCGCGCCCGCGCGCTCGGCGCCGACCTCGCCGTGAACCACGCGGAGGGAGACGTCGTCGAGGCAGTCCGCGAGGCGACGGGCGGCGCAGGCGCCGACGTCGTCGTGGAGACGGTCGGCGAGGCGACGTGGGAACGCTCGCTCGGGGCGGCCGCGCGCGGCGGTCGCATCGTCGTGTGCGGCGCGACGACCGGGCACAGCCCGCCCGCCCGCCTCTACCGACTGTGGTGGAAGGAGCTCGCGATCCTCGGCTCGACGATGGGCCTCCCGGAGGAGTTCGAGGCCGCGTACGGGCTGATCCGCTCCGGCCGGGCGCGCGTGCACGTGGACACCGTCTTCCCGCTCGCGGAGGCTGCGAAGGCGCACGAGCGCCTCGAGTCGGGCGCCCAGTTCGGGAAGGTCGTCCTGCGCATACCCACCTAGATGGTTGATCGTCGAATCGGTCTCATCGCCGGAGGCCGGCTTGGCCGGCCGGGAGGCTCACCACCGTCGACCGGTCGGAACGGCGAAGGAGGGAGCTCTCGTGGGGGAACCATGGGGGTCCCCCACGCCACTAACCGAAGCCGAGGATGAACTTCGCGTCGTCCGACATGCGGTCGGGAGTCCACGGCGGGTCGAACGTGAGCTCGGCCTCGACCTCCTCGACACCCGGGACGGACCGCGCGGCGTCGACGATGCCGTCCTGGATGAGTGGGCCCGCCGGGCACCCCATGGAGGTCAGGCTGTAGAGGATCTTCACCCGCGGCCCGTCGACCTCGACGTCGTACATGAGCCCGAGCTCGACGATGTCCATCCCGAGCTCGGGGTCCTCGACGCCGTGCAGCGCCTCGACGATGTCTTCCCGCACGACCACGCGGCCATTGTAGGTGCCGGACGTGCCCGGCCCGCGCCGCTACGTCGAAGCGACGAGCTGCTCGGCGCGCCGCAGGACGAGATCCATGACGTCGCCGATCGCGCGGTCGAGCGAGTCGTTCACGATCACCGGCACGTCGTAGCGCCGCGCGCGGTCGACGAGGTAGTCCTGGATCTGGCGGATCTGCGGCAGGGACTCGAGGTACTTCTCGAGCGGCCGCAGTCCCTCGGTCGCGTACTCGCGCACCCAGAAGTGGCTGCGGTGGAGGTTCTCGTCCTCGATCGCGACGACGCACTGCACGACGAACGCGCTCTTGAACGAGCTCGTCACCATGCCGGGGACAAGATGCACGCCCTCGAGCACCATCGACCAGTGCTCGGTCGCCGCCCGCTCGAGCGCGGCGTTGACGCCGACGAGCACGTTGCGGGTCTGGTCGAGGAAGCCGAGGATCGCGGCGTCGCCCGACTCCTCCTCCTCGGCCCGCGTCAGAGCGAGGCGCGCCTCGAAGCTCGAATAGTGCACCGACGGCATGAACTCCTCCGAGAAGAACGCGCGCATCGTCTGCCGGATGAAGTCGGTCGAGGTGACGCGCGTGATCCCGAGCCGGTGCGCGGCCTCCGTCGCAAGCGTCGACTTCCCGGTTCCCGTCGCTCCTCCGACGAGGAGCAGCAGCGGCTCCTCGAGGCGCTGGAGCGCGTCGAGCCGCTTCAGGCGGCGGACGGTGGTGGCGGCGCCGTCGTCGCCGATGACGTCGGCCGCGAGGTCCCCGAGACGATCGAGATCGAGCGACTGTGCGCCGCGGTCGGCGAGGTCGCGGTCCGCCCGGTGCGCGATCAGGTACGCGCGCTCGGGGTCGAGCCCGG